>DAOMGC010000005.1:0-89300 GCA_035430125.1 Cyclobacteriaceae bacterium | reverse complement strand
TACTGGAACTGGTAACAAAAGGATAGCTACCGAAGTCAATGTCAAGTAAAGAGCCCTGAGCCCCCTCCGCCAGCACCCTGGATCCGGCCTTCAACTCATCGTTGAGAAAGTATTCGCTGTCGATAAGCCGAAAGCCCTTTAGAAATTCCACAGCCTCAAAAAACGGAACCTTCAACTCATCCCAATTAAATGCCAGTCCATGCCGCTTAAGGATCTCACTGTGGGCCGACACCAGCTTATTCAGCTTCTCATCAAAGTGTGCTGCCAACACATCACCAACACGAAGGCCTTGACGGCCAATTTTATCCTGATAAGAAGGACCAATGCCCTTCAGTGTGGAGCCGATCTTGTCATCTCCCTTTGCCTTCTCCTGGGCCTGATCGAGCAAACGGTGCGTTGGAATGATCAGCGTCGCTTTTTTTGAGATAAAGAGATTGCCCCTAACATCCAGTTTGTATTGCTGTAACTTTTCGATTTCATGTCGAAAAATAATCGGGTCAAGCACCACACCATTACCAATGATATTCCGTGTGCCAGGCCTGAAAATTCCAGAGGGGATTTGGTGTAAAACGTGCTTAATCCCATCAAATTCAAGGGTATGGCCCGCATTTGGGCCGCCCTGAAATCGCGCCACCACATCATACTTGGGGGCCAGCACATCCACTATCTTACCTTTTCCTTCGTCTCCCCACTGAAGGCCCAGCAATACGTCTACTTTCATTGAACTAAGAATAATGTTTGTGGATACTACTTACGGGTGACTTCCGCTTCAGACTGAATAATTTGAAAAATGGCATTGAGTTTTGTAATGGCCAACAATTTCTTGACACTCTCAGAAGGCTTCATCAGATAGACCTCACCTCCTTTATTTCTGAATTTGGTGAGTATGGTGATCAACACCCCAATACCAGTACTGTTGATGTATCGCAACCCTGAAATGTCAATTATACAGGTTAGAACCTGGTGGCTTACTGCTTCATTCACTGCTTCGACCATCCGGGTTCCGTTGTCTTCACCTATTAAATCTCCAGTTATCCGAAGAATGAGGGTGTTGGATTTAATTTCCTGTGCGAAGTTCATACTTTTCTGTTTTCACAATTCTCTTTTGTGCACGATGCGTACAAAATTAACGAGTGGTGGACAACTTCAAACTGAAACAACTCCTCCACGGTATTCTGTATGGTCTGGATTCGCGGATCGCAAAATTCGACCACCTTATGACAATCGGTACAAATCAGGTGGTCATGCTGGCGCGACCCATACGATTTTTCATACTGGGCCTGATTTTTTCCAAACTGATGGCGCGTGACCAGGTCGCATTGTGTCAGCAGATCCAGGGTATTATAGACAGTTGCCCGGCTGACCCGGTAGCTTTTGTTCTTCATATTGAGGTAAAGTGCCTCTACATCAAAATGGCCGGGCAGGGTGTAGATTTCCTCGAGAATCGCATAACGCTCCGGAGTTTTCCGCAACGCCTGATTCTCCAGATATGCGGTAAAGATCTTCTTCACCTCCTCAAACAACGCAGAATTCAGTGCCATAACCGGATGATGTAAATATAGGTTTTGTATCCGGTACTCGCCGATTTTTCAAAAGCCCCTTTCAGCGGGGTTGCCTCGCTGAACGGTGGCAGAATCAAAACGGGCCACTTTCACGACGCCCTCTACCTTTTCAAGCTTGCCGATCAGCAAGTCGAGATGTCTGGTATCATTCACGTACAGCATGATTTCCCCTTCAAAAATACCCTGCTCAGACCGGAACGCGATGGAACTCATATTTACTTTGAGCTCCTCAGAAATGATCTTGGAAACATCATTAATCAAACCAACACGGTCGGTACCAATCACCTTAAGCCCGGTGAGGAAGGAAACTTCATGCTGCGACGTCCACTTGGCTTTGATGACACGGTTATTGTGATTGGACAACAATTCCGGTGCATTGGGGCAATTCGTTCGGTGAATCTTGATGCCTTCACTCACGGTAACGAACCCAAAGACCTCATCGCCAGGTATGGGTGTACAGCATTTGGCCAGTTTATACTCCACCACATCCATGTCTTCTCCGATTAGCAGGATATCCTCGTACGGAGATTTTCCAGTCTTGATCTCAGCTTCTGGTTTGAATTCCTGAGATTCCTTCCGGACAGGGCCTTCAGGTTTGTATTCTTTGAATCGACGCAATTCGTTCAATCCAATTTTACCCATCCCCACTTCATAATGCAGCTCAAACTGAGAGTTGACATTAAAGAAAGCCCTCAGTTGTTCGAAGGTTTGTGTGTTGGCGTCGATCTTGAGTTGCTTGAGTTTTCTCAGTAAGGTTTCCTTCCCATCTTCTGCAACATGGCGTTTGTCCTCCCGGAGCAGGTCTTTTATTTTTGCTTTCGCCTTTTGTGTCACCACAATGCGTAACCAATCCTCATTCGGTTTTTGCTTGGAAGAGGTCAGGATTTCAATCTGATCACCGTTCTTGAGCAGGTGATTGATAGGGACCAGCTTCTGGTTGACCTTGGCGCCAATGCATTTGGCACCAATATCCGTATGAATTTCAAAGGCAAAGTCCAGCGCAGTAGCTCCAGCGGGCAGGGTCTTCAATTCACCTTTGGGGGTAAACACAAATACTTCTTCATTAAAAAGGTTACCCCTGAAGTCATCAACAAATTCGAGGGCAGTAAGGTCCTGGTGTTCGAGCAATTCACGCACCCGCACCAGCCACTTTTCCAAATTGGATTCATGTGTGCCTGCACTGTCTTTGTACTTCCAATGGGCCGCGTACCCTTTCTCGGCAATTTCGTCCATGCGGTTGGTACGAATCTGAACCTCAACCCATTGGCCATTTTTTGCCATAACTGTGGTATGGAGAGATTCATAGCCATTGGCCTTGGGTGTACTGATCCAATCGCGGAGTCTGTCGGGGTTGGGTGTATAATAATCCGTGACGATGGAATACACCTGCCAGCAGAATGATTTTTCGTGTTCAAGTGAAGTATCAAGGATGATGCGAATGGCAAACAAGTCATACACTTCTTCAAAAGGTATGTTTTGCTTACGCATTTTATTGTAAATCGAAAAAATTGATTTGGGGCGGCTCTTTATTTCATATGCAATCTTGAGCGTATCGAGTTCTTCCTTGATGGGAGCGACAAACGCCTTAATGAATTTATTGCGCGAGGCCCGGGTTTCATCAATTTTGTTGGCGATATCCCTGTACACTTCATAGTCCGTAAACCTCAGGTAGAGGTCTTCCAATTCTGTCTTGATGGCATTCAGACCCAGGCGGTGGGCAAGGGGTGCGTACAAGTAGATGGTTTCAGAGGATACCTTTAGCTGCTTGTTGCGTGGCATGCTCTCCAACGTGCGCATGTTGTGCAACCGGTCAGCCAGTTTAATCAGGATAACCCGCACATCCTCTGAGAGCGTGAATAACATCTTTCGGAAGTTCTCCGCCTGGGCTGAGGTGCCGTATTCAAATACACCCTTAATTTTAGTCAGACCATCTACAATCTTGGCGATCTTCTTGCCAAACATCCGCTCGATATCTGACAATTCGATGTCGGTGTCTTCAACAACATCATGAATCAAGGCCGCGATAATAGAGGTGGTGCCCAGTCCGATTTCCTCCACGCAAATCTCAGCTACTGACAGCGGATGGAAAATAAACAGTTCGCCAGACTTTCGCCGCATATCCTTGTGGGCTTCGAGGGCGAGCGTAAAGGCGCGTTTGATCCGTTTGGCATCACCGTCTTTCAGGATGGGTTTTGCCTTCCGCAAAAGACGCCTGTAGCGACTAATGATCTCTCTTTTCTCCTCCGCAGAATCTATGACAGCCGCCGTGACCAAGTAGTTTTGTTTTAAGGACTTCTATGCTAACGAATTATCTCTAAATTTGCACTCCCTTTTCCGAAAAAGCACGTTTTTCGGGGAGGATAGTGAAGATTTTGATGGGTGTGGGGTGCATGATCGGGAACTAACCCGGCTTTGAGACTAACACACCCGATTGCAAACGTAAGATTTGCGGATGTGGCGTAATTGGCAGCCGCGCCAGACTTAGGATCTGGTGCCGAAAGGCGTGGGGGTTCGAGTCCCTTCATCCGCACAAGAGAACAGGAAGTAGAACCATTTAACATTAATACCTTGAATATTACATTAGACAAACCCTCTGCCACCGATGGCACCATCCGCATCACATTACAGGAAACGGACTACCTGCCCAAGGTCACGGAAAAGGTTAAGGAGTACTCACGCAAGATGAACATCAAAGGCTTCCGCCAGGGGCACGTTCCGGCCGGCGTTGTCCGCAAGATGTTTGGAAAGTCTATTTTGGTTGAAGAAGTGAATCACCTTCTTTCCCATTCCGTTTCAGAATATATCAAAGAAAAGAAACTGAAAGTGCTGGGTGATCCCCTGCCTAATCAGGATAAGGCCCGCAACATCGATTGGGAGACCCAGAAGGAGTTTGAATTTGAGTTTCAAATCGGCCTCGTTGAGGATTTCACTGTTGACATCTCCGCTGGTGTGAAAGTAAAATCTTACACCATCGAAGTCGATAACAAAGTAATGGACGAAACGCTGGAAGACATTAAGCGAAGATTTGGCAACATTACCTATCCCGAAACCAGTGGTGAATCAGATAACCTCTTTGGTGAAGTGACCAATCCCGCCGGCGAGCAGAAATCTTCCTATATCCAGATCAGCAAACTTGCGAAAGCTGAGCAAAAGAAATTCATTGGATTGAAGAAGGACGATGTAGTGAGTTTTGAAGCCCAGAAATTGTCTAAGGATTTTGCTGTTGTGGGGCAAGCGATCAACCTCACCGAGGCGGAGGCAAAATCTGCCACCGGCACATATTCTCTCAAGGTTACTAACATCAGTCATGTTGAACCCGCCGAAATAAACGCCGAACTATTTGACAAGGTTTTTGGCAAGGATGCCGTGAAGACGGAAGAGGAGTTCATGAACAAAATCCGTGAAACCATCTCCGAGAATTATCAGCGGGAGTCTAATCACTTGCTTGAGCATGAGATTCAGCACCACCTGAACGACCATACCAAGGTGAACATGCCGGATCAGTTTTTAAAAAGCTGGCTGAAGTCTACCGGCGATGGCACAATTACTGATGAGGTCATTGAAAAGGAATTCAACGAATACAGAAATGGCCTGAAGTGGGATTTGATTAAGACTAAAATTGCAGAAGACCACGAGATAAAAGTTGATGGCACAGAAGTGCGTAACCGTGCCAAAGAACTGATCGCGCAACAATTTGGCGGCCCGGCAATTGCCGAGCAACTGGGCGACAAGTTTGATTCAATTGCCGACAACTACTTATCGGGCCAAGATGGCAAAGGAGAAAATTTCATGCGCCTGTACAACCAGATTCGTCAGGAAAAAATCATGAAAGTGGTGAAAGACAGCATTACTATTCAACACAAAAAAGTTACCCTGGATGAGTTCAAGGAATTAGCGGCTGCACACCAGCACTAAAATTTCCGATGAACCATCATCCGTAGGAAATTGTTTTCAGGAGAGCCCTCAGCGGAGGGCTTTTTTTTGGGATTTTCTTACTAACATTGAATGAAAGATTCAGAGCGGACAAACTAATTTTGACTTTTCTGCGTCTTTACCACATCGACTTACATAACCAATACTATGGATAAGAATAACGAGTTCAGAAAGTACGCTGTGCACCACCTGGGCATGAGTGGTCAAACTATTGACAGCTACGCCGGCCAGATTGAAAATATGACCCAGTATGTCATTGAAGAGCGGCCGGGAAATTTCCGCGCGATTGATGTATTTACGCGCCTTATTTCAGATCGGATTATCTTCCTTGGGATGGGGATTGACGATCAGGTGGCCAATCTGATTACAGCCCAACTTTTGTTCCTGGAGTCAGCCGACCCCAAGAAAGACATTATTATGTACATCAACAGTCCTGGCGGCTCGGTGTATGCAGGTCTTGGAATCTATGACACCATGCAATATGTTAACCCGGACGTAGCCACCATTTGCACGGGTCTCGCTGCTTCCATGGGGGCCGTGCTGCTCACTGCCGGAACTCAGAAAAAACGCTCCAGCCTGCCACATTCTCGCATCATGATTCACCAGCCTTCGTCCGGCATGCAGGGGCAAAGTTCTGACATGG
Organism: Cyclobacteriaceae bacterium; assembly: GCA_035430125.1. Classification (GTDB taxonomy): domain Bacteria; phylum Bacteroidota; class Bacteroidia; order Cytophagales; family Cyclobacteriaceae; genus ELB16-189. Next base: position 83,162 of record DAOMGC010000005.1, on the reverse strand, counting down.
AAATTGCGCTGAAACAGACCCTTGAAGTGAAGAAAGATCTTTACAACATCCTGGCTAAGCACTCTGGTCAGACCTACGAAAAAATTGAGAAGGATTCTGATCGCGACTTTTGGATGAGGGCCGCTGAGGCAAAGGAATATGGCCTGATTGACGAGGTTCTGGAACGCAAAAAGTGATTTTTCAGCCTGAAAAGGCACAACTAATAGATAACGCGCCCCGGGGTCGAGGTGCAGGCGGAAATGATTATTTTTGTATTTGCGCCTGCCCCGCCGGGGGCGTTTTACTTTTTTTTAAATGACTGACATGGCCGAAGTTACCTGTTCATTTTGCGGAAGAAACAAAAAAGACGTGGACCTGATGATTTCAGGCATCCACGCTCATATTTGCGATAAATGTGTGACGCAGGCTACTCAGATATTACAGGAAGAAAAGAAGAACAAGGTCGAGATTGGCAATCTTCCCAATTTCAAACTGATCAAGCCGAAAGAAATTAAGAAGTTCCTGGATGAATATGTAATCGGTCAGGACCAGGCCAAGCGGGTATTGTCGGTAGCGGTATATAACCACTACAAACGACTGATGCAGCGCAAGTCTGAAGTAAGCGATGTGCAGATTGAAAAGTCCAATATCATCATGGCCGGAGAAACCGGAACGGGTAAGACATACCTCGCACGCACGCTGGCCAAGATTCTGCAGGTACCGTTTTGTATTGCTGATGCCACCGTACTGACGGAGGCTGGCTACGTGGGTGAAGATGTTGAAAGTATCCTTACCCGCCTGCTCCAGTCTGCTGATTACAATACCGAGGCTGCGGAGCGTGGTATTGTATACATCGATGAGATTGACAAGATTGCCCGCAAGTCTGACAATCCCTCGATCACGCGGGATGTGAGTGGCGAGGGCGTACAACAAGCCTTACTGAAATTGTTGGAAGGTACGGCTGTGAATGTGCCACCACAGGGTGGAAGGAAGCACCCTGATCAAAAGATGATTACAGTCAATACTGAGAATATTCTCTTTATCTGTGGTGGAGCTTTTGAAGGACTGTCTCGTCTGATTTCACGTAGGCTCAATACACGTCCACTCGGCTTTTCAACTTCTGATGGCATTCATCCCAGCGATGTAGACAATGACAATCTGTTACAGTTTGTTTCCGCACAGGACTTGAAAAGTTTTGGATTAATTCCGGAATTGATCGGACGTCTTCCTGTGGTTTCTTATTTGAATCCACTCGATACGGTTGCTCTGAAAAAAATTCTCGTGGAGCCCAAGAATGCACTCGTGAAACAGTACAAAAAGCTGTTTGAGATGGAGGGCATTGAACTTGAATTCAAAGAAGGTGCATTGGACTTTATCGTTGAAAAAGCCATGAGCTTCAAATTGGGTGCACGCGGACTTCGTTCTATTTGTGAAGCTGTAATCAACGACGCCATGTTTGAATTACCCTCTGATAAAACCAGTGACCGGTTGGTGATCACCCGCGCATACGCTGAGGATAAGTTCAGCAAATCGAGGTACAGCAAACTGAAGGTAGCGTAAGCAGGACTAAAGTCAGGGCTTGAGGTAAGACACCATCAACCGTCCGGCATTATCAGAAGCTGAGCCCGTATCCAGGATCCGATAGATTTTATCGTAGTCTTGCAGCATACCGGCTCGCCGGCTGCCTTCGTTCACGAGATTCACCAATTCTCCGGATACACCAGGAACTGTTGCATCATTTTGAATCAGCTCGCTGATCACTGCCTTGTTGCCGATCAGGTTTACCAGCGATACCCATTCCACCTTTACGAGCATCTTGGCAATCCGGTATTCCAACCACCCGGCTTTATAGACGCATACTTGCGGCACCTTGAACAATGCAGTTTCCAGCGTGGCTGTGCCGGACGTTACTACCGCTGCACGCGCGACATGCAAAAGGTTATACGTATCATCCTGAATGAAACTCACATTGGCTTTACCTTGCAGAGGCTGGTATAACGCCGGATCCAAGTCTGGAAGTGCGGCTACGACAAACTGGTACGCTGGGTGCCTATTCACCAGTTCACTCATCAATGGAATAATTTTCTGTAATTCCATCCTTCGGCTTCCAGGCAACAGGGCAATAACCGGTTTGTCGTCGGTCAGGTTATAATTCGTCCGGAAGTCAGGGTCAGGTTTAAATGCTTTCACAGCATCCAGTACAGGGTTTCCAACGTAGTCAACTTCCCAGTCGTATTTCTTATAAAATTCTTTTTCAAACGGCAGAATAACGAAGAGCCGGTCAACGTTTGCCTTGATCTCTTTCGCCCTGCTCTGATACCATGCCCAAATCTTCGGGGGGATATAATAAAATGTCTTGATCGACCTGGGCTTGGTGAACGCTGCTATCCGCCGGTTGAAACCGCCGTAGTCAATTAAGATTACAGCGTCGGGTTTAAACCGGATAATGTCCTCTTTACAGAATTTCAACATCCGGCGAATGGTCCCGTAATTGGTGATGAGGCGAACAAATCCCATAAATGCCATCTCTTCAAAATGAACCACGATGTCTGCACCTGCCAATTTCATTTCATCACCACCAAATCCGCGAACGACGGCCTTTGGATCATAGTGCAGCAGGGATTTGATCAGGTTGCTTCCGTGAAGATCTCCGGAGCGTTCGCCGGCAATGATATAATAGCGCATGCGGTGGCCTTCATTCGCCGAAATACTCGACGGAATTATTTATGGTTTCAAATAGCCTGAGTGAGTGTAACACCGCCCGGGGTTCAGTGGCTGTAATTTTTGGCGCCAGGATTTTCCAGATCTCAACCACCAGGTTCTCCGTACTGGCCATCTTGTCCTTCATAAAGTCGACATCAAGGTTCAGGTTCTTATGATCCAGCCTATCGATAACTTCCGCACGAATCAGCGCACTCAGTTTTTTGAGATCGAAAACAAAACCCGTGTCTGGATTAGGATTTCCCTTTACCGTCACAATCAATTCAAAATTATGACCATGCCAGTTTTCATTGGCGCAGGGGCCGAATACCTCCAGATTTTTTTCCTTGCTCCAGGCAGGATTGGACACCTTGTGGGCTGCGTTGAAGTGCTCTTTTCGGGTAACGTAAATCATACAAATCTCCAATAAATCAGGAGCATGAGGCCGCAAATATACATTAACTTGCAGCAAAGTTAATTGACGATGATTGTTGTAACCGGTGCTGCAGGATTTATCGGCAGCTATCTTATCCACCGACTGAATCAGGACAATTTCAACGCCATTATTGCCGTAGACCGGTTTGATGACGAGCTGAAAAACAAGAATTTGGCCGGGTTGCGCATCCAGGAACGTATAGACCTGGATGATTTTTTGCCGTGGCTGAAGACCCATGGTGAGGAGGTTGAATTTGTGTTTCATATAGGTGCTATATCCACCACCACCGAGTTCGACAAAAAGAAGCTTGACAAATTCAATACCCAATACACTAAAAATGTTTGGAACCTTTGTATTGCCTTCCAGATTCCACTGGTGTATGCATCATCCGCTGCCACCTATGGCGCCGGAGAGCAAGGGTACGACGATGATGAATCACTAATTCCGAGGCTGCTGCCGCTGAACCCTTACGGGCAGTCCAAGCAGGATTTTGACGTGTGGGCCCTTCAACAAAAAGAACGTCCCTACTTCTGGGCCGGGCTCAAGTTCTTCAATGTGTATGGTCCGAATGAATACCACAAGGGAGGACAAGCTTCCGTAATCTGGCATGCCTATAATCAGATATTAAAGTCTGGGAAGATGCGACTTTTTCGCTCGCATCATCCCGACTATAAAGACGGCGAGCAAATGCGTGATTTCGTTTACGTCAAAGACGTTGTGGAAGTTTGCGTGTTTCTGATGCATCACCGCAAGAATTCTGGAATCTATAACCTGGGTTCCGGTAAAGCCCGCACCTTTCTCGACCTTACCAGGGCTGTATTTCGTGCCATGGGAAAACCGGAGCACATTGAATTCATTGATACCCCGGTCGATATTCGTGACAAGTATCAATATTTCACGGAGGCCAGTATGCAAAAGTTAGCCGGGATTGGCTATTCCAAACCTTTTCATTCGCTCGAAGAAGGGACTGCCGATTACGTGAAAAACTATCTGATGAAGCGCGGTTAAGGCCACTAGCCGGGGATTAGCGAATTATTCTAAATTCAATCCGTCGGTTGATTTGACGATTGTCTTCCGTGTCGTTGGGTCTAATAGGCTTGCCTGCACCATACCCTTTCTGCTCTAACCGCGACACTTCGATTCCATGATCAATAAGATACTGGGCTACCGCATGTGAACGTTTCTGTGACAACAGCAGGTTGTAAGCAGCGGTACCCGCATTATCCGTATGTCCGCTGATCTCCACCCGCAAGCCGGGGTTCTCGTTCATGAAGCGAACCACCTTGTCGAGTTCGGTGGTGGATTTTTCCTGGATATCAAATTTATTAAACTCAAAAAAGATGTTGTTCAACACGGCAGAAGCTCCCAACTCAGCCGGATCAAGGAGAATATCCATCGCCACCGGATCATGATGAACCTCTGATTCATAGTTAAAGTTGAGGCTTTGGAAGAGGTAGCCGACACTGTTGGCATATAGCGCATAGTCCGCGCCTTGGGTTAACACCATCAGGTATTCGCCAGTAACTGAATCCGAATATACTGCCGACGTTAGAACATTTTGGTTGATGTTAAACAGTTCCACCTTCGCCTTCAGTGGCTTTCTTGTTTTCCTGTCCAATACTACGCCCTTCACGTAATTACTGACGTACCGCACCCGCAGGTCTTCGGGGATGGTGATTTCAATAATCTTTGAAGAGTTGATTTTGTCATTGTCTTCATGGGAATAAAATCCGCGCTTACCATCCGCCGTAATGTAGAGCGAGAATTGATCCTCATACGTGTTGACCGGCGAGCCAAAATTTGTTGGTTCTGACCAGATACTGTTCTCTCGTTCTGACCGGTACAGGTCAAATCCGCCGAATCCAGGACGGCCATTGGAAGCAAAGAAGAGCGTTCGTCCATTGACATGGATGAAGGGCGATATTTCTTCGTACGGCGTATTGATCTTATCACCCAGGTTCTCCGCGCGGGTCCATTGGTTGTTGTTGAGCTTATAGGAGACATAAATATCCTTGTTTCCCAACCCTCCCCTCCGATCGGAGACAAAGAACAACATGTTACCATCCGCTGAGAGCGATGGCTGCGATTCCCACGCTGCTGAATTAACCTGCGGACCAAGGTTAACAGGGGCTGTCCAGGTATCGCCATTTTTTCTGCTTTCGAACAAGTCACAACTGCCATATCCCCGTCTTCCGGCACAAGAAGTGAATATCAGCTGACGGCCATCTGCAGAAATGGTACAGGTGCCTTCATTCAGTCGGGAATTTATAGCTTCCGACACTGATGTGGGACGACCCCACCGCCCCTGGCTGTCCTTTTTCACTACCACCAGGTCTTCATCGTCCATATCGCGACCACCCAGCCTGCGGGTGAAGATTAACTCCTGCTCGTCCGCGGTAAGTACCGGAAAGTACTGCATCGGAAAAGCATTGACCGTATCGCTTAACACCTTTGGACGGAAGTCAGAAATAACCTTCTGGTTTTTCAATGCATATACTGAGTTTCGCTTCAGGTGCGTAGCCAAATCGATATTCCGCTTATTCATGATCTCATTGTCGAGGTAACGGTTCAGGAACTGCAGACTCTTCTCATAATCACCCACAAACTGATACACCTCTCCCAATTCAAGAAAATACGCCTTTTGCTTCTTCACATCTACATTAAGTGCAAGGCCTTGTAGGTAGTAGGCAATGGCTTTATCGTAATGCCGCTGGGTTTTATGAATCAGGGCCACCCTGAAGTAAGCTTCCGAAAAATTCTTATCCCTTTGAATGGCCTCCTGAAGCATCGCCATTGCCTGATCATATTCTCCCCGGACCCGAAAATTATCCGCGTCCGTATACAATTCAATGGCTTTTTTATTCTTCGTGCTGAGTATGGGCTGCGCACAAGCAACGGCTGCAACAATTGTCAATACCAGACTCAAGAAAAACGCTTTTCCCATCATGACCTTTATTACGAATTAACGTCCCTAAGGGATGTTCATGTATTTGTGTACCTGTAAAGAAACAGCCCACCGCGGATTCTTCTTCACATAGTCAATAATCAGTGGGAGCATTTCCTTCTCCCGCGACCATTCTGGCTGAAGGTACAGCCGGCAATTAGGCGAAGTTCTGTTCGCTTCCTGTTGCGCCCAATCCAGATCACTTTTATGATACACAATAATTTTCAGTTCGTGAGCCAGCTCATAGATAGCCGGAAGTGGTGCTTTAAATTTCTTGGGGGACAGGCATATCCAATCCCATTGCCCAGTCAGGGAATGTGCCCCTGAGGTCTCAATATGTGTTCGCATACCAGCCGTGCGCAGACTACGGGTCAACGCTTCAAGGTTATGCATGGCAGGTTCACCGCCGGTGACTACGGCAATGGGTGCTCCCGAATCGCAGGCACGTTGCACGATGATGGGCAAGTCAACCATTGGGTGAGCATCCATGGGCCAGGATTCCTTTACATCGCACCAAACACATCCTACATCACAGCCAGCCAGACGAATAAAGTACGCTGCCCTTCCTTGATAGGCCCCTTCACCCTGCAAGGTGTAAAAGTCCTCCATCAGCGGAAGCTGTTCTGTCGGGCCTGGGGTGGAAGTTTCTCGTGGCGTAGGCAAAGATTTTCGTACCGTTTACGGATGACGAAGTTCGGTGGCCCGCAGGGTATTGAGCAACAATGATGCAATGGTCATTGGACCAACGCCTCCCGGCACCGGCGTAATAAATGACACCTTCGGTGCCACATTTTTGAAGTCCACATCACCCCGGATGCTGAATCCATTGGGTTTGGATGGATCTTCGACTTTGGTTGTGCCGATGTCGATCACGACGGCTCCATCCTTTACCATATCTGCCGTGATGAGACCTGGTTTGCCAACGGCCACCAGCAGAATATCAGCATTGCGGGTGTATTGAGCCAGGTCTTTGGTGTATTTATGACAAATAGTAACAGTAGCATGACCTTGTTCCACCAGCATCATACTGAGTGGCGCTCCGGCGATGCGACTTGCTCCCACCACTACGCAATGCTTACCTTCCGTGTCGATGTTGTACCGGCGAAGCAATTCAATCACACCCCAGGGAGTTGCCGGCATGAGGAGCGGCACCTTGGAGATGATGCTTCCGAAGTTACGGTTAGTGAATCCGTCCACATCTTTATCGGGCCGTATCTTATCGGTGATCCGTTCCACAGATATAGCGGGAGGCAATGGCAACTGAACAATGAATCCGTCAACGTCATCATCGTTGTTCACTGCAACAATATGCTTACTGAGTTTCTCTTCAGAAATGGTATCTGCAAAGCGCATCATGGTGTAATGAAAGCCAACATCCTTACAGGCCTTTACTTTATGATCCACATACGTTTGGCTGGCGCCATCATCCCCAACCAGAATAAATGCGAGGTGTGGGATTTTCTTTCCAAGAGACTTTCGTTCAATTACTTTCTGAGCGATCTCCTGCTTGATTTCAGTTGAGACCTTACGACCGTCAATGAGGGTATATGATTTAATAGTCGGTTCAGCCATGGGTATTAGTCAAGTTTGAGGACGGCCATGAAGGCTTCTTGCGGAATTTCCACAGAGCCCACCTGCCGCATACGCTTTTTACCTTTTTTCTGTTTCTCCAGCAGTTTTCGTTTACGTGAAATGTCTCCGCCATAACACTTTGCAATCACGTTTTTGCGCATGGCGCTAACCGTTTCACGGGCTATAATTTTCTGGCCAATGGTAGCCTGTATCGCCACTTCAAACATATGGCGAGGAATGAGTTCTTTCAATTTTTCACACAGCTTCCTTCCCCACTCATAGGATTTGGCGCGGTGTACAATGGCGGAAAGGGCATCTACCTTTTCTCCATTGAGCTGTACGTCCAGTTTCACCATATCCGACTCTTTGTATCCGATCAGGTGATAATCGAGTGATGCGTAGCCCCTGGAGATCGTCTTGAGTTTGTCAAAGAAATCAAAAACGATTTCAGCGAGTGGCATTTCAAAAGTCAACTCAACGCGATCGGAAGTGAGGTATATCTGATTCTTGATGATACCCCGCTTGTCCATACAGAGCCCGATAATTGCCCCAATGTAATCGGCTTTTGTAATAATCTGGGCAGCGATATAAGGCTCTTCAATGACGGACAGGTGCGTTGGGTCAGGCATCTCCGAGGGTGCGTTGATCTCGATAACTTTTCCGTTGGTCAGCAGTGCGCGGAATTTAACAGATGGCACCGTGGTAATAACGGTCATGTTAAACTCCCGCTCCAAACGTTCCTGTACAATCTCCATGTGGAGCATGCCAAGGAATCCACATCGGAAACCAAAGCCAAGGGCAGCCGAAGTTTCAGGCTCCCAAACAAGGGCGGCGTCATTCAACTGCAATTTCTCCATGGAAGCCCGGAGTTCTTCAAACTCATGGGTATCTACGGGATATATACCCGCAAAGACCATCGGCTTGACATCTTCAAATCCCCGGATCGCTTCGCCAGGATTATCAACCAGCGTAATGGTATCTCCCACTTTTACTTCCTTGGCCACTTTAATTCCTGAAATCAGGTACCCAACATTGCCTGAGCTAATCTCAGGGCGTGGGTGCTTGTCTAATTTCAGAACGCCTATTTCATCTGCGCCATATACTTTGTCGGCATTGACAAACTTGATTTTGTCATTGGTCTTGATCGTACCGTTAAATACCCTGAAATAAACTTCAATGCCCCGAAATGAGTTGAAAACCGAGTCAAAGATCATCGCCTGCAATGGTGCGTTGGGATCACCTTTTGGAGCCGGCACGCGTTCTACTACGGCCTTGAGAATATCTTCAATACCCTTGCCTTCCTTGGCGCTGGCCTTCAATACGGATTCGCGGCTGCAGCCGATAAGGTCAACAATTTGATCGGTCACCTCTTCGGGCATGGCTGCCGGAAGGTCAATTTTGTTGAGTACGGGGATGATGGTGAGGTCATGGTCCAGGGCCAGATAGAGGTTGGAAATGGTCTGGGCCTGAATTCCCTGAGCAGCGTCCACGATGAGGAGGGCACCTTCGCAGGCAGCAATCGACCTTGATACTTCATAGGAAAAGTCAACGTGCCCGGGAGTATCAATCAGGTTGAGGACGTATTCCTGGCCATTCAGCTTATAGTTCATCTGGATGGCGTGGGACTTAATTGTAATACCTTTTTCGCGCTCCAGATCCATATTATCCAGAACCTGGGCATGCATCTGACGGTCGGAAAGGGTTCCTGTAAATTCCAGAAGGCGGTCAGCCAGGGTGCTCTTTCCGTGGTCAATATGGGCGATTATGCAGAAATTTCGAATGTTCTTCATTCCAGGCTTAGTTCCAATTTTAAGGCCCCAAAGGTAGGGATAAAATAGGGCTGTGGGAAATCAAAATGCCACCTGAAATCACCTCAAATGCAGAACATGTCTTTGTCCGGTTTTCCTGACGAAAAAGGGTTGTCGTTGGCAGAGATTTGGGGCACTCCAATATTGGCTACAAATATTTTGCCATGACACCTGGAGCCATATATCATGTCTATAATCACGGCAATGGCAGTGACAACCTATTTCGCACACCAGACAATTACCGTTACTTCATGAGCAAGTACTGGCAACACACGGCCGGAATGGTGCAAACCTACGCATATTGCCTGATGCCCAATCATTTTCATTTTTTGGTTGCGGTGCGGGATGAAAAATCGCTTCGAGACCTAGCAGGTTTTAAAGACCTGTCAGGTCTTTGTCTGGAAAGAAGGACAGTACAGCAATTCAGCAATTTTTTCAATAGCTATGCCAAGGTCTTCAACCGGATGCATCGCCGCCGTGGAAAACTCTTTCTTACGCCTTTTCGGAGAAAACCAGTTAACAACCAACATCAATTCATCAATACCTGGAAGTATATTCTATTCAATCCCGTTCACCATGGATTTGTTGAGGAACCTAAACGGTGGGCACACAGCTCAATCCACCATCATCCTATAATGCTTGAAGAGGGATTGCCATATGAAATTGACTTCTCAAACTGGTCGCGAAAAGAACTTATTCCTGATTGGGCCGAATTTCTTGAGTTTGACTACTGACTAGTTGATCCAAGTGAATAGCCGACTCCACCTGACCTTTCCAAAAAGGTCGGCATCATTGTCTAAAGAAAACCACACAAACAGTGGCTTACCCACAATATGATCTTCCGGTACAAAACCCCAGAACCGGGAATCCAGGGAATTATCTCGATTGTCTCCCATCATAAAGTAGTAGTCCTGGCGAAACGTATAAGCATGAACATCTTTGCCATCAATAAACAAATGGTTATCCTTGATTTCAACAGCGTCCAATCCCTCGTACCTGGAAATCACCTCACCGTAAGTATCCAGCATTTCATCACTTACAGTTAGCGTTACACCCGCTTTGGGAATAACCAGCGGACCATAGTTATCCAATGACCATATCGATGCGAGTGTTTGGGGAAACAGACCCGGATCATGCTGACCGGATGTAACCATATCCAACTCTGTTCGGAGTATATAAGGTAAATGGGAAATTTTTTCTGCCTGCTCGGAGGTTAAGAACATGCGATAAACAGCAGCTCCTTCACTGGTTTGCCCCATCGGATAGTAATCATTGCCATCCAAATCCAATTGCCGGAGGTTGCGCTTGTTAATAATATCACGGGCCGTGATCCAGTACGCTCGCTTTTGACCAGGTCTCGATGCCAGGTGAACTCCATTTGCCCAAACCTCACCATTGATAATGCGTAAGGTATCTCCGGGCACACCTACACACCGCTTTACGTAGTTGTTCTTCAGGTCCCGCGGGTAATCTATTCCTTCATTTAACTTCACTGGCGGGATATAGAATACCACAACATCTCCGCGCTTCACGCTGGTGAATCCCGGAAAACGATAAACCGGCAATTGGACCCAGTCCAGGTAAGATGGAATGTCAGTTCCCCAAATCTTTTGATGCGTGAGCGGAACCTGCAATGGAGTCTGCGGAGTTTGCACACCATAGTGCAGTTTGCTCACAAAAAGGTAATCCCCGACCAACAATGAGTTCTCCATAGAGGGCGTTGGAATGACAAACGCCTGGGCTACGCCCCAACGGAAGAGGGTTGCCGCTACTACGGCAAACGCAATATCATTATACCATTTGCGAATGGTGCTTACCGGCTTTTCCGGCACCTGTTTCTTCCAGAATTTCAGATTCATAGGTATAGGTTTGACTATTCTGAACGAAGTGAATGAACCGGATTTGCGAGGGAGGCTTTGATAGCCTGATAAGATATGGTGAGTGACATCACGACGAGCACTAATAAAAAGCTAATAACAAATGTGACTATTTCGATGGGCGTATGGTAGGTGAATTTTCTCAGCCATTGATCAATGAAGTAGTAGGATACCGGAACAGCGAGTACAAAGCCAACCAGAAACAACACAAAAAATTCGGTGTAGATCAACCTCACTATACCCATCGCGTGTGCGCCCAACACCTTCCTAACTCCAATCTCTTTCACCTTGCGCTGAACGACAAATAGCACGAGACCATATACCCCCAAACAACTTATGATTATGGCTATCAACGTAAAGCTTTGGATGATCTTTCCAAAATTACGGTCATTGGCGTACTGCTGTTGTATGGTATTGTCCAGAAAACTGTATTCAAATGACTTCTCCGGAAAAAGCTGGTTCCAGGTTTCAGCGATCTGGTCAAGGGTGGTATTAACTTCCTGGTCAGTAAAGCGAATATTAAGGGTATTCCATTGATTGGCGTCTATCTCCATCACCAGGGCGCCCATGGGTGTTGTTAAGGTAGCCATGGAGAAATCATTCACCACGCCTACCACCTTGCCCAGTTTACCTTCCCGGTTAATGGTCTTCCCCAATGCTGCTTCCGGCGTTCCCCATTTGAATTCGCGAACTGCCGTTTCATTAACGATGTAAGCTTCTTTTTCGTCGGTGCCGTATTCCTTGCTAAACGCCCGGCCTGCTTTGATGGTGAGATCATAGGTCTTCATGAAATCATAGTCCACCGCTAGGTCGGCAATGAACAGATTATCCTCCTGGGTAAATCCTTCCGGGATAGTACCCCGGTAAACGGTGCCCAGCCCTGGAATACCTGAGGAGGCCGCCGTACTTTTCACGCCAGCCTTCATTTCAATCTGGTCGCGGAAGGTCTGCAACCTGCTGCGGTACGTACTATCGGCCCTCGAAAAAATAGCATTCAAATTTTGGCTGGCCAGTGGCACTGTGATGATGTGTTCTTGTTGAAAACCCAACGGTTGGTCTTGCAGAAATTGCATCTGCTTCATCAACATCAATGAACCTGAAAGCAGCATGCAGGCTACCATCAACTGAAAAACTACCAACGACTTGCGCAGCAAATTACTTCCACCCGGAGCAGCGGCCCCTTTTAATGAAGCAACCGAATTAAAGGTGGAGATAAACCAAGCGGGATAACCGCCGGCAAGCGCCGTAACCGCCACTAACACGCCGATAGATGCAACGATCAAGGTCATGTCAACGGCTTCAGAAAATACGATCTCCCTTCCGGTAAATTGATTCATCAGCGGCAATCCGAGGTAAAAAACACCGAAAGCCAGCACAAAGGCAAAACCACAAAACAGGAAACTCTCTGCAAGAAACTGGCCAATCAAATGGCCTTTGGCTGAGCCGAGTATCTTGCGAATACCAATCTCCTTGATTCGGGTCAGTGATTGAGCCGTGCTCAGGTTGATGTAGTTGCTGCAAGCAATCAACAGTGTCAACAAACCAATGGCAATAAAAATATACAGGTTAGCTGTTGTGTTGGTCGCTGAAGGTTCAGACAGTAACGTTGACTTCAGGTGGATGTCAGGTACTGCCATGAGCGTGAATATCTGCCCCACACGCCGATTAGGTGGGCAATATTTGTCCAAAAAGGCAGACATCGTGCTGTCCACACTTTGTGGAGATCCGCCCGGCTTGAGCAACACATAGGTATATGAATGGCTGATCACAAAATTGGTCGCAAGGTTCTTTTTCATGCGCTCTGCCGTTTCATCACTCTCCATGTCGAACATGTTTTCAAACGGCGCCATCATGTGAAAGCGGAGATGCGAAGTTTGCGGAAAATCTTTGACAACAGCCGTGATCCGGAACGCGTGTTTACCACCAAAAATCAATGATTCCCCCAACGGGTTTTTTTCGCCGAAGTACTTGGTGGCCATCTCATCGGTGATGATCAATGTAAAGGGATCTACCAAAGCCCGATCCAGTGAACCGGAAATCAATTGAAAAGTAAACATCTTGGCCAGCGCCGAGTCCACGAAGAAAACGCCGGACTCTTCAAAAGATGCTCCATCTTGTCCTTCGGGATGAGAAATACTCACGTTCCTGCTATAAACCCGGGCGGCAAGTTCCACATCCGGAAAAAACTCAGTCATCAGGGGCGCGATGGGTGGCGGACTTGCTGCGATGCGCATGCCGTTTGGCGCTGTATAAGCGATGCGGTACAGTCGGTTTCCCTTTTCCTGAAACTGGTCAAAACTATTCTCGCTGCGTACATAGGCCATTATCAGAAGGATGAGTCCTATGCCCATGGTAAGACCTCCGAAGTTGATCAACGCATAGACTTTGTGTTTCAACATATTTCGGATGGCCGTCTTGAAGAAATTTTGCAGCATACATTCAGGTATAGAATCCGTTTACTCAAAATTGCTCTTCAGGGTTACAGCACCCAGGGACAAACGGCGGGAAAAGGCAGTTAACCGGTATTTATGAAAAGCGAATTGTAGTGGTCACTTTTCCGGGCCCAGCCGTCATCGACAGGGAAGCTTGATGCAAGCGACAAATATGGTAGCAAAGCCAAAGGCCCATGCCCAGGCCAGAACTTAGTGTGGAGGATTTGAACTCCCTGTCCAATTCAACCGGAATTACGGCCAAACCATCGGTGGGATTAATGACTTCAATAAGGCCCGAACTGATTCTAACTTCAATGGTAGCACCGACGGGAGAATACCGGATGGCGTTTTCGAGGAGATTGGCTACCACAGTTTCCATTTTATCAAAATCCAGGTGAAGGGGAGGAATCGGTTCTTCGGGCAAAGTCACTCGAATCAAGGAACCTCGCTCCAGGCTTCTGTATTTTACTTTACGGATTGCTGCAAAGACTATTTCTTCAGGTTGTTCACTACGGGCCCGCAGGGTGAGCGAATTGCTTTTCAGTTGACTGATCAACAAGAAATCGTGAATTACCCGTGACAACCGCTGCACTTCGGTCAATTGACTTTCCAATATCTTACGGGTGGCAGCGTCTGGTGACTGCGAGATGGCCAGCGACAGTTCGGTCTGCATCACGGCCAGTGGCGTCTTCAATTCATGGGTTGCCGAGGCAAAAAAATTCACCTGATTCCGGATTGCCCCTTCTATGCGTTCCAGCATCTGGTTGATAGTTTCAGCCAATTGTCTGCTTTCATCACGGCTATTCGGTACAGGTACCCTCCCGATGCGATTGGATGCCGTAATCCCTTCTGCCACATCGGTTATCTTCTTTATCGGCCTTAGCATAAGCCCGGCGGATGCAAACACCAAGATGCCCGCCAATACAATGGCACCCGCGTTGGCAGCAAATAAGTAGATTCTCAGGTCTTGGATTTGGGAAAGCAGTCGTTGATTGCTGCGAGACAAGGAAAGCACAATCATCGGATTGTCGGATGAGTGCACGGTGACAATCTTTACATCTTCAAGTTCAACAACATCAGGCAACTGAGCAATTGGGTCTACAGTTGGAAATTCCGGCGACACAAACAGATTGACCGGCACCAACCCGGATAATTGCTGCAACTGCATAGCATAGCCTACGGGTGGCAACGGAATTTGAAGTGGATCCAGCCTTACCCGTTCAGCAATTTTTCCTGCTTCGGCCTGAAGCTCCCGTGTATCCGCTTCAGCGAGAGTAGAACGCACCTTCCCATAAATGATATAGTTGACAGGCAAAATGATGGACAAGAACACAATAAAGAACAGGGCAGATGCCTTGGCCCTAAGGCTGGTAAGAAAGGGGAAACGCTTGTTCAATTATTGTGTCAATAATGATCCTTCAATTACGTACCCCAGGCCGACCCGGGTATGAATGATATCATCTCTCAATTTACGACGCAGTTGAGATACATGCACTTCGATCACGTTGCTCCCCATATCGAAATTGACATCCCACACCTTTTCGGCAATTTCTGTTTTGGAGACCACCCGGTTGCAATGCATCATCAAAAGTTCGAGTAGGCCAAGTTCACGGTTGGTGAGGGCAACTTCTTTTCCGTCCAGCCATACCTTTCGCGACACCAGATCCAACTCCAACTGATCCACCTTATAGCGAGTAATAGTTCGGGGTGCGCCCTTTCGGGTAACAGCCCGGATCCGGGCAAGAAATTCTCCAAAGTCAAATGGCTTTTTCAGGTAATCTACAGCGCCGGCATCCAGGCCCTGAATAACATGATCACTGCTATTGAGTGCACTGATAATGATCACCGGCGTACGGACACCGAATTGACGCATATTGTGGAGTACCTCAAACCCATTTTGTCCCGGCAACATGATATCCAGTACCACCAGATCGTACGCGTTTGTTGATACATATTCTAATCCGGTGCTACCATTTTCTGCTGCATCCACCGAATATCCCTGTTGCTCCATTCCTTCCTTCAAAAAGGAGTTCAGGCGTGGTTCATCTTCGATCAGGAGAATCTTCATGAGTTTACAAATTACTTTATTAGAAATTCTTTTCCATCGATCACTAATCTGCGTGGGTTGATAATGCGGTAATTTTCCCGGTAAATTTCACCATCCTTCCGGATACGTTCGTCGCCCTGAACAGAAACCGTGGTCCCTTTTCGGAGCAAGTTTTCCAATTGCTGGGCTGTGCCTGCATCTATCTCCACATAAAAATCCCTTCCCACCATAATACTCATGATTTTTAGATGGGGCGAACGGTCAACGCGGGTTATTTTACCCGAAAATTCCACAGGCTTGAAATCATGCTCCACATCTTCGCCGCCGTAAAAATGCCCCCTTTCAATACGAAGCGTATCTGACCCAGCAATCAAAGCATGGAGTTCATATGGATTAGGTTGCTTTTCAACCTTGAATCCCATGTAATAAAAGTCAGCTTCCCGCCCATCCCTAAGGAATTCTTTCACGTCTTTGGCCAGGTCGCTCGGGACACTGACCTGTATTTCTCCATCGCTCGTTACCAGGACAATTCCGATGCACACAGAGTTCTGCTTGTACAGTAAGGACTTCAGGTGACCAGATTTTTTTATAAGGGGCGAAAAAGAGTAAACCTTCTTTATCCCCGGTACTGGATAAATCGCTGTTCCGTCAAATACCGGCACTTCTGAATAGCCAAAAAAAGAAACAACGTCTCCGCGATTGGCCGGCTGGAATTTCGGATTGACAGCCAGGTAGGAACAGTTGGCGGCAAGTCCACCTTGAAAAATAAATACCTTTCTGTCTTGATCATTGGGATATACCTGAATGATAGTCTTTTCGAGAAAGACACCCACGGGAAGTCCTTTCATTGGTCCTGCCGTTGAGTAAGGAAGCGAAACCCAATTCCCATCAATAAGAATTTCAGTTAAACGATGTCCACTCCAAGTACTCAGGAGGTTCTTCATTTTAGGATTATCCTGTAATTCTTTTCTTCTTTTCTCCCAAATCAGGTTTATCTCAGCCCTGAGGGTGGTTTGATCTCCAACCTTGAGGTGATCCAGGATATATTTCCCATGATTTGGCCAAAAAAGGATTTGCTCTTCATCACCACCCACATCCAATCGGATACGTTCATAAGCAAACCGAAACGCCGGTTCTATGGCCAGGACACGACCAGTAAACTCACGAACTTCAGCTTTATTTTGTGCCAATACCAGAACAGGTAGCAGCAACAGCAATAACAATAGTTTTTTCATGCGCTTTACTTTGGGACCAAAGTAGAACGCCGGTCTTAGGACAAACTGAATACGGAATTAATTTTTCTTCAGGTACCGGGAAGCCAGCCGCTTGAGGGATTCCAGTTCATTATCACCCATGGTCGCGCTCTTCACATTCAGCATCATTTCGAACATCACCTCATGGCTGAATCCGAGGTTAGAGGCCACCTTGGCGCAAAACTTGATTTCTTCGTTGTATATCTTTTCGTCAATCTTCATGAGCTGCACCAAATGAAGAATATAATCAAATTTCTCATCGACAGTGAGGTCGGATGGGATAACCACGGTGTGATCCCCGCTGAATAACGGGAGAATCTCTGCCACCAGCATATGATTGGCCTGACCGATATTAATGATGAACTGACGTTCCTTTTCAGCCACGTCGCCGTCGATGCGCGCCAGATTGATCAGCAACTTGATTTGTTCCAGACTTGCCATGGGGTAATGGTGAATTGGTTACCTAAAAGTCAGAAAATTAAGTCTCCCAACGAAATTAAAACTTCTTGATTTAACTTGACCCGGTGAATTTCCTTGCCCATCTCTATTTGTCTGGCGACCATCCCCAGGTGATGGTGGGCAATTTCATCGGGGATTTTGTGAAAGGTCGTGATTTGGCTCACCAGTATCCCCCCGATATAGTCCGCGGTATTGAGATGCACCGCGCCATTGATGATTACACCGATCATCATCCCATCGTCAGAATCAGCAAAAGTCGCTTGTGGCCAAAATACCGGCACTACTCCGGTGTCATCACCGACATCTATTTTGATCACTTTCTCGCCAGCCAATGGGACGATTATTCTTCAACGTCGCTGGCCGACTATGCCACAGGCGCCTACCAACATCTCCTGGAGCATGAAGAAATTCTACCGGAACGGGTGCTGCAGATGCTGCCGTATATGATGAAGGGGAATTGGCTATTGAATTACCGAGAAGTGGAGGGCATTCGTCGTGCACTCTCTGGAATGTCGAGACGTGCATCATTCGTCTCTAACATGGAGCATGCTGCCGGTGACCTCACCGAATCATACGCTGAATTCCGTCAGGACTTTGATCAGTTCTTTCCAGCGCTAAGAGATTTCTGTGCCAATTGGCAACAATCCGACCCACATCAGCCCTTGGCGTAAAAATCAATCCGGGTCTCCTTGGCACCTAATGAGCGAAGGAACTCTTCCACCGGCTTTGCCGGCTCACCCCCTTTGATCGCATGGTGCAGCATGGTTAGCCCATGAGGGCCTTTGGAATTCAATAACTGTGGATGAGCGGTCAAGGTGAGCTTTACGGTTTCAAGATGCCCAAGCATGCAAGCCAGATAGATATTGTATCTGGCGCCTTTGCCCAACAAGTAGTTTGCAATCTCTTTGTTGCCCATATGACCCGCCGCCTCAATACCAGACTCAAAATCGCCGCCGCCCCAATCATTGGAAACATGCAATAGCTGATGATTATTCTCCAGCATTTCGCGAACGCGATCAAATTTCCCGTGCGAAACGGAAACAAATTCCTTTACAATGTCCAGATTTATGGGCTGTGGTCGCGCCTGGTCCTGACCCAATGCATGCATGGCTGGCACAAGGGCAATTCCACCCAGTACCGTACGTTTCAAAAAAGTTGTTCTATTCATGATTCAGGGGTTTTGGTTACAACGGTGCTAACCCGCCAAAAGGCAATCAACTGCATATTAACTTTTTGGAATTATTTTAGCGGTCAAATACCATGACCAACGACCCTGAATTAAACGGAAAATACCTGGGCACCATCTCCAGGGACTTTGTTAAGGTTGCTGACACCCTGAAGGAAGCCTCCTATCAAATTCGCAAAGCAGGCTTCGCATACCCCATCTTCCCCATCAGCCGGGAAGAACAACCCATCGGGCAAGTATTGATTCGCAGCAACGACTTATCCCTGGAGTGGAACTACTACGCATCCTTTCTGGATGAGTTTGTGCAACGCGAACTGGTGGCCAAAGAGAAAGAAGAAGAATTTAAGGGCGCTTACAAAGATCCCGATGAGTTCTGCTGCCTGTTCGTCATTGATCAGGCATTCACCCGGTTTGTGTTTATCCCGTTCCCGGAAGATTAGCTCTAATAATGCGTCCAGCCTTGTGCCTGAAGGGGCACCACATTACCGTTTTTAGTAATCAAGACATTCTCATTCGCGTCAGCATGGATATATCCGATAAAGTGGATATCCTGGTGATTCTTGATTTTTTCAAAATCCGATTGCCGGATGGTGAAAAGCAATTCATAATCTTCTCCCCCGTTGAGTGCCGCCGTGAATGGATCCAACTTAAATTCCACGGCGGTGGTGTATGCTTCCTGATCAATTGGAATTTTGTCTTCAAATATCCGAACACCCACATGTGAATTTCTCGAAAGATGAAACAACTCTGAGGCCAGACCATCGGATACATCGATCATAGACGTAGGATGAATACCCAATTCGGCGAGCTCATACACAATATCCATTCGCGCCTCGGGCTTCAGTTGCCGGCTTACGCAGTACTCATATTTCTCCAACTCGGGCTGCATATTGGGATTAGCCAGGTAAACGGCTTTTTCCCGCTCCAATATCTGCAAACCGATGTATGCTCCTCCGAGGTCGCCGGTCACGCATATGATATCTTTATCAGCAGCACCGTTGCGATATACTTCCTGACCTTTCTTTGCACGACCCAGAATACTGATGGATATCATCAAACCTGACGTTGAGGCTGTGGTGTCACCTCCTACGAGATCAACCTTGTAGTTTTCGCACGCTGCACGGATCCCGGCATAGAGCGTCTCCACCGCCTCCACCGAGAAGCGATTGCTCACCGCCAGACCAACAACGATTTGTTCAGGCCTGCCATTCATCGCAGCGATATCAGAAACGTTGGCTGCTACAGCTTTATAGCCCAAGTGCTGCAAGGGCATATACGACAAATCAAAGTGAACGCCTTCCACCAGCAAATCGGTAGATAACAACAATACCTCATCACCGGCATCGATAACGGCAGCGTCATCACCAATACCCTTCATGGTAGAGGGTTGCGACACATGTGCCTTACCGCGGATGCGGTCAATCAATCCAAATTCTCCAACCTCAGCAATCTCGGTTCTTCGTTGTTCCATAGGTATTCTTACAATCTGCAAAAGTAACGGGAATCGCCTGATATTTAACCGGCCGTAGTTGGCCGATCCATGCGGTCTTCACACATTTCCACTAATACGTGATTGGTGGTCTTGGGATGGAGGAACACAATCTTCTTGTTGTCTGCACCGTTTTTGGGTCGCTCGGCAAGCAACCGGAACTCTGCCTGTTCCATGTCTTTCATGCGGTCTTCGATGTTGTTGACCGCGAAGGCCAGGTGATGAAGCCCTTCACCTCGCTTTTCGATAAAATTAGCGATGGGTGAATCGGCACGGGTGGCCTCCAGCAATTCGATCTTGACCCCCCCCACCTCAAAAAATGAGGTCCGAACGCCTTCAGATGGAACATCCTCAGTTTTATAAGGTTGTTTTCCCAATAAACGGGCAAAGAGCTGATTACTCTTTTCTAGGTTCTTTACAGCAATACCGATGTGTTCGAGCTTTTCCATGAGGTGTTGTTAGTCGAGTTCTTGTTATTTTTGCGCAAGGGAGGAAACTTTTGAGCCATTCTCAAGGTTTTTATCCATAAATAGAAGAAACTGCCCTTATCCGGCAGAAACAGACCACAAACGACCATGATCACCGTAACGGAGAAAGCCAAAGAGAAAATTATTGAGCTTCGCCACCAGGAAGGTCGCGAACCCAACAACAATATCCGCGTTTCCGTCAAGGGGGGCGGATGCTCAGGCCTTATGTATGACCTCAATTTTGATGATCAGATCAAGCCCGTGGATCAGGTATTTGAAGACAAGGGCATCAAAATTCTCGTAGACAAAAAAAGCCTGCTCTACCTGCTCGGTACGACCCTCGATTTTTCTGATGGTCTAAACGGAAAAGGCTTTCAGTTCATCAATCCCAATGCATCGCGCACTTGTGGATGCGGTGAAAGTTTCTCGGTTTGATCCTTACTGGATCGCAGCAATACACTTGAGTTCAATTGCAATGGGAGTGGGGAGCGCATTCACTTCCAGCGTAGTTCGGCACGGCTTGTTTTCAGTGAAGTATTCCGCGTAAATCCGGTTAAACGTCGAAAAATCTTTTTTCATATTGGTCAGGTAGACGGTGACGTCCACCAGGTCATCCCATTTCGCACCTGACGCTTCCAGAATCAATTTAACATTCCTGAAGACTGAATGAATTTGTATTTCAATATCATAAGATTCGATATTACCCGACGCATCCAGGGTGACACCGGGAATCTGTTTGGATCCCCGCTGGCGGGGACCAACACCGGAGAGAAACAGCAGGTTGCCCACGCGACGAGCATGCGGGTATGCGCCAACGGGTTCAGGTGCTTGATCGGAGTTGATATGTTCGCTACTCATGACTAGTTTACTTTGTTATCCCGAATACCAGGCTGGCCCATTGACTCTGGTAGTCAGCCCCATCACTTTCTGACGGAATCATCTTTACAGCACTCACCATCCATGGTCCGGAGGTACTGATCGGAAATCGGATGGTTCCATCATTTTCTGTATAGATGTTTTGTAAAAAGGTTCTGTTGCCCACATAATTCCAAACCTTCACCAAGGTGTGCGGAGCTGGTTTGTTTTCCCATAGTATCTTACAGTCGAGATAATCTCCTGGCTTGAGGGTATAAGGATTTGCCAACGGCATAATCTCATAGCGGAACCCCAACCGTTTTTTGTAGGTGTCGTCCACTGCGGGCCCTGCCTGTACCATTACCTTGGCATATCGCTTATAAAATTCCCTCGACGGCCTATCAAGGGTATTCTCTTTTTTCCTGAGTTCCAGGATATTTTCCAAGCCGTCTTCCTTCAGGTACTCATTGAATTTTTCAGCTTCCAGTTCAAGGAAAGCAAAGTTGCTTTCCAAACCAACCACATAGGTACCCGGCTTATCCAACACGGTGGTTAAATTCTTTGATTTTGTCTTCTTCACTGTCGCTTCCAGCATCCTTATTCCGGTGGCATGCACAAGTTGTACGCGTTCGACCTTGTGACGATTCAGGTCCCAGCTCTCTCCGGTAAAATTCTCTCCTACCTTAAAGTCGATGGTCATGGTTTCGCCTACCGAATACCGGTATTTGGATGGCTGCAGCCAAAATTCATGCGATTGAGCCAGGCTGACGAAAGCAAAAACAAATACCCCTGCAATGGCCTTCTTCATGACTTACTTTCTGCTGTTCATGATGGATTCGATTTCATCCGCTTCAATTGGAATGTTTCGCGTAAGATCCAGAACGCCTTTCTTCAGAATGACAACGTTATTTTCCAGTCTTATACCAAAGCCTTCTTCCTTAATGTAAATGCCAGGCTCTACGGTCCACAAAGAACCAATGGCCATCTTAGCATGCATATTACCCACATCGTGCACGTCAAGGCCAAGCATATGCGAAGTGCCGTGGTAGTAATACTTGCGAAACGCTTCCTGACCAGGACGCTGACGCCTGATATCATCCTTGCTGATCAACTTCAAGCCCATCAGTTCACGCTCCATTATCTTTTCCACTTCGCGGTGGTAGTCAAAATAAACCATGTGCGACGACATTAACTGGATAGCTTCCTGATGTACGCGAAGAACTGCGTTATACACTTCTTTCTGGCGCTTGGTGAATTTTCCATTCACGGGAATTGTACGGGTGAGGTCGGCATTATAGTTGCCATATTCCGCAGCCGCATCAATCAATAACAAGTCACCAGCCTTACAGGGGCGGCTGTTTTCAATGTAATGGAGTACCGTGTTGTTAACACCCGATGCAATAATTGGGTTGTATGCGTGACCCCGCGAGCCATTGCGCACGAATTCATGAATGTATTCGGCCTCCACTTCATTCTCAAATACACCTGGTTTTAAGAACTTAAGTACCCTGAGAAATGCTTTGCCGGTTATGTCAACTGCTTTTTGCATCAATTCAATTTCAGCTGGCTGTTTGATGGTTCGTAAAGCGGCCATCAGGGGCGCAAGTCGTTGATAATTATGCAAGGGGTACTTTTCCTTGCACCACGAAATGAATCGGGCATCCCTCGTCTCTACCACCACATCCGCCCGGTAATGCTCATTCGAATTGAGGTAGACATGATCCACACCACCCATGGCCATCATATGATGAAACCACTTGTCAAAATCTGACAGCCATAACACGCTGTCGATTCCAGAAACGGTGCGTGCCTCCTCCCGGCTCAACTTATGTCCTTCCCATTTCTCCAATAATTCGTTGGGTTCACGAAGAAAAAGTATTTCACGGAAGCGCTTTTCTGGAAAATCCGGGCAAATCACCAGCATACTTTCCTCCTGATTAACACCGGTGAGGTAAAACAAATCGCTATTCTGCCGAAATGCCATCGTGCCATCTGCCGTAGTAGGCATGATATCGTTGGCGTTAAGAACAGCCAGTGACCGCGGCTTTAATTCCTTAACGAGTCGTTTGCGGTTATTCACAAAAAGATCGTTCGCGATGGGTGTGTATCTCATGGGGATTATCTAATTTTCTTGTCACGCAAGTTAAAACAAAACCACGCCATGACAACGACCCTGACTTCCAGCAATTTTATGAAGACCCTCACCCTGTGCGCGTTGGGAATTGCTTTGGGATGCTCCCTCAACCTCAATGGGCAACCCTATCAGCCTAGCGCTGAAAACATGAAATCCAGGGCCTGGTTTCAGGACGCCCGCTTCGGATTATTCATCCATTGGGGCGTTTACAGTATTCTTGGCGACGGTGAATGGGTGATGAATAATCAACAGATTCCCATCAGTGCTTACGAAAAGCTGCCCGGCGCATTTAACCCCTCCCAGTTCGATGCAAAAGCCATTGTTCAAATGGCCAAGGATGCAGGCATGAAGTACATTACCTTCACCAGCAAGCACCATGATGGTTTTGCGATGTTTGATTCAAAAGTTTCTGACTATACCATTGTTAATAAAACACCCTATGGCAGGGACATTGTAAAGGAACTTGCCGAAGAATGTCAGAAGCAAGGCATCAAACTATTTCTATATCATTCGCAACTGGACTGGCACCATCCCGATTATTTTCCGCGTGGTTTTACCGGAGGCTCCTATACCGGCCGAGAGGAGAAAGGGGATATGAACAAATACCTGGACTACATGGATGCTCAGCTCACCGAACTTCTCACCAACTATGGACCAATAGGCGGAATCTGGTTCGACGGCATGTGGGATAAAAAAGATGCTGAATGGCGGCTACGCAAAACCTATGATATGATTCACCGCTTGCAACCGGCAGCCATGGTGGGCAGCAACCACCACCTGATACCTTTTGAAGGCGAAGACTTTCAAATGTTTGAGAAAGACTTACCAGGCCACAACACCACCGGTTTTGCGCCCGAACAAAAAATAGGTGACCTGCCGCGCGAAACGTGTGAAACCATCAATAACAGTTGGGGCTTTGATTTGCGTGACAACCACAACAAAAGCTACAGAGACCTTGTGCAATACCTGGTAAAGGCAGCAGGGTATGACGCCAACTTCCTATTGAATGTAGGTCCGATGTCCAATGGTAAAATTCAACCCGAGCATGTTGCGCTTTTAAAACAAATCGGGGAATGGACCCGCACAAACGGAGAAACCGTATATGGAACACGTGGTGGTCCGTTGACACCCAGATCGTGGGGCGTCACGACCCAGCGCGGGAATCAGGTGTACGTACATATCCTCAACTGGCCCGATGAATCCCTTACCCTGCCAAAGTTCGGCAAGAAAGTTACCAAGATCACTTTATTTCAGGATAAGTCGCCGATCAAATTCGTTGCCAACGACTTTGGAGTAACATTTAAAGTAGATGGAGCGAAGCGAAACGAAGTGGATACCATCGTGGTCCTTACTGTAGAGTAGATGACCTTTCCGGGATTTAAGAAATCACTCCAAGATCCCCAGCCACCCGACTTGTCGCCATTGCTGGTAAGTTTGTGGTGGGATGCAAAAAACAATTGGAACCTGGCCCACGATATTGCTCAGGATATTGCAAGCCCAAATGGATCTTGGGTACATGCCTACCTGCACCGACGGGAGGGCGATCTGGGCAATGCCGCGTACTGGTACCGCCGAGCCGGTAAGTCTATGCCATCAGGTACCTTGGAGGCCGAGTGGGCAGACCTTGTCAACTACTTCCTGCAGAAAAAAAATAAGCCAGCGCGTTGAAGCACTGGCTTATTAAGCAATTCATCTCAATTTCACTTCTTGGGAAAGGAGGCATTGGCCATAACTTCCTCCATTTGCTTTACATGCCGGGTAGTATGTCCTGACATAAACAGGATAACCTGATAGGCATCAACAATCCCGAATGGCGTCTGGGCGTACCGATTGCGCAAATCTTCCTGGGTATCTTTCACGAATGCCATATGGCTTTCGCGCTTCGCCATGAATTCACGAATTGAACCTTCCGCTGAACCAAACTTGTTAGCGGGCGTAAGCGCTTCACTGGTCTTCACCTTACGTTCCCGGCTTGACACACCAGCAAGGATGCCTGCATCATCGACCTTTACTTCTCCTCTGCGGGAAGGATCTGCAGGCTGCTTCATAGCTCCTTCCAGCATACTCCATATGGCAGACTCAGAAACAGCAATATGCTCGGCCACTTCTGCAACGGACCAGGAATCTGGCGTCGCTTTATAATTCATTTGTGCTTCCGTCAGCCCTTTGGTGGCCTTGGTGAATTGATCGCGAGATAACTTGAGTTGCTCAAGCGCGGCTTTTCGCTCATCCGCTGTAATCGTTACTTCTGGTGACCGAAAGCTCACCAGGGCAAGCAAGAAGAAGGGAAATAGTTTTTTCATTGTATTTAATTGTTTGGTTTGCATATCATTACATATCTGCCACTTTCCGGACTTCAACCGTGCCATTGAACTCCAGATCCGGACAATCTTTGGCGATACGAACCGCTTCATCCTCATCAGCGACCTTCAGGATGAAAAATCCACCCATGATGTCTTTCGCCTCCGTAAACGGTCCATCAGTCACTGACTTATTCTTGCCGGCTACCCACTTTCCTCCAGGTATCAAGGGCTCTCCCGCCAGGTATTTTCCTTCTTTGCTGAGCCGGTCCACCCAGTCCAGCCATTTTTGCATGTGCTTCTGCATGACTTCCGGTGAAGGTGAGTTGAGGCCACCGCGAAAGAGTAAGGCAAACTTTTCCATATCGTTGATTTTAGGGGTTATGAATATACGGAAATGACGCCCCATCTGCTCCAATCCGGACACGTAATCACGGAAATTTTGCCTTAATGATGGTCCCCCTCCTCGCGTGAAAAATTCGCCTTTTTCCATAATGCCAATTCATTGGCGCGGACTTTAAGTTCTTCAGCCGTGGGTTGCCGCTCCATCCATTCGCTAAGGTCCGGTTGGCCCGCATCCACCCAGGCGGTAAACCACAAGTCTGCTGTCACCTTTATGCTGGCCCGGATTCTTCGCTCGACCATGCCAGAAAGTTGTTCGTGGTACTTTCTGGAAAAGTTCTGATCATACACCCTGATGGTCTGCTTTCCTTTGCTTTCATAACTGAACCGTGTAAGCTGAACGGCAGCGAGTTCACGCTCAAGCCGCAGTACCGAATCAACCGCCCGATGTGATTCTTCAATTACATTCCAAATCATCTCTGTAGGATTATCCACATAGGTAGCGGGGCCCACATAAAAGTCGTAGTTATTGAAAAAAAGTTCAGGCAATCGCGATTCCCAGAGACCATGGATACCCGTCTGCCCCGTCAACTGCCCGTTATAATTGCGGGTGGTATGCAGGGGCACGTGGGCGTCACCTGCATAGTGTCCCAGTTCTGCAGAAACCTTGAGGATACGGGCAGGGTCGTTTAACATAAATGCTTCCCGAAGCCGGTAATACATACTTACCACATGCCACGGCACAATGCCGTGTTTCGCCAATGAGTCTTCGCCGAACCGCTCCACGGCGGCTGACCAATATTTTGGAAGAGAGTCTGTATACACGTCCAGATCAATAAAATGACGAGGTGCTTCATCGGCAACTGCGTACCTGCGTTCATCCGGATGCGTCGAAGTTTCAATCAGGTAGCGGATGTTCTTCTTATAAAAGCCTGACATCTCGGGAGGCAGGCAAAAGACGGCCAACCGGTTGATTTGCTGATGACCAAAAAATCCCCATCCGGGGGATATACAAATGCATATGATTAAAAGCGCTTTCAGACTTCGTGTCATCGCAGTATCTTTTACCCGCAAAATATTGTTCATGAAACGTATCCTGACCATCAGTTTATTGATCATCTGGAAAGTGGTACACGCAACAGACCCCTATCCCCGGAATGAATCCATCGATATCAGACATTATCAATTCAATCTGATATTAAATGACTCAACAGACCGGATTTCTGGCGAAGCCACCATCACCATCCGGTTCAGAAAGGAGGTGACGTCCTTTGATCTGGATCTCGCCTCCCGACAAGGTGACAAAGGAATGGAGGTAATCTCAGTAACGAGCCAGGGGCAGTCCATGCACTTCACACATAACAACAGCAGGATCACGATTACAATACCTCGATCCGTCGCTAACGAAGACCGAACATTTACCATACGGTATTCGGGAATTCCACAAGATGGCCTTATCATCGGAAGGAATAAATATGGTGACCGCACCTTTTTCGGAGACAACTGGCCCAACCGGGCTCATTATTGGTTGCCCGTTATCGATCACCCGTATGACAAGGCAACTTGTGAATTCCGGGTGGTCGCCCCGGAAGCCTACAGCGTTATTGGCACGGGCAAAAAGATGGAGGAATCTGCGCTTCCGAATCATCAGAAACTGACCCATTGGAAGACCTCTGTTACCCTGCCAACCAAAGTCATGGTTATCGGAGTTGCCCGCTTCGCCATTTCCCATGTCGGCACCATAAATGGAGTACCCCTTGAGAGTTGGGTTTACCCGCAGAACCGGGAAGAAGGCTTTAATGACTATGCACCTGCAGTAAAAGCCCTGGACTTCATAAGCAAAACCATTGCACCCTATCCCTACGAAAAGCTCGCCAATGTGCAGTCGAAGACACGCTTTGGAGGTATGGAAAATGCTGGCAACATTTTTTACTACGAAAATTCTGTCTCCGGCAAAGGCAATATTGAAGGCTTGCTGGCCCATGAGATTGCACACCAATGGTTTGGTGACTCTGCCTCAGAAGCTGATTGGTTTCATGTTTGGCTGAGTGAGGGTTTTGCCACCTACCTCGCCAACGCCTACTTTGAAAATGCATATGGCCCTGAGCGTATGCGTCAGGAAATGGATAAGGATCGAACGCAGGTACTGAACTATTACCTGAAGAATCCCCGGCCTATCGTAGATCAACAGATTACTGACATAACGAAAGTCCTCAATACCAATACTTATCAAAAAGCCTCCTGGGTGCTTCACATGCTCCGTCAGGAAGTTGGCGATCAAAAATTCTGGGAAGGGGTCCGGGCCTACTACCAGAAATTCAAACTCGATAATGCCCTTACCGATGATTTCAGGATGGTGATGGAAGAAGTTAGTGGAAGCAGTCTAAAATCCTTTTTTGATCAATGGATCTATTCCCCGGGTCATCCGGTACTGGACGTGACCTGGGCCTGGCTGCCGGCACAGAAAAAAATCCGGATTACCGTGGTTCAGCAACAGGAAAAGGTTTTCCAGTTTCCGATGGAGTTTGGCGTAGTCACGAATGGCAGTCAGACCATTGAAAAAGCTGCCATAACCAATCGAAAACAGGAAATAATCCTGAATGCAGCCCAAAAACCTACTTCTTTGCTACTGGACCCCCTGATCCACCTGCTTTTTCAGGGTACTTCAAAAGAAGCGTTTAAGTAAGGGGGTCTCTTTGCAAATCCGCTCTTTCGTTTTAGCTTTGCAGTCCTTTTTAAAAGCACTATGGCAAATCATAAATCAGCCGAAAAACGCATCCGGGCAAACGAAACCAAGCGT
The DNA here is from genome assembly GCA_035430125.1 of Cyclobacteriaceae bacterium. Classification (GTDB taxonomy): domain Bacteria; phylum Bacteroidota; class Bacteroidia; order Cytophagales; family Cyclobacteriaceae; genus ELB16-189. The sequence continues at coordinate 54,082 of DAOMGC010000005.1, read as the reverse complement.
GTACGCAACCGCTACCAGAACAAAACTACCCGTACCCAGATCAAGAAATTGATGGATACGACCAAGAAAGACGAAGCACAGGCTTTGTTGAAGGAGGTTACTGGCATGATCGATAAGTTGGCCAAGAAGAACATCATCCATTGGAAAAAGGCGGCCAATCAGAAATCACAACTGACCAAGAAAGTAAACGCGCTTAAGTAAGCCGTCAGAGACCCATATTTTTCCCCGGCAGCCCTGCTGTCGGGGTTTTTTTATGCCCTAAAGGATCAGGCATTCCGGCAATCCAAAACTTCCATCACAGGCCGCGTCCCAATTAGTTTTGGGTGTGAACCTGAACGAATCAAAATCATTGCCGATCAAAGGCTGGTCGCCAGACGACCGCCCCCGGGAAAAGCTCCTGCAAAAAGGAACTTCGACGCTTTCTGATGCCGAGCTCATCGCGATCCTGTTGGGCACCGGCACCACCAACCTGAGTGCGGTAGACGTCGCCAAGAATCTGCTACAGCAAGCCGGCAACGAGCTGAATCAACTGGCCCGATTCACCATTAAAGACCTCACCCGCTTAAAGGGCATCGGTGAGGCAAAAGCAATCACCATCGTCGCTGCGCTGGAACTTGGGCGAAGACGCAAGCTGACTGAGACGCCTGATAAAACTCGGATAAGCTCGTCACGTGCTGCCTATGATTTTCTCTATGCCGAATTAACTGACCTGACGCATGAAGAGTTTTGGGTGATCCTGTTGAACCGGGCCAACCGGGTTATTCGCAAAAAGCGCATCAGCGAAGGCGGGGTCAGCGGTACCATCGCTGACCCAAAGATTATTTATAAGTCTGCATTGGATGAGCTGGCGAGCGGAATCATCGTAGCGCACAATCATCCTTCAGGCAACCTGACGGCCAGCCAGAGCGACATCGATCTCACCCATAAACTGAAAGAAGCCGGCAAGTTTCTGGAAATACAATTGCTCGATCACCTGATCTTTTGTGGTGAAAAGTATTTTAGCTTTGCGGACGAGGGAATACTCTGATGTCGATAAAAGTTATGATTGGCAGCCTTGCCGGGCTGGTGTTGGTGATTATCCTCTTTTATTCTTTCTCCGGAGGAGAGGATGTGGCCGGCTATGTCAGCAAGATTCGCGATGAGCGCGAAAAGAAAGATAAGTTTATGCAATCGGAGGACTCGCCCTTCGGAGAGGCACGCGCCAATTTTAATGGTCTTAAGTACTTTGAACCGGATATTCGCTTTCAAATTAAAGCCGATCTCGAACCCATCCAGAAAAAGAACGTCGTTGTGTTGCCCACCAGCACCGGCGAAGAGAACTCCTACCTGGAATATGCCTGGGCATCATTTACCTGGGAAGGCAAAAAGCAACGGCTTCTGCTGTTGGAGATCATGGCCGCCGGACCTAACCGCGGCAAGTTATTTCTGGCCTTTGCCGACGAAACCAGTGCCCGTGAAACCTATGGCGCCGGGCGCTACATCGATGTGAACAAGACGCCAGGGGCAAGCACCATTACCCTCGACTTTAACCTGGCCTATAATCCGTATTGCGCCTATTCCGATAACTTTTCCTGCCCTTTTCCCCCACGCGAGAACGTGTTGACTTTTGCAGTCACTGCCGGCGAAAAAAGCTATCACTGATCAGATCTTGATGTATATCTTTTTCCGGTCCAGGAGAAAGCCGACCGACCAGCACATCAACATAAATACCAAAGCAAAAAGGAATGAGCCGGGATAATCACCGGCCCATGGCCTGAATGCATGCAGAAAAATCCAATGATGCAGATCGTGTCCATCGTATGAGAACGTGTCCAGCAGAATGGCCCCTACTTCGGAGAGCAAATAAATGAACAAGGTGTTTCTCCCCATCACAACAAAAAAATAGCTCCAGCCCGTGTTTTTACGGACATCCAGCAGGTAGACCAGGATAGCCAGCACCATCATATCTATGCCAGTTGTGAGGACCACAAAAGAGGAGGTCCACAATTTCTTATTCAGTGGAAAACCGAGGTGCCAAAACAATCCAATTGCGATTAAAACACCACCCACCATACTTAAACGAGCGAGGGTCTCCCATGACGGTCCCTTATCCCGCAAAAAGATACCGACGGCATATCCCGCCACCACATTAACGATCGCCGGGATTGTGCTCAACCAACCTTCAGGGTCGAATGCAATTCCTTCGCCGTGATACAGATGTGCCTCCCCCATCAGCCATTTGTCGAATGCAAGCACGGCATTGCCCGTCAAGGTGAGATCACCAAAAAAGATCAGCAAGGCCCAGTAAATCACTAGCATACATACGCCAATCCTGAGGGCCGTGCGAAGTTCCAAAAAATGAACCATCAATGCGGCAAAACCATACCCGAGTGCAATGCGCTGAAGCACACCCAGTATTCTGGTTTCGGACATGGGTTTAAAGTGCCAGGCACCATCCGACATGACAAAGAACGGGAACCAGTACATCAGGTAGCCCAACAAGAAGATGATAGCCGTACGCTTCAAAATCTTACGGACGGCAACGCCACTTCCGGCTGCCTCATAATGCGGTAAAGAAAAACTCAGGGAGGTGCCGACCAGAAACAGGAAGGTGGGGAACACCAGGTCGGTCAGTGTGAATCCGTCCCATCGTGCATGATGCAATGGAGCGTAGGTGGTTTCTCCAAAGCCAGGTGTATTGACGATGATCATCAACACCACATCCAACCCACGAAAAACGTCGAGCGACAGAAATCGGTCTTTGAGTTCCATGCAGGTAATTTAGAAAAAACCTGCTGGAACCGAACCCGGATAGTTAATTCCTGACCACTTGCTGAATCTCATACACCGACATGGATTGGTCATGGCGCATGGTACGATATCCAGCATAAATCAGGATGATGCCCAGTAGCTCCATGACATACAACACTTCGGTATAACCAAATTTGGTGAATGATCCCCCAATGCCGGGCAAAAGTCCACCCAAGGCAATGAGGATATTGCCCCAAAACCGTTTACCTGACTTCCCGTCTTTTCTGTATTGCAATGCAGAATGAATCGCTCCGCCTACCAGGAAAATAAAGGCATAGATATTAACCCATGGAGTAATTAACCTGACATATTTCCATACCAGCACTTTACCTGTAAGCCGGGCAGGCTCTACGAGGGAATAGTCAATGGGAGAAAGCATCACCAGCACAGAGCCCACGACAATGATGATAACCACGCCAATCATCATGAAGGTGGCTGTCCGTGGCTTAAACATGAGGTAAACAGAACCTTGTGCCAACGGAAAACCACCCAGCATGGCGCCCAACACATACCAGGCCTTGAAGGCAGGCTCACTCCATCCGAAAATCCCCACCCATCCTTCAGTGAATGTGCCAAGCCCATAGCACAGCACCCCAAAGGTCCACCAAAACAAATACGCTGGCTTTCCCTTGCGGAGATAGTGCTGATACAAAACGACAAAAAACGCGGCTGACAGAATTGTCGTGAGAATGGGGATTTTTTGAATGAATGAAATCATGGCATGGATAAGAAAAAGCCCGACCATGTCGGGCTTTGGTATTTACACTATTGAAGTTTCTTGCTTCCGTCCGGTTGATAGAGGTACCGGAAGGTATAATATCGGTCAGTAGAAGTAGCCGTAGGGCTGGCCGGAGCATCCTTGTAGTAACTGATGATCTCCATCTTCGCATATTTTCCCGCTGAGGTCTTAACCATGATAACACGGCCTGCAATGGGAGAAATAAGGTTAGTAGAAGGATCATAATTATACCATCCTTTGCCAGAACCACGGGTGATGGCGTAGGTGGCGGTAGCACTGTTATCCGTCAGATAGCCCGTATCAGGAGCCAGGTTGAGCTCTGAGAAAATTCCGGTCACCACCAGCGCAGCCGCACTGCCAGGACCACTGGTGCCGCTGTTGATGATTATCTTGGTTCCATTAAATCCAATGTCCCACTTTGTAGAAGCACTGTCCGAATTGGCAACCGTTGCACCGGTGGCAAAGCTGAACAGAGTGTACTTGTTGGTAACACCAATTGGCTGACCATTGGTAGGGTTGTAGCCGCCCGATGGCGGATCTGCAGACAGATTTTTAAATGTTACCGCTACGAGGGCAGGCGTAGGGTCGCTCTTAGAACACCCGGCCAACACACCCACCAACACAACAAGACCCAGGATCATTCTTACTTTTTGCATACACTGATTGTTTAATTGTTTTTTGATTTTGAAAATGAATACCCCACACTTACATACATCAGGCGGCCGGGAATATTGGGGACATAAATCCGGTCGGTATAGTTAAACAGGTTATCAATGCCTGCCTGAATACGGATGCCGTCGGGCAATGTCTTGGCCATGGAAATATTAACGAGGGCATACCCGCTTACAAAATTGTCGTAAACATCTAGAATGCTATTGCCGTTGCGATCTGAAACCGGGATCGTCTCGCCCTGGATGCTTCCCACAATATCACCGATGCCGTATCGGCCGCGGTAAATCACCCGAAGGCTTGCATCCCAGCCATTCTCCTTATCCACATAAAACAATTTCACATTGCCAACATGCCTTGATCGGTTATATAAACCGAAGTACTCGGAAGGTTTCAGTCTTCGGGTGTCCAGGGTGACCGGATCACGCCAAAACACCTCGCCTTTATTCACGGCACTCACCACGTCCTTGTCTTTGGCGAACAACAATTGATAGCCGAGAGAAAGGTTGAGGCGGGTAGTGAGTGGCATCGTGAGATTGGTTTCTACCCCTTCAGTAAAAGCACGCCGGATATTCCTATAACTGTAAATGGTTTGGTTGGCGGATGTTATCGCCACCGCCTGGCTCTCGATCAGGTTGTCGATGGAGTTATAAAACAGATTGACATCCGCTACTACCGAAGCAGGCAATAGTATCCGGGCGCCAAAATTGAATGCAGCTGACCGCTCGGCCTGAAGTTTACCGATCAGCGACGGATCAAAAAGATAAGCCTTGATTTGACCCTGGGACTCCAGCACAGCCAAACGCTCACCCACGACTTCCGTACCCAGCACGCTATAACCACCTCCCGCTGAATTATTGAAGTTAAAATACAACTGGCGAAAATCCGGTGCCTTGAAGCCAATCCCGAATGATCCTTTTAAGGCAATCCGGTTGTTCAATTCATACCGGGTAGACAATTTGGGGCTAAACTGAGATCCATAGATCGTGTTGTAGTCAAAGCGACCGCCAGCAATCACGCTCAGGCGGGGTGAAGGCTTCCACTCCTCCTGAAAGAAAGCATACCGGGTTTGTTGTTTGCGTTGGACCTCATCACCATAGCGGGAGGTCTGCACTGATTCCATGGTTTGGCCGGCGCCAAGGGTAAGGATGTTGTTATCGTTGAAGTAATACTCCGCATTCACTTCAGGTCTCATAAAGGACTGCTGAAAGTCGTCCTTGTAATATAAGGTGTCCGTTACCTCGTTATTCAGCCGCGTAGCAGTCTGGTAATGCGTGGCATAAAACCGTCCCGTCATCTTGAGCCGATTTGAAAACCGATGTACCAAAACCGGATTGATGTTCCAGTCACTGGTGGTGCCATGGCCGGAAGTTAGAATCTCCTGGCTGTTTGGCGTGGTTACTGCAAAGTTGAAGTCCTGCTTCTCGTCGAAGTATCGACCTGATACACTCAAATCCGTCTTCGGTCCTATTTTGTAAGTGAGCTTGACGTTACCCGTATAATTTCTGAAAGGAGAAACCGTCTTGCCAAAATTCTCGGGAGAAAGGTCATACCCTGCTGTGCTGTAGCGATTGCCAAAAACATAAATACCCAGTTTGCCTACGGTGGTGCCAAAGTCACCCGACATGTCCATGGTGTTATTGGTGCCATAGCGCGTATAGTACGTTCCCCGGGTAGTTGTGGGCCGATCGGTGATGATGTTGATGACACCAGCCAGTGCATCTGATCCATACAAGCTCGACGAAGGGCCTTTAACTATTTCAATCTGCTTTATATTTCCGACTGTGATGCGGCTGAGTTCGAGCGATCCCGTATAACGACCAATGATTGGCTCTCCGTCGATGAGTATTAGGGTATAGTCTGGATTAAAACCCTGCAATTGAATACCATTGCCTTGTCCATTTACCTGTGGCACCACCACCAGGCCCGTTTGTTCCGTGAGCACATCATTTAACCTCAGTGATCCCATAGACTTGATCTGAAGTTTAGGAACCAGCGTTACCGGCATGGGCAATGCACCCATAGTACGTTCATTGCGTGTGGCGGTGACAACAACTTCATCAAGTTGTTTAGAGACCAATGAGTCCTGGGCATGGCCAGTATATGGCAGACTTAAAATAACAACTAAAACAACCCAGGCCTTTTGCATGGGCGCAAAGATTAGCGGGAAGTAAATCAAAAAATACCCATGGAAGTACAATTAATGACACATGGGTCATTTCTCATGTGAATTGGGGTATAAGTATGACAATAATCAGTATTTTTGTCAACAAACGGCATTTTTCAGCTATTTAACCATTCTAAATAAGCCTATGTACAGCGAACCAATAGCAGAAAATACCCCAATAGGTAAATTACGTACCCTGTTCCAACAAGAGGACAAAACACTCGTAATCGTGGAAAATGATGGCTCGGAACCTCTTTCTCAGCCAAGTGTGATACGCAAATCCATTATCCATTTCTACTTCTGCATGGAAGGGACCGCTACCTTCGAATTCGGTCCGCATTATGTACGCGAGATTCAGCGGCAGCATAATTATTTCTTCTTTGATCCGGGTCGTGAACTTCCCTTCACCTTGCGCATGTCACCCAACTCCCGGTTGGTGGTCATGACCATCTCACTGGAGAGCTTGCATCAATTGTTTGTTCATGAACCACTCCCGTTCCTGAAGCCCGAAAACATCAACCAGAAGTTTTACGACGAACGAGAAATACCATCCCACCTGATGGTGGAATTAAATCAACTCTATAACATTCATCTGAGCACCAGTTCAAATAGCATTTACTATCAGGGAAAAATACTTGAACTCCTGGCCCTGTATTTTTCGCAGCGCAAGGCTGACACGGAAACTTGTCCTTTCCTGAATGACCAGGAGACAGTGCGGAAAATAAAGAATGCCAAAGATTACATCCTGCAACACATGGAGGCCCCGCCTACTTTGAAGGAGCTGGCACGCCTGATGGGCTTAAATGAATATCAGCTGAAAGCAGGCTTCAAAGAAATTTATGGAAACACAGTGTTCGGCTTCCTCCTGGACCACAAACTCGATAGTGCCCGCGTGCTACTGGACTCCATGAAGTTTCAGGTGGCTGAAGTTGCGTATAAGATTGGCTACACCAATCCCAGTCACTTCATTGCTGCCTTCAAGAAGAAATTTGGCGTCACGCCCAAGAAATACCTCATGGCGAAAGCCGCCTAGCTCACCAGCCGCGTCGCGATGATCGGCGGGGTGCCGTGCCAAAGAGCATCCCGAAAACTCCACGGACCAGCTCCTTACCTACCTGCTTGGCCACCGGTGAGGTAAGCACTTGCTCAAAAGTGCTTTTCTCTGCTTTGGTACTCCTTGCGGTAGATGTTGCGGTAGCTGTCGCCGTACTGGTTTGGTTTTCCTGCATCGCTTGCACACGCTCATTGAGGATTTCAAATGCGCTACGGGGATCGACAGTCTCTTTATATTTCTTATACATGTCAGAGCTATTCAGGTGCGCCTGATACTCCTCCTGGGAGAGCGGACCCATCAATGATGCCGGCGGCGCCAGGTGCGTTACTACCGTCTCTGTAGGAATACCCTTGTCATTCAACACGGTGATAAATGCCTGTCCAATACCCAACTGGGTAAATTGTTTTTCAAGATCATAGAAGGCCGACTTGGGAAATGTTTTGATGGTCTCCTTCAGGTCTTTGACATCATTGGGTGTAAATGCCCGAATAACATGATGAACGCGGTTACCCAATTGTGCCAGCACTGACGGGGGAACATCCTGCGTCATCTGGGTACAAAAGAAAATGCCCACGCCCTTGGAGCGGATTAGGCGGATTACCTGCTCAATCTGTTCCATGAAAGCCTTGGGGGCATCTTTGAACAGTAAATGGGCTTCGTCCAAAAAGAAAATAAGTTTGGGCTTGTCCAAATCTCCGGCCTCCGGAAGGCTTTGATAGATTTCTGCAAGCAATGACAGCATGAACGTTGAAAAGATAGCCGGCTGATTCTGAACATCCGATACATTCAATAGACTGATCACCCCACGTCCGTCCACCTTTTCCATAAGGTCGGCTACGTCAAAAGATTTTTCTCCGAATATTTGATTGACACCCTGCTGCTCCAGGGCTACAATCTTTCGCAAGATGGTAGATGCTGTGGCCCCTGAAATTTTTCCATAAGCATCTTTGATCTCCCGGGCACCTTCTCCTTCGGATAAATAGTTCAGTACTTTCTTGAGGTCCTGCAGATCAACAATCGGCAACTTCTTGTCGTCGGCATACTTGAAGAGGATCATCATCACACTGCTTTGCACTTCATTCAATTCAAGGACTTTACTGAGAAGCACCGGGCCAAATTCTGTAACGGTGGCTCGCATCTGGGCGCCAAGTTTTCCGCTGAGTGAATAAATTTCCAATGGGTAACCCGAGGGAGTATACGTGATGCCCAGCGCAGCAGCACGCTCTTTGATCTTATCATTGACCGCTCCTTCCTTGGCAAAGCCAGAAAGGTCTCCCTTCATATCCGGCATAAACACAGCCACACCGGCAGCCGATAGTTGTTCCGCAATCATCTGCAGCGTGCGGGTCTTTCCGGATCCGGTGGCCCCTGTCACCAGCCCGTGGCGGTTCATCATACGCAGGGAAAGATTCACCCTGGCTTCCGAAATAATCTCACCCTCCAAAATCCCTGCGCCGAGATAAATAGAGGCACCTGGCATGGTATAGGAAGTATTGATGGCGGCAATAAATTTATCCTTAGACATAACAATCATTTTTGGTACGGTTTTGTAAACCTAAGATAAAAATAGAGTGCTTTGAAGAAAATCCTGATTGTTGTTAGGCAGGGTCGCCGCGACAATTGGCAGGTTCCAGCTTCTTCCCGTGACGCCAGATCATTTTGATTTCCAGTCGTGGGGTTTTTTGGTATCTTCCCTCCTAACCTTTCCAAACACTCCATGAAGCGACTCCTTATTCTTTTATTATTATTTTCCGTACAGCTCCGTGCGCAAGAAGGTGTAAAGAAAGCCCCCCTGGTTAAGGAGGGCGATGGACCCTTTACCCAACTGATCATCCGCGGCGTTATGCTTATCGATGGCACCGGGGCTCCCCCGGTAGGTCCGGTGGATATCATTTGTCGTGGAAATAAAATCACCAATATCATTAGCCTGGGACTTCCTACACCTGGCATGGCCAGCGATGCCAATCGCACCAAACTGGAACCCGGTGGCAAAGAAATCCAGGCCGATGGTATGTACCTCATGCCCGGATTTGTGGACATGCACGGCCACATTGGTGGTGGCCAGGCACCTGACGCCGAATATGTATTCAAACTCTGGATGGCACATGGCATTACCACGATCCGGGAGCCGGGTTCAGGCAATGGCATCGATTGGGTGCTTGAACACAAGAAAAACAGTGCCCAAAACCTGATCACCGCCCCCCGCATAAAAGCCTATGTCACCTTTGGGTCCGGAAGCAAGGAGCCTATCCGCACACCGGAGCAGGCACGTGCCTGGGTAAATGAAAACAAACTTAAAGGTGCTGATGGCATCAAGTTTTTTGGCGCGGCACCAGAAATCATGGATGCTGCCTTGCGCGAAAACAAACGCCTTGGACTTCGATCTGCGTGTCACCACGCACAATTGGGCGTAGCCCGGTGGAATGTTGTTCAGTCGGCACAGGCAGGACTCACCACCATGGAGCATTGGTATGGCTTGCCTGAAGCCATGTTATCAGGATCAAGTCTGCAGAACTATCCCCTCAACTACAATTATGCCAACGAGCAGAACCGGTTTGAAGAAGCGGGGAGGTTGTGGAAGCAGGCCGCTGCACCATTTACACCAAAATGGAATGCCGTGATGGATACCCTGTTAAAGCTGGATTTCACCCTTGATCCAACTTTCGATACCTATGAAGCAGCTCGCGACTTGCACAAGGCGCGCCGCCAGGAATGGCACGAAACGTATACCCTTCCCAGGCTGTGGGCATTCTATCAACCGAGCCGTCAGGCCCACGGATCCTTTTGGTTTTCTTGGGGTACGGAACAGGAAATTGCGTGGAAAGAAAACTTCCGGTTGTGGATGACCTTTGTGAATGAATATAAGAACCGGGGCGGTCGTGTTACCGCGGGATCTGACAATGCCTTCATCTTCCAGTTATATGGATTTGGTTACATCCGTGAACTGGAGCTCCTGCGCGAAGCTGGGTTCCATCCGCTGGAGGTAATACGGTCAGCAACGTTGTATGGTGCCCAGGCGCTTGGTATGGACAAAGAAATTGGTTCAGTGGAGATCGGCAAACTGGCCGACTTTGTTATCGTTGATCAGAACCCCCTCGAAAATCTTCAGGTGTTGTACGGTGTTGGCGCGGTTAAGCTTATGCCAGATAACACCGTGAAACGGGTTGGTGGTATTTCTTACACCATTAAAGACGGCATCGTGTATGACGCCAAGAAACTGTTAGCAGATGTAAAAAAGATTGTAGACAACGAAAAAACAAAAGCCGGCTTTATGCTAAAGCAACCCGGTGTTAATGACTAAACCATGAAAAAACTTATTCTTCTCTTCGCCCTGACCGCAACTTTCGGAGCTTTTGCTCAGGATGCTGAACGAGTAGCTCCTGCACCCCTTGTCAAAGAAGGTGATGGTCCATTTACTCAATTAATTATTCGGGGTGTAATGCTGATCGATGGCACCGGTGCGCCTCCGGTTGGCCCCGTTGACATCATCTGTCGCGGTAACAAAATTACCAACATCATTAGCCTGGGACTGCCTACCCCGGGAATGGCCAGCGATGGCAATCGCACCAAACTTGAACCAGGAGGAAAAGAAATCAATGCAGAAGGCATGTACCTCATGCCCGGCTTCATTGATTGCCACGCCCATACCGGCGGCACACAGGCACCTTATGCTGAATATGTCTTTAAACTGTGGATGGCGCACGGCGTTACTACCATCTGCGATCCAGGGTCGGGTAACGGTATCAAGTGGCAGGTCGATCAGCGTGAGAAAAGCGCCCAGAACCTGATCACCGCACCTCGTATTAAAGCATATACATTTTTTGGAATGGGAAGTAAAACACCCATTAGTACTCCGGAAGAAGCACGGGCCTGGATTCGAGAGAATAAACTCAATGGTGCAGATGGTGTAAAATTCGGTGGACAGAATCCCGACATCATGGCTGCAGCCCTCGACGAAAACAAAAAGTTGGGTATGCGCAGCGAGTGTCACCATGCGCAACCCTTTGTGGCCCGCTGGAATGTGTTGAACTCAGCAAAAGCAGGATTAACCAGCATGGAGCATTGGTACGGTCTGCCGGAAGCCCTCTTTGATAAACAGACGGTGCAGAATTTTCCGCTCAACTATAATTACACCAACGAACAGGATCGCTTCAGCGAAGCCGGACGTCTTTGGAAACAAGCTGCAGCGCCTTACTCGGAGAAGTGGAACGAGGTGATGAATACGTTGCTCAAACTCGACTTCACATTGGATCCTACATTCAATATATATGAAGCCAGTCGCGACCTGCACAAGGCACGCCGGGCGGAATGGCACGAAGACTACACGTTACCGCAGCTTTGGGAATTCTATCAACCCAGCCTGCGGTCACACGGAAGCTACTGGCATTCCTGGGGCACCGAACAAGAAGTGGCGTGGCGCGACAACTATCGCCTGTGGATGACCTTCATCAATGAATATAAGAACCGGGGAGGTCGTGTTACAACGGGCTCGGACTCTGGTTTCATTTTTCAATTGTATGGCTTTGCCTACATCCGGGAACTCGAACTGTTGCGCGAAGCAGGATTTCATCCCCTTGAAGTGATTCGCTCTGCTACCTTGAATGGCGCACAGGCACTGGGCATGGACAAACAAGTTGGCTCGGTGGAGATCGGCAAGCTGGCTGATTTTGTCATTGTCGATGCCAACCCGCTGGAAAACCTGCAGGTGCTTTATGGTACCGGTGCCATCAAACTCAACGCCGATAACAAGGTTGTTCGTGTGGGTGGTGTCAAGTACACCATCAAGGACGGAATTGTTTATGATGCCAAAAAACTGCTTGCCGATGTTAAAAAAATCGTCGATGCTGAAAAAGCAAAGACAGGCTGGGTACTGAAGCAACCCGGCAACTAAATAGCCATGCAATTGTCGGGTTGATGACAAAGACTTGAGGACTCAGTCTTCATCTTTGTCATCAAACCCGTTTTTTATGAAATACCTGTTAGCGCTTCCCCTGATGCTCATGTTCTTCTGGTCCAAAGCCCAAATGCCGGAGGTGTACAGCACCGAAAAAGGTGCCATCGACGGCTATGATCCCGTGGCTTTCTTCAAGGAGCAAAAACCAGTTCAGGGCAAAAAGGAATTTTCCACCACCTGGAATGATGCCTTGTGGTATTTTGCGTCGAAGGAAAACCGCGATGCCTTCATTGCTGATCCCGAAAAATTCGCGCCCCAATTCGGAGGCTACTGCGCTTACGGTACGGCAGCCGGACATAAGTCACCGACACAGGCAGACACCTGGACCATCGTCAACAACAAACTGTATTTTAATTACAACAAGGATGTCTGGGTCAGGTGGAACAAAGACCAAAAAAACCTGATAGAGAAGGCCAACAAAATATGGCCAACCTTAAAGAAACAATAGGCACATAGCAAGGCACTTTTTCAGCCCTAGAAAGGCTGGAAATCAAAGCCAAAATCCAGTTTCCACGAAGAAATTCCGGGTGTTTTATCCCGGCACAAAACCTTCGTCCCTACCCGTTTCCGGACTAACTTTGGGTACCGTTGCACGCAGCGGTATGACCCCAAAAACCCATGTCTGCCGAAAAAAAGCGCCTCATTGAAGACCGTGACCAAAAAAAGAACTGGCGCAAATTTGGTCCCTACTTATCAGAACGCCAATGGGGCACCGTACGCGAGGACTATAGCGCCCATGGCAATGCCTGGGAATTTACTTCTCACGATGCCGCCCGAAGTATTGCGTTCCGTTGGGGCGAAGAAGGTATTGGCGGTATAAGCGATGAAAACCAGTTGCTGTGCATTTCAGTTGGGCTATGGAATACGTACGACCCCATCATTAAAGAAAGGCTCTTCGGGCTAAACAACGGGGAAGGCAACCATGGCGAGGATTGCAAGGAAGCTTATTACTTCCTGGACAATACCCCCACCCATGCTTACATGAAGATGCTGTACAAGTATCCACAACGGGAGTTTCCTTACCGGAAATTACTTCATGAAAATCGCCGCCGCACCAGGCATGATCCGGAATACGAACTTATTGATACCGGCATCTTTGATGACGACCGCTACTTTGACGTATTTATTGAATATGCCAAAGCCGACGTTGACGATATTCTGATCAGAATTATAGTCACAAACCGTGGTCCGGAAGGTGCACCATTACATGTCTTGCCCCACATTTGGTTTAGAAATACATGGGCATGGGGTTATGACGACTATACACCTGAACTGCGCCACCATGAAAGCGGTATCATTCGGGTAGAGCATCGCGACCTGGGAGCCTACTTTCTCCATCATGACAAAAAAGCAAAAGCACTTTTCTGTGATAATGAAACCAACACAGGTAGGCTATTCGGATATCATAGTCCAGGGTCTTTCAAAGACGGGATAAACGACTACCTGGTATACGGTCGCCATGAAGCGCTGCATCATCAACCCAATGGCACTCGCGCCGCCATTGACCACGACCTTCACCTTGAACCCGGTGGCTCCATAACCATTCGGTTGCGGTTGTCACCGGAGAAATTGACCAAACCCTTTCAGACTTTTGATTCAACTTTTGAAAAGCGAATAGAAGAGGCCAACGAATTCTACGCCGGTCTTCAACAGGATATTCCCGAAGCTGACCGCCGGTCCATCCAGCGACAGGCTCTCGCCGGCATGTTGTGGTCCAAACAATTCTACTATTATGATGTAGGCCAATGGCTGAAAGGCGACCCTGGCCAGCCGCCCCCAGCCTGGGAAAGAAAGTTTGGCCGCAATAAAGACTGGACCCATCTCAACAACCAGAGCATTATCTCCATGCCCGACACCTGGGAATATCCCTGGTATGCGGCGTGGGATCTTGCCTTTCATGCCATACCATTAGCCATTATCGATCCGGAGTTCGCGAAGAAACAATTGCTGCTGCTCACCAAAGAATGGTACATGCACCCCAATGGCCAATTGCCCGCATATGAGTGGTCCTTCAGCGATGTGAATCCTCCTGTACATGGGTGGGCCAGCTGGCGTGTGTATAAGATTGACCAAAAACTGCAAGACGGTAATGGAGACCGGAAATTCCTGGAAGAAGTATTCCATAAGCTCCTGCTCAATTTCACCTGGTGGGTGAACAAGAAGGATGGCAACGGAAATAACATCTTTCAGGGTGGATTTCTCGGCATGGACAACATCGGTGTTTTTGATCGCAATGCGCAAATGCCAGGCGGCGCCACCATCGAACAATCTGATGGCACCAGCTGGATGGCCATGTTCACCCTGAACATGCTGCGCATGTCGCTGGAACTGGCGAAAGAAAATCCCACGTACCAAAGCCTGGCCACCAAATTCTTTGAACATTTTCTTTACATCGCCGGGGCCATGGTACATGGTGATAAAGACGGCATCGATTTGTGGGATGATGAGGATGAATTCTTTTACGATGTGTTGCACACGGCGGACGGGCGAAGGATAAAAATGAAAGTACGATCCATGGTGGGCCTGATTCCGCTGTTTGCCGTGGAGGTACTGGACAATGAGGTATTTCAATCCATGCCTGAGTTTACTGAACGGTTACAATGGTTTCTCAAACACCGACCCGACCTCGCCGATTTGATTTCGCGGTGGGGTAAAAAAGGTAAGAACGAGCGACACCTCTTGTCATTGCTTCGCGGCCATCGCATGAAAAAATTGCTAACCCGGATGCTGGACGAATCAGAGTTTCTGTCGCCTTACGGCATCCGGGCATTGTCCAGAATACATCAGGACAACCCATACACACTCTCGGAAGGCGGTGCAAATTTCTGTATTGCCTATGTGCCGGGAGAGAGTGATTCGGGCATGTTCGGTGGCAACTCCAACTGGCGGGGGCCCATTTGGTTTCCGGTGAACTACCTGATTATTGAGTCACTGCAAAGGTTCCACCATTATTATGGCAATGATTTTACGGTAGAGCATCCCACCGGTTCCGGTAAGTACCTCACCCTGCAGGAAATTGCGGATGAACTATCATCGCGACTCATCAAAATATTTGAACGCAACAAAGCTGGGCTCCGGCCGGTAACCGGAAACAATGACCGGTTGCAACGCGATCCCCAATTCAGGGATTATGTGCTGTTCTATGAATACTTCCATGGAGACGATGGGCACGGACTGGGTGCATCACACCAAACCGGTTGGACCGGGCTGGTGGCCAAACTGATTCAACCTCGCAGAAAATCTTAACGCCCCCTTTTTGTACGGTAATACATCGTCAGATAAAGTTGAAGTGACTGATATTTGCTTTCAACTACACTTGTGGTAAATGCCTCCATGACACCCAGGTTATAGCGCAGCGTTTCGGTGAAACAAATGCCGCCCTTGCCCTGTGAGGAAACTCCGATTTCAATGGGAATCATAAATCCCTCCTTGTGCATCAGGCCCCTGATATTCTCGATGACCGTTACTTGCTCGCCGGTGACTACCCGGCCGGTCGTAGATTGTTCTCCGATTAACAAATAGCTGAACTGAACGCCGATGCCGGCAAATACCCTTTTGCCTAACTGATAATGCAACACCACAGGAACATCCATATTAAAAGTAGAAAACTGCGTTCGGGAACTTTGGAGTGGCACCGCATTCAAGAGCCGGTCAGTCTTATCAGTGCCACGCGTCGACAGGTTAAGCTCAGGCGCCAAACGCCAATGATCATTGAAGGTGATCAGCCATCCAAAACCCATTGATGCCGCGTGGGTCAATGAATGATTGGGCAATCCTGGCAAATCAGAAAAACCGATCCCCACATTGAAACCAAACATCGTTGGCTGTTTTCGCACTTGCGAAGAATCCGCATTCGCTTGCTGCCCCTTTCCGGTGACACTAACCGCCAGAAAGAGAATACAAAAAATTGCTTTCATGAAATAAAGGTTGATCATGGGAACACTTCCATGTTCCAGAATGTTCTCTCAATAAATATCACTAAAATTAACGGAAACAAATACCTTTAGGTAAATCACTTTCGCATGCCTCACCTTGTCATACTCACTGCCAGCATCCGCACCGGACGAC
This sequence comes from Cyclobacteriaceae bacterium, assembly GCA_035430125.1. GTDB lineage: Bacteria > Bacteroidota > Bacteroidia > Cytophagales > Cyclobacteriaceae > ELB16-189. The sequence goes on along the minus strand of DAOMGC010000005.1, from coordinate 37,641 downwards.
ACAGCGATCGCGTCGGCCTGTATTTCAAACAATACATCGAATCCCACCAATTGGGTACTGCCGAAGTCGTAGACCTAAAGACGTATAACTTTCCGTTGTTTGACGAGAGGCTCAGGCTCCAGACCAACCCTGCCCCGGAAACTTTAGCCTTTGCAGCGAAGATAAAATCAGCCGATGGTGTGATCATCGTTACACCTGAATACAATGGCGGATATCCCGCGAGCCTGAAGAATGTAATTGACCTCCTCTATGCAGAGTGGTACAAGAAGCCCGTTGGTATAGTAACGGTTTCAGATGGCGTATTCGGCGGGACACAGGTCCTCACGTCCTTGCAATTCACCCTATGGAAGATGAGGGCATGGACCATACCAGCCATGTTTCCCGTTCCTAATGTGGCCACAGCGCTGAATGAAGCCGGCGTTCCCGCTGATCCTGCGGGCATGGATAAAAGAGCTGCCGGTTTCCTGAAAGAACTCCTTTGGTGTGTGGAAGCCAATAACCGGATGCAAGGCGCCTAAGGATTTCGCTTACGCGAGGCTACTTCCTTATACAGGCTGCCCCAATTGTTGTTGCTGTTGTTATTGGGCTGGCCATTGGCGTCAAGCAAAGCGTCAACATCGGATCCGTCATATTTCCATACCCAGGCACTGAATGAAAAGCCCTGGTGATAGGCTGAATCGAGAAATGCAGTCGGATTCATGAGCGTGCCCACATTGTGTGGAGCCATCTCTCCAAAAAATACCGGAAGATTAGCCTTGTGCAGCTGACGCAACCGATTCCCCATTTGCGCATTTGAAACCAACAGCCACTTTTCATAGGCATGCACATCAAAGAGGATGTTGTATTTGCCAGTAAGAAAAGATGTTCCTCTGTTGATTAATACGCTTTCATCTTGTCCTTGCTCGGCGCAAGGCACCAGGATCAGATTGTTGTTTCCGGCAATTCGAATAGTGTTTACCATTTGATTCATGTCCTGCAACCAGATATCATCGGTGTATCCGTCTGCACGGTCAAAACGATACGGTTCATTCCACACCTCAATCCAAACATCAGGCTGATCTTTGAAATAGAATGCCCACTGTGCCAGTTTGGACAAATAGGCATTCCAAAACGGAGTCTGTGAGGGTCGAAGTCCGGAGAAAACCGTGGAAGTTGTTCCATCCCACGCAAAAGGACACAGAACGATGACCCGTTCATTGGCGCGATGGCTGTTAACAACTTCCTGCAGCGAATGAAGAAATGCGCCGTTGGAATCCTGTATGGTAACGCCTTGCAACGGTGTTTCCTTCATATTGCCGACAAACTCCCGGGCGATATCGAGCTTCCAAGCCATCATGTCATCGGTACCGCCACCAAAAACATGTAAGGCATTGGCACCGATGTACTGTACCGCGCTTCCCTGAAACAGGATATTGGAGTTACTTATCTGATAAGGCCCAGTTGGAACAACCACGTCATGCTTTGAGGAACAAGCCCATACAAGGACCAGGGTCAGCAAGACATAAGACCAGTTGCGCCTCCTCAAGAAAATCATTTCCAAAGGTAGTGACCCTGGCCCATCACCAGCAATGTTGAGCAGTTTGAATCACCTGTCCTCAACCTCAATAAACTGCACCACCCGTACCGGTTCGCCATTGGAGAGGATGCCTTCAATAGTTATCCTGTAAATCCCGGGCAGGTCTGAGCTGAAGAACGATACGGTTGCAACATCACTACTAATATTGATGTCCGGGTTCCAATAAAGCGTAGCCCTATAGTCGGGCTGAATGGTTCCGATAGGTGGATTGGAGTAATCCGGGCTCTTGAAGACCCTCGAATTTGAGAAACCATGTAGTTTCATTTGTTGGAAATTGGGAGTGATGCTATTGTTCGTTCCCGACAATCCATTTTTAGTATAAACCGAAATCACCCCAAAGGCGCCTTCAGAGCCAAAAATTGGCTTTATCCGACGGAATACTTCTATGGATGAAACGTTGGCAGGATCCAGCAGCCTCAGCACCTCACCCGCATCTCCTTGCATGGGTACATCGTTCACTACTACCAAAGGGCTTTTGGCATTAAGTACAGATTGATTCATAGATCGCACAAACTTTACGATCCCCTGACCCGGCGAAACGTAAAGTCCTGGATATCCCACCAGCGTATATAACAGATTCGGGTAGCCAACCTTCACACCATTTTCAGGGATGGAATAGTCTCCGGCCCCATACATCCGGATTGGCTTCACCTCTTGCTCAACCCGGGAGGCCTTGATGGTAACTGCCTCAAGCATTTTGGTGTCCTTGGGCACTTCATATTCCGAAATCAATCGCTGAGCCTCTCCAGTGTGCTCAATTTCTATCTGGGTTGTTTCCGGAAAATTAATTGCAGGCACAGCTTCAGCGGGTAATATCTCCACCTTGCCGAACGGATAACTTGTTGCCTGATCAGACTTAAATGAAAATGTAGTTGTATCACTAAACTGCAAACCGGTAAGCTGAAAATTACCCAGATCATCCGTTGTCGCGAATAAAGCCTTGCGGGGCCTATGCTGGATGATGGTCAGGTTTGTTTTCACTGGCTTGCCCCTGTCATTCAGGAACCGACCCGAGTAAGAGACGCCAAACTCAACCGGGTACTTCATGACGATATGAGGCAATAGCTGCCCATGCTCTATCCGGTATCGATCCAGGATTGTATTATGCGTTGGTACATCAATCACCTGAGCAACATCTGTTACCGATACTGAAATATTTCCCCGTAATGGTACACTACCCCTGACACCCATGCTGAGGCTAATCTTTTCCCTGGTTGAATAGCGCTTTTTGTCCGGATGCACGATTAAGTGGGGATTGGAAACGGTATCATTTACCGATTGACTGCGATTCAGTCGATCCACCATTGATAATACAGGTAGCGATTTCACAAATAATCGGTCGTCACCGTAATTCCTCGACAATTGGGTGTAGGCTCGGAGATAATATCCACCAGCAGTCAGGCTATCCGGAAGGATGAAGTCACTGTGAAAAAGACCGCTGTCAATCCGAAGAGCTTTGGAAAGAATTACTTTTTTAGAGGGATCAATCAGCTCTACATACGCCACCTTACTTAATGAATCACGCCAGGATGGTTCGTAATAATTGATGTAACCCTTGAACCATAACGGTTCACCCGGATAATAATATGGCTTGTCCGTTTGCACATAAATCTTCTCATAATACTGCATCAGGTCATCAGCTCCCGGAATCACGGGCACATAGTCCTGAGGTAAAATCAAATCCTTGCTTTTCCCGGCCATCGGGCCTGTCACCGCCAGGGTATTCGGAATCAACAAAATACCATCCTCGCTGACCTGAAGGGACTCATCCATCGTCAATTGCGAGAGCATCCCTTTGTAAGAGACGCTTGTGGTTTTTTCTCCGGTAAGAATGTAGTAGTTGGCAATGGACGCCTTAACGGCTATTGGCGGAGAGACTGTAAATCCTTCCGATTCTGCCGTTCCGGCCACCAGGCTCTTCAGCAAATGCCTTACCGAACCGGAATAGGCATCTACCCTGCGTTGGGCCACTTCAATGATCTCCTCACTGCGGCCAAACGAAATTGGCTCGAAAGTATAGTAGCCCTTAACGTCATACTTCGAGCCTGTCCAAATAGCCTGATTGAGATAATAGCTTATCCTATATCCCAAACCGCGATTGATCAGGATAAGCGGATCCGCCGCAGTCAACCTTTTGCCGGCACCATTCCGCACAAAAGTAAGAGCGGATGTGTTAACCAGGTTCAAATCATTAACTCCCGACAGGGTTTCTTTGAACAGGCCGGTCTCTTCTGGTGGCGCAGGGCTTCCCGATTGTTTGGGGGACCGTTGCAAAGTCAAGTTGACCTCATAACGTTTCTCAGGGTCAATGCGAATAGATGACTTATATAATGTGTATCCCTTCTTATGAATGACCAGATCAGCGAAGCCCGGGGATATCCCATCCAATTGAAACTTTCCTTCATCATCGGTTACTGTAAATACCGATCGGCCGTGGATGAAAACATCGGCACCCACAATGGATTTTTGTATCCGGTCGTCCCTGATTATTCCGGATAGTTGACCGGATGCGAACTGGCTCAGCAGCATGCAAGCCACTAAAATCACGGGTCTCATAACGGCAGGTGTTTGTATTGAGACGGAAGCTACCCAATAAAGTCACCAAACGAAATCGCCGATTTTATCCAAATCACATGATTTAAAGCGGGATTGCTTCAGGCATTGAGCAGCCTTGGGCTTCCTAACGCAGTGAGGGTTACTACTTCCGTGTTATATCGAGTCTAATTTTGATCGGCCTTTTCATTCCTTTTCGGCTCAAAATTATGAACCCTTCTGATCTGTAGCCTCGACAGGAATCGAACCTGTATCAAAAGTTTAGGAAACTTCTATTCTATCCATTGAACTACGAGGCCTGGTCGGATTGACCAAAGAGCGCCAAAGGTACAAAAAAGAGTCATCCCGCCGGAAGGGTTATGCGACAAATCACTGAATGTTCCGCAAACCAGGTTACGAAGAATCCGTTTATTCGGATCATGTCCAAACTTCGACTCGCCTGCCTCGCCTTGCTTACATGCTTTGCTTCATACGCTGACGCACAAACGGTTGCTGTTGAAGTTCCTGAAACTGAACTCATCCCGGAGGGCATTGCCCTCGATTCAACAACCGGAAAATTCTACTTGACCAGTATTGCCAAAAACAAAATCATCGAAATCTCACGTGGCCAACCCGTGGATTTCATCCAATCGGGACAATACGGATTCGTCGGCGGTTTGGGTATCCACATTGACTACATGCACCATATGCTTTGGGCATGCTCCGGGGACTTCAACGGGCATGCCTATACCACAGGCATCTTCGCATTTGACCCGACGACCAAACAGCTCCTACGCAAATTTTTGATACCTACCGATACAACCAGAAACTTCTTCAATGATCTCGCTGTGGCTGACAACGGAGACATATTTATTACCAATTCTGATGACAATTCAATCTGGCAATGGAAGCACAAAGCACCTCATCCCGAAAAAATGAAACTGCCCGCGGTTGTCGAACCCAATGGCATTGTCTGGGACAAAAGCCGCAGTCTCCTCTTTGTTGCCACCCGAAATGGGTTGGTGGCTTTGTCACCACCCGCTAAAACACTTCATATCCTGGCCATGCCCAATAGTGAAACATCCACCGGACTTGATGGGCTTGTATTCTACAAGAACTCAATCATTTCCGTGCGAAACGGATTTCGCGACAAAAGCAAACATGCTGTTATACGATATTATTTGTCGCGAGACGGCCTGTCTATTGTAAGGACTGAAATCATTGATCAAAGTAATCCGCTGTTTGATATACCCACTACCCTTACCATTCGGGGAAGTCAATTATTTGTGATCGCCAACAGTCAGATGGATCTGCTGGATGACCAAAAGCATATCAATCATAGTCACGCCGTTAAGAAGCCAGTTATCCTGAAATACACACTACCTCAATGAGTTAATACTGGGTGGAATCAATATAGTTCGGGTAGAACGTGATATGCCTTTGTTTTACCTCCTCAAACAAGAACTTCCGCAGTCCATCCACATTGATTTTGTTGGTGGCTGAAATAAAAACCGTGTGCGCATATCCCAGGTCCCGATAATGCCCACGGAGCATCTCAACATCAGTACCCTCGGGTAACCGATCGACCTTGTTAAGAATGAGTACAGCCGGAATATTCCCTGCCCCTATTTCGGCCAGTGTTTTGCTCACTACTTCAATCTGATTATCATGGAAGGGATGTGAAATATCCACCACATGAAGTAACAAGTCAGCTTCACGTACCTCATCCAGGGTAGACTTAAACGATTCGATCAGGTGATGCGGCAACTTCCGGATAAATCCCACTGTGTCAGACAAGAGGAATGGGATATCTCCCAGGACCACTTTGCGCACGGTGGCATCCACGGTTGCAAAGAGTTTGTTTTCTGCTTTCACATCCGACTTTGAAAGCAGGTTCATAATCGTCGATTTTCCAACGTTGGTGTACCCCACCAGCGCCACGCGCACGATATTCGTTCGCGACTTGCGTTGGGTGGCGCGCTGTTTCTCAATTTTTTCCAATTCATCCTTGAGCAAAGTGATCCGGTATCGGATATTCCGCCGGTCTGTTTCAATCTCCCGCTCACCTGAACCACCGCGCGATCCAGTTCCGCCGCGCTGACGTTCCAGGTGGGTCCACATGCGTGTAAGTCGTGGCAACAAATACTGGTTCATGGCGAGTTCCACCTGTGTCCTTGCCTGGGCCGTTTGAGCACGCATCAGGAAAATATCCAGAATCAATAAGCTTCTGTCATACACCCTGACTTTGGCATCCTCGACACCCACATTGAATTCCTTTTCTAGGTTTCGCAACTGACTCGGACTGAGGTCGTCATCAAAAATCACATTCCGAACTCCCTCACCTTTTATATAGTGATTGATTTCCTCCAGTTTACCCTTTCCGACAAAGGTTCGTACGTCCGGGTGGGGCAAGTTCTGGATAAACTGCTTTTTGGTAGTTATTCCTGCCGTTTCGGCCAAAAAGGCCAATTCGTCCAGGTGTTCCTGAATCACCTCAGGCAGCTCCCGGTTTGTGCTCACCGATACCAATACGGCAAAAGGGTTTGATTTCGTGTTTTCCATCGAATTGAGGGTCAAACTTACAAACCGCGATTTTACCGGGAGTTACTTTTCGTTAGTTTTGTGGCATTTACCGGCAGTTTTACCCGGTAAACCTGACTTCGGTCCATTTTTGGCTTCATGAAAGTTGCAATTGTTTTAAATACATCCTGGAACATCTACAATTTCAGGATGAACTTTGTTCGGGCACTCATCCGACAAGGATATGAAGTCCATACCATTGCCCCAAACGATGAATTCACCCAGAATTTAACTCAGGCGGGCTGCCATCATCATCCCGTTAAAATGGATAGCCGGGGAATTAACCCCATTAAGGATACGGCCCTCATTATCGAACTCTGGTCCATTTACCGGAAAGTAAGACCTGACATCATTCTGCACTATACGATCAAACCGAACGTATACGGATCGTTGGCCGCTTCATTTCTCGGAATCCCCTCCATCAATAATGTGTGCGGACTCGGCACCGTCTTTCTGAAAGACAACTTACTCTCCAAGGTCGCCAAGTTCCTTTACCGCTGGACTTTCCGATTTCCTCGCAAGGTGTTTTTTCAAAACCCGGATGACCGGAATCTGTTCATTGACCAGAATTTGGTATCTGCCGAGCACACCGACCTGCTCCCGGGTTCAGGCATCGACCTCAATCATTTCGCACCGACCCCTTTTCAGCGAAACCGCAAGTTTACATTTCTGCTCATTAGCCGCCTTATTACCGACAAGGGTATCCTCGAATACGTTGAAGCTGTCCGTAAGCTCAAAGAACTGGGTATTGAGGCCAGGTTCCAGATTCTTGGCGCTAAAGATCCCAGACATCAGCGTGGAATTCCTCTTGACCTGATTGACAGCTGGATTAACTCCCAAACCATAGAATACCTGGGTACCACGCGGGATGTTCGGCCATTTATCCACGCTGCCGATTGTATTGTATTGCCATCCTACCGGGAAGGAACCCCACACACGCTGCTTGAGGCGGCAAGCTGTTCTAAACCCATTATTACTACCAATGTTCCAGGCTGTCATCAGGTCGTGGAGCACCAGCACAATGGGTTGTTATGTAAGGTGAAAGATGCTGATGATTTGGCCGATACCATGCGCCAAATGGCCGCCATGGACGACAACACCCTGCGTTTTTTTGGTGAAAATGGCAGGCGGAAGATGGAAGCTGAATTCGGCGAAGACCTGGTTATTAATAAGTACATCGCTTCCATCCAGGAAGTGGAACACGCAGGCTAGTCCTTCCGGGACCCCGAAATTGGTAAGAATTCGATAAGTTTGCAGTTGACCCCTACACCCTGTGAAGGATTTCCACCTGTCATTCCGCCTGCTGTTTTGTTTGGCCCTGCTATTGGGTGGGTGCGCATCATACAAACAAAATATCATGCTCAGGACCCCGGAGGACTTTAAGTCTGCCCAGGTAACCCGTGAAATACTACAAGCAGAAAGAAACTATGTGATTCAGAAAAATGACTACCTCAAATTGGAGGTTTTCACCAACAAAGGCGAGCGCATTATTGATCCAAACCCTGAGGTTTCCAGGCAAAACGGAACCTCCGATAGCGGTCGTCCTCAACCCATGTATCTGGTAGACCTCAACGGTATGGTGAAGTTTCCGGTTGTTGGAGAACTTAAACTTGAGGCGATGACCCTCAGACAGGCCGAGGGGATTCTTCAAGCGGAGTACAACAAGTATTTTGAAGACTGCTTTACCGTATTGACATTCCAGAACAAGCGTGTCATCATATTGGGTGCAGTGGGAGGTCAGGTGATACCCCTTAACAACCAGAATGTATCACTGGCCGAGGTGCTTGCCTTATCTAAAGGTCTCGCCAATGATGCCAAGGCAACTAACATCCGGTTGGTCCGCGGTGACCAGATTTTTCTCATCGATTTTAGTACGGTCGCCGGATTTCAGGCGGGCAACATGATCGTTTCTCCCGGTGACATAATTTACGTAGAACCAGTCCGCCGTCCTCTGGCTGAGGGGTTGCGTGACTATGGAACACTCCTGAGTTTATTCATCAGCACGTTGTCACTCATCCTGGTCGTTCGCAGTTTGAAATGAGCAAGCAAGCAAATCCGCAAGCGACAGACGCCATTGAAGGGTTTGACCCGGATAAACTATGGGTCCTGCTCAAAAAGAACGCACCCATTATTGTGCTTTTGTTCTTATCAGCCAACCTGGTATCCTATCTCACTATTCGCTGGACGAAAGACGAATTTGAATCTTACTCCGAACTGAAACTTGAAGTAAAACAAGATGCCACTGCGCTGGGCATTAAGCAATTTGCCGAAGATCAGAACCGCAATCTGATAGCCGGAGAAATCGAACAAATGAGATCCAAGCTCTTCTTCAGCCGGGTACTCGATTCACTGGACCTATGGATAAGCTATTATAGCCTGGGTAATGTACTGGAGCATGAGATGTATCACCGGTCACCCTTTCAAGTGAGGTGTATCGGCAATTCAGAAGCTTATCTGGATCAACCGATTTTTATTGATTTTCTGGAGAATAATAAATACCAACTGTGGGTGGGTGAGCAGGGGGCGAAATTGACTGGTGTTCTTGGGGAAGCTGTGGCGCTGAAAGATGCCCATTTTGTCATCGAACTTGCTCCTCATGCAACACCCGATTTCAAAAATCACTTCTTCTTTATCATGAACAGCCGCAACCGGCTCCTTGATTTTCTTTCTTCCAATCTTCGAATCGAACCCATCAACTTCGACGCCAATACGATTCGGGTGACTTTCCGGGATTTCAACCCATTGAAAGTTTACACCGTGGTGAACAAGATTGATTCCGTTTATCTCTTCTATAGCAATGAACAAAAAAACAGGGCCAATAAACAAAAGATAGACTGGCTTAACCAGGAGCTTCGTCAGGTTGAAAGCAAAATGGAAGGGTTTGAAAACTACTTTGAGGATTTTACGCTAAAGAACAAAAGCAGTGATCTTACCACCGAATTGAGACAAACTATATACGCACTCAATCAAGTCGATTCGCAAAGGTTCAGTTTGAATAAACGCATCCTGGAACTAAATGGATTTATGGATGAACTGGCCAAAGGAAAATCAGGCCAGGTAACACCCAGGAACTTCCTGCCTGATTACCTCAATACCCGAATAGAGGAATACCAAAAATTAATTCAGGCCAAGGAACGACTGACACTGTCTTATAAGGACAATACTTTCGCCTATCAACAAAAAGACCAGGAACTAAACGCTACCCGGACTACCCTGTTCACCCAATTGTCTGAAATCAAAAAGCAGTGGCTAACCGCCATGATGGAGCTCAACCAGAAGAAAGAATCGCTGGAGAAAAAATTCGCAGGCATGCCGGATAAGAACACCCAGTACTCAAAAAACCAGCGGTTCTACAAACTGTATGAAGAATTTTATCTGAGCATGATGCAGGCCAAAGCTGAATTTGAAATTGCCCAGGCCGGCAGTACGCCTGATCTGAAGATACTTTCTTCTGCTGTGCTTCCTAACAGACCGGTTGCACCCAATCGCTACCTGATTCTCGGTATTGGATTTGTTGCCGGGTTGGTGCTTAACTTCTTTTTCATCAGCATTGTTTACCTGGTGAGCAATAAGATTACCAGCTTACAGGAGATAGAGCGGTCCACCCATGTGCCTGTATTGGGTGTTATCCCCGAAATGCGTCGAAATACAGCCAGTCCGTTTTACATTGTCGAAAATCCACGCTCCATCGTGAGTGAAGCCATTCGTACATTGCGAACCAACCTGGACTTCTTCACGTCATCAGAAACCAACAAAATTATCGTCATCTCTTCAACCGTGTCCGGGGAAGGGAAGTCTTTTCTGGCGATGAACCTGGGTGGCATATTGGCATTGAGTAATCGCAAAGTTATTCTGTTGGACCTGGACATGCGCAAAGCCAAGGAGATTCTGCACGCAAGGGTGAACGACCCATCCAAAGGTGTAAGCACCCTGCTGATACATAAGACTTCCTTGGAGGAAAGCATAACAAAAACCGATTTGGCGGGATTTGACTACATACCATCCGGTCCCCATCCGCCCAACCCTTCTGAACTTCTGCTCAGCAAGGCCTTTGAAGACCTGCTCACCGAACTTCGAAAGCGGTATGATTATATCGTTATAGATACCCCTCCCGTTGGTCTTGTTACCGATGGTATTATGGCCATGAAGAGGGCTGATCTCTCTATCTATGTGGTGAGGGCCAACTACTCCCGAAAAGAGTTTCTCAGCAACCTGGAACGGATCGTGGGTATCAATAAACTGAGCCACGTGGCCGTTGTGCTGAATGCATTGCCGACGTCAGGCAAGACCTACGGGTATGGCTACTATCACGAAGATCAGAAAAAGAGAAGCCTGATCAGAAAAATATTCCGCAGCTAATCGTGTTTTCTTTTTTCTCCCGTAAGTCCGCCGCACCTTCACGGCCCCTCGTGACCGATATGCATTCGCATTTGCTGCCGGGCGTTGACGACGGTGCGCAGACGCCCGAACAATCTTTTGCCATCCTGGACCACCTGATCTCTCTCGGGTATGAGAAAATTATCACCACGCCCCATATCATGTCAGACTACTATGGGAACACCCATGAAAGCCTGACCAGCGCAATGCATGCGTTTGAACCCAGGTTACGCGAAGCTGGCTATACCATTCCTTTCACATGCGCTGCTGAATATTACCTGGATGAAAATCTGTACAGCCTCGTTAACAACAAACAGCCCCTGTTGACTTTTGGTGATCGGTATCTCTTGTTCGAAACCAACGTAATCAGCGAGCCTTACCAGATTAAGGAATTCATTTTTTCCTTAACCACGCAGGGATACAAACCCGTTTTGGCTCACCCGGAGCGTTACCAATACATGACACTCGAAAAAGCAGAAGACCTTCGCGACCGCGGCGTGCTGTTGCAAATCAACCTGCTTTCGTTAACGGGCTTTTACGGCGTGCCCATGCAGAAACTGGCCGAGAGACTGATTGAACGGAGTTGGGTAGACCTACTCGGATCGGATTGCCACACCCTGCAACAAGCGCAACTCCTGAACAAAGTACAACAGAGCCGGAGCTATAGAAAAGCACTGGACCTCCCATTAATAAATTACTTCCTATGATGCGGATTGCCATCACCGGCGCATCAGGATTACTGGGGGGTCATCTCATCGATACTTTCTTGCAAAAGGGCTATAGCGTAATAGCTGTGGTCCGCAATCCAAAAACGATGTTGCCCAGGCCTGGCATTGAAGTCCGGGTTGCAGATGTTCAGGACCCGCTCTCATTACTTGAAGCCTTTGAGGGTGCAGCGGCAGTCGTGCATGCTGCCGGGTTTGTTTCGTTTAACCCGCGCCACCGCAACAAAATTTTTGAAGTTAATGTAGAGGGCACGGCGCATGTGGTGAATGCCTGCCTGCAACTCGGGATAAAAAAACTAATTCACATCAGTTCAGTAGCTGCTTTGGGCAGAAAATCCGGAACTGTCCTGAATGAGGATAGCAAATGGATCGATGTGCCCACTTCTCCCTACGCCAACTCCAAACACCGGGCTGAACTGGAAATCTATAGGGGCGCCGAAGAAGGACTGCTGGTTTCTCTTGTTAATCCATCCGTGATTATATCAGGCACCACCGATCGAAGCAGCGGGACGCTGTTGAATTACGTATGGCATGAACGACCGTTTTATACCGAGGGGATGTTAAATTATGTAGATGCTCGTGATGTGGCAGAGGTGGTGAGCCTGCTGACCGCCACTCCCCGTGCGGGTCAACGTTTTATTCTTAATGGCGGGACAGTGGGATACCGTGAATTCTTCAATCAGGTTGCCCAACGCATGAATAAAAAGGCGCCGGGTTGGCGCTTGCCAGCATCATTGGCTTGGTGGGCCGGTGCTGCCGAAGAGTTTCGAAGTATGATCTTCAATCGCGAACCCATGGTAACGCGCCAGTCTGCTGCGATGACCCATCAGGCATTTCAGTACGATACCCGCCGTGTGGTCGCAGAACTGGACTTTACCTTCCGCCCCCTGACCGACACCCTTGATTGGGCATGTGAAGCCTATCGCCGAAATGTTACGGGGAACAAATAGGAATTGCAACTTGCTCCCCATCAAAGTTTGATGGACTTTTGACCCGAAAAGCCACTCCTTTAACAAGGGAGGGCTCTTTTTAATATTCGTGACCAGTTTTGTATTTTGGTCCAACCCTATACGAATGGCGCAGGAATTCAGAAAACGGGAAGAGGAAGAGGAGTTGATCAGAAGTTTCGAGGAAATTCTCAAAAAGAAGTCGAGCGTCTTTTTTGATCTGGAAGCTTACGAGACCATCATTTACTATTATCTCGACCGCGCCAAGCACAAGAAGGCGCTGACCGCCGTTTCCATGGCGATGGCGCAATATCCGTTCTCAACCGAACTGATTGCCGTCAAAGCGCAAATTCTCTCCAACCTCCAGCAATACGACGAGGCGCTTGAACTGCTGGAGCAGGCACTAAACCTTCATCCCACTGATATTGATATGTTACTGTCGATGGGGTCTATCTACTCACTGCAGGGAAAGCACGAAAAAGCCGTGGAGATTTATGAGCAGGCCCTCACCTTCTCTGAAGAAGACAAAGATGAAATTTATTACAGCCTGGGATTGGCGTATCAAAGTCAGGAGGACTACGAAAAGGCCATTGCCTGCTATAAAAAATCAGTAGAAGAGAACCTGAACCATGAAGGTTCATTATACGAACTCGCGTACTGTCTGGATATTGTCGGGCAATTGGAGAACAGCCTCTCGTACTATCGCAAGTTCATAGATGAAGATCCATTCTCGGCGGCGGCCTGGTATAACCTGGGCATCGTCTGCAACAAGCTGGAATCATACGATGAAGCCATAGAGGCGTATGAGTACGCGTTAGCGCTCGATGAGAATTTTGCATCCGCGTGGTTCAATATGGGAAATGCCTTCATGAACCAGTTGAAATATACCAAGGCCCTGGAGGCCTTTCAAAAAACCATTGACATTGAAGGACCTAGTCCGGAGGTATACTGCTGCATGGGTGCCGCCTATGAAGGGTTGGAGCAATACGACATGGGACTGAAGTACTTCCAGAAGTCAACAAAGCTTGATTCGATGTACGATGAAGCCTGGTTTGGAGCCGGAAGCTGCCTTGAAAAACAAGAGAAGTGGTATCAGGCCCTTCACTTTTTTAACAAGGCGGTAAAACTTGATGCGCAAAATCCAGACTACTGGAAAGCAGCGGCGCATGCGGAATTCAAGATCGGGAACACCATTTCCAGCATCAGTGCTTACGAAGAAGCCAGTCAACTAGGACCTGAAGACAAAGAAATCTGGTTGAACTGGTCCTTTATATACTACGATCGCGGAGAATATGACAAGGCTGTGGAGGTGATGCTTCAGGGCATGGAGGAGATTCCAGATGAACCTGAATTCTTTTATCGTATTGCCGTGTATCTGATTGAAGGTGGCAAATTCAAGGAAGCATTTAATTATCTGGAAAATGCTTTACTTTTGAACTTTGAAGGACACACCGTCCTGTTTGATTTTTTTCAAAAGCAAGAAACGCAGAAGGCGTTGTATAAGATCATCGACCAATTCAGAAAAGACAATCCCTCATGAACTTTACGTTGAAGAATCTTCCTGAGCGCACCGTAAAGCCCAGGCAAATAGGATTTACCATGGCCATGGATAAGGGCCTTAGTGTACGACAGGCCGAGGACTTTGTGAGTATGTGTGCCGAACATGTGGATATCGTGAAACTGGGGTGGGCTACTTCATATGTCACCCCCACCCTGAAAGAGAAAATCAAGGTTTATAAGGATGCAGGCATTCCATGCTACCTGGGGGGTACCCTGTTTGAGGCCTTCATCATCCGGGATCAATTTGATGATTACCGGAAATTACTGGATAAGTACAATTTACAATTCGCCGAGGTGTCGGATGGATCCATTGACCTGGATCATGACAAGAAGTGCGATTATATCAAGCGCCTTTCTCAACAGGTAACGGTACTCTCTGAAGTTGGATCAAAGGACGCAGACAAAATTATCCCGCCCTACCAATGGATCGAGCTGATGCAAAAAGAGCTCGATGCCGGTGCCTGGAAAGTTATCGGTGAAGCGCGCGAAGGTGGCAACGTCGGTCTCTTCCGGTCTACTGGTGAAGTAAGATCCGGACTTGTTCAGGAAATTCTGACCAAAATACCATTCGAGAAAATTATCTGGGAAGCACCGCAAAAAGCCCAACAAGTTTGGTTCATTAAATTGCTGGGTGCTAACGTCAACCTGGGTAATATTGCACCCGAAGAAGTAATCCCCCTTGAAACCATCCGCCTTGGATTGCGTGGAGACACTTTTCTGCACTTCCTCGGTCTGGAGCGAAAGAAAGATAAAAGCACACCACCCTTTCAGGTGGATTAATCAATTGGGTTAAAACCATCGCGCTGTGCGTAGAACAAAAGACTATTTGCTGCTGTACCTTAAAGGAGTCAGCATGGGTGGCGCCGATGTGATCCCAGGTGTCTCTGGTGGTACGGTCGCCTTCATTACCGGGATTTACGAAGAACTCATTAATTCTATCAAGTCCATCGATCTCGATGCCGCCAAATTATTGCTCAGATTCGAGATCACCAGTTTCTGGAAACGCATCAACGGAGGTTTCTTGATTTGTGTGCTGGCCGGCATTGTAACCAGTCTGCTGTCGTTGTCGAAGTTAATGACCTATCTGCTGGATACCTTTCCTATTCCGGTATGGTCATTTTTCTTTGGCCTTATCCTCATATCGTCACCATTAATCATGCGTGACATCAAAAAATGGAATGTAGCAACCGTCCTTTCATTTCTGGCGGGTGTGGTGGCCGCCTATATGATTACCGTGCTTTCCCCCACAGAAACCCCAACCAATCTATTTTTCATATTCGGATGTGGTGCCCTGGCCATTTGCGCCATGATCCTTCCCGGAATTTCTGGCGCATTTGTATTGTTGCTGATTGGCAAGTACGAATACATGATTACAGCCCTGATCAATTTTGATCTACCCGTCATAGCCGTATTTGCCATAGGTTGCTTTATCGGCCTGGTAAGTTTTTCGCATGTCCTCAGTTGGGTGTTGGCACACTATCGTTTTCCTACGCTGGCGTTGCTCGCCGGATTTATGATCGGATCACTCAATAAAGTTTGGCCATGGAAAGAAGTTATCCGCTGGAGACTTAACCATGAAAACATCCAGGTGCCTGCTTTTGATCAAAGTATCTTGCCTGGTCAGTACGCCCTGAAGACCGGACAAGACCCCCAATTATTTTACGCTATATTATTTGCTGCCTTAGGCATTTTTCTCGTGGTCGCCATTGAAAAGACTGCTGAGTATTTAAAGACTAAAAATTAATCCACCCCATGGAAAAGAAATTTGGACTTATCGGTCTGACTGTCAGTCATTCGTTTTCTAAAACCTACTTTGACGAAAAATTCTTTCAGAACGGCTTACGCGATTACCATTATGATCTGTACCCGCTCAATTCTATCGACGATCTCCAGAAATTACTGAGTGACAATCCCGACCTCGTCGGGCTTAATGTCACCATTCCCTACAAGGAGCAGGTGATTAAATACCTCAGTGAAATAGACCCCTTCGCGAAAACCATCGGTGCCGTAAACGTGATCAAAATAAAGGACGGCAAATTGAAAGGATACAACACAGACAGCGACGCATTCCTGGAGTCGATTGCCAAATGGTTTCCCAACCAAAAAGGATCTAACGCCCTGGTATTAGGTTCTGGCGGCTCATCCAAGGCCGTTCAGGTAGCGTTGAAGAAACTCAACATTCCCTTTAAGGTAGTTTCCCGCGATGAGAAGTCAGGCGACTTGTCCTATGAAATGCTGGAGAAGAAAACCAATTTGCTTAAGCAGTCAAATCTGGTGATTAACACCACGCCGCTGGGCATGAGTCCAAATACCAATAATATGCCAGCCATACCCTATGATCAGTTGGGTCCTGATCATTTTGTTTACGATCTGATTTATAATCCAGCGAGAACAAAATTCCTCCAAAAGGCAGAAATGTGTGGTGCCACCATTAAGAATGGTCTGGAGATGCTCCATTTTCAGGCCGAGAAAGCATGGTCTATCTGGAATAACGGATAATCTGGCCAGCCGCATTATGGCGGGTTATCCATAAATTTGCTGCTTAACCCAGGCAGCTTGGACTTCCAACTTACCAGCGAATACGTTCCGACAGGTGACCAACCGGTCGCGATTGAAAAATTAGTTAAAGGTCTCTATGAAGGAGAAAGTCACCAGACCCTGTTGGGTGTTACGGGTTCAGGGAAGACGTTCACCATGGCCAATGTGATTGCTCAGACGAATCGGCCCACCCTGATTCTCAGCCATAACAAAACACTGGCCGCGCAGTTGTTCGGCGAATTCAAGCAGTTCTTTCCAAACAACGCGGTTGAATTCTTCATCTCCTATTACGACTACTATCAGCCCGAGGCCTACATCCCATCCTCCAACCTCTACATTGAAAAGGATCTTTCGATCAATGAAGAAATTGAAAAACTCCGCCTGAGCGCAACATCATCGTTACTGACCGGCAGGCGCGATGTGGTGGTGGTGGCGTCGGTGTCCTGCATCTACGGCATCGGTAATCCGGAAGAGTTTGGCAAAAATAGAATTCAACTTCGGACCGGAGAGGTTATTGCGCGAAACCGCCTGTTATTCTCCCTGGTAGATATTTTGTACAGCCGGACAGAAGCAGATTTCCGTCGAGGGACCTTTCGAGTAAAGGGCGATACAGTCGATATCTTTCTGGCCTATGCCGACTACGCCGTACGCATTTACTTTTTTGGTGACGAGATCGAGTCCATTCAGCGCATTGATCCCGCCTCTGGAAAGAAAATTTCCGATGAAAAAGGAGTGACCATTTTCCCGGCCAACCTTTTCGTTACGGGCAAAGATGCTTTGCAACAGGCCATACGCGAAATACAGGACGACATGGTGCTGCAAGTGCAGATGTTTGAGATGGAAAAACGACACCTGGAAGCGAAACGACTCAAGGAACGAACTGAATTTGATTTGGAAATGATGCGTGAGCTGGGCTATTGTAGTGGTATTGAAAACTACTCACGCTACTTTGACCGGCGCAAAGCCGGCGACAGGCCTTTCTGTCTCATTGATTATTTCCCGGATGACTATCTTCTTATTATTGACGAAAGCCATGTAACCATTCCTCAGGTACGTGCCATGTGGGGAGGTGATCGTTCCCGTAAGGCCAACCTGGTTGATTTCGGGTTTCGGCTCCCCGCTGCGCTCGACAATCGCCCGTTGACATTCAATGAATTCGAAACGCTGGTCAATCAGGCTGTTTATGTGAGCGCTACCCCCAGTGAATATGAACTCCGGAAATCGGAAGGTGTCGTCGTGGAGCAAATCATACGGCCTACCGGCTTGCTGGATCCGGAAATCGACGTGCGGCCCAGCAAAAATCAAATCGACGACCTGCTGGAAGAAATCGACGAACGGGTGAAGAAAAGGGAGCGCGTACTCGTTACTACCCTAACGAAGCGAATGGCGGAAGAACTAACGAAATTTCTTGAACGGGCATCCATAAAATGCCGTTACATACACTCGGAAGTAGCTACCCTGGACCGTGTTGAAATATTGAGGGAACTCCGGTTGGGGGTTTTTGATGTACTGGTTGGTGTAAACCTGTTGCGGGAAGGGTTGGACCTTCCTGAGGTTTCTCTGGTGGCCATCCTCGATGCGGACAAAGAGGGCTTCTTGCGCAATGAGCGATCTCTGGTACAAACCATCGGCCGGGCTGCACGCAATGTGAATGGCCGCGTCATTATGTATGCCGACCACACTACTGAATCCATGCAGACCGCCATCGATGAAACCAACCGACGCAGAAGTATCCAGATGGAATACAATAAGGTGAATGGTATTACACCACAAACCATCATCAGAAATAAAGATTCGATTTTGGGGCAGACCAAAGTGGCTGACGCCCGGAAATCCGGAAACAAGTTTTACGTGGAAAATGAAACTACGACCCTGGCAGCAGATCCTGTAATGGCTTATCTGTCGAAAGATGAGTTGACCAAGATTATGGAGAAAACGCGAAAGGAAATGGAACGTGCAGCTAAAGACCTCGAGTTTATGGAGGCCGCCCGACTGCGCGACGAATTCCTTGCCTTGCAGAAGCTTATCGAAGAGAAATCACCTAAAAATTAACATATCCATTTTTTTATGAAGCACTATCTCGTTGCATTTTTTATGCTGGTCTCCGCATCCGCTATCGCGCAAAGTACCCATGATTTTATGGTTACTGGTGGATTGGACGCAATTAAAACCGACAACGTCAAACTATTTGATAAGGCCCAATTGGGTTTTGATGTCAGTTACTTCATAGATCGCCGTTTTGCCGTGGGCGCAGGTGCCGAACTTTGGACCACCCGTCAGAAGAACTCATTTGTCATGGGAGCCCGTTGGTATGCCAACGATAACATTTTTGTTCGCTTTCGCGGATTAATTGGTGCCAACGATGCAGCACTCGGAGCAGGCTACTCCAAGGCGGTCAAAGACAATTGGCGGCTCGAGGCCATGGGCGACTATTACTTCAATGGCTCCGCATTCGGCATTCGTGCCGGTGTTGCCTACATTATTCGCAGGAAATAATTGTATTCCAGACCACAAAAAAGGGGCTGTCCAATGGCAGCCCCTTTTCTTTAATTCAGACTCACGGTCTAGGCGAACCGGCGGGCAACTTCTTTCCAGTTTACCACATTCCACCACGCAGCACAATAATCTGGCCGGCGATTTTGGTAGTTCAGGTAATATGCATGTTCCCATACATCAAGGCCCAAAATTGGGGTGCCCTTCACTTCAGCAACGTCCATAAGAGGGTTGTCCTGATTGGGAGTGGAGGTAATGACCAATTTACCAGAAGCATCTTTAACCAACCAGGCCCATCCAGAGCCGAAGCGCGTGGTTGCGGCGGTATTGAATTTTGTCTTAAACTCATCGAACGTGCCAAAGGCTGCATTGATGGCATCAGCCAGTGCACCGGTCGGCGCACCACCAGCATTGGGGCCCATTACCGTCCAAAACAGAGAGTGATTATAGTGGCCTCCCCCGTTGTTACGCACGGCAGCCGGGTGCTTTGAAATATTCTTACAAATCTCCTCGATGGAGAGGTTCTCCTCGGGTTTACCCGCCAACGCAGCGTTCAGGTTTGTAACGTAAGCGTTGTGGTGCTTGCCATGGTGAATTTCCATGGTGCGCGCATCGATATGTGGTTCGAGAGCGCTGGTGGCATACGGAAGTGCAGGAAGTGTAAAGGCCATAGTTGCTTTTTTTTGTTAGTCAAATATACTATCCCCGTAGGGGGTGAGAAAGGGTTTACGTAAATAGATTCCGGTCATGGCTTTCGGGCCAGCTCACCTAATGTTCGAATGCCATGCTCAACGCGTTCAGACCAAGGGAGTCCAAAACTCATCCGAAAACAGTTGCCAAACCGACCACGCGAAGAAAAAATCTGTCCGGGCGCGATGCCGATACCCGCTTTCAGGGCTCGCTTGTGCAATTTGTACGTGTCCATCTTCTTGTCGAGTTCAAGCCACAAGGCAAAGCCGCCCTGTGGACGAGTAACACGCGTACCTTCTGGAAAGTTCTCGTGAATCGCCTGGATGTACCTCAAACACTGGGTGTGTAAGGCGCGGCGCAGGTGTCTCAGGTGCAGTTCGTACCTGCCGTTTTCCAGAAACTCAGCAATGGCAGCCTGGGCCAGGGTATTCGTAGCCACCGTATTCATGCGCTTCAACCGGATCACATCTTCCGTGAACCGGCCAGGCACTGCCCAACCGATTCGATAGCCTGGCGCCAGAGACTTGGAAAAAGAGCCACACTGAATTACGATACCTTTCTTGTCAAACGATTTGCATGTACGTGGCCGGCTCTTGCCAAAATACAACTCGCCATAAATATCATCTTCAATCAAAGGCACACCGTGACGGGTAAGCAACTCCACGAGTCTCTTCTTCTTTTCGTCGGAGAGACAACTTCCCATGGGGTTATTGAAATTGCATACAAACAGGCAGGCCCTAATGTTAAACTTCCTGATAGAACCTTCAAGCACATCCAAATCAATACCCGAGGTTGGATCTGTTGGGATCTCGACTACCTTCAAACCCAGGCTTTCCATCACCTGAAAAATTCCAAAGTAAGTCGGGCTTTCAATAGCAACCGCGTCGCCGGGCCGCGTAATGGCTTTCAGGGTTAAGGACAGCGCTTCCATACAGCCTGCCGTGACGACGATGTCGTCTTCGCTGAGGGTACCGCCCCAGTTAAAGGAGAGTCGTGCGATCTGTTTGCGTAGTTGCACATTGCCCTGGATATGTTCATAGTTCAGGCAATTGTCCTTTGCCGAACGTAAGGCCTGAACAACGGCTTTGTTCAATTTTGCCGCAGGGAGCAGTTCGGCGGCGGGAGCTCCCAATGAAAAATTGATCAGCTTGTCCGAGCGCAGGTCATTGTACACACTGCTGATCATCTGATCGATGGTCACCGGAATTGCCTCCTCGGCAGGCTTTGCACAGCGCGGAACTTCGAGCATATGTCGCGGAGAGAACTTTACATAATACCCGGATTGCGGGCGTGCCTCCACCAATCCTTTGCTTTCTAGGTGGTAATAAGCCTGAAACGCTGTACTCAGGCTTATCCCCTGCTCCTTGCTGAGGGTTCGAACGGACAACAACTTATCGCCAACCTTGAGGGTCTGCTTTTCAATCAGGCGCTCAATCCGGTCCGCTACTTCCTGATACAGGTGATCTTGTGTGGTTTCGATACGCATGGGGTATAAAACTGATATGGTCAAAAATAGCGATTCTGAAACTGTTATTTACACAAACCATATCCGACTTTTGACAAAAAATTTACCAAGTCCGTGAAAACGGCGCTCCAGGGTCATGATTGGAAAAATTACACTGATCACTCTGATGTCTTTACTGCTTATAACTGCTGTTTATGCTGTTGATCAGGACACGGTGAAAACTAAAGAACACCGCTCTCACTGGCGGCTCACCCTGCGCGCCCACTCCAAAGCAATTTTCAATTTTGGGGGCCGGGTAGGGAGTGATAACGCAACTACAGATATCAACTTTACTTACGACCGAAAACAGTGGGGCTTCCTGGTGTTTAAAGGGCAAGATCTCGTAGACCATGGCACGTTTTACAATTTTGCCCTCATCACGGTATACAAGAACCTTCACCTGTCCGACAAGTGGACGATGACCCCGTCAATTGGTTCATTCCTGGAAGAACAAAACGCCATTGTAGATAAGGGTTCGGACGTGGTGTTTCTGCTGACCACCTCATACCGGCTGAATAAGAAGATTGCCCTGGAGCATATGAGCCTGTTGGGTAATCTCGTTTTTGAGCCCGAAGAACGCGACTGGGTAAATCGTTTCCGGGCTCTGTACACCCACAAACACCTGGATGTGATAGCCTCTACCTGGCATAATAATCAGGTACTCGATAACAGCTGGTATTGGTCTGCAGGACTGAGTGTATCCTTAAGCCGCATTCGCCTGGCCGACCACCTGCAGGCCAGCATCGGCTTGTCTGGCCTTGTGATGATTCACACTTCAGACCCAGCAATCAACCCACAGAAACACACGGCCATGATTACGTTTTCGCTCATGGCCTTCCGGTAGCGGTTGCATCTCAAAAGTGGAATAAATACATTCGGAATATGTATAAACACTTTCGGGTTGAAGTTACCCAACGGGTAGCCCACGTCATCATCAACAGGCCCCAAAAGGCGAATGCCCTGCACCAGGAGGCCTGGATTGAACTCAAAGCCATCTTTGACGACCTGGGTGTTAATAACGACGTTCGCGTGATCGTACTTTCAGGTGAAGGGAAGCTATTCTGTGCAGGCATTGACCTGGAGTTATTGATGTCGGTGGTTGAATTCGAAAAAATTCCTGAACCTGAACGGAGCCGTCAACTGTATGAGATGATTTTGCACCTACAGGCCTGCGTCACAGCAATTGAAACTTGTAACGTGCCCGTCGTTGCGGCCATACACAATGGTTGTATCGGTGGTGGGTTGGATATTGTGGCGGCCTGCGATCTGAGATACTGCACAGCTGATGCCTATTTTACCATTAAGGAAATTGATATGGGTATGGTGGCCGACCTGGGCACCTTGCAACGGTTACCCAAATTTGTAAAGCCGGCGGTGGTCGCAGAAATGGCATTTACCGGAAGGCATGTCGGTGCTGCTGAGGCCAGGGAGATTGGGCTGGTAAATGATTTCATGGAGGACAAAGGAACCATGATGGCCGCTGTACAGCGGGTTGCCGGCACAATTGCCTCGAAGTCACCCATTTCCATCCGGGGCACCAAAACCATCTTGCAGCATACACGTGATCATGGCGTCGCCGAAGCCCTCGAATTTATGGCCCGATGGAACGCCAGTAACTTATTGTCTCCCGACCTCAAGGCCGCTTTTCAGGCGGTACAAAAAAAGAAGACCTGACAGGTCTTAAAGACCTGTCAGGTCTTTGTACGGAAAGCAGAGCGCATCGTATCCTGGTCAAAGCCACTGGCCAGGGTCCCTTTGGTAGCATAGACATACAGTGCCGTATTGAAAATTGAGGTCGCGACGCCGAATACCAGAATGGAGAGGAGGAGCATCAGGACACCAAATCCAATACCGATCAGCATGCCGATGGAATCAAATGCCATACTCAGCCCATAGGTAAGCCCAGCACTTACCACAATTATTGCAAAGACCGCTATAAACTGTATAAGTCCGAGACCAAAATGCCGGATCAGGCTCTCACCCCAGGTTTTCTTGATTACTTCAACCGACTTTTTGATCGCATCGAATGGTCCCAGTCCGTCGTATACGATACCAGGAACCACAAAGATGGTTACGATACCCCAGGCCATACCCACCAAACTCAGGATGATAGACGATACAATCTGACCGCCTTTGCCCAGGTTACGGGAAGCGTTCTCGAGAATTCTCAGGAGCAATCCTACAGAAGCAGAGACCAGGCTCCACTGGAAGATCAGGCCGAGGCGCGTCATGGCAAACCGGAAGCTCTCTCCGAAGGTCGCGTCACCGCCTTCAAACCTTACCTTGCTCGTATACACCACACATACATTGAAAAATGTTGCCACAAAAGCCAGGCCGAAATAGGCAACAAAGATTATGACATACTCTATTAACTCAAGATTGCGCTGACCACCTTCCGGATCATCTTCAAAAGAGCCAAACCAGACCAGGGGTACTAACATCGCCAACAAATAGAGTCCTGAAAACAGAAAAGAAAGAATAGCAAACCATAACAGTTCGCGATCCTTATTGATTACTGAAAAGCTAAGTTTCGTAATCAACCAGCTCCGGGAAAATGCATTCATATGTTTAGGGTTTAGGTCCAGCAGATCAGTTCAATCATGATTTCTTCAGGAACTCGGTGCGAAGCACAAGGCTGCTCCCGTTTATGCGGCAATCTACCTCGTCTGACTCATCCGTGAGCTTAATTTTCTTTACCACCGTACCGCGCTTGAGCGTGAGGGAAGACCCTTTTACTTTTAAATCTTTAATCAGGGTTACGGTATCACCATCTGCCAGCAGATTGCCATTACTATCTTTTACGTCCATGGTTCATTCATTTCTTCAGATTCAAATTTAATAAAATTGACCTAAGTCCTGCCCATTTCATAAAGTCCTTATCTTTACTTGCCAAGCCTTTCTCATGAAACCATCCCAACTCATCATCGTCATATTCCTCATCTTATCTGCTTGCCAGTCCGGAGATCAATCCGCCCTACGAATGCGTGAACGGGTAGCAGGCCTGACGGTTTATGAAGTAAACATTCGGCAGCATACCGCCGCAGGAACATTGAATGCTTTTACCGATGATCTATCCCGGCTTAAGGAACTTGGTGTCGGTGTCCTATGGATTATGCCTGTTCAGCCCATTGGAGTTAAGAATAGAAAAGAACCCCTGGGTAGCTACTATTCCATACGAAACTATAACGAGATAAATCCGGAATTTGGAAACGAAGCAGATTTCAAAACATTGGTGGAAAAGGCTCACCAACTGGGCATGTATGTTATACTGGATTGGGTACCCAACCACACGGCCTGGGATCATCCGTGGATAACAGAACATCCCGAGTATTATGCACACGACGAAAATGGAAATATCAAGCATGAATCCGACTGGCTGGATATTGCTTTACTCAATCACAAGAATCCCGAGACACGCAAAGCCATGATCGAAGCCATGAAGTTCTGGGTCAATACCTACCAGATAGATGGATTCCGTTGCGACCATGCCGGACATGAAATCCCCATGTATTTCTGGGAAGAAGCCCGTGCAGCCCTGGATCCCATCAAGGATCTCTTCTGGCTCGCTGAATGGGACGGCGCACGCATGCACCTGAATTTTGATGCTACCTACGCATGGCCACTGCTTCATATTACCGACGATGTCCTTCCCGGCAAAGCAAATGCCAATGACATTGCAGACTGGATCGATCAAGACATTCATGAATATGGTCAGCAACCCTTTCGGTTAACCATGATCACCAACCATGATGAAAATTCCTGGCATGGCACGGAGTTCGAACGCTATGGAGATGGGATGAAGACGTTTGCCGCATTTATCTTTACTGCGTATGGCATGCCCATGCTTTACAGCGGCCAGGAGGCAGGACTAAACAAACGACTTAAATTCTTCGCCAAGGATACCATCGATTGGAGCGACCCCCAACAGTTGCAACCTTTCTATAGGAAATTGGTGCAACTTCACCTCGACCACTCGGCGCTTTGGGCAGGTGAATACGGCAGTCAACCCGTTCGAATCAATGAACGCGACAGCGCCATCTACGCCTTTAGGAGAACAAAGGGAACGGATGACGTTGTTGGTATTATGAATTTTTCCAGAAATTCAGCGGTCGTCAGACTCAATCCAAGTTGTCCGACAGGCACTTATTTGGATTATTTCAGTGGCGAGCAGTTCAGTCTCGCGCCTGGAAAGAGCATTCCATTAACCCCCTGGCAATATCTGATCCTGGTAAAATAAAATCCAGACACTATCGTTGACACTCACAAATTCAATACGATGCGTTACCTCGGGATTAGTGTCCTGATCATTTGTTTATCAAATGCATCTCATGCGCAGTCCGGCAATCGCTTCAAGGTTGCGCTGGGTTCTGGCCTTGGTGCCTACCCCATTATTGGTCCGATGATGTTTGCCGAGCCCTCCTTCAAGCTCAACAGCACGTTTATGATCTCAGCCAGGGTCGAAGGGATCATAGGCCCGGATGCTACAGGTAATGGCTCTACCAGCGTGGGTTCCTATGGCATACAGATCTCCAGGTTCTTCCCGACCTACCAACAACCGTTCAGGCCCTTTGCTGGCATGGGTATCCACCGGTATCATATTGGTTCCGGACTCGGAATGATGAACGATAGTCAAACGAATGTTGAACCACAGTTCGGGGTGAATCCGCGAATCGGATTCCATTACCGACACTTGTTTGTTTCACTCGAATTTAATTCCGTACTAAAGGCCACACGCACCTCCTACAGTATAATTCCTTCACCGACACCCAACCCGGTGTATACAGACAACCTGCAGGTAAACTACTGGTGCCTCAAAATTGGCGTTCTGCTTCATGCAGGCAAGCAGCCTTAATCGGTTCCCCTCGCCTTTACCTCGTGTCACTTGAGCAGCAAATGCGGGGTCACTCACCGGGCTAAAACTGATATGGTCAAAATAATAAAAACTGAAACTGTTTTGTATCCGTTAAACCGGGAAAATTTGTCCCATGAATGCTGCGCCAAAAAAGAATCTGCTGATCGCGTACATAGCCTTGGGGGCAGTATGTGTGATCTGGGGCACCACGTACCTTGGATTACGGGTTGGCGTTACCCAATTCCCACCATTTCTCTTCTCATTGCTGCGTTTCACGATCGCAGGTCCTATTCTGGTAGCCTTCATGCTGACCGTAGGCAAGGCATCATGGCCTGACCGTAATACGCTCATCCATCAGGCTGTGAGTGGACTGTTTATGGTTACCCTGGGCATATCCGTTGTGGGTTGGTCTGAAGTTTATATTTCATCAGGCGTCGCTGCCGTGATCTGCTCGATGATGCCCGTTTGGACCATCCTGATCAATGTACTCGTTACCCGCGATGAAAAGCCAAATTGGCTGATCGTAACAGGGCTTCTTACCGGTTTATCGGGCATCCTGCTGATCTTTTGGGAACACCTGAGTGAATTCTCTGATGCCAACTATACCCTCGGAATTGCGCTTACCTTCGCTGCCAATCTCTGTTGGGCCATTGGCAGCATTTACATCAAGAAGAAAAACACGCACTCCAACCCTTTCCTGAATGCCGGGCTGCAAATGGTGTTTGGCGCACTTTTCCTCATCCCCATCAGTTTGCTGCTGGATGACTATTCATCCATTCGTTGGTCCGAACCCGTTGTCTATTCGCTGATCTACATGGCCTTGATCGGGTCGGTGGCGGCATACGCGTGTTACTCATACGCCATAAAGCATCTTCCAATGACCATAGTATCGCTCTATGCCTACATCAATCCCATTGTGGCTGTAGTCCTGGGCTGGTTGATTTTAAGCGAAAAGCTCAATACGCAAATTCTCATCGCTATTGGGATCGTTGTGTTGGGGGTATATCTCGTCAACAAAGGATATCAATTGAAAACACCCGCCATCCCTTCGGCTGAGCCTGAAGAAGTTGTACTCGAAGAAAATTCTTAACCACCGACTATGGAGCTTGTCCTGTATCAGGTAGATGCCTTTGCTGAGAAACTGTTTCAGGGAAATCCGGCTGCTGTTGTGCCCCTTACCTCCTGGTTGCCCGATCACTTGCTGCAAAACATTGCACTGGAAAATAACCTGGCAGAAACTGCTTTTTATGTAAAGGAACCAGCCGGTTATCATATACGATGGTTTACACCGACAACGGAGGTTGATCTCTGCGGTCACGCGACACTCGCAACGGCCTATGTACTGATGAACCATGAAGGATTTCGCGAAGAAAAGATCACCTTCAAATCCAGGAGCGGCCCGCTGTCTGTATCCCGCAAAGGAACGCAACTGGTCCTGGACTTCCCTGCAGATATCCTGACACCCGCTATGCTGCCCGAAGCGTTGGGCAATTCATTTCATATTAAGCCCATTACCGTATTAAAGGGTAAGACCGACTTCATGCTCGTATTCGAGAATGAATCTCAAATCAGAAGCCTTCGACCTGACCTGATTCGTCTGGCCACGGTTCCCTGCCGCGGAGTTATTGTTACGGCGCCAGGTGACAAAACTGATTTTGTATCCCGCTTCTTCGCACCGCAGTCTGGTGTTAACGAAGACCCGGTCACCGGATCGGCCCACACCTCCCTAACCCCATATTGGGCGAACAGGACTGGCAAGCGCAATCTGTCCGCCATCCAATGCTCGTCGAGAGGTGGACGGTTGGACTGCGTATTGCTTGGCGATCGGGTAGAAATTGCAGGTCGGGCAAGTCTTTATCTCATCGGCAAAATCTTTATCGATTGACTATGTCTAAAACACATCAATACAAGACATCGGTGACCTGGACCGGAAATGAGGGTAGTGGCACCAGCGACTACAAGGCTTATTCCAGAAATCATGTAATCACCGCTACGGGAAAACCAGAAATACCTGGCTCCTCAGATCCTTCTTTTCGAGGAGATGGATCAAGATACAATCCGGAAGACAGTTTGGTGGCCGCTTGCTCGGCATGTCATATGCTTTGGTACCTGCACCTTTGTGCCGTGAATCAGGTGGTGGTGGTGGCTTATCAAGATGAAGCATCCGGTACCATGGTTGAAAACCCGGATGGCAGCGGACAGTTCAAAGAGATCACGCTACATCCTGTAGTTACTGTAGCCGATGCTAGCATGAAAGACAAAGCCATTGCTTTACATACGCAAGCCCACGCGCATTGCTTTCTGGCCCGGTCTGTTAATTTTCCTATTCATCATGAACCCGTAATCCGGTTCCAGTAGCATCACATGAAATCAGTGAAAATATTTTTACCTTAACAAAAAACTACTCCTATGACTGCCGCACCTGCGCTTGATATTCAAAAGACCACGCATTCACGCCTTGCCGAAACGGATTTTAATAACCTAGAATTCGGAAAATATATCGCTGACCATATGGTTCTATCAGACTGGAAGGGTGGCCATTGGAGCAAGCCCGTGATTGTACCCTTTGGCGAATTGCGCATGACACCGGCGATCCTTGCCTTGCACTACGGTCAGGCGATATTTGAAGGCATGAAGGCATTTCGTCGTGCCGACGGAAGCATAACTATTTTCCGTCCGGAAAAACACCACGATCGGATGAATAAATCCCTGAACCGGATGTGTATGCCATCAATCTCTTACGAAATGTTTATTCAGACCCTGCACGATTTGATCAGCCTTGATCGTGCATGGGTTCCTGGTGGCGAAGGTGCATTGTACCTGCGTCCGCTGGTATTTGCGTCCGAATCACGCCTAGGTGTCAAGGTAGCCGATCAATACAAGTATGTGGTGCTCACCAGTCCAGTCGGACCTTATTACAGCAAACCATTTCGTTTAAAAGTTGAAGACCACTATACCAGAACTGCTGAAGGAGGTCCCGGATTTGCAAAGTGTGCCGGAAATTACGGCGGAGCGTTTTATCCGACCCAGGTTGCCCGTCAGGAGGGCTTCGATCAGGTGCTTTGGACCGATCACAAAGAACACAAATACATTGATGAAGTGGGAATGATGAATGTGATGTTTGTGCTAAACGGCAAACTTGTCACCCCGAAGCTGAGCTCAGCGATCCTGGATGGCATCACCCGGGATTCCATTCTTACACTCGCCCGCGAAGCCGGAATTACGGTTGAGGAACGTCGCGTGTCAGTGGATGAACTGGCGGAAGGATTCAAGAACAAGTCGCTGACAGAAGCGTTTGGTGCTGGTACCGCTGCCGTCGTCGCTCCCATCGCCGTTATCAATATCCATGGTACGGACTATTCATTACCTCCGGTGGCTGCAGACAGTATTCAATTGCGAATGAAAGCAACGCTGGCCGGCATTCGCAATGGCAGTATTGCTGACAAGCATAACTGGAATTATATCATTCCAGCCTGATCACCAAATCATGAAAGCGGCCCTCTTTCGGGAGAAGGGTACACCGCTGCTGATTGCAGATGTGCCCAGGCCGATACCGGCCAAAGACCAGGTGCTGATCCGCATTGACACGGCCGCGTTAAACCACCGCGACCTTTGGATTCAGCATGAGCAAGCAGCGCCGCTGGCATTACCGGTAACATTGGGTTCAGATGGGTCAGGAATTGTTGAGGCAGCCGGAGAAGGGGCCCAGGACTGGATTGGTAAAGAAGTGATCGTCAATCCGTCCATCGACTGGGGTAAGAATCCGATGGTGCAGTCCAATACCTTTAAGATCCTCGGATTCCCTGATCATGGTACCTTCGCTGAGTACCTGGTCATTCATCAAAAGCAATTGGCTGAAAAGCCGGAACACCTTACCCTCTCCGAAGCAGCGGCCGTACCCCTGGCTGCGCTCACGGCCTATCGCGCCTTATTTACCAAAGCCCGCTTGCGACCCGGTGAGCGGATATTGGTAACGGGAATCGGGGGTGGCGCTGCGCTTTGGACGTTGACCATGGCCCATGCCTTTGGTGCCATTGTGTATGTCACCTCTTCACAGTCAGATAAACGAAATAAAGCCCTTGCACTCGGTGCCAAAGGTGCGGTTGACTACAGGGATAAACTTTGGCCCGATCAACTTCGCAGCATGGCCGGCGCATTCGACGTGATCATAGACAGTGCTGGCGGACCATTGTTTGGGGCGCTGGTGAATCTTGCTGCTCCCGGCGGACGTATTGTGAACTTCGGGAGAACAGCAGGAAATATCAATGAGGTGACCACCCGGACTTTGTACTGGAATCAGGTCAGCATCCTGGGAACGACCATGGGTACCCCGGATGAGTTCCTCTCTATGCTCGACTTCCTGCACCGTCACCGAATCAAACCTGTCATTGACAGGTCATTTGCACTTTCCGAAATCAATGATGCATTTACACACATGAAGCTAAGTGAACAGTTTGGAAAAATTCTGTTGACGGTGCGCTCGTGATATCACTAAACCAACTTTTATGGCAGATCAATTTCCGGTTACCGAAAAAACCAAAATCACCAGGCTTCCTAAGCGGGGTTCTTACGACAAAGCAACGGTGTATGCAATTTTGGATGAGGCCCTTTATTGCAATCTGGCTTTTGCGCTTGACCAACAACCATTTCAGATTCCCACTGGTTTTGTACGCATCAACGACCGTCTGTATGTGCATGGAAGCGTAGGCAGCGGATACCTGCGCGACCTCGTGGCCAAAAAAATGCCTGTATGTATTGGTGTTACCTTCATGGATGGCCTGGTGCTTGCCCGATCGGCGATGCATCACTCGGTGAATTATCGATCCGTCATCATATTTAGCACACCGCGTCTGGTCGAAGATAAGGACGAACAGTACCTGGCCCTGGAAGCGTTTACCAATAAGGTCTGTCCCGGGCGTTGGGACGATATTCGCAAGCCTACCGCCAATGAATGGAAGGAGACCCTGGTCATTTCTTTTGATATTCACGAGGCTTCGGCCAAAATCCGGACAGGAGCACCCAAAGACGACGCCGAAGACTACGACCTGGACGTTTGGGCAGGCGTTGTGCCGATGGAGATTACATATGGTGTGCCTCAGGCCGACCCAGCGCTCAAGGCTGGTGTGGTGTTGCCCGGGTACCTGTCTGCCGGCAGGGCGAAGGGATAATTCCAGCCGGCAAACCCAAATAAAACACTATCTTTGCGGCTCGAAAGCCCTAATTCACCCCAATAAAGGCGTTTTTTTTGCCGGGAGTGCAATTAGGGTCGTGGATTGAATCAATTATAACTTCAACCAATAGGATCAATGGGCAGACCTCCAGTATTACCAAAAAAGAAAAAAGACGGCTGGTACCTTGAAATTCGCAACAAAGGCGCCAAGACCGGAACCATCATTATCCGCGACAGCGAGCAAGCCATGTTACAGGCCGCTCGTCAGTACGAGACCACAAAAGATGTTATCGTTCTGGGCAAGCATGAGAACGGTAAGCGCGTTGTGGACGAATCACGCAAAAAGGCGAAAGCCTGATTTCTTAAAAAGGCAAATCATCCGAGGCTGACGATCCCGATACGAAGGGTTCGTCGCCCACGGGTGGAAGCGAGGCACCCTTCTCAGATCCTCCGCCGATTTTTTCCAATTTCCATGCACGTGCTTCGGTATACCAGCGACCGTTGTATTCACGGCTCTCCAGATCAACTGATACATTGACCAGGTCTCCTTCGCTCAGGCGAAATTGATCGATCTTGTCCCCCCACGCCGACAGGCATACTTTTTTGGGATACTGTGCCTGGGTTTCTATGATAAACTCTTGTTTCTTCCATTGGCCCTTTTTGCCCATCCCGGTTTGGGGAGCCAGCAACTGGATGACCTTTCCTTTTAGTTCCATGCTCATATTGCACTATCTATTTTGTTCTGATTTGTTGGAAAAACTGTGTGATCAAGCTCTTACAATCCTGTTCTAAAACACCACGTGCCACTTCCGTACGCGGATGCAGCAATGGCGTAGAGACGAGGCTATAACCACGCTGTATATCTGAAGCTCCAAATACCAGCCGCTGCAGTTGAACCCAGTGCAGTGCTCCGGCGCACATCACACACGGCTCCAGGGTGACATATAGCGTGCACTCAGTAAGGTATTTAGCGCCAAGGTAGTTGGAGGCTGACGTCATGGCCAACATTTCGGCATGGGCAGTAGCATCGGTCAATCGCTCGGTTTGGTTATGGGCCCGTGCAATAATCCGTTTCTGGCTGGTGACCACCGCACCCACGGGCACCTCGCCTGCTTCAAATGCCTTAGCAGCTTCTTTTAGAGCCTCCTTCATAAAGTAGGCGTCATCCAATTCCATGACAGGCTGATCCATTCCAGTTGCAAAGTAACTATTCTTTGCTCGCGGCTAATGAACTTGAAAAAAATATCAGGGTTTCCGGCTAGCGTACATGCACGCTGTGCATCATAGCCTTTGCGGTAGTCTGCCAATCCTGCTTCAGGTCTTTCGGGCAGGAGAACGTGAAGACCAGGGTCCTGCCACGCTCAACCAGATACATGATGTAGGTGTATTTCAATATCGGATCTTGATAGCCTTCTTTACGCCGATCGCCATTGATGCGGGAATCAAACTCAAAGAATATAAACTGTTTTTTGTGCAGCACGACAATCCCTTCATCATTCATGTCCAGCCGATCATAAAGGTTGCTCAAACCGGCTTTGAAAAACTTCTGCGCCAATGGCACATTGGCATCGGGCCAGTTGGTGGCTGAGATATTGACGCTGAAATCCACTACCCGGTCCTCGTTCGACCAGGCGCCCAAGGGTGCCCTGACTGATGGGAAACGCTGAGCGATGTCATCGGGTGTCATAGGCATCAATTCGGATGGGATAGACACTGAAATACCATCCCCAACCTTGGTTTTAACAAGTTTTCCCGGTGCGCCTGCCGTCAGCAGTACGAGTCCAAAAAGGCTTAGTATTCGAATCATTTATTCCTGGATGAGGGTATAACGATAACAGTTAACGTTTAGTAACTTGCGCGCCCAAAATTAATCAAATTAGCATGCTACGAACACACACCTGTGGAGATCTCCGGCTTCAGCACGTGCGGCAGAAAGTCACCCTGACGGGCTGGGTACAGCGACTCCGGGACAAGGGAAGTCTCTTATGGATTGACCTACGCGACCGCTACGGCATCACACAGCTTTTCCTGGAAGAAGGAAAATCAGATCCTCAGTTGATCGAAGCTGCCCGACACCTCGGCAGGGAGTTCGTGGTGCGCGTAACGGGTACCGTTTCTGAACGTCAATCCAAAAACGACAAAATCCCAACCGGTGAGATTGAACTCAAGGTAGAACAACTGGAAATCCTCAACGAGTCCAAGACACCTCCTTTTACCATTGAAGAGAATACCGACGGCGGCGATGACCTCCGCATGAAATATCGTTACCTCGACCTGCGTCGTACATCGGTTCGAGAGAATTTACAATTGCGGCACAAGATGGCCCAGCAAACCAGGGTGTATCTAGATAGTCTGGGATTCATCGAGGTGGAAACGCCGGTATTGATCAAATCCACGCCAGAAGGAGCCCGCGACTTTGTTGTGCCCTCCCGCATGAACCCGGGTGAGTTCTACGCCCTCCCCCAGTCACCCCAAACCTTTAAGCAATTACTGATGGTTTCCGGCTTTGACCGCTACTATCAGATTGTTAAGTGCTTCCGCGATGAAGACCTCCGCGCTGACCGCCAGCCTGAGTTCACTCAAATCGATTGTGAGATGGCCTTCATCACTCAGGAAGATATTTTATCTACGTTCGAAGGCCTCGTCCGTCACTTGTTCAAGCATGTAAAAGGCATCGACATGCCTGCTGTGCCTCACATGACCTATGCGGAAGCCATGAAGTACTATGGATCGGATAAGCCAGACACCCGATTCGATATGCGATTCGTGGAGTTGACCGAAATCGCCAAAGGCAAAGGGTTTCCCGTATTTGATCAATCAGAGTTGGTTGTCGCCATTTGTGCGAAGGGTTGTGCTCACTATACCCGCAAGCAATTGGATGAACTCACTGAATTTGTAAAGCGCCCACAGATCGGCGCCAAGGGGCTGGTCTATGCCCGGGTCGAAGCGGGTGGCATCAAATCCTCCGTGGACAAATTTTATGGTGAAGATGAACTGCGAAAATGGGCTACGGCTTGCCATGCCGAAGCTGGCGATCTGCTATTGGTATTGTCTGGTGAAGCCGAAAAAACCCGTAAGGCCCTGGGTGAACTTCGTCTCCTCATTGGCGGCCAACTGGGTCTTCGTGACAAGAATAAGTTCGCGGCACTTTGGGTAATTGATTTTCCGCTGCTGGAGTGGAATGAAGAAACAAACCGTTACCACGCCATGCATCACCCGTTCACTTCCCCCAAGCGGGAAGATATCGCTTTGCTGGACACAGCACCCGGAAAAGTGCGTGCCAATGCCTATGATATGGTTATCAATGGTACTGAAGTGGGTGGTGGATCTATTCGTATCCATGACCGGCCTACGCAACAGCTGATGTTCACCCATCTTGGTTTCTCTGAAGAAGAAGCCAAAAAACAATTCGGGTTCCTGATGGAGGCATTCGAGTTTGGTGCACCACCGCATGGGGGTATTGCATTTGGCTTCGATCGCCTATGCTCCCTGTTTGGTGGCGCAGACAGTATACGGGACTTTATCGCGTTCCCGAAAAACAATTCAGGACGCGACATGATGATTGATACACCGTCTGTCATTTCCAGCGAACAATTAAACGAACTGCAGATTGCTGTTCAGGAGAAAAAGAAATAGCCAGGATTTACTAAACAAAAAAGCCCCGGTTCGGGGCTTTTTTGTTGTAACCGTTTTGCTCAGCTGAGCAAGCGCTTTGTTTCTTCTGCGTCAAATTCAATATCGTCTTCCCCAACCTGATCAAAAGGATTTTCCAGGTGATCCTGGATATTGTCCAGGCTTACCAGGATAAAACTATATAGCACTGGCATCACAAATTCCAACTGAGCGGCAATGTCCTGATCGAGGCTGGCGAAATATGGGCCGTAGATAATAGGAAATACATAGATAAATACTTTACTATAGGCGCGTAAGGTGACCGGCGTACGATAGAGATAAATGACTTTCAGGTTATCAAAGGCGATAACCATTTTGCTAACGTACTGGCTTACCCGTGAGATCTCGCCACTTTGCACTCCATGCGCGCGCATCTCCATGGTAATGTTGGACAGTTTTGAAAATAGTTGATAGAATTTTGCTTCGTTTTCAACCCACTCTTCCCGGCCACCCTTCAGAATATCCTTCAATTGTTCCATCATATCCGAGATGAGCATCTTTGCGCGCATCGGCAGGTCCGTATCCTTGTCTGAAGTCCAGTCGCGCGTAGCATAATACAAGGCAATGGCATGGCCCCTGAAATCAGCCCAGCGCTGGAGGGCCGTTTCCCTGCGGTTGTACGCCGAACCAATTGAAAAGACTACCGGAAAGACAATGGCAACGCCCACCAGCATATCGGGGAATTTTGCCGTGATGTGGTTTGCCACACACCAGTAGGTAGAAACCACCGACAACGCGGTGACAATGAATGTCTTATAGTTGATGATGAGGGAGAAACTCTTGATTATCCTTTTCATGGGGCTGGGGTAATTGGTTCTCGAAGTTTTGGAAAAGACCGCATATTACCAAATTGTTAAGGGGGAATACTGACTCCAATCAACGTTTGCTGACAAAAGTCATCTACTTGCCAAGGCTAACTCCGATGATGGATTGAAGGGGTGGATGTGATTAGTCGCGTTTCACCACGGTGGCGCTGGCCTGTGCAACTGGAAAAACTACCAGGTCAGCAACAACGACATGTGCCGGACGTGTGATGGCAAAGAGAATCAAGTCAGCAATGTCTTCTCCCTTCAAGGCTGTCAACCCTTTGTAGGCGGCGGCAGCGCGTTCAGCATCACCTTTGAATCGCACCAAAGAAAACTCTGTCTCTACCATGCCGGGCTGTATTGCCGTTACCTTAATGCCC
Organism: Cyclobacteriaceae bacterium; assembly: GCA_035430125.1. Lineage (GTDB taxonomy): Bacteria > Bacteroidota > Bacteroidia > Cytophagales > Cyclobacteriaceae > ELB16-189. The sequence goes on along the minus strand of DAOMGC010000005.1, from coordinate 1,239 downwards.
GCACTGTTGAGGTCGATACGCATGCCCCTGGTCAATGCATCTACAGCAAACTTACTGGCGCAATACACATTGCCGTTGGCATACACCTCTTTTCCAGCGATGGAGCCCAGGTTCACAACATGACCCGACTTTCTTTCTACCATGCCAGGCAGAATTTCACGCGACACATAGAGCAATCCTTTTACATTGATGTCCATCATGGCATCCCAGTCATCCACATTGCCCGACTGAATGGGGTCCAGGCCATGGGCATTGCCGGCATTGTTAATCAGCACATCGATCCTCCTCCAGGGCTCTGGGAGTGATTGCAAGGATCGGGTAACGGCTTCCCGGTTGCGAACATCAAAAGATAACGTTGCCACTTCTGTTCTCGCCGAAAGTTCAGTTTGCAATTTCTTCAGTCGATCGGCCCGACGTCCACATAAGATGAGTTTAAATCCATGTGTTGCCAGCAGTCGGGCTGTTGCTTCACCAATACCTGAGGTAGCACCGGTGATCAGAACAATACGTTGGGTACTCATGAAAACCTTTATTGGAAAATGAAGTAAACTGAAATGGTATTCGTATTCAGGTGTTTGATGGGGGCGCTATACACGCTGGCATCATTTCCCAGCATTTCGCTAATGCCCCGTTGAAAGCGTATCTCCTGAGATAGCTTAAAGAGTGGAAAATAGAAATCAAAGCCGAACCCCGCATCCAGGGTCAGGTTTCGGCTCTTAACACTGAGGTTGGCCGTGGTGGATTGAATATCATTTTTACCAGAAGCCTCAAACGAAGGCGTGAATCCTCCCACCATATACATCCTAACGTTGCCGCGTCGCTGGGATTTGTACTTCAGCAGGACCGGAAACTCCACCATGGTAGTTTCAATCAGCTGTTGCTTGGTGCTGTTGTTCGTGTAGTAATAGGTGAGTTTGTGATTATAAAATCCTGCCTTGGGCATAATACGCAAATCCAGCACATCATTGAAGCGCAGGTTGACCAGGAAACCGAGGGAGAAACCGGGTGAAAACGAACCCTGAACAGAATGAACAGTATCAAATGATTGCGTTACAAAACGATCTGCATATTTAAGTTCGTAGGCGGTAGTGTGAAGTCCGATCACGAAGCCGTAGGAAATTTTTCGGCGATCCCATTCCGGGTTGTTTCTTCGTGCCCACTTGAAGTGCTGCGCGTGCGACTCCACCACGAGCAACAGGCAAAGGCCTATTTGGAACCCCAGTACAACGAACTTATTCC
>DAOMGC010000004.1:0-102275 GCA_035430125.1 Cyclobacteriaceae bacterium | reverse complement strand
CCACAGCAACATCGGGTTGTAGTTGCGACTCCTTGCCTGTTTTGCCCGCCAGCAGTGGGTCGTTGGGATCGGTAGCACGGTACAAATCAAAATTGACTTTCTGGGAGAATATGCCGGCACGAACACCAATGCTCAATTTTCCGTCCCGGATGTTCCGGTGGTAAGCATAAGAAAACTGGGCCTCAAAATTTGACACCGGCCCTAACTGATCATTGACTATATAGCCACCAACGCCACCCTTGAGCATGGGAACAGGTGTGTGTACGCTAATAATTTGGGTAGTGGGTGCTCCCCCATCGCCATATGTGGGTGTATAACCCAGCCATTGGGTGCGGTATAAGCCTGTGATTTTGGTAACGCCATCTATTCCAGCAAAGGCAGGGTTATAGTAGAACGAGTTGAACATGTACTGCGAAAACTGTGGATCCTGTTGAGACCAGGCATCCCACGACAGTAACATGAACAATAGTACCAGGGTCTTTTTCACGGCCAAAGGCTTGATGGTCAAATATACAGGATTTGATGCCTGACAGACCATGAAGTAACGAAACCGGGTATTTAAATTATTTAACGCCGTTGGCCTTTTTGATATAGAGCTCCAGGGCTCCCGTCATTGACGGGGCATTTGGCAGGGGTGCTTCAATGTCCAGCAATAATCCGGCATCGTGCACGGCCTTTGCCGTAGCGGGGCCAAAGGCAGCAATGCGCGTATTGTTCTGTTTGAAGTCAGGGAAGTTGGTGTACAGGGAGTGGATACCAGAGGGACTGAAGAAGGCCAGGATATCATAGAAAACCTCTTTGAGGTCAGACAGGTCGGCGGCAACGGTATGATGGGTAATGGCTTCGCTGAAGTGGTAATTGTTTTCCCGGAGGAAGTCGGGTATATCGTTCTTGCGGATATCCGAGCAGGGGAACAGGAACTTTTCGTTCTTATGTTTCTTGATTATCTCGAGCAGGTCACGGGTATCCTTGAGACCTGTGAATATCTTCCGTTTTCGGATAACGATGTATTTCTGGAGGTAGTTGGATGTTTGTTCAGAGATGCAGAAATACTTCATGTCTGGTGGCATCTCGATCTTCAGTTCGCGGCAGAGGCTGAAGAAATGATCTACGGCATTCCGGCTGGTGAAAATGATGGCCGTATAGTTCAGTATTTCGATTTTCTGTTTTCTGAATTCTTTTACGGGAACAGGCTCAACTTGAATAAATGGACGGAAATCTATCTTGATCGAGTATTTCTCAGCGATTTTAAAATACGGTGAGGTCGGATCGGTAGGGGCTTCCTGGGTGACCAGAATGCTCTTTACTTTCCGCATTCTGTCAAGTAAAACCGCATCAGTCATATCAGCACAAATCGGGGTGAGCGTGTCAGAAGAAAATCTTGATGATGATTACCAGTGGTATGATTTCCGAGATACAAAGGTAGGAAAATAAATGAAAAAAGGAGAAAGGGGCCCGCGCCAATAATTTTATAAAAACCATGACTGAACCGGCGCTCATTAAAGCAAGTGCCAACACAATTAGTTGACGGTAAAAGAAAGGTTGACCTCCCTGCAACACGAAATAAACCAATGAAAGGAGGGCCATACTAACGGCAGTAAAGAGGGTGAATCGCAAAAAATTAAAGAACTGAAAGCTGACGGTTTCACGAAAATTAAACAAAGACGAAAAGATCAGCACGACAATCAATTTGGCTGTTAGCAGCAGTAGAATATAGAATGACAAGCGGAGCCAAAAGGAGAAAGCATCCCCCACTGATGTGATCTCCATAAATCTGGAGACCTGGAAAAAACTGCCGGCAAAATAAAATACGGCACACAACAGGAATCCGGTAAGCAGGGCACAGAACAAGTAAAAAAGAAAATTTACGCTGGAGGTAATCCGGGATGCCAGCAGGTTTTCGTTGCGCTCCTGCACCGAAAAGATCTTGGCAAATGAAAAATAATCGAGTGTTAGTTGGGGATTGGTTCGCAACAGTGTAAGCCAGAAAATCAGCAAAACAGAAACGGCGATTACAACAAAATTCCTGAAGAATGTCGGCTTCCTGGCTAATGCCGTAACCTGGGATGGAGCCGGTAGGTTATCCGCATAAATAATGGTGGTCGACATTTGCGCCAATCCGCCCGGGGTGTAGATGCCAATCCAGAGATGTGGGGTGTACCTTTTCGAGAGGCTGTCCAGGTTAAAAATATGCGACATGCCTGAATAGATCAGTTTGCCATTTACGAACAAGCTAAACGGGGCGGAGTCCTTCACTGAAAGGTGGTGGCCTGGATAGCGCGTGGCGTCAATTTCAAAATAGATAGCAGCAAGCTTGTCGCTCGGGTGGGACATTGATTGATAACCATGTGTGGTGTGCGCCCTCCAATCGGGACGAAGGTTCTTTACCACATAGGGTGCAGCCAGGCCGATTTGACAAACGAAGAGAAGGAGGAGAATGCGTAGCACGGGTCAAAAATATTCCAAAGCGACACCAATACCGAAAAAACTATTCGCAAATTCACGCATGGCCGGACTTTACCTTCACATTCCCTTCTGCCGTCAGGCCTGCTATTACTGCGATTTTCATTTTTCAACGAATACCCATGAACGCAGGGAGTTGATCCAGGCGATGATGTGCGAACTTGAATTACAAAAGAACTATACCAATGAACCCATTCGCACGCTGTACTTTGGCGGTGGAACACCTTCGTTGCTCACAGGTGACGAGTTGTCCGGGTTGATGGATGCGGTTCGAAAGAATTATTTACTCGATGCAACTGCCGAGATAACCCTGGAAGCCAATCCAGACGACCTGACTCCTGAACATCTGAAGGATCTTCATCAGGTAGGCGTCAATCGGTTGAGCATAGGCATACAATCTTTTGATCCAAACACACTCCGGTTTCTTCACCGCGTTCACGACGCGGACCGGGCCAGGCAATGTCTTCATGATGCTCGGCACGCCGGATTCGAAAATATCAGCATTGATCTCATTTATGCCATACCCGGCCATGGTGAAGAGTCGTGGGCAGATGAGTTGCAAGAGGCCATTGGATTTTCACCAGAACACATATCGTCATATGCGCTCACCATCGAAGAGCGCACCGTATTTGGCAATTGGAAAAAGCGGGGCAAGTTGGTACCTGCACAGGAGGAAATAGCTGCCCGTCAGTTTGAGCGCCTGATGGACGTCCTGTCTGCGGCAGGTTATGAACATTATGAGATTTCAAACTTCAGCAAGCCTGGATTTGAATCGAAACACAACAGCAGCTATTGGGCGGGCGTTCCTTATCTGGGAATCGGACCAAGTGCTCATTCATTCGACGGGACGACCCGACAATTTAACATTAGGAATAACCCTCAATATGTGCGTTCTATTCAAAGTGGGGTAGTTCCTGCCGAACGGGAAATTCTCACCCGATCGAATCAAATCAACGAGTACCTGCTCACCTCCCTGCGCACCTCGCATGGATGTGACTTTAATATTATTCTGCAGCGGTGGAATGAACCATTGTTGGCAACCCGACAAGGATACATATCCCGGTTGGTTGATCAGCAACTTGTGGTGATGGTGGGTACGGTGATGCGACTGACCAGGTCTGGAAAACTCCTGGCAGACCAGTTGATTGAGGACCTGATGGTGGAGGGCTGATCAGTACAACTTTGGAGTTCCGGCCCAACGTGTTAATTTGAGCATTCATTACCCCCAATGACCTCAGAGGAAAAGCGTGTTTATTTGCTGCTGAAGGCGGTTATCTTCTACTACCACGGATTGGATCCGGAAGAAAAGGTAGACCTGGAAGAAGTAGCAGACCGATTGAGCGCTGCTGAAGAGTTGAAGTGGGCGGTTGATTTCATTGAAAAGGACCAGCTTACCTCATTCGAGCGTGCACGCACATTTCTCAATGACATTATTGGTGACTATACCAAAGAGAAGCGGGTTGAGTTGATTAATATGGTTTGGGAATCCAACAACCTCAAAGGCTACGTCACCGAGATGGAAGCAACAGCTATGCTTAAACTGGCTCGTGATTGGAAAGTGGAGAAGGAGCTGGTGGATTTGGTGATGAAATAAACACCCACATGCGATTCTTTCTCGGATTGTTTCTTCTTACCAGCCATACCCTGGTGGCGCAGTCATATCAGGTAAAGGTTTTGCCACCTTCGGGTTGGGTAAAACCAGTTACGTTTGAGGGCATTCACGCTAATGACACTTCCGGTACCTCAGGCGGGTATTATGATTTGCTTAGTGATGAGCAGGTTAATAGTGCGAGTCGCGAGAGTTATTATCATGCAGCGCAGCAGGTGATTTCTGAGAAGGGCCTGGAGAATATCTCCACCCTTAGTCGATCGTTCGATCCCAGTTATCAAAACCTTGCGGTTCATTTCATTAATGTTTATCGAAATGGTCGCAAGATTAATCAACTGTCGATGGGTAAGTTTGAGGTTATCCGCCGGGAAACCAGCATGGATAGATCAATTTATGACAAAAGTCTAACTGCCATCTTTCAGATTCAGGATTTACAGGTTGGAGACGTGCTGGAATATGCTTGGACTGTAACTGGCACAAATCCGGTTTTTGGAGACCATACTTCTCGATATTTCTATTTCAACTATGCTATGCCGATCGGGCGGATTTCAGTGCGATTTATAACGTCCGCTGCTAAGAAATTCGAATTACGCTCATTCAATCACCCTCCGGCGCCACAGATAACAGAGGACCATGGTTATAAAGTCTACGAATGGAGTCTCGATCAAGTCCCTGCATTACTCAGCGAGGAGTCTACGCCAGGATGGCATGATCCATATCAACATGTTCAGATTGGAGATTATGGCAGTTGGCATGAAGTGGCTGTGTGGGGCGCCGCCTTATTTAAGAAGCCTGATGAACGACTGCTTGACAGAATTGAGGGTATTCAGGGGCTGCCTCGGGATAAAGCAATCGTACGTCTTATAGAATTTGTGCAAGATGAGATACGATATCTGTCCCTATCAGACGGAATTCATGGGTACAAGCCACATTTACCATCCGATGTGCTCCGGCAGCGATTTGGTGATTGTAAGGACAAGTCGTTTCTGCTTGTTTCATTGCTGAACGAATTAGGAGTGAAGAGTCAACCCGTGCTGGTGGATACAAGGTCCGGGAAAACATTGCCCGACTATCTGCCATCTCCCTATTTTGATCACTGTATTGTACGCTTTGAGATCCAAGATTCCATTTATTGGATAGACCCGACAATTTCTCTACAGCGGGGCATTCTTTCAAAACGGACAGTTCCAAACTATTATTTTGGTTTGGTACTCGATCCTGACTTTAGGTCACTGGTCCCTATGCCGGAGGCCACGACATCCAAGACAATCACCCATGAGGTTTTTGATTTGGATCGCGTTGGCGGAAACGCAAATCTTACGGTCACAACAACCTATTCAGGATCTGCTGCAGATAACGTTCGCAGTTACTTTGGCTCCAACAGCAAAGAAGAAATTTCAAGGCAATACTTGAACTTTTATGCAGGCGACTATCAGGATATTAGTCTCAAAGGGCCCATCACGTGGAGCGATGATGCTACCAATAACGTAATCGTTTCTCATGAAGCATATCAGATAGCTTCATTCTGGGAGTATGATTCCATGAAAAATGAGTATAAAGTCGAGATATATCCCCGAAGCATGGCGGGGCTTCTCGCTAAACCAAATACCATCCTGAGGAAAAACCCATTCTCCATTTCGCATCCATTGGATTTTACACAGGAAATAGATTTAAAGATGCCCGAACCTTGGAATGTTGAAACCCTGGTGCGTGAAGTTGAGTCGCCGGCTTTTACATATCGCTCAAAGGTAAATTACAAAGAGGAAGACGTCATTATCGAACTTACTCACCATTATCAGTCACTGAAATCATCAATCAATCCTGATGAAATAAAAAATCACGTAAATCGATTGGAGGAAATAAATGATCATTTGACTTTTTCAATTACCTATAACGATGAGCGTTCTTCCAGCCAAGCAGCCTTCAACTATCCATATCTGATCATTCTATTTGTAGTCGTTGGGCTTACAATTTTCTTCTTGATGAGGGCGCACCGGTGGGATCCTGAAGTTCAGATTTCAAGTGAACAATACGCACAAATTGGTGGATGGCTCATCTTGCCAGCATTTGGGATTTGTGTGACACCCTTCATTATGATATTTCAGATATTTGCAGAGTCTGATGGGATTTATTTCATCTACAGTACCTGGAGCGGTCTGTTTTCTGACTCATCACGTTTATACACATATGTTCTCGCTGAATTCGTACTTAACGTAGGCTTGATAACATATACGTGCTATCTGGCATGGCTGATGTTTCAGCGTAGAACCAGTGTGCCCTATCTGTTTATTGGATACTATGTATTCAACCTATTGCTGCAGGGGGCAGATTTGATGGTGGCCAACTGGTTGGATCTGAATGCAGAATCTGAGACCTACAGCACCCTTAGCCGTGCCATTATTGCTGCGGTCATCTGGATCCCCTATTTCTTGATCGCCCAAAGACCAAAGGGAACATTTACTGTTCGTTATCGTCAGCCGAACCATTAGCGATTACAAACTCATCATATCCTTAAATTTGGCAGCCTGGCGACGGCTTACCTCCACCTTGTCGCCTCCCCGGAGTTTTACCATCAGCCCACCGTTGAACCACGGCTCTATCCCCTCTACCCAGCTCAGGTTAACAATGTGCTTGCGGCTTGCCCGGAAAAAAGCACGCTCATCTAGTTTCTCGTCCAATGCATTGAGTGATTTGTGAATCATGGGGCGGTTGGTATCAAAGTACACTTTGATATAATTGCCATCGGACTCGAACAATCGGATATTGGCCAGGCTCACGAACCAGCAGCGCTCACCGTCTTTGACAAAGACCTGGTCCTCGAGGCCCAGCTTCTGATCACGGCCTTTGCCAGAGCGTGTGCGTTCTTTCTCCTGAATTTTATGAACAGCCTCGGCGAGTCGTTCTGCGGTAATCGGCTTAAGCAAATAATCCAATGCACTTACTTCGAAAGCCTTGATGGCAAACTCATCGTAAGCTGTGGTAAATACCACGAGGGGCACCGTGTCGAGGGATTCGAGCAACTGAAAGCCAGTACGACCGGGCATTTGAATATCCAGGAAGAGCAAATCAGGGTTCAGGTCGGTTATCATTTGCTCAGCTTCATCCGCGTTCTGGGCTTCACCAACGATCTCGATGGAAGGATGCTCCTCCAACAACTTCATCAATTCTTTGCGGGCCAACCGCTCATCATCAACAATCAGGGCTTTCATGGTTTCGGTCTTATCGTGAAAATTACATTAAATCATTAGCGCAAATGCGGTATTTCCAATTCAGTTAAAACAAAAGTATTGTTTTCGGAGAGTATTCGAAATGAGGCTTTATCGCCATAAATCAGTTTCAGGCGCTGCTTGGTGTTTTGCAATCCCAGGCCACCACCTTCACGCCTGTTTCCGTTCAGGTAATGTCCGCTGTTTCTGATTTGTATGCTCAGGCGATCGTTTACCACAGAGGATTTTATCTGCACTACGCCGCCAGCTGTAAGTTTCGCTATGCCGTGTTTGATGCCATTCTCAACGAGCGTCTGGATCATCAGGGGGGGAACCAGAAAATCGCGGGAGGCAGGATCGATATCAAACGTTGTTTGCAATCGTTCTTCAAAGCGAATGCTCTCCAGGCCCAGGTAGTCGTTGACGATTTTGAGTTCATCTTCAAAGCGGGTCAATCCGCGCTTTCCTGTGGTCAACGAGTTGCGAAGGATGTTCGAGAGCTGATTAATAGCCTGCTTACTCTTTACCGGATTTTCGTCCACCAGGGCCCTGATGCTGTTCAGGGCATTAAAAATAAAATGGGGGTTCAGCTGAGACTTCAGGTTATTCAATTCTATTTCCTTGGCTGAGGCCTCAAGTTTGAGAGATGTATTGTATCGTTCAAAATAATTGTAGATGAAGTACAACACACACCACAGGAAGAAGATAAACGCATAGATAAAGCTGAGACCAATGATGTTCTTGATATCGAAGGCGACCTTATTACTGAACAGTCCCAGCGGAAGGGAAATCGGCACCCGGAGAAAGTACATGATAAGCCCCAGGATGACTACGCTCAGGATTACCCGTGGAATCAGGATGGACATGCCTTGGTCAAGCCAGCGACGGCGGTTGATCAGGTTGCGGAACCCGTGGCTCAGCAACAGGCAGAAGAATGCTTCATATACCAGGAAGATGATTCGCTGGGTGCTTACCCCCTGATTGGAAGCAAACATGGAAACGATGATCTGCAGGAAGGCATAAAATGTCCAGCCTCCCACCTGCAGCGTCCAGTATAACCGTGTTTTGTTTACCATGTTACGGCAAAGGTAGAAATAAGCAAAAAGGTGGATAGCCCTGTTTTACGGGCGGTTGAGTCCATTCCCTACTGCAGTTCCGGCTTCAGGTACCTGCCGGTATAACTTGCCGGGTTCCTGGCCACATCTTCAGGAGTACCCATGGCAACAATTCTTCCCCCTTTTGCGCCACCTTCCGGACCCAGGTCAATCAACCGATCGGCCGATTTGATAATATCCATGTTGTGCTCTATGACCAGCACCGTATTTCCTTTATCAACGAGCTTTTGCAACACATCCAGGAGATGCGAGATGTCCTGAAAATGCAATCCTGTTGTCGGTTCGTCGAGGATATATAATGTCTTGCCGGTATCGCGCTTGGACAATTCGGTCGCGAGTTTTACCCGTTGCGCTTCGCCACCCGACAGGGTGGTAGCATGTTGCCCCAGTGAGATGTATCCCAGGCCCACATCATTAAGGGTTTCAATTTTTCGAAGGATCTTGGGTTGGTTCTCAAAAAAGACCACCGCCTCCTCCACCGTCATGTCGAGCACATCTGAAATTGATTTTCCCTTGAACCTGACTTCCAGTGTTTCCCGGTTATAGCGTTTGCCCTTACAGGTTTCGCAGTGTACATAAACATCCGGCAGAAATTCCATTTCGATGAGACGGAGGCCCGCACCTTCGCACGTTTCACAACGTCCGCCTTTCACATTGAATGAAAACCGTCCTGGTTTATAGCCCCTGATTTTTGCTTCGGGGAGTTGAGCAAAGAGGTCCCGGATGTCTGAAAAGACTGTGGTGTACGTGGCTGGATTAGATCGTGGAGTGCGACCAATTGGTGACTGATCTACTTCTATTACCTTATCAATATGGTGAAGGCCATCTACTTTCTTGAAAGGCAATGGCTCCGCATGGGCATGAAAGAAATGCTTGTTTAAAATGGGGAATAGCGTATCATGAATCAAGGTTGACTTCCCACTGCCCGATACCCCAGTAACACAAGTGAATGTGCCCAACTCAAGTTTCAGGTCAATGTTCTTAAGGTTATTCCCGCTAGCACCTTTTAGAGAAAGTGCCTGACCATTGCCGGCTCGCTTCTTCTTAAGGTACGGGATTGACAAGCTCCCGTTCAGATACCTGGAGGTAGTGCTGCTGTTGGTCAGGAAATACGAGGGTGTGCCTGCTGCAACAACCTGCCCACCATGTCGTCCAGCGCCAGGGCCCACATCGATCACATAGTCTGATGCCAGCATCATGTCCTTATCATGCTCCACGACTACCACGGAATTGCCCAGGTCCCGAAGGTCCTGTAAGGCCTTAATCAATTTCACGTTATCCCTGGCGTGCAAGCCAATGCTGGGTTCGTCAAGGATGTACAGTACACCCACCAATTGCGTTCCGATTTGAGTTGCCAACCGGATCCGTTGCGCCTCGCCGCCACTCAGGGTACGCAGGGGGCGATCAAGGTTGAGATATTCCAACCCCACATCCAGTAAAAAGCCGATGCGCTTGCGGATTTCTTTGAGCACTTCGGATGCAATCACCCGTTGCTTGTCATTGAGTCGATCTTCAAGGCCAGTCATCCACCGACTCAACTCCTGAATGTCGAGGCGCGCCAGTTCGGAAATATTCTTCCCGTCAATTTTAATATATAGGGATTCCTTCTTCAGGCGGGCGCCCTGGCATTCCGGACAAGTTTTCACTACGGTGAAGTCTTCAGCCCACTTCCGAATCGAGTCCGATCCTTCATCGCGCTGCTTTTCAAGAAAATTAATTATTCCTTCGAAGCGTGTATTCCATTCTGTGCCCGGATACTTTACAGATGCTACAGCCACCGGCACATCATCACCATACAAGAGTGTCTTGATCACTTCGGCCGGTATATCCTGCAACGGGGTGCTCAAGGAAAACTTATGACGCTTGAGGATGGCTTCAATCTTTTTGAAGATCCAGATATCCCGGTATTCTCCGAGGGGAAGAATGCCGCCCCGTGCGATGCTTACTTTTTTGTTAGGCATCACCGACTCTTCGGTGATTTCTTCGATAACACCGAGGCCCGCACAGGATGGACATGCACCATAGGGTGAGTTGAATGAAAAAAGATTTGGCGCAGGCTCATCATAGGACAATCCTGTGGTAGGGTCCATGAGGTATTTGGAGAAATGGTGAACCTTGTTATTGTCCTCCAAAGCCATCATCACGCCTTTCCCCTCCTTAAGCGCCAGGGCCACAGATTGTGCGATGCGGTAGCGGTCCTTTTCATCCGGCACGATGCGGTCAATGACGACTTCAATGTCGTGGATCTTATAGCGGTCCACCTGCATCTTGGCCGTTATCTCTTCAACGGAACCATCAATCCGGACCTTGGCATATCCACTCTTTCGGATCTGAACAAAAAGCTCCCGGTAATGCCCTTTTCTGCCCCGGACCACGGGTGCCAGCAGTGTCAATTTCCTTCCCTTGAATTGTTGAATCAGGTTATTGATGATCTGATCCTCAGACTGTCGCACCATCTTGTTTCCGGAGAGATAGGAGAATGCTTCTCCGGCCCTGGCAAAGAGCAGGCGCATGAAGTCATAGATTTCCGTGACCGTACCCACCGTAGAGCGGGGATTTCGCGAGGTTGTTTTTTGTTCGATGGATATAACCGGGCTCAGGCCGTTGATCTTGTCAACGTCAGGTCGCTCCAGGTTGCCAATAAAGCTGCGGGCATATGCAGAGAAGCTTTCCATGTAGCGGCGCTGACCTTCCGCGTAAAGCGTGTCAAAGGCCAGGGATGATTTGCCACTCCCACTTATACCCGTAATCACCACCAATTTGTTTCTCGGGATGCTGACACTGACATTCTTGAGGTTATGTTCTCTGGCGCCGACGATTTCGATCACGTCATGGCCGGTGGCATCAGCCGGAGGAGGAGTATTACGGATTGGTTTCGCCATGATGGTGCTGGGTGGCTAAAATACAGCCCCGCAGTTTATGATCTAAAAATAATTGCGATGAAAACTGAGTAGTAAACTCAGCTTTTGATGAGGAACTGTTCAAGGTCCTTTAACTTCAGGATACCTTCATAAAACGCCTTGCCAAAAATAACAGCAAAAATGCCCATTTCATTCAAACGGCGGATATCGTCCACACCGCGAATGCCGCCGCTAGCCAACACTTTCAGGTTGGGGAATTCGGTGAGTATTTCCTGGTAAAAGTTGAAATCAGGACCTTCAAGTACACCATCACGGGAAATGTCAGTACACTTGGCATATTTGAGCCCCTTATCATAAAAGAAACGAAGGTGTTCGAAGAGTCTTAGTTCAGATTCCTTGGCCCATCCCCGAAAGGCTACCTGTTTTGTTTTTACGTCAGTCACATCCGCGCTCAGGGTTATTTTTTCACGTCCAAACGACATAACCCATGAGGCAAACAATTCAGGGTTGGTAATTGCGATACTTGACGCTGTAATGTAGTCTGCGCCAAATTCGTAGGCGCTGCTGATATCCCCGTCGGTGCTGATGCCCCCCGTAAAATCAATCTTAAGGTCGGTATGATTCGCAATGGCCTCCAGCACATGAAAATTCTTCGGGCTCCCGCGCTCCGCGCCATCCAGGTCGACCAGGTGAACTACATCGATGCCATGGTCCTCAAACCGCTTGGCGAGGTCCAGTGGATTTTCGTCATAGGCTTTCTCGCTGTTGGGGTCACCTTTTCTCATCTTGACGACCTTGCCCCGGCGAATGGCGATGGATGGGATTACTTGAATCATTGTCCTAAAACTAACTCAAATTTTCAAGTCCATAAAAGTTTGGCACTACTTTTCGGGGAAGAGACCCCATGTATCCGTACGGCTTTTAGCTACTTTTAATGTCATGAATCGATTGCATTTAGTCCTGGTGGCCGTTCTGGCGGCACATGTGATGTTTGGCCAATCCCGGCTTCGTAAGATGCCGGCAAACGTAAATCACTCGTCCATCAACAACTCGGCGCCATTTATTGCATTGGATGGAAACACGATCGTGTATCTGGCCGATGTGGCGGAGGACAATGCCCTGACCCTTAACCAAACCAATAAATCAGGTACCAACTGGACAGACCCGGTGATCTTGCCCCGGTCTGTGAATAATCACTTGAACTACCTGTATGGCTTTGGCTTGAGCCCGGACGGAAATATCCTATACATCAGCAATGCCAGGTCCAATGGCATGGGCGGCTACGACATTTACGCCAGTGCGCGCCGCGGCAGCTCCTGGGCAGAGCCTGTCAACCTGCTCAACCCAATTAATTCAAAATTAAATGACGCCTGCCCCTCGCCATCCGCCGATGGGATGGCTTTTTATTTTATGCGATGTGAAACCATGACCGGCACGCAAGCCGACCGGTGTAAATTGATGGTTGCACGGAAGAAGCCCAATGGGCAATGGGATGAACCCACTGAACTACCTGCTTTTATCAACACTGGCAATTCGCAGTCACCGCGGATAATGGGGGATGGGGAAACGCTGATATTTTCATCCAACAAGTTGCAGCCAAATAAAGGAGGGATGGACTTGTTTATGACGCGATTCCAGAACAATGCCTGGACCCCACCGCTGGCGCTGGACTTCGCCAACACACCCGGTGACGATCAGTTTGTGAGTGCTTCATCCCTGGGCAGATACCTGCTAAAGCATGTACCGGGAACGCGTGTTACCGAATTGGTAGAGTTGTTGTTCCCTGCCGAGATCCGACCAAAGACCACCATCAAAATTGAAGGTCAGGTATCAGGACCCGATCAACCCGGGTCAGCCTTCGTATCGATATTTGATCTGCGCAATAACGCCAAGGTTTTTGCAACCAACCCCAATTCAGCCGGACAATTCGTAACCTATGTAAAGGAGGGATCTATATATGATTTGTCCATTGAGCCTGCGCTTGATAACTACACGTTCTATTCCAGGCATTTTGACCTGACCAAAGAAAAGTTCTCACTATTTGAAAAGGTGAGTGCCAAACTGAAAGCTGCTGCTGCAGGAGATACTATTCTGCTGGAGGGAATCGGATATCGCGACCTTACTGCGGACCTCGACCCGCTGTCGGCACAGGAACTGCGGCGCGTGAAGCGACTCATGGATGGCAACCCGCGTCTCAACTTCACCTTTGAATTATCCCTGGAGCCTTATCTCAACGATACGCTAAAGATTTCACCCGACATGACCGAAATTCAACGGGATACTATTCGAATTCCAGTCAGCTATGCCGTTGACTCAGTCACAACGGCCACACGCGACTCGCTGGTGGTGAAGGTGCGCTACCACAATAACAGAACAACAGCCCAGGCACAAACGCTCCGGGATTATTTCATTAAAGCGGGGGTGAACGGTGATCGGATCAAGTTCTTGCAAAAATTGTTGTCAGCCCCTTTCAGTGAAGCCGACAGGCCCCGCACCAGGGTTAAGTTGATTATTCGCTGACCACAAACGGTACCACAACAAGCGTCTTATCCCACGCGAGCACCAGTTCAAGTGCGTCATCAGCCTTTTCAATGCTGATGGTGAATTGTTCAAATTCTTTTTCAGTCTGCATCACAGGGACCTCGATTACCAGCGCATCTGTATTCTCATCTCGGGCAGCTTGGCCATTTTTCATTACGTCAACACCCCAATTCGGCACGCTGGAGTTGAACACTACCTGCCATGAAGTCTCATTTGGCACAGTCCACAATGAATACCTGCCTTTCTTGAGGATTTTGCCGCCAATATTGATGTCTTTGTTGGTTTCCAGTGTGGTTGGCTCGTTGGCACCCGTACGCCAGGTTTTTCCGTAAGGGACCAGGGCACCAAAAATCTGTCGGCCTTTTTTGAATGGACGATTGTAAGACACGGCTATGTGCAGGTTGCCTTCCTCATAGGAAACCAATTCCTCCGGGCTATGGGATTTGGTGAACTTATAGCCTACCAGGATCGCCACCACGGCACCCAGGGCTACCACCAGGCCGGAAATAAGAATCACTTTTTTCATTGCAAGACAGGAGCTAAGTGCGATTTAAACTCAAAATACAGATATAATGTTTCCGCATGATCTCAAATATTGCAAGAAATGGCAAATCCGGGTTAAATTGGCGGCCTAAACAATTTACTATGTGGTTTTTCTTTGGAGTCGTTTGCCCGTTGTTCCTCCTGGCTTTCATTTCGCCGTGGCTGTTCCCCAACAAATCAGTTAGTAATAACGAACACGACGTTAAGCACTGATCCGGGATCAGTCGAATGAATGTTTGCGTTTTTTGCGGGTCTGCCACCGGGCATCATGCCCGCTATTCCGATGCGGCCCGTTCCCTGGGCGAACTCATCGCCATACACGGTCATACCCTGATATATGGCGGCGGCAATATTGGCCTCATGGGCATTGTTGCCGATGCCACTTTGCAGCACGGCGGGAAGGTGACAGGTGTAATTCCTGACTTTCTGATGAAGCGGGAAGTAGGACATCGGGGTCTTACCGAACTCGTCATCGTTGATTCGATGCATGAGCGCAAAAAGAAAATGGCAGACCTCGCTGACGTATTCATTGCCCTTCCGGGCGGATGGGGCACATTGGATGAACTGGCCGAAATCCTTACATGGCGTCAATTGCGCCTCGTGAATCAGCCAATCGGTCTCCTGAATCTACAAGGGTTTTTTACACCCCTAGTCGATCAAATGAAAATCATGACTGGTGAGGGCTTCCTGGCAGCCGAAAACCTTAAATTTCTTACTGTCGCTGATTCTCCAGTCAAATTGCTCACCGCACTGGGGGTAGTTACCGATTAACAATTATTTCATTTCTGTTTTTTTTCAATAGTTTTAAGCGGGGCAACTCGGCTCATGCGCTTTCTTAAACTATACATTCTATTCTTGATGTTTCCGGTGGTGGCACACGGCCAGTTGGGCTTAGCTATTACCGGCGGCAGACATAAGGTGAAGTTCCCAATTGAAATCGTGAACAACCTGGTGATCGTACCTGTTGTGTTAAATGGTCAATTGCCTTTGAAGTTTATTCTTGATACCGGGGTACGTACTACGATTCTAACGGAACGCAGTTTCAGCGATCTTTTAAAACTTAACTATGGCAGGCATTATATGGTTGCCGGGCCGGGTGGTGACAAAGTAGTAGAGGCCTACGTCACCAACAATGTAACGCTTGACCTGCCCGGGCTACATGGTGAAGGTCATGCTGTGCTGGTTCTTGAAAAAGACTATCTGGAACTTCGCAATTACCTGGGTACGGATGTGCAAGGCGTATTGGGCTATGAAATATTCAGTCGGTTTATCGTTCAGATCGATTACAAAGAAAAGGAAGTGACCATTATCCGTCCAGAATTTTTTCAGCCTGGCAAGCGATATGAAATGTTGCCCATGCACGTCGAGGATACAAAACCGTATGTTCAGGCGTCGGTTCAAATGAGCAATGGCGTTGTTGTTCCTGCCAAGTTGCTTGTTGACAGTGGAGCCAGTCACGGACTGGTTCTGGATCCCTCATCCAACAAGGAAATATTTATTCCTGAAAAGAATGTACAAAGTCTGATTGGACGTGGATTGGGTGGACTTATTACGGGAAAAATTGGCCGCATCCGGGGCGTAACGGTCGGGAAGTTTACCATTGACAATCCCATTGTAAATTTTCCGGATGCGAATTCCTACATCGATACCCTCAAGGCAACTGACATATTCAGAAATGGGACCCTGGGTGGTGAGATCCTCAGTCGATTTACCACCATTTATGATTTCCCGCGCGAGCGTCTCTACCTGAAGAAAAACAGTAGCTTTTCGAATGCCTTCCACTTCAACATGAGTGGGCTGACCCTAAAGGCAAAAGGCTCGCGGCTCAGGAAATATGAAATTACTGACGTTCGAAAAGATTCACCTGCAGACAAGGCCGGGATTAAAAGTGGTGATGAGTTGGTGAGCATCAACGGGGTACAAGCGAAGGAACTGGACCTGGGAAGGGTGAATGGTGAATTCAACCAAAAGCCCGGGAAAAAAATCAAAGTAGAGTTGCTTCGAAACGGGGAGAAAGTAATCCGTCACTTTGCGCTAGAAAGTCAGATTTAGAGCATGGCCGCCTGAATCCATTCCCGCAGGGGCCTGCGGCGGGTACGGCCATAAGATCTCACCCAATGTTGCTGCATGTGCCTGAAGTGATTTGCATTAATCATTTCGCGGTACAACTTCTCTCCGGAAAGCTGACTTTTAAGCACAAAATTCATGACCCCGGAGCCAATGGTTTCCTTATAGTTGGAATTCTTCACAACTGTTATCGGAACATCGCCAGACAACCGCTGAATATGTTGTACCAGGCTATGCATTTCACGGCACCCCATGTTGTCATCAATTAAAATGTGCTGGGGATCAAAATGATTTAAGCGATGAAGTGTTGTGGTGAGGTCAAACGCCAATTCAGTGAGAATACGCTTATATGGAATTTCGTGTAAATGAAAACAAACCCGACTAAGTTCAATGGGGTTATTGCCAATGAGTAATACCCGCCAGCTGCTATATCTATTCGCCTCATTCATACTCATAAGATTCGTTAGTCGTCCCGGGGTAACCACCAAATGAAAAATTTGTTTTTATTCCCGCCACCCGTGTTTTACGGAAAAGCGAATACTTAGTTTTAACGAATGAAAGATGTGAAAATTACTATTATTGGTGGTGGTCTCGCCGGATTAATTTCTTCTATTCACCTGGCCAGGGTGGGTATAAAGGCGTATGTCATAGAGAAAAAGATGTATCCCTTCCACCGGGTTTGCGGCGAATACATCTCCAATGAAGTTGTGCCCTATCTCCGCGATTTGGGTTGCTATCCACATGAATTGGGACCATCGCAGATTAATCGCTTCCAACTAACATCGGTGAATGGCAGGTCATCGTCCATGGCACTTGATCTAGGCGGTTTTGGCATCAGTCGTTATGCGTTCGATCAATACCTTTATCTCAAAGCGCAATCCCTCGGTGTGAGATTTAGCGTAGGCAGCGAGGTTGACTCTGTCCACTATGATGGAAATGTATTTACGGTAGGCACATCCCAACAAGAACATAAGGCCGACATTGTAATTGGTGCATTCGGTAAGCGATCACGGTTGGATGGGTACCTTAAGCGTGGTTTTTTTGGCCGACGATCTCCTTATGTAGGGGTGAAGTATCACGTCAGGCTTTCTGGCTTTGCAGATGATCTCATAGCGCTGCATAATTTCAAAGACGGATATTGTGGCATCAGTCAGGTGGAAGAAGGTCGTATCAATCTGTGCTACCTCACCCATCGAGACAACGTAAAGCAGTATGGCAATGTGCACGATATGGAAAAGGAGCTGTTGTTCCAAAATCCGTTCCTGCGGCAGATCTTCTCAACAGCCACCTTTCTTCTTGAAAAACCGGAAGTCATCAATGAGATCTCGTTTGAAACCAAATCACCGGTAGAGCATCACATTCTCATGGCGGGTGATGCTGCTGGTATGATTACCCCACTGTGCGGCAATGGCATGGCACTGGCCATTCACGGTGCGAAGGTGTTGAGCGAGCATGTTATTCGATATGTGGAAGACAAATCATATGATCGCCATCGGCTGGAACAGGACTACACCCGCGCCTGGAATTCATTGTTCTCGAGACGGCTATGGGCAGGCCGGCAGATACAGCAATTGTTTGGTGGGGTGTGGAGTTCAAACCTGGCCGTGTCGTTGGCCAATACTACTCCAGGCGTTGCGCGTTATCTGATGAAAAAGACTCACGGTGAGCCATTCTCAATTTCAAACGGAATTTGATGCGTTCATCGTTCCGGGATACCTCAATGATAAAAAGTGTGTTCTGCGTTTCATTTTTTGATACTTTGTATATCAAACTCAATTTGTCATGATCAACACCAATCGCCGTGATTTCATTAGAACCCTGGGCCTGCTGACAGCCGGAGGCACCCTGGGTGCCGGAATTTTAGAAGCCTGCTCTTCAAAACCAGCTGCTGCCACAACGCAAGAATTGTTCTTCAAGATCTCATTGGCTGAATGGTCACTGCACCGGGCATTGTTTGATAACAAAATGACCAACCTTGATTTCCCTGTAAGGGCCAGTAAAGAATTTGATATTCATGCGGTAGAATATGTGAATTCATTCTTTAAAGACAAAGCCAAGGACACTGCTTACCTCAGCGACCTGAAGCAGCGCTGCGATGACAATGGGGTCACCAGTGTACTCATCATGATTGATGGTGAGGGGGCGATTGGAGATTTAGACGCTGCGAAACGACAGGTGACTGTGGAGAATCACTTTCGATGGGTCGATGCAGCAAAATTTCTTGGTTGCCATTCCATCAGGGTCAACTGTTCGGGTGAAGGCGACCGTGCAGAGGTAGCGAAAGCCGGAGCAGACGGTCTTCACAAACTCAGTGAGTATGGCCAAAGCGCAGGCATTAACATTATTGTTGAAAACCACGGCGGGATGTCATCTGACGGAAAATGGCTAAGTGCTGTGATCTCTTCGGTGGGCATGCCGAATTGCGGTACCCTCCCCGATTTCGGAAATTTCTGTGTGCGCTATGGCGATAAGGATAAGGGCGAGCCAGGCTGTGCAGAACAGTATGATCGCTATCAAGGTGTAACCGAGTTGATGCCCTATGCCAAAGGTGTAAGTGCCAAGACGTACGACTTTGATGAAGTTGGAAACTGCATCGAAACCGACTATACGCGGATGCTGCCTATCGTAAAAGCAGCTGGGTACACGAATTTTATTGGAATTGAATACGAGGGCGATAAGCTTTCCGAAGAAGACGGCATCCGGGCCACGAAGAAATTGCTCGAACGGCTGGGGACAATCTAAAACAGGTATTCCCCGATGTGGCTGATGGACAGAAACAGCCAGATAAAGAAGATATTGAGACAAAAGGCAGAGATGAAATTCAACGTCATGGCGTGTCCATAGTCGGCTTTGGCTGGATTCTGCCAAACCCGCAAGAACCAATATCCGAAATACAACACCACGGGAGAAAGTGCCTGCAGAAACGTGATGCCATATTTGGTCTGTTGAAATTGCCCGAAGTACATCAGAAAGCCAACCGTGGTAACACCAAAGAACACAGCGGCAAACATAAATGTACCGCGAATACCCAGCCTTCGACTCAGGGTATAGTCTCCGTGAATCTCGTCTTCCTCATGCTGGTATACCTGGGTCATTGGATAATTGGCCCAAAGCATGAGGGTGGTGAGGGCAGCTGGAAAGATGATTCGCAGGTGGAGAAGATTTTCCGGTCCGTAATTATTAATCCCCACATAGCACATACAGAAGGTGAATAGCCCCTGAAATACACCGGTCACTAACCACCCAATGATCGGATATTTCTTCAGCCGGATGGATGGGTGGCTATACGCCTTAGACACGAGTCCATAGATCAGGAGCATAAGAGAAAACCAATATGACACATAAAAGAATCCAAGTACCACGGCCACCGCATCCAGCAACAGGGATGTCCAGTACAATCCTTTTGAAACCGGCGGTGGGTTCTTTAGTCCACCGATACTCTTTTCATCCTTATCAAAATAACTGTTGAAACCATTGCTGGCCGGATAAAGCAGGAGATGAACAATGAAAAAGACCCATTTCAATCTGGATTCGCCCAGGTTGGGGGAAATGGCTAGTGCAAACAGAAACACAGGCATCAGAAAAAATGAAAAGGGAATCCGCAGATGCAGCAGGGTGGACTTAGATATCATGAGCCTGAAACTAAATGTCTAAATTATTCCTTTTTGGGTTATAATTGATGTCCATGAGTTTTATCTCGGCCATAGGCACCGCAACACCGTCAGGTATTTTTGCCCAAAGCACAATCGCCGCATTCATGGTTCGGGCCATGCAGTTGGATGAAGATGATGCCCGCAAAATCAGGGTATTATTCCGTGCCAGCGGTATTGACACTCGGCATTCTGTGATCGATGATTACGGAAAACAGGATCAGTTCACATTTTACGAAAATACGGCCGCGCTCGATCCGTTTCCCACTACCCGGCAAAGGGTGACGTTATACCAACAGCATGCACTTTCCTTAAGTCTTGAAGCGGTACATCAATGTTTGGGCAGCCGGCCCGATGTCAGAAAAGACTCCATCACGCACCTGTTGGTAGTAAGTTGTACCGGCATGTATGCTCCGGGTTTGGATATTGATCTGGTGAAGGCCCTGGGGCTACCTGTTTCGGTACAGCGTACCTGCATCAATTTCATGGGGTGCTATGCGGCTTTCAATGCACTCAAGCTGGCAGATGCTATCGTTCGAAGCCAGCCGGAAGCCAAGGTGCTTATCGTTTGCACGGAGCTATGCACCATTCATTTTCAAAAAGAGAATACCGAAGACAATATGTTGGCAAATGCAATATTTGCCGACGGTTCGGCCGCCGTGTTGGTAGAAGGGTCCGTGAAAAAAGGAATTCAACTGAAACTGGAACGTTTTTATGGTGAACTCGCATTTGCGGGTGAGCATGATATGACATGGGGTATTGGTGATCATGGATTTGAAATGCGGCTTTCGTCGTACGTGCCCGATATCGTTCGAACCGGCATCAGGCACCTGAGCCGGTCTCTCCTCAATCAGTTACAACTTGATCTTTCAGATGTGCACTGGTATGCCATTCACCCGGGCGGGAAAAAGATTCTGGAGGTCATTGAGTCAGAGTTAGCATTGACTCATGAACAGAACCGTTCGGCGTACAAGGTTCTTCGGAAATTTGGAAATATGTCATCACCAACTGTATTATTTGTATTGCAAGATGTATGGCGTCGGCTTCAGGCCGGGGATCACAACAAACGCGTGCTAAGCTTCGCCTTTGGTCCCGGACTAACGCTGGAAAGTATGTTACTCCGCATCCAACATACCGCTTAATTGATTATGAATCGATTTGCACAACGTTCTTCGGAAATTGAAATCATGGATGATCTTGATTGCCACGGTCCGGTGGTGGATCAGACCTTGCGCGAACTTGAATTCATCAATCGTTGGTTGGGAGGAAATGCAGTGACTATGCAGGGTGTTCAGCAATTGATCCGCGATCAATCCGGCAATATCTCAATTGCCGACCTGGGTTGTGGGGGCGGAGACATGCTCAAACTGATTGCCGAATTTGGTCGCCGTAAAGGCATCCCGATGCAATTGACTGGCATTGACGCCAATTCCCATATTATAGATTTCGCCAGGCGAAATTGTGCGTCCTATCCTGAAATTCAATTCGAAACAATTGACATATTTTCCGCCGAATTTGCTTCCCGATCGTTTGACCTTGTGACAGGCACACTATTTTATCATCACTTCACCAGTGAGCAGTTAATTGTATTTTTCAGCCAGTTGCGCCGGCAGGTGCGGATCGGGTTCGTTTTCAACGACATTCATCGTCACTGGCTGGCGTATCATTCCATACGCTTGCTTACACGACTCTTTTCCAAATCTGGCATGGTGCAATTCGATGCGCCGTTGTCTGTGCTTCGTGCGTTCAATAAGTCCGAACTGCAGTCTATTTTTCGTCAGGCCGGGGTGGCTGTGGAATTGCACTGGAAGTGGGCATTTCGCTGGCAGGGCATCCACCGGGTGGGGTCCTAGCTTTGGCACAGTTTTCGTAGTTTTAGAGGGAATTCAACCCATTTATCATGAAAACGAACCTTCTTTTGGTTGCCCTCTTTTTCCTGGGTGCCTGTGCCTCCAATCCATTTGGAAAAAAAGTTAATGAGCCATTTCAGGGCTCTGCCTACGAATCCAATAACCGCTTTTTTCGTGGAACCGGAAAAGGCGAAAGTTCATCGGACAACATTGCCCGGGGAAAAGCTGATATCGAAGCCAAGACAATCCTTGCTGGTCAGGTGAATACCACAATGAAACAAGTAGCTGATAACTACCAGGGTCAAACAGAAAATGAGCGGGGCGCCGACGTCGCCGAGAAATTTCAAAGCCTGGCTCGGGAAGTCATGAATACCGACCTGGCAGATTTAAGAAAGATTGGTGAAAAGAAGTATTATAACGAGAAGGATAAGAAATACACTGTATTCATCGCCTACGAAATCAAGAAGAATGCTATGTTCAGGTTTATGAAAAAGCAGGCGAAGGTGGATCAGACAATTAATGAGCGTCAGCAAAATCTCATTCAAAAAATCCTGGATGAAGAGTTGAAGAAAGCCGGCGAAGACGACAAATAGCCCCGGCTAGTTTCCTGTCATTTTTTCTGCCGTTTCGGCCATCTTGAGTTGGTGGATAAATTCCTCCACCTCTCCATTCATAATGGCCGGCAAGTTGTGTTGGGTGAATCCGATGCGGTGGTCCGTCACCCGGCTTTGTGGGTAGTTGTAAGTTCTGATTTTTTCAGACCGGTCACCACTGCGCACCTGAGAGCGGCGGGAAGCACCAATTTCATTGTTTTGCTTCTCTACCTCAATCTCATACAACTTCGCCCGCAACATCTGAAGTGCGCGTTCCCGGTTGGCATGTTGCGATCGCTCTATCTGGCAGGCGATTACAATACCTGTTGGCTTGTGTGTCAGTTGTACCTTGGTCTCCACCTTATTTACGTTTTGACCACCAGCGCCACTACTGCGTGCTGTCTGGTATTCGAGGTCAGCTGGATTAATGGTGACATCTACTTCCTCGGCCTCGGGCAATACAACAACCGAAGCTGCAGAGGTGTGAACGCGACCTTGTTGTTCCGTTTCTGGCACACGCTGTACCCGATGCACCCCTGATTCGTACTTGAATATGCCAAACGCCCCTGATCCTTCGATCAGGCTAATTACTTCTTTGTATCCTCCGGCTGTTCCCTCAGTGACGTCCATGACCGACATCTTAAGTCCTTTCCGGTCACAAAATCTTTGGTACATCCGCCAAAGATCTCCGGCAAAAATGGCGGCTTCATCTCCACCGGTGCCCGCGCGTATTTCAAGGATACAGTTTCTATCGTCGTTAGGATCGCGGGGCATGAGTAACTCCTTTATCTCCCCTTCTACCGATTGTCGCTTAGGTTCCAGTTCATCTAACTCCATTTTTGCGAGTTCGCGGAGCTCGGCATCCTTTTCAGTCTCTAATACTTCACGGGCATGGTCAAGCCCATCGAGTAAGGCCCTGTACTCTTTATATTTATTGACCACCTTTTCGAGGTCGCGGTACTCTTTGCTCAGCTGAGCAAACTTCTTCATGTCCGACACCACACCGGGCTGGCTGAGGAGCTGTCCTACCTCTTCAAAGCGATGGTTAATTTCCTCCAGTTTCTCGATCATACCTAAAAAGCCTGCAAAGTTATAAATTCGGACCAGTATTGAGACTTCTCATCGGAGAAGTAGATTTGACCGAATTTTGAATCCATGAAACGAATACTGTTGATTGCCCTCCTGGCTATGAGTTGTGGAGGAAAACTGAGCGACGAAGAGCGAAAACGTCTTCACGAGGGGATGGCCACCCAGGATATCAAACGGGTGTCCGATGCAGAACTCCAGGAAGCAGCCTTTGCGTATGGTCGCTCGGTACTCGCTGATGTGGAGCGTATTGATCCCTTTTTGCGCGTTCAATCGCGTATTGACTCCCTGGCCAGGGCACGGCATGTGCTCATCTATTCCCTCATGCCGGATGCCGCCAGCTTAAAAGAAATTGAAAAACAACTGGTCGATGCCTATCTCAGTGGTGCCGACGCCGGACAAGTGAGTGAAAACCTCCAACGCGTAGGCGAAGATTCCTTGTTGTTTACCAAGCCGGTTTTTAAAGACCGGGTAGATGGTTCGCAGGAATTCAGCCATGCCATTGGCATTAAGATGGCCAAAAAGACCATCATCCTCTCAATACCCACCCCGTAAATTCGGGATCTCATGAAGGGAACTTCCTGGCAAATCTGGATTGACACCGGTGGTACGTTTACCGATTGCCTGGCCACTGCACCTTCAGGTGATGTTCGCAGATTGAAGATTCTCAGCAGTAGTGTGCTTCGTGGCAGCATCATTAAACGCATCGGCCCACGGTCTCTGCAGGTATCAATGGCGTGGCCTACCTCGAAAGACATCTATGCCGGTTTTGTTTTCCGGATGATTGGCTCATCCTTTCATTGCGACATCAAGTCTGTTCATCTGGAGCGCAGCATCATTGAATTGGATAGACCGTTGCCGGGAAAACTAACCTCCGGATTCGAAATCACTTCTTCAGAAGAAGTACCTGTATTGGCTGCCCGCATCCTCACCGGGACGCCACTTCAACATTCTTTTCCTCCCATTGAAATGAAGTTGGGCTCCACGCGGGGCACTAACGCTTTGCTGGAACGGAAAGGCGCCCGAACCGCCCTATTGGTTACCGTTGGATTTCGTGATTTGCTCACCATCGGAAATCAGCAACGACCCGATCTCTTCACCCTGAATATCCGCAAGACGGCACCTCTTTATGATTTGGTAATCCCGGTTGCTGAGCGAATTGATGCCCATGGAGAAGTACTTCAGTCACTGTCTGATGAAATGATCCAGAACGTAGTCCGGGATCTGAAAAAAAGAAAAATAGAATCTGTTGCCATAGCCTTATTGAACAGCTATCGGAATCCGATACACGAGCAACAACTGGGTGCGGCACTGCAGACGGCAGGCTTTTCATTTGTATCTCTTTCAACTGCCCTAAGCCGGCAGATCAAACTCGTGCCCCGGGCTGAGACGGCTGTGGCCAATGCTTACCTCGATCCGATCATCCGCAATTACCTTAATGGAATCCGGGGCGGGTTATCGCTGGCCCGATTGAGCATCATGACCAGCGCCGGCAGCCTGGTGCGCTCTGACTCCTTTTATCCAAAAGACAGTCTATTAAGCGGGCCTGCAGGCGGCGTTGTTGGTGCGGCTCATCAGGCACTTCAGTCGGGTATACGTCGCATGATTGCTTTCGACATGGGTGGCACCAGCACCGATGTATCACTGTACAATGACCGGTATGATTATCGATTCGAGTCGAGGGTGGGCAATTTCAGTATCCTCTCCCCTTCCTTATCAATTGAAACAATCGCGGCGGGGGGCGGATCCATATGCGACTTTGATGGACATCGTTTTACCGTTGGCCCGCACAGTGCCGGAGCGAGTCCTGGACCGGCTTGCTATGGCGCAGGCGGACCACTTACCATAACCGATGTCAACTTGCTGCTCGGGCGACTGGATCCCGACTATTTTGTGATCCCGATACAAAAGGATCAAGCGACATCCGCCCTGGAGCAGCTGTTAATCAGGATTCAGAAAAAGACAGGCCGAAAACCCGATGGTATTCGGGTGCTGGAATCGTTTGTTCAAATCGCCAACGAAAAAATGGCCGATGCAATCAAGAAGATTTCAGTACAACAAGGGCATGATCCTCACGAATTCGCCTTGCTTAGTTTTGGAGGAGCCGGTGGTCAACATGCTTGCGCACTGGCATCTATGGCCGGAATTAAAAAGGTATTGGTTCCCTACGATGCTGGCTTACTCAGTGCTTACGGAATGGGCCAGGCAGCTATCGAGCGATTTGAAGAAGAACAGGTGCTGCAACCTTGGGAATCATTTTCCAATCATCTGGATACAACCCTTCGAAGGCTTGCTGATAACGCCAGACACCGGTTGATGCAAGATGACCTCCAGCAGGATACAATTCAATGGAAGAAATCACTTTTGTTCCTTCGATTTTATGGTCAGGAGACTGCCATTGAAATTGAATACCATGCAGGTGACCCTGTGCTGGAATTATTCCGGAAAAAGTATGTTGCGGTTTATGGGCATTGGATTGATAGGAAGATTGAGGTAGAGTCCGTAAAAGTTCTGGTGGCCGCCGGGCCAGTCCAGGCTAAGCGTTCTTCTCATCGAATCATTGCCTATAGGCCCCACCCATCAAAAACCGGGATCATGTACACCCGGGGCAAGAAGGTAAAGGGCAAAATTTATCAATGGGAAGATCTCAAGCCTGGTGCGCAAATCGACGGGCCAGCGCTGGTCATCAGCGGAAACTCCACCACATTCATTGATACGGAATGGCGGTGGGTACTGGATGCCCATAACCATGCGTTATTAACAAGACAGGCATCAGTAGGCAGGTTGGATGCTACTTCGCGGCACAGCCCGGAAGCGCTCCTTGAATTATTCACCAACCGCTTTACTGCCCTTGCCCAGGAAATGGGGGCCTTGTTGCAACGCACTTCATTCTCAGTAAATGTCAAAGAGCGACTGGACTTCTCCTGTGCCTTGTTAGATGGCCACGGTCGTCTGGTTGTCAATGCGCCTCATATTCCTGTTCACCTTGGGAGTCTGGGGGTCTGTGTCCGTGAAGTTGCCAATGTAATATCCTGGAAATCCGGTGATGTCATTATCACCAATCATCCAGCCTATGGCGGATCTCATTTGCCCGATGTAACATTGATCAAACCCGTATTTTATCGCAGGCAATTGGTTGGGTTTGTTGCCAACAGGGCTCACCACGCAGAGATTGGTGGCAAGAAGCCCGGCTCCATGCCAGCCGATGCACGGTACCTTGCCGAAGAGGGTGTTGTTATTGCGCCTACCTATCTGGTGAAAGGTGGAAAACCACAATGGCAGGTCATTGAAAAGTTGTTAAAGCACTCGCCTTATCCTACTCGATCCTTGTCAGAAAATCTCGCGGATCTAAATGGTGCGCTTGCGGCCGTGTATCTGGGGGATCGTGGGCTTCAAGCATTATGCGATCAATATGGTTTGGCTACCATTATAAAGCAGATGAAGGCGTTGCATCGTTATGCTGCCGGCTCGTTGCGAGAAAAGATCAGGGGCATGAGCAGGAAAAGATATGCAGCCACGGAGCGATTGGATGATGGCGCTACACTTCAAGTTGAGGTCATCCGCCAAAATGATACCATCACGGTCGATTTTACCGGCAGCAGTAAGGTTCACCCTGGCAATCTGAACGCAACCGGCGCTATTGTGCAGAGTGTGGTGTTGTATTGTCTCCGGCTGCTTGTCGACAAACCATTGCCGATGAATGAGGGGTTGATGGATCCGGTGACGGTGCGACTTCCGCATGGTTTGCTTAATCCGGACTGGGCCTCTTATAACCCTGCCCTATTGCCAGCGGTAGTAGGTGGTAACACTGAAGTAAGTCAACGGCTGACCGACACGCTATTGAAGGCGTTTGGCCTGGCTGCGTGCAGTCAGGGAACGATGAACAACGTGTTATTTGGTAATCCTTCTTTTGGTTATTACGAAACCATCTGCGGTGGTACAGGTGCCGGCCCGGGGTTTGATGGTGCCGATGCCGTTCATCAGCACATGACCAACACGAGGATTACTGACCCGGAAGTCATGGAGTTCCGATATCCGGTGCGCTTATGCCGTTTTGAAATTCGTAGAAATTCTGGCGGGCGTGGCCGGTGGAACGGCGGAAATGGCATTGTGCGGGAGATTGAATTCATCACAGACCTTGATATCAACCTACTTACACAACATCGTGAAGAACGGCCATATGGCATGGCTGGTGGTGGCGCAGGAAAAGCGGGTGAGCAATGGATTCAACATCCGAATGGTCGAAAAACTTTCCTGAAGGGCATGGATAGCGCATCGGTTAAGGGCGGCGACCGGCTGATCATTAAAACACCGGGTGGTGGAGCCTGGGGTCACTAAAACCCATCGTCTTTTTCGTCCTTCTTCTTATCCTTCTTCTTGGCGTCTGTGGTTTGGGCCGCCAGTTCGTAAGGAGCCTCAAGGCCCAGGTAGTTTTTCCGGAAGCGATTGATGAACGAAAGTGTCTCTTCATCACTTCCCGGGATAAAAACCAGCTCACCTACTTTCGCTTTACCCGAATTTGTCTTTTTAGCAATCAGCGTATTGAAAGGCTGATTAGATGATTGCACCATCAGCCGGTTGTCCTCGTATCCGAAATAATACCAGGTTTCCGGTGATGCTTTGAAGAACGCATGAAAGACGGGCGTTCCGTCTTCATTTTTGCGTACTTCCATAAACCCTTCGAAGGCACCATTGATGTCATTCCGCTCAATGTTACTTAAGCCCAGGGCACCCTCACTGTAGAAGGCCTTGTATTTTTGAGACCATTTCAGGTTGACGTTGGCAAACACCAGGGGTTTTGCCAGTGCTGCCAGCGTTCCCAATGAGACATATCCTTGTTGGGAGCGCGTTTCATAGTCTTTGGCCACGCGTTCTCCGACGATATCAGCAATCTTGTACAACAATTCAGATTGCTCGCCCAATCCTTCAGGCACCGTTTCATTCTTAACGACTGCCATGACGTCGGCGGCCATGATCTGATAGGCCTGGGTTGGAAGGTTGAGGTTAGCCATGATAAACGAATTCATCTTGATATCATTGGTCTCCAAATTGCCCGACCCCAGTGCACTGGCGGTAAGATCAAATTCTTTGAAGCCTCTGAAGAATTGTACGGGTCCTTCGAAGTGAACCTCCTGTTTATCTTCATTGTAAGAGAATACTTTTCCCGATAGTTTTTCGCCAGCCGCTTTCAGGCGATCGTCTATTCTGAATTCACTGCTTTCCTGATCAAAATGCAACGAGCCGCTCGGCAAGAAGAAATCCTCATCGTCGGGCGACTTTTTTTCCGACACAAAAGTGATATACAGGCTGTTGTCTGCGGCATAATGCAATCCAGCCTCTGCTTTTCGTCCTTCCTCGGTTACAGCCTCATCAAAATTCAGGTACACCTCCTTTTCATCCCCGCTTTGTTGGTACTTAAGCCAGGTATTGTAGTTCTTTATCTTGCGTAGGTCAAGCTTTACAAACCCATCCAGTTGCAGAGCCGGTCTTGTGGCGTACATGGTCATATCTCCCTTATAAAAAATCCTGGGTGCCACACTTATTTTTGCTTTTTCATCTACGGCTCCTTTGGCGACAGTCTGCATTTGGGCAGCCGTCTTATGGCGATGCTTCTTGGCTTCTTCGGCAATCGGCTCCAAATGGAAGTCTGTCATCTTGATGGCAAACGTGTCTGATTTGGCATTCACATACTGGTAGGTGGCATAGCCTGAAAATTCCTTACGGGAAACAATATCCACCACGCCATCCGTGAGGCGATGATATCCGTTGAGGGTGTCCAATACGATTGTGGTGTTCTTGAGTTGACCGATTTTGGCGTTTTCCAGAATCAATACCTCATTGTGATCCGGCGTAATGCGGGCGTCAGCCACCACGATATAAGGTATTCCACTTACTTTAAGCTGTTGCGTCTTGATGTCATACTCTGCTTTTTCAGCATTGAATGCCAGCGAGTCAAGTTCTTTGCGTGTGGTGTAGAAGTACGAATATTCCAATGGCACATCGGCATCCTTGGTCATTGTAATTTTTTGGGTGTTCAAATCCCATCGGGCTTTAGGAATTGAAGTCTTGAACTGTGCATAGGGAAAGTCAATTGCGGCAACGCCTTCTACCTCCGGGCTTATTTCTGCGACATTTTGAGTTAGGTTGAAACTCAGGCGAATATCTTCACCAGCCAATGCAGGCTTGTCGGGATTGGTTGTCTTAGCCTGAAAACTGGCATGGCGTGCGGAAAAATCCTTTGCAGAGAAGCTCAGTTGATCAGACTTCGCCTCTGATCCGCGGGTCAGGAGTCTGCCTGTACCCGATACACCTTCTTTGGACACTGTCAGCGTTCCGTCTAACTGGGCCGTTTTGTTGTACAGGTTAAAGGGATCTTTAAGGTTTCGCAAATGGAACTGGTCCTGTTTGGGTTTCCATTTCAGTTCGAATTCGGTGAGGTTGGCCTGTGGAAACCATACTTTGCCGAATTGCTTCTCTTTGAATTCGCCTATATGGCCCTTTCCGATTACGGAATCCGGATAAAATACAAAGTCATTGGATTCCACGATTGCGGGGAGGTATTCAATCTTTCCATTAACGCGAAGGCCAGAATTATCCATGTTGATTCCTCCAAATACTTTCCCATCGCCTTTGAACAACGGGTAGCCTTCTTTGGGAATGATATGGGTAAATCCAAGTGATTTGTCAGCCATGGTATGTAGTTTCTCTTTAAACCCAGGAAACATACCACTGGACACGAAGGAGCCATCAAAATTGATGGACGCCGGGTCTGCGTCATTAAGGCTATCCAGTTTGAATGGTGGCACCACAAAGAAAATCGATCGGTCATAAGCACCATCAAGAATTTCACTCCGGTCAAAAAATATCAACCCTCCGGCGGAAGCATCCAAACGTGGGTAATTGGTGGTCTTCTCCCGCCCGGACTTATTGCCTGGCATATTGATATACAACGTGCCAGATGACTTCTTGTCACCTGCCTGAAGTCCGGCAGCCGCTACTGCTGCAGAGTCAGCGCCCACCATTGCATTATTGACCCTCCTCCTTACGGTCTGGCCTTTTGCATTTTTCTCCGTTACATAAAACCGGATAGAGTCGATCTTATTCAGGTTGATGAAGAAGCTATCGTATTTGAATGTGAAATCTTTACCCTTAATCTCAAAGTTGCCAGCATTGATGGTGCCGTCGAACTTAATATCCCTGTTTTGCAGGATAGTGACGATACTGCTATCTGGCTTCAGGATAACATTGAGTGAATCACTGACATTGACTTGTTCCACACCACGGACAGTCATGAGGTGACTCTTGAAATTGACGGTTGCATTGGAACCTTTATCGGTGATGGAGTGGATTTTGAGGTTATCATAGTCAGCCTCCCCCCGTTTGGCCTCAAAAAAATGCCGCGCCTTGTCTTTTACCTGAACCACGCCAGTGACAGGATTGAAATTAACCATCCCTTTCGCGGAAAGAAATGCCATAGCATCACTGACTTCATGTTGGCTTTTGTTGGTTTGTTGGGCCAAGTCATATGCACTGAATTCCGTTGATCCGATTCGCTTGGCATAATTGACCACGAATGCCAAAGGGTGAAAGCTAAATCCATGGCCTGTGAGTCGGACATAGTCATCCGGATTATAGAAATCAGTTGATTCGATCACCATCGGCTCCTGACTCAGTCCACCAGCCACAGAAAGACTGAGGCTGTCGGTCTTCAGGTCCCAACGAATCAAATCCGAATTGAAATCCATATTGAAGTAGGTTGAAGTATATGGCGCATCGTGCAAGGGTCCTTTTTCTGGCTGCAGCGTGAGTTTTTTCCTGCCATAGTCATAGCGGAACATCACCCCTGGATGATGAATGCTGTCGTTCTCCTGATACAATTGTACCATGGCATGGGCAGCAGAAATTACGGAGTCCTGAAACTCGAACATCCTTGAACGGGCTGTGAATTTTCGTTCGTCCTTGCCAAGCACTTCCAACGTTGACAGATCGTTGTTAACCGAGGCGCTTGTTATTTTCCTTCCATTGAGCGCAAACCCGCCTGTATATTTCAATTTGTCATCACTGAGACCCAGCAGTTGGACATTTGCCTCAAAGGACATAAAGCGTGGATAGGATGCACTCTTCTTCGTTTTGTGCTGGATGCTCGAAAATTCAAAAATGCCGTCGGCCTTGTTGGGAATCTTACCCAGATATCGCAAACGTCCCTTTTCCGCTTTTACATAGGGCTTGTCAATGTCAAAATGATATTCACTGAATTCAAACAGCACGCTGTCACCGCCAATTCCTGCCGATGACCAATCAAATATTCCTTTCTCACCCACGAACATGCCATCGCGCAATGAAACAGAACCGTGGGTGTTACTGAGGTTGGCCGAATCATACGCTGTCGCAAATGTGAATGTAACCTGGTCAAATTTTAATACGGGACCCGACAAGACCGGCTGAGGTACCGGCTGTAGCCAGACGGGCGTGGCTTTTGCCTGCACCGTATCCGCCGCCTGAGTATCAGATTCGGTGGGGGCTGCCTCTTCCTTTTGAGTTTGTGTGGTATCCGGTAACGATTGGCTGGTGTCCTTCAGATATTCAAACCGGTAGGTATAGTCCGAAGCATACAGGCGATATAGGCGTTCATAATGCAAAGCGTGGTATTCAAAAAAATCACGCGTATAGTGCAGAAACGCTGTGACTTTATCCGGAGGCTCATTGCTGAGCACCTGATCAACTACTTGTAAGAAAGAGGTGAGTTGGTCACTCTCAATATTTTCATTTTCTACTGCAAAGCCAATTGAGCCGTAGTAATCCACTACGGTGGGAAATATTTTGAACTTCTTTCGCTTGAGGAGATCCGCTTGCCTTAAAATCGTTTGTTGCTGGTCCAGCTTTATTTTGTGCCAGGCGGTAGCAAACAAGCCACCAACCATGGATGTCTCTGTGTTGGCGTTGTTCTCCAACACCACCCGAATGCTATCCTGATAGGCAAGCCTGAACGTGCCCTTATCCTGGGCCCGAAGCACTGGCATTAATCCTGCCAGCAAGCAATATAAGAGGAGCTTTTTCAATCCGGGTAAACCCTGAAATTCGTAAAATTAATCGGATTCATTGCCATAACGCATAGTCCGGCCAATCATTGGATCCGATCGGTTATTTTCCCGATTTAACCAACTGCAGGCAAGCCCATTGATCCCGCACATCATGTTTAACGTGCGACAGGCCCCATGTGCGGGCCTCATGCAGCAGGTCTGATTGATCATGCTCATAGAATCCGCTGAGGAGCAAGGTGCCTCCTGGTACCAGGACAGCTGCATAGTCGGACATTTCGGCCAGCAAGATGTTCTTATTGATGTTGGCAAGAATGATATCAAACTGTTCAGGCCATTCAAAGTCGCGAATAGTACCTTGTCTGATCCTGATGTTGTCGCAACGGTTACGGGTGGCATTCTCGGCGCCATTCTCCATGCTCCATGCATCAATATCAAATGCTTCCACCTGTCGCGCACCACGCATCGAAGCCATCACCGAAAGTATGGCTGTTCCACATCCGGCATCCATCACTCGCTTACCCCGATGGTCCAGGTCCAACTGACTCTTTATCATCAGGTAAGTGGTTTGATGATGTCCGGTTCCGAAGGACATCTTGGGTGTTATGATAATCTCGTAGGGGTACTTTTCCGATATTTTATGAAACTCAGCGCGGATCAGACAGCGCTCGTCTACTATTATGGGGTCAACGTTCTTTTCCCACTCTTCATTCCAGTTCTGCTTGTGTACCCTGTCACGGAAAAAAAGTAAGGGTTGAACATATTCGTATCTGGACTTGATCTCCTCCACCAGGGTGAGATCAGCTTTTGCCTCCTCGCAATACGCCTCAAATCCGGTTTCGGTTTCCAGAAAAGTATCAAATCCTGCTTCGGCAATTTCCGCCATCAGAATTTCGGCAAAGTCTGAATGACAGACTACCTGAAGCCGGGTATAAAACACTGGTTAACCGCCTTTAGTCTTCTACTTCCACAATCATCTCGATCTCCACGGCGATATTGTTAGGCAGGGATATCATACCAACCGCTGAGCGCGCATGTTTCCCTTTCTCACCGAACAATGCAACCATCAGATCTGAAAAGCCATTGATTACCTTGGGTTGGTCTGTAAATTCCGGAGTGCAGTTTACCATTCCCAGGACTTTCACCACACGCTTCACCTTACCCAAATCACCGATCTCGCCCTTCAGGCTGGAAAGCAATGCAATGCCAACCTGGCGTGCAGCTGCATAACCTTGTTCCACAGTCATGTCCTTTCCCAATTTGCCGGTGATGTTAGACCCGTCGGCACGGGTAGGTCCATGCCCTGCGAGATACACCAGATTGCCCGTGCGTACGGAGCGGACATAATTCGCCATGGGTTTCGGAGGCGCAAACAGTTCGATGCCTTGATCTTTGAGTTTTTGATCAATAGAGGTGTTCTGTGCGAACGACGGAATAGCTGCGAAAATCAGCAGTAGCCAAATAAACTGTTTCATGGGTATCAATTTTATCAAAGATAGGGGAAGCCGCGAAATTACCGATGTTAGCGAACGCCAAACATGCGTTGGTTGATCGTGGGGAGTAGCAACTTAAATCCGCGCTTGTTCTTGCCGGAGATGTCCACAAATGTGCGGGCATATCGCATGTTGCTTTGCATATCGTAATAATAGATCGTTCCAAACTTACCCTGTTGGAAGGACTGTGTCATGGTACCACTTAGCCAATAATTGCCTGGACCCGCTGTGGGCCAACTCGTAAACCACGGACTCGTGAAACGTTGTGTGATCATCTGGTCTGCCTTCCAACCAAAAAGAACAGGCTGGCTCGGTGTGGCGCTCAGATACTGTGTAGCTGTCGGCAATGAATGGGTACGCAATTCCTGCGCAAACCCGGAATAGCCTATCAGCAACAAAAGGAGAAATAAACTCCACTTCATATCTTGCACGTAGCTCAATAAAGGTACTCATCCCCTGGCGTTTCCCTATGGCTGCTTCACAAAAAGAAAGATGCCCGTGGTGTCTTAAAACAGATGCCTATATTCAATATCATGACACTGAATGGGGTATTCCCGTTCACGATGATCGTATTCATTTTGAATTCCTGATTCTGGAGGGCGCGCAGGCGGGCCTCAGTTGGCTAACCATTCTAAACAAGCGGGAAGGCTACCGGAAGAATTTCGCGGATTTTGATCCCGTGAGGGTGGCGCGGTTCACGAATGCCCGTATTGAGAAAATTCTGAAGGATCCTGGCATCGTACGCAACCGACTGAAGGTACAGGCAGCTGTTTCCAACGCGCGATGTTTTCTGGCTGTGCAAAAGGAATTCGGAAGCTTTGACCGATATATCTGGTCTTTTGTTAACGATCGGCCAGTCGTCAACTCGTGGAAATCGCCGGGGGATGTGCCTCCCATTTCACCAGCGTCTGATGCACTGAGCAAGGACCTGATCCGTCGTGGATTCAAGTTTGTCGGCAGCACGGTTATTTATGCGCATATGCAAGCTTGTGGACTGGTCAATGATCACCTTACCCGTTGCTTTAGGTACAAAGAAATACTCAAGTCAAAGAAGTAAATATTGGTACAGGGCATAAGCACCGAGCACCAGCAACACAACTCCGGGAATAATACGCACCAACTTGCTGCCTTGAACATAAGGCGCTACCCGTTGCACAAAGAGAATTAATACACTTAACAAGGCCATGGCGCCTATCGAAGTGCCGAATACATAGGCGTGTAACAGACTCGCCGATGACAGGTTGATCCATCCCTCAGCCTTGAGGTATGCTGTGAATACCATCCAATAAGGTATAGCCATGGGGTTGAGCAAACTTAACACCAGGCCCCGTCGGAACCCGCTGGCGTTGAATTTCTGAGAAAACCCCGATTGCCGCTTAGCAGGAAGCAGGTTGATGGCACCAATAGTAATCATAACGACAGCGGCGATCAATTTGAAATTTGCCAGAATGAAAGGCGCTTTGGAGAGAAAGTACTCAAACTGTACACCAATCCATGCATAGGGATACTCCACTATAGCTACTGCCAATGCAAATCGAAATGCGACAGCAACTTTTTCCTGCAGGCCAAGCTGAAGGACGGTAAGATTTAAGGTGCCCGGCGGAATAGAACCGATGAAACTGAAAAAGAAACCGATGGCAAATACGATCAGGTGGTCCATGCGTCAACGGGTAAGAGCCCGGAAGTCACCATAGATCCGTCGGGCTTCTCTCCAGGTAATATAACTAACACCCCGGCGGTGATTCTCAACACTGATCCTGTAAATGTCATGCCAATGGCGAATTAACACGCCGACGGCGGCAAAAAAAGAGTATCCCGGTTGGTAGATATGGGCTGGTTCTGCACCACAGCCGTTCAATTCGAGGATTTGAATGTTGCCGGCTTCCAGGTCTTCGATGCTTTTCACCCGCAAATCAAAACGTCCAAAATAAAACCCATCAATTTGTTTGCTGATCCGGTCAAAGGAGGCTGACATGGCCGGTGAAATCAGGTGATTGTTGTTGAGGAACATGGTGCCAAGGCAATGGTTGCCGATGGAAACTAATTCAACACGCTCACCGCGCGATATGATAGAAGAAAGTCGGTCCTCAAACTTTTCTCGTAAGGTTGGCCATTGAAGTTTGGCTCGATCCTTTTCAAGTATAAGCTGCTCCAGGCTTTTCAAGCCATCCCCTACTACATGGAGCATTTCTTTGCCTACAATGGAGGTGACGCGTCCGGTGGATTCTTCTGGATAACGCACATAAAATACGCCAAATTCAAGGGGTAGATCCACGCAATCCTGAACAATAAAATTCAGTTTGATTTCCTGAAGGTATTGATCGAGATCTGAATCAGTGTATATGCGTCGTACCATCCATCCGCGTTCGCCAAGATCGGGTTTGCATACCACCGGATACTGGAGTCCGCTTTCTCGCATGGAGGCCAGGACCTGTTCGCGGGACGCTGGATATTTCATCAAAAGGGTAACCGGCTTATAGTTAGCAGGGACTTTTTCAAGCACCTCATATTTGGATTCACCAAACATTCCTCCCATCAGGATTCCCGGATTGGATGCTGAGAAAAATACCGGTGTTCGAGCTTTCAGGGCTAGCCAAAGCCAATAGGGAAACACAGGGGCCTGCAGAATGCCAAACGGCCAATACTCCCAACTGGTTAGTTTGATGAAAAAGTTCGATCGACGAATCCTGCTCAACAACCCCATGGTGTCAGTTGTGGGCCAGCACGCGCTCCTGATGGCGCAACGTGCTCACCGCAATGCCAAAGCCAACTGGCAAGGTAACTCGCGGTGCAACATCGCGTAGCCCGATCTTCACCAATGCCATGTGATGCACAGCGTGCTCAATGTTATAGGCCAATTCACGGTAGTAGTTTGTTTCAACAGAAACGCACGCTTCACTATGCCGTTCATATCCTACTTCAAGCCGGAGGGGCTGGTTATCGGGATATTGGTGAATAAATGTTTTGAGTCTTTTGATCAGACGCAGGGCCACTTCTTTGTCCTCTTCTATGGTGCGATCATGAGCCCGTTGGTCATAGTTTACAGTGCCGGTTGGGAGTGCCTGCTCCAGACATACAAAGAACTCCAGCGTATGCCGGGTATGCTGGCCAATCGTCGATTCACTCAAGGCAGGAGATGCCTGCACAAATTCCTGAGCGTCGACTTGCTGGAGGACGTCCTCCAGTTGAGTCAGAATCTGATGGGCGGTGCGTATTAACTGCATATTCAGGACTTAAAATTAACGCAAAAAAAAGTGGGTTTGTGTGACTAAAGTCCAGGGATAAATTTTTTCCAGTTTCCGTCTCCTTTGGCTTTTAGTTTGGATTCGTTCTTGTTCCAGTCAGTAAGCGTATTATTGCCCCAAAAATTGTAGAACAAATAGAGTTTTCCTCCGATGATTTTAAAGGTCTCCGGGTCAATTTTTACTTTTTCTCCGGTCTCCCCCATCGCGTAAGCACACCACCCACCGTAGGCTGGTTCGAACTGGTCAGGTGCTGACAAGAATTTCTTTTTGTTTTCAGCTGTTGCGAATCTGTAGGTGACTCCTCGATACGTAGTTGAAAATTCAGACTCTCCTTCAAGGGGTTTTCCATTGAAATAGCTCACCGGATCATAGCCTTCCAGGGCAACTCCCTTCTTCAGGTTATACTCTTTCTGCCGCAACAGATCGGTTTGGGCGAATGAACTGGTTACACCAGCGAGCAGTAGACAGATCAGGATCTTTTTCATAAGCAGGTTTATGTACGGAAAACGCCAAAGGTCGGCTATGGTATTACATCAGAATGTCGTGTGGCTTACAAACCCCCCTAATCATCTCCGTCGCGCAACAAGGCCCAGACCAAGTCCGGTTCGTACCCTTTACCGATGGCAAAGCGGGCCGCCTTGTCGCGGCGTTGGAAGGGCTTTAATCCGGCACTTTGTGCAATGCGCTTCTGAAGGATCTCTTTAAGGGCCTTTCGGTAATCAGATTCATCAATCTCCACCAAGGCCTGGCGGATACAACGCGATGAAATGTGTCGCATTTCCAGTTCGTGCTTTATCTTATTCCGACCCCACTTCATTATCCGGAATTTCCCGCCCGCAAACGCCTTGGCAAAACGCTCTTCATTGAGAAACCCCTCCGTAATCAAGCGCGAAAGCAATTCATCAACATCACTCCGATGAAGGCCATAACTGTACAATTTGTCACGCACCTCCTGGTGCGACCTCTCCTGATACGCACAGTACCGGCAGATTGCCTGGAATGCTTCTGAGGGAGCGTAATGCTTCATACCGGCATAAGAAGGTTTATCCGGTTACCAAAAACCGGAGCTCTATTTAACGAGGCCCTTTGCCTTCAGGATACTGCCCAAAAATTTCCGTTCATTCTCGGTGTTGAAAATTTTGAATGGCAAATGGATTAACTGGGCCCGGTTGACAAACAACAGGTAATAATCTTCGCCCACCTGAACGGATTTTATCTGATCCCACTTGAGGGGCATCCCTTCACGCGCATTTATTTTCATCAGGATTTGCTGACTAGTGATCTCATAGGAAAACCGCTCGAACAACATTTTGCCCTGATCGAGTTGGGTGACGCCATAAAATTGAATGTACCAGAACAAGACGAACAGGCCATAGGCCAGTACTCCGCCAAAAATCCACCAAAAACTGGGAAGCGCGAAGTACAGCAGGCAGATTCCAAGGGCAATTAAACCAGCCCACCACATTTGCTTCAGCACAGTGCGCAAAGCCATTTTGATGTAAAGGTTCTTTTCAAGGCGGTAGTTGCGGGTTTTAACAATCATAAGAATTTGAAACGGGGCCCAAATTTAGAGAGTGCCGGGCAGACTGCCTACTCCCAGGCCATTACTTTAAAGTTGAGGTCCAAGCTCTTGTAAGAGTGCGTAAGGGCCCCCATGGAAACATAATCAACTCCGGTAGCAGCAACAGCTGACAGCGATTCGGGCGATATGCCTCCGCTGGCTTCCGTTTTACACCGGCCACCAATCAGTTTCACGGCCATGGTAAGGTCAGCCACGCTCATATTATCCAGCAGTATGATGTCAACTCCGCCAGCTTCGAGCACCTCCTGAACTTCTTTCATCGTTCGGGTTTCTACTTCAATTCTTTTATCGTGATGCAATTGCCTCACCTTGCGAATCGCTGCTCCAATTCCGCCCGCCATATCAATGTGATTATCCTTCAGCAAAATCATTTCGGATAAATTGTATCGGTGATTTACTCCCCCTCCGATGGCTACTGCCCATTTTTCTAAACTCCGGAATCCGGGTGTGGTCTTTCGGGTATCCAATAATTGTACACCCGTGCCCGCTAACTGTAAGCATAGTTGATGCGTGTACGTCGCGATGCCACTCATGCGTTGGACGACATTGAGGGCAACACGTTCGGCCGATAACAACGATCGTGCATGGCCGGAAACCTCCATCACCACATCTCCAGACTTGACGGTGGTGCCATCCGGCATGTGAACCTGTATATCGAGTTCTTGATTAGTTTGATGAAAAACAGCGACCGCTACTTCTATCCCGGCTAGTACTCCGGCATCCTTTGCAACCATTCGGCCCCTAGCGTTTGCATCAGCAGGGACCGTCGCCTCTGTGGTAATGTCACCTGATCCAATATCCTCGGATAGCGCAATGGTAATCAAATCCCGAAGGGCTTCCGGTGTGACATAGGGGGGTCGCATAACAAGGGAAGGGCTATTCCCGCACAAAACTAATTTCGTGAACCAGGTAGTCGGGACCAACCTGCCGGACGCGAATCAACACATTGTAGGATTCTCCCCCGCTGGTGTACCGGCCAATGGCAAATTGAAGCCCGCCTTTGGAGGAACCTGTATGTACAATGCTGAAATCAGCCACCGGGTGCTTCTTGAAAAAGTCCTTAAGCACAAACTCTGATTGTGCTTTGCTGTAAGTATTGATATTTCCTTCCAGATTGATATCTACTGCAGGAGCAAAGGTTTTCGTAAGGGCTACACCATCACCGGCCTTAATGGCATCCTTCATTGGATTAAATATTTCCGACTGTGCCAAAACGGGCATGGAAGCCACTACCAACAAGCAAAATGTCACCCAGCGTATCATGGTCAGGAATTAGGCCAAAAGTATGCCATTATATTGGGCCTACCAAGTGAGGCAAAAAGGCCCAAATCGATTCATACCGGCTATATTTGATACAAATTTCGTGCTATGAATAAGAAAGTGTTGCTGATGATCCTCGACGGATGGGGCATTGCCACCAATAAGAAGGTGTCCGCTATTGACCATGCCCAGACTCCCTATATCAAGTCGTTGTATGAAAAATATCCCCATAGCAAGCTCGAAGCTTCAGGCCTGGCTGTTGGCCTTCCTGCCGGACAAATGGGAAACTCCGAAGTTGGTCATATGAATATTGGCGCAGGCCGTGTTGTGTATCAGGACCTGGTGCGTATCAACAAGTCAGTAGAAGAGCATGAGCTCGACAAGAATCCAGTGTTGCTCAAAGCCCTTGAATATGCCCTGAAGGAAAACAAGGCCGTGCACATCATGGGGTTACTCTCTGACGGTGGCGTGCACTCTCACATCATGCACCTCGAAGGCCTTTGTACCATTGCGAATAACCATGGTGTCAAAAAACTTTTTGTCCATGCGTTTACCGATGGTCGTGATACAGACCCCAAGGGAGGAATCGACTACCTGCGTCGGTTGAATGATCACCTGAAAAAAACAACTGGCAGCATTGCGAGCGTCATTGGCCGCTACTATGCCATGGATCGCGACAAACGTTGGGAGCGCGTAAAACTCGCCTACGATTTGCTCACGCAGGGTGCCGGCGAAAAGACCACTGACATACTTGCTGCTGTAGAAAAGAGTTATGCCGCTGGTGTCACCGATGAGTTCATTAAGCCCTTGGTGGTTACTACAAAGACTGGTGAGTCCATCGGGACGGTTCAATCGGGCGATGTGGTTATTTGCTTCAATTTCCGCACAGACCGCGGCCGCGAGATCACACAGGTACTCACCCAGCAAGACTTCCCCGACCACGGCATGAAGAAGCTGGATCTATATTACGTCACCATGGCCAACTATGATGACTCCTTCAAAAAGGTGGAAGTCATTTTTGATAAAGACAATCTTACGAATACGCTCGGAGAGGTATTGGCAAAATCCAACCGTAAACAAATTCGCATTGCCGAAACCGAGAAGTATCCCCACGTCACCTTCTTTTTCTCGGGTGGTCGCGAAGAGCCATTCGTTGGCGAAAGCCGCATCTTGTGTCCCTCACCGAAAGTCGCGACGTATGATCTCAAGCCGGAGATGAGTGCGGCAGATATCCGAGACAAGATCATCCCTGAACTCGACAAGAAAGAAGCAGATTTTATTTGCCTCAATTTTGCCAACCCTGATATGGTGGGTCACACCGGTGTATTTGAAGCCGCAGTCAAGGCTGTGGAAACTGTTGACGCTTGCAACCAGGCCGTGACTGAAGCCGCGCTTCGCAATGGCTATTCCATCATCATCATCGCTGATCATGGTAATGCGGATGTTATGATTAATGATGACGGTACTCCCAACACCGCGCACACCACGAACCTTGTGCCTTGCATCTTTGTTGATAAAAATTACCGGGGAAAAATTCGCAACGGTAAGCTGGGTGATTTGGCGCCTACCATTCTAAAATGGTTGGGCATCCCCTTGCCGGCCGAAATGAATGGATCCATTTTACTCGACATCTGATATGTTTATTGATTTTAATTCGCTGCCTGGCACATCACGAATCTGGGTATATCAGGCCAACCGGAAATTAACTCAAGCGGAAAATGCTGTAGCAGAAGAATATTTGATGCGCCTGTGCGAGGCCTGGGAAACCCATGGCACACCGCTGCGGTCATCGTTTACCATTGCCTATCAACAGTTTATCGTACTTGGCGTCGATGAGCAACATCAGGGCGCCAGTGGGTGCTCCATCGATGGAAGCGTGCATGCTTTGAATGAACTTCAGCAACACCTCCACCTTGATTTCTTTGATCGCACCCAAATTGCATTTCTCCAAGGAGATACCGTAGCACTTCATTCCATGCGCGACCTGAAAAGTCTTTTTGAAAACAAAACACTTTCTGGCGACGCCTTGTCGTTTAATAACACGGTTACTACCAAAGAAATGTGGACCAGGCAATGGATTGCTCCAGCCAAAGACACCTGGTTGGCCCGGTATCTACCTAAGCCTGTGGTAGCTTCCTGATAACCAGGGATTTTACTTTTTTGTACCTTTCGCTGACATGACATTTCGCCAAACACTTCGGACCATTGCCTTATGTGTGCTTACCGGCTTGCTCCTGTACGCTTGTAGTGCAGAAAAAAAGGCCATGAGAAATTTTAAGTATGGCAACTATGAAGATGTAATCACCTATTATAAGAAAGTGTTGGCCAGCCAGCCCGGCAACGGAAAGGCGAATTACTATATCGCGGAATCATACAGGCAATCGAATCGAATCAAAGAAGCCAGCGCTTATTACGCCAAAGCAGGTGGCCCTGGTGTCAGCAAAGACTCGGTACTTTATTTCTTAGGAAAATCATTGCAAGCCAACGGGAAATACGATGAGTCAAGAAAGGCATTCGAAACACTCCAAACCACCACGGCCATTGACGCCATGCGTACCCGCGCCGAAAAGGAATTGGCCGGGTTGAACCGACTCGACGAATTGAACGGGAAGAAGAGTTACTACCGGATAAAAAACCTGGAAACGCTCAACTCAGCCTACAGTGAATACTCTCCTGCTTACCTGAACGGCGAATTATATTTCACATCCTCCCGGTCGAATGCAAAAATTTACGCGGCGACAGGAACACCTTATACGGACTTATATAAGGTTACGACCAAGGCAGCTAACGTAGAACCGGAAACTATTCAACCATTGCCTGTAACCATTAATTCACCCAATGTAAACGTCGGAACAATCGCCTTCTCCCCAGACGGTAAGACGATGGTTTTTGCCAAAGGCAATACGGGTAAACGCAAGGGTACCA
This sequence comes from Cyclobacteriaceae bacterium, assembly GCA_035430125.1. Taxonomy (GTDB): domain Bacteria; phylum Bacteroidota; class Bacteroidia; order Cytophagales; family Cyclobacteriaceae; genus ELB16-189. The sequence continues at coordinate 59,148 of DAOMGC010000004.1, read as the reverse complement.
ACGACGTGGATCTTTATCTTTCCCGCTTCCGCAACAATGTATGGAGTGAGGCGCAGCCCATCAACATCAACCAACCTGATAGCTGGGAGTCATCTCCTGCCTTTAGCCCTGATGGCCGTACCCTCTACTTTTCTTCTAATCGCAAAGGCGGACAGGGTGGCCTTGATATATACAGTGCCCAAATGGACTCTCGTGGCCGCTTCTCCAGGGTGCGCAATCTCGGACCTGATATCAATACGGCAGGAAACGAAATGTTCCCCTATGTATCTGAAAATGGTAAACTCTATTTTTCCTCGGATGGTCATCCTGGCTACGGCATGATGGACCTCTTCGTTGTTAATCGGGTAAATGGCAAAACAATCGCTGAGAATCTTGGTCAGCCTGTAAATTCAACCAGCGATGACTTTGGCATTTTTCTTTTCAAAGCAGATCGCGGCTTCTTTACCTCCAACCGAGAAGGTGGCAAGGGCGATGATGATATCTATACTTTCATCAACGAAGACCCCAATCTTAAAGTCGTTAACTATTTCTTGCAGGGCGTAACGTATTCCCTTCGGAAGGACAGCACCCGAGAAATTTTGGGCGAAACCAAAGTTTCACTGCTTGACTCCCGGGGTGATGTGATGAGTGATTACGTTACAGGAAACGATGGCAAGTTCCTTTTCCGGGTGTATGAAAATGAGAAATACACGCTGATCGGTGAATCTGATGGATACTTGACCAAGCGCGGGGCCTACACCACGGTGGGTAAATCTGTCCCGCCTGAAACACTGAAAGAACTCACCACCAACATCACCCTGGATACATTGCTGGTTCTTGACCGGATGGTGACCAATGTGGCATTCCAGTTAAAGAATATCTATTTCGACTATGACAGCTCCAATATCAACTCCTCGGCAGCCCGCGAGCTGAATAAGCTGCTTATTATTCTCAATGACAATCCTGAAATCAAAATTGAGATGGGATCTCATACGGATAGTATTGGCACCGTTGATTACAATCAAAAACTTTCTCAGCGACGGGCACAGTCTACCGTTAACTACCTCATCCGGAAGGGCATTTCCCCTGAACGCCTGGTGGCGAAAGGCTATGGTGAATCAAAACCAATCGCGCGCAACACAAATCCTGATGGGTCTGATAATCCAGAAGGCCGTCAACGCAACCGCCGTACGGAGTTTAAGATTCTGGAGATAGGCATCCGCCCGGACAAGAAGGAGGATGAAGACGAGGAGGATAAGTACTTCCGGGAAAACAAGAATATCAAGGAAAACGAGAACAACAATTAGTACTCGTATCCTTTATTGATTCCTTTCTCCAGGGCCGGAATCCCTTTCTTCATCCACACCGGCTCAGGCGCACCCTTCAAATAAAAATCGAAGTACTGCAACATCCGGGTCTGAAAATCCATCCTGTTCTCGCGCTTTACCGGCCAATGGGGTTCACCGTTATAGTTTAGCATCCAAACGGGCTTATTGAGCCGGCGCAACGCCATGTACATTTCAATGCCCTGGTACCATGGCACCGCACCGTCGTTGTCATTGGCCATCAGCAGCATAGGAGTTTGAATCTTGTCCGCAAAAAAGATCGGGGAGTTCTCCACGTAATGCTGCGGTTTTTCCCACAGCGTACCCCCAATTCGGCTTTGCGTGTGCTCGTACTGAAACATGCGACTAATACCCGTTTCCCAGCGGATTCCACCATAGGCGCTAATCATGTTCGCCACGGGTGCGCCCGCTTCGGCTGCCTTAAATAAGTTGGTGCGGGTCACCATATAAGCGATTTGATAGCCACCCCAGCTATGGCCCTGTATCCCGATGTTCTTTTCATCAATAAATCCCTTTTCGATGAGCGATGTTACTCCGGGCATCACACAGTTCATGGCACTCTCACCAGGGAAACCAATGCGATACACAATGTCTGGCACAAACACGATGTACCCATTACTCACATACACCGAACGGTTGATGGCAGAACGCAACGGTTCAGGTTTGATGTGCTGGTGCAGGTTATCGCTTTCTTTTTCATAGAAATAAACAATCATGGGATACTTCTTATTCGGATCAAATCCTTCAGGCTTATACAACATGCCCTGTAGGGGTATGTTGTCCAGTGATGTCCAACGCACGGGCTCAACTGTACCCCATAAGTACTTTTTCATTTGGGGGTTGGCGTCTGATATTTTACGCGGCTGGGTAAAAGCCATATCCGCTGTCCATACATCCGGAAATTCACCAAACGACTCTCGGGTGTATAAGATTTGCTGGGCCGACTTGGCTTTCACCACGCCTCCAAAGCGGTAGGGTGCTTCCATCAATCGCGTGAGTTTGCCTGTCGTCAGCGAAAGCCGGTAGAACCCTGACTCTTTGGTCGTTTCGCGAAAAGCTGACAGCAGCAACTCCTGTGCGGGATCAATGAAGCGTATCTCATTGTCCAGTCGCACATACCTAAACACAATCTTATTCTCGCGGCCAATGCGGGTGAGATTAACCGGTGCCCGCTTGCCCTCGGGGTCAAAAGACCAGATATCATATCGGTCATACGCGAGAAAAGATTCATCGTTGGTGGTCCATCCGGCTGAGCCATACGGTCCTGGAAAATCCGGCGAATCATTTTCTTCATCGCCAAAACTCACTGGCATTTTATTCAACCGTTGTGATTTGGCTTCCGCAATAGAATAGGCGTACCAGGAGGTGTCGGTCAGACTGAACCAATAGACATACCTGGCCTTTGGGCTGAGGCTCGCATTGCCCTTAACGTGCGAAGCAACTGGTACGCGCATTTGTTTGCTGAGGTCGTACAGATAAAAATCCGTAAAGGCCGATTGGTCCCATGTGGTCATCTTGCGGTAGGGTACGTTAGTTTCACCCAGCACGACTGAGGCATTACCTTCATCGCCAAGGGTAACCTGTGGAACATCGCGATCAGCCAATTGCATAATTTTCTTTTCGGCCAGATCAATGCAGACCATGTAAGAGCGTTTTCGGTCTGTTTCCAACTGCTTATTTTGTTGGGGATAGATGTATGGATCATTTCCACCCCATACCTCGACCTGAACAATTTCTTCCGCGAGTAAGGTCGTATCCTGCACAACGGGAGGCGGGGCAGATCCAAAAAATAAACGTCGACCGTCTTTAGAAAACTGAGGGGTTTGGTTCTCACTGACTACCCAATTGGCAGGGATACCCAATGAACGCTCTACATCAAGCATGGTGGCTGAAGCCATCCCGGTCTTCCAATGATACAGTGCAAAGTGCCTGATCAGCGCTTTGGTGGTGTCCTGGTCCAATAAGAAGGAAGCCTGCGTACCGTCTTCGCTGATCGAAAGTCCTTTGTATTTAAACTTGCTCTTGCCAGAATGGAGAAGTGAAAGCTTCTGCTGTGGCAAGTCATACCAGTAAACGCCTGCCTTCATCGTACTGTCATTACCAGTACTGGTAAACAGCAACCCTTGTCCAAACCTGGCAAAGAGGTACTCCTTCACATATCCAAAATTCTGTTGGATTGCGCCTGACAAGGATCTTAGCACCAGGGTATATCCATTGTCATCCGAATTGATCTTCTTCTTTTTCAGCTTCTTTTCATCCGGCTTGGGCTTGGCCTCTTTATGCGGCTCCATTTGATACGCCAGCCATTCGCCCGCCTTTTCCGGAACCTTAAAAGATCGCACTTCCGGTATCTTTTCGACCTTACGGGAATTCATCGAAAATATCCCCAACGAATCTTTCGGTAAGTCTTCTTTCTTTTTCTTTTGACGCCGGAGTTCCTTCACCAGCTTTTGTTGGGGTTTGATTTTCATGACCGCATATCGGCTATCATAGGTCAGGGTTAGGTTGTCGGCACGCTTAACCGAGTCAACGGTAAAGGTCTTCAGGTTGGTAAATTCAACTCGTCCATCGCCATCCTGTGGGTTTATCAGGAGGGCGGCATAGCTTCCATCCGGCGTGATCGCACGTACCGACACATCGCGCCAGGCATCATACACAGCGTGGGTCAGTGGCTTTTTGACTACAACGGGCGTGGTCTTTTTCTGCGCCCACGAGTTGATGCATAGCAGGAAAAATCCGGCGATCAGAATGGTTCTTTTCATAAGGAAAATAGATTACCGAAGCTAAGGAACCTCCCTCCGATTCCAAAGCAGGCTAGGACCAGCGGTTGATCAGGTGTAGGTGAACTCACCGTGCTGGCTGCGAATCACTACCGAGCGAACGGGTGACGCCTCCACACGGCCAATAATACGGGCATCAACAGCGAAAGACCGGGCTATGTCAATAACCTGGTGTGCAAACTCAGGCGTAGTATACACTTCCATGCGATGCCCCATGTTGAATACTTTATACATTTCCTGCCAGGAAGTGGCGCTCTGCTCGTAGATCAGATCGAATAAAGGGGGAATGTCAAATAAATTGTCCTTGATCACTTTGGCCTGGTCAACAAAGTGAAGCACTTTGGTTTGAGCACCCCCACTGCAGTGCACAAGTCCATGAATATGCTTGCGTCCTTCCTTGAGCAGGGGCAATAGCACTGGCGCATAAGTTCTGGTCGGTGACAAAACCAGTTTACCAACATTAACCGGTACGCCGGGAAGGGTATCCGTCAACCGATACTTGCCGGCATAGGTAAGGTCTTCAGGAATTTCGGGATTGTAGGATTCGGGATAGCGCCCGGCATATTCATTACTGAATATATCATGACGGGCTGAAGTAAGGCCGTTGCTGCCCATGCCTCCATTATATTCGCCTTCGTAGGTAGCTTTTCCATAGGAAGAAAGTCCAACAATCACATCCCCTGCCGCTATTCTGGCATTGTCAATCACATCGCTCCGGCGCATCCGCGTCGTGACGGTGCTGTCTACAACGATGGTGCGCACAAGATCACCAAGGTCGGCCGTTTCACCACCCGTGCTATGAATCTCATATCCATGTTGCCGCAACATGGATAGCACTTCTTCAGTCCCTTCAATCAACGAGGAAATTACTTCACCCGGAATCCGGTTCTTATTGCGACCAATGGTGGAAGACAGAAATACAGGACCTGTTGCACCTACACAAAGCAAATCATCAACGTTCATGATGATGGCATCCTGGGCAATACCTTTCCATACAGAAAGATCACCTGTCTCCTTCCAATAGATATAAGCCAGCGATGATTTGGTGCCCGCCCCATCCGCATGCATGACCGTGCAAAAATTATCATCTCCTCCAAGTAAGTCAGGAACTACTTTACAGAACGACTTTGGGAACAGGCCCTTGTCTAATAATTGAATGGCGCGGTGTACATCCTCCTTGGAGGCCGAAACACCACGTTGATTATATCGATCGGAAGACAATGTTTATTTCAATTTGATAATTGTCCAATAACTGCTGGTCACGGCCATCGGATTGTTGCCGCCGCGCTGCGGTGTACCCAGGCCCCGGCCCATTGAGCCGCCACCCATCGGGTTGCCGTAACCACCTCCATAACCTCCATAACCATACATGCCAGAGCCTCGACCTGATGCGCTATAGCCCTGATTAGATCCGGTAGTTCCCGCCATGCTCGTTTTTGCCTTTGAGACAAATTTTCCGGTTTCAAAACCAATACCCAATACGGGCAGGTTGGCCTTGGAAAGCCGATAGGATTTGAAAGGAATAATGGCCTCGTAGGTAAGTGTAAGTCCATCCTCATCGGTGGAAATCGCCACCTGAATACCATTGGTGATGCCCGAACGTGAGCTCGTCAATGGTTTATCTGCCAGTCCGATTAACTCAATGATTTCTGCCGATTGGATCAATCCTCTAATCATTGTCCGTTGAAATTCTGCGCGTTCACTGGAAGACATTTTGCTGCGATCTTCACCTGATTTGCTCAAGGCTTCCATTTGCTCATCGGCTTCGCGACCGGTGGGAAAATGAAGTCCCAGGTTTCTTTTCTTTTTGCCCTTAGGATCCATCCACAGGGTCATGCCAAACAGCGCGATCTTGCGACGCATAAGTTCGTCGCTCGTCTTCATCCGGATATATATATTGTTGTCATCGCTACAGACATTGTAGCTAATTTTCTTGTCGGCATCTACAATCCACTCCATAGGCCATTCCTCGGCGACACCATCAATCTGTACGAGTGTCGACAAGGGGCAGTCTGTCGGAGGAGCATCCTGGGACCAAACCGGTGTGGCGGCCATCAGGAATAATACGATGAACAAGTTTTTCATGGCTACTCAAATGAAGCCCCAAAGTTACCAATTCCCTTGATAACCAATTTGAGGTCAGCGCAATGCTTGCGCAAAATGCCATGACACGATACCCACACACACGGAAATATTCAGCGAATGCTTGGTGCCGGACTGGGGGATTTCGAGTGCTCCATTGGCCATTGCAAGTACTTCATCGCTTACGCCGTTGATTTCATTACCAAAGACCAGGCAATATTTCTGAGCCAGCTGTGGCACAAAGCGGTTCAAAGGGGTACTCTCAGTAGTCTGTTCAACAGCCCATATCTGATAACCATTGTCCTTAAGTTGCTGTACAGCCAGGGCTGGTGATTCCCTGTAATCCCACGCCACAGAATCGGTTGCACCCAGGGCCGTCTTGTGGATTTCACGGTGCGGTGGCGTTCCGGTTATTCCGCTCAGTACTATTTTTTCCAATGAAAATGCATCTGCCGTTCTGAAGGCCGAGCCCACATTGTGAAGGCTTCGCACATTGTCGAGCAGAATCACAACCGGTAGTTTCTTTACAGATTGAAACGCCGATACTGACAACCTGCCCAACTCCTCGAGCCTTAGCTTTTTCATGGCACGAAGATAAACAAACAGCGAATTGCCTCCGGATTCGGAAGCAATTCGCCAAAATAATACTAGCGTCCAGCCATAGCAGGGTCGGCCACCAACAACTTAAGCGTGGTGCCTTTCGTCTTATACCTTAGGGTAGCGTTCAATATCAATGTATAGGAGCCCGCTGGTACAGCCGGACCAACCGTAATGGTAGCTTCTTCGCTATCTGGAGTTTCCGGCGAAGGGATGTATGCAATTGTTACCCCCGCAGGAAGCGCTGTTGAAAATCCCCAGGTGGCCTCACCTTTGGTAAACAACTTAGACCGGGTAATCGCAACCGTCACGGATTTTGTTTCGCCGGATTTTACCTGGATGGCATCTTCCGACAAGGCAATCGAAAATTCCGAACGGGGAGCTACGGGCGTTTGGGCGGCTGCCTGTAATGTCAGGGCCAGTGCCGCCATGGTGAATAAATTTTTCATTTGTTTTTTGTTTTGTCTGCGAATGAACGCCGCTGAATAGGCCGGCGGGCAAACAAAAAGCGCGTTTGGGGTAAAACGCGCTTGTTTTGAGGCCACTGGGCGAAACGGGGTGAACCGCGTGGTCAATGGCTAACTCAATTCCATCAGGTTTTTCAATTGGCTGATCTTGTCCATCACTTCCTTACCCTTGGGCCGCGAAACCGGAATTGAAAAATCGGTGTTTCGGATGCGAAGTTTATAACCATTGGTGTTTCCACTGATGGCTTCAATCGCGTTGATATTGACGATATAAGAGCGGTGACAACGAAGGGCAAACGAGTTGTCCAATTGAGATTCAATATTCTTCAGGTTCACGCGCAACAACTTTTTGCGAACTTCATTGGACTCAAGCCACCATACCGTTGAATAATTGTCATCAGCCTCAACAAAGAGAAGGTCGGGCAGATTAAATGTCAGGCTTTCACTGGTATCGGAAAACAAGGTTATGTCGTGAGCAGATTCTGCTCCTTTTTTCAAGGTTTGAATTTTCTGCAGTTCCCGATTGCTGCGAATGGCTTCATGCAGGTTTTGTTGCAACAAGTGAGCTTTCAAAAACAAAGTAGTGAGTGCTATAGGGATAATGCCTTTCAACGCTACCATAGTATTCACGTGAAAGGCCACCTCAGCCCAGCTCATAATCTTGCAGATAAATAGTTTTTCAATCACGATGGTGATAGCACTGATCAGCACCAGGTGCCACAAATTTAGGAGGATATACTTTTTGTAATTCCAGTTGACCGGATCCATCATCACTGGAAACAATTTGGGCAGCGCCAGCACATTAAAAAGCAAAACCACCAATGTTATAGACCCATGTATCCACTGGGCATTGTTCATGGGAACAAACTCATTGGGTGTCCTGAAGAGGTACAAAAATCCGGTTACAAAGGCACTGACTACCACTACGAGCATGGCATTTTTTCTGTCGTCGTTGAGGTAGAAAGGAAAAGGCTCCTTCAGCCAGGCGTTCATGCGCTCTGAAAGGGAAGCTTCACCGGCGAAACTTCCAAGGGGTGCGGTGTGGGTTTGTTCCATAGGGGTCACAAACTGAAAAAATGTGCTGGAGGTTGCAAGAAACGAGATAATTGCGGGGTGAACATCTCCCTTTTGGGGTGAACTGATGGGGAAAATAAGTCGGATAACGTAATTTTCTTATCTCCCATCTTGCTGCATCTTTGCCGTTATGGCTGGAGCTGGTGCAATGGAAACCCCCCTGATGAAACAATACAACGCGATCAAAGCGAAGTATCCCGGGGCGCTTTTATTATTTCGGGTCGGGGACTTTTACGAAACCTTCGGAGAGGATGCCATTGCCGCAAGCAAAGTCCTCGATATTGTGCTCACCAAACGAGGTAACGGATCAGCCTCAGAAATCGAATTGGCCGGGTTTCCGCATCATGCCCTGGATGTGTACCTGCCCAAACTGGTGCGCGCAGGACACCGGGTTGCCATCTGTGATCAATTAGAAGATCCCCGCTTTGTAAAAGGGATCGTCAAAAGGGGTGTCACCGAACTGGTCACGCCTGGTGTTTCCTACAACGACAACGTACTGGAGCGCAAACGCAATAATTTTCTGGCCAGCGTTTATGCCACCAAAGATCAAATCGGCATTGCGCTGCTGGATATCAGCACAGGCGAATTCTACTGTGCACAAGGATCAGAAAATTATGTGTGGAAACTGGTTCAAAGCCTGAGCCCCGCCGAAATCATCTTCAGCAAAGCCCAACGCGAACGTGTGGAAAAACATGTGGGCGACGAATATGCCACATTCGCATTGGATGATTGGGTTTTTGCCTTTGATTTTGCTCAAGAAAAATTACTAACACAGTTTAAGACAGCAACCCTGAAAGGATTTGGGATAGATGGTCTCGATCTCGCCATTGTTGCAGCCGGTGCTGTACTGCAATACCTGGAGGCCACCGAGCACAGGGATACGCACCATGTTACTTCGATCGCCCGGATGGACGAAGAGACCTATGTGTGGCTGGACAAGTTTACCATCAGAAACCTCGAACTCGTCAGTTCACCCCACGAAGGTGGAGTCCCGCTGCTCAGTATTTTGGACCAGACGGTGACGCCCATGGGTTCCCGGCAATTGCGCAAGTGGATGGTACTACCTCTCAAAGAGAAAGTAGCGATCGACGAGCGACTCGCGATGGTGACCTGCTTTTTTGAAGACCCTGATTTCGCAGACAAGATCACCGAACACCTTCGACAAATCGCAGATCTGGAGCGCCTCATCTCCAAAGTAGCGGTGGGTCGCATCAATCCACGCGAACTCGTACAATTAAAACGATCCTTACAAGCCAGCGCTCCCGTAAAGGATATGGTGAGCAGGCAAGGCATCTCTGAACTGAAAAAACTTGGCGATCAATTGAACCCGTGTTCGTTTTTGCTGGAAAAAATTGAGCGTGAATTAAAGGATGATGCCCCCATGCTCATTCACCAGGGTGGCATCATCAAAGATGGGGTCAATCCCGAACTCGATGAATTACGCGCCATTGCCTTCTCGGGAAAAGATTATCTCTTACAGATTCAGCGCAGGGAGGTAGAACGCACCGGCATCAGTTCGCTGAAGATATCCTATAACAAGGTATTCGGATACTATCTCGAAGTAAGTAACGCAAACAAGGACAAGGTGCCAACAGACTGGATTCGGAAACAAACCCTGGTCAATGCTGAGCGCTATATTACTGAAGAACTCAAGGTGTATGAAGAGAAAATTCTCCACGCGGAAGAAAAACTCACCGCCCTCGAGCAACAACTGTTTCAGGCACTGGTCCATCACGCTGCCGATTACATCTCCCCCATTCAACAAAATGCACGTACCCTGGCTGTGCTCGATTGTTTGTTGTCTTTTGCGCGGGTCGCCAAAGCCAATCGCTACGCACGTCCGGCGATCAATGATTCTACCGAGCTCTCCATCAAAGGAGGCCGGCATCCTGTTATCGAAAAGCAGCTTCCTTTGGGCGAGGACTATATTCCCAACGACATATTCCTGGACAACGCCACACAGCAGATACTGATCATTACGGGTCCGAACATGGCCGGTAAGTCAGCGTTGCTGCGGCAAACAGCCCTCATTGTATTAATGGCTCAAATCGGGAGTTACGTTCCTGCCGCTGGCGCAACCCTGGGTATCGTCGACAAGATTTTTACGCGTGTTGGAGCCTCTGATAACCTGTCGCGCGGCGAATCTACCTTTATGGTGGAAATGACCGAAACGGCCAGTATCCTCAACAACCTCAGCGACCGCAGCCTGATACTCATGGACGAAATCGGGCGTGGCACCAGCACCTATGACGGTGTGTCCATTGCCTGGGCCATCGTCGAGTACCTCCACCAGCACAAAGACTTCCGCCCCAAGACTTTATTCGCTACGCACTACCACGAACTCAATCAATTGTCGGAGGATTTGGTACGAATCAAGAACTTCAACGTCAGCGTTAAGGAAGTAGGTGACAAGATTGTCTTTATGCGAACACTGAAAGAGGGTGGCAGCGAACACAGCTTCGGTATTCATGTCGCGCAATTGGCTGGCATGCCCAACAAGATTGTATTGCGGGCCAATGAGATCCTTCACTTTCTTGAAAAGGACAAGCACAAGAACGAGCGGAAGAAGAAGCTGGCTGACTTACCCAAAGAGAACTTTCAGATGGCCTTGTTTGAAGCGGACCCCAAATTCAAGGAGGTCCAGGAATTGGTCAGCAAGATTGACATCAACACCATTTCGCCGGTTGAAGCATTACTGAAGCTGAATGAAATTCTGTTGACGCTGAAGAAATGATCTAGTGCTTCCGGAATCCTCCCTTTCGGGCACCTCCACCCTTATGGCCACCATGGCCATGTCCACCGCCGCCACCTGGCCTCGGACGTCGCTTGCCATCAAAATTTCCTTTAGGTCTTGATTCAGGCGTGTAGGCAGGTGCTTCTCCCAATGCTTCCGGCAAGGGGAGTTTGTCCACCACTTTTCCAATCATATTCTCAATGGTGAAAAACCGGCGTTGATCCTTGTCGCTAATGAAGGTAATGGCGGTGCCAGTGGTTTCTGCCCGTGCCGTGCGGCCAATGCGGTGCACATAATCTTCCGGATCAGGCGGCACATCAAAATTCACTACCAGGCTGATGCCCTCCACATCTATGCCACGCGACAGGACATCTGTTCCCACCAGGATGCTGACTTGCTTGCTCTTGAACGCCCGAAGGATATCCTCCCTTTCGGCCTGTTCGAGATCTGAGTGAAAAGCCTTGACGGGTAGTCCTGCTTTGTGCAGCGTGTGTTCAAGTTTTTTCACACTTTCCTTGGTGGAACAAAATACAATCACGCTGTTGTATGAACCTGAAGTAAGAATCTGTCGCAGCAGCGGCACCTTTTGGGTGTCGTAAGTCAGGTACGCCTGTTGCAAAATTCCTTCAGCGGGTTTGGCAATCGCTATGCTTACCTCTACTGGGTTGCGCAAAATCTTATTGGCCAACTGCCGGATGCGTGGCGGCATGGTGGCAGAGAATAGCAACGTTTGCCGCTCAGCGGGAAGGTAGCTGATGATTCTCACAATGTCTTCATAGAAGCCCATGTCCAACATCCGGTCTGCTTCATCGAGGATGAGGTGTTTTAGGTGTTCCAATTTTACAGTGCCCCCAGCCAGTAAAGCGATGAGTCGTCCAGGCGTAGCAATTACGATGTCGGCACCATGGTCCAATGCTTTGCGCTGTTGGTCCCAGGTTGCCCCGTCGCCGCCGCCATACACGGGAATTGAACTTACGCCAGAGAAGTAAGCGAATCCTTCAATCTGCTGATCGATCTGTTGGGCAAGTTCGCGTGTGGGGGCGATCACCAAGGTGTTGAGATGCCTGTGGTCGGTATTGATAATTTTATGAAGGACCGGAAGAATATAGGCTGCGGTTTTTCCGGTGCCGGTTTGTGCACAGGCAATGATGTCTTTATTCTGAAGAATCACCGGGATGGCCTGCTCCTGAATTGGTGTAGGCTTGGCATACCCCATCGAGTCCAGGCCTTCCTGTAACTTGGAGTCAAACTGAAAATCGTGGAAGGTCAAAAGAAAAGGGTTAGTCGTTAGCGGGCATCAATCATCTCAAATCGCGTATAAGGTACCAGCGCCTTCGGCACGCGAATGCCTTCCGGAGTTTGGTTGTTTTCCAACAAAGCTGCTACAATCCGCGGCAAAGCCAAAGCACTGCCATTCAGGGTATGCAGGGGCTGCGTCTTGCCTTCTTTGTTCTTAAGGCGAAGTTTCATCCGGTTGGCCTGATAGGTCTCGAAGTTACTCACCGAGCTTACCTCCAACCAACGTTGCTGTGCCGCAGCAAAGACTTCAAGGTCAAATGTCTGTGCCGAATTGAATCCCATATCTCCGCCGCAAAGCAATAATTTCCGATATGGCAACTCCAGTTTCTCCAACAGGCTTTGTACGTAGGAACACATCGCATCGAGCGTAGCGTACGACTCTTCCGGCTTCCGGATCTCCACAATCTCTACCTTATCAAATTGATGTAGGCGATTGAGTCCCCGCACATGGGCACCCCAACTACCTGCCTCGCGGCGAAAGCAGGGCGTATATCCAACGTTGCGCACCGGTAAGTCCTGCTCCGACAGGATGACATCTCGGTACAGGTTTGTGATCGGAACTTCAGCTGTAGGAATGAGATACAGTTCATCTTCGGTGATGTAATACATTTGCCCTTCTTTATCAGGCAACTGTCCGGTGCCATATCCGCTGGCTTTATTAACCACAATGGGAGGCTGCACCTCGCGGTAACCTTGCTGCGCGGCTTCATCCAAAAAGAAATTGATCAGCGCACGCTGCAACTTGGCCCCTTTTCCTTTATAGACCGGAAACCCCGCACCTGAAATTTTATTGCCGAGGTCAAAATCTATGATGTCATACTTCTTGATGAGTTCCCAATGTGGCAAAGCGTCCGCCGACAGGGAAGGGATAGTGCCGTGGGTATGAACCGTAATATTGTCCTCGGCTCCTTTTCCGGCTGGAACGTCTTTTGAAGGCACATTAGGAATCAGGTATAAAATACGCTGTAATTCTTCCTCTGCTGCAGCCATTTCCTGGCCAATCTCGGCTGCCGATTTTTTGCTGTTCGCCATTTTGGCAATCATTTCATCAGCCTCTTGCTTCTTACCAGCCTTCATCAAAAGGCCAACTTCTTTGGATATCCGGTTTGACTCACCCACCACCGCATCGTATTGCTGCTGCTTTTCGCGACGCACCTTGTCAATGGCCAATGCCTGTTTGATCAGGGATTCCGCATCGCGCATATTGCGCTTCTTCAAACCTTCCAGCACCAGCTCGGTATTCTCCCGGACTACATTTATCTGCAACATGAATCTATTTGTCTATGGGGCCCAAAATTACAAACCTTATTGGTAAACCTGCTGGTCAGCGTAACTACGCCTTTAGATGGATAATTTTCGACCCATAATTTGAAAATCGGGCAATTTGACCTATACTTGCAGGGTCAATAAGGCCCTTCCGGTCTTTCTCTATAGATAAATTCAACTTTTACTGGTTAATCGATAACGAAGTTTTGGCATTTATTTCGGATCCCTTCCGAACTCTTTAGTGACCTTCTAATTCAATCTCGTAATAACTACTTTTTCTAATCCTACATGTATACAATCGACGACCTCAATGTGAGGCTGCTGTCTGAATTAAAGGACATCGCAGAAGAAATGGGCATCAAGAATGCCAAGAAGCTGGCCAAACAGGATCTGGTATATAAGATACTTGATCAACAGGCCAAGACAGAATCTCCGGCCGCGCCTGCTCCAGCCAAGAAAGGTGCAGCGAATCAGGATGATGATCGCAAGATGCGCCCACGCCGCCGTGAAAATGTAGCACCGCCACCACCAGGTCGCGGTCAACAAAAATCAGCCGCCGCCGATGAAGTCATGCGGTCTGCCGATATTGAAATTGAACAACCAACACCTCGTAACGAGGATGCTCCCCCCGCGCCGCAGGCGCCCGTGCCTCCCACACCTGCGCCCCAGGCTGGTCAGGGACATGAGGCACCGCCCCGCGAATTCCAGCCCGACCGTCAACAACAACAGCGCATCTCCAACATTAAAGACTTCGACGGTGCGGTCACCAGCGAGGGTGTTCTTGAGTTGATGCAGGATGGATACGGCTTCCTGCGATCTTCTGATTATAACTACCTGGCCAGCCCGGATGATATTTATGTGTCACCATCCCAGATCAAGTTGCTGGGCCTTAAGACCGGCGATACGGTGCGCGGCCAGATTCGCCCGCCAAAAGAAGGAGAGAAATACTTCGCCCTGGTTAAGGTGGACAACGTTAACGGCAAGACCTCTGAAGAAATCCGTGATCGGGTGGCCTTTGAATACCTCACCCCGTTATTCCCCAATGAACGTCTGAAGCTCAGCACCACGCCCGACAACATGTCAACGCGGATTCTGGACCTCTTCTCCCCTATTGGTAAGGGTCAGCGCGGAATGATCGTAGCCCAACCCAAGACAGGTAAGACAGTTTTGCTGAAGCAGATTGCTAATGCTATCGCTGAAAACCACCCTGAAGTATACCTGATCGTATTGTTGATTGACGAACGCCCTGAAGAAGTTACTGATATGGCACGTAGCGTTCGTGCTGAAGTTATCGCTTCGACTTTCGACGAACAAGCTGATCGCCACGTGAAAATCGCGAGCATCGTACTCGAAAAAGCCAAACGCATGACCGAGTGCGGCCATGATGTGGTGATTCTGCTTGATTCAATCACCCGCCTGGCGAGGGCCCACAATACAGTGGTTCCTTCATCCGGAAAAATCCTCTCGGGTGGTGTGGATGCCAATGCACTGCACAAGCCCAAACGCTTCTTTGGTGCGGCCCGGAAAATAGAAAACGGCGGCTCCCTGACCATTATCGCTACTGCGCTGATCGATACAGGATCGAAAATGGACGAAGTTATCTTCGAAGAATTTAAGGGAACCGGCAACATGGAATTGCAGCTCGATCGCAAGCTCTCCAACAAGCGCATTTACCCTGCCATTGATGTTCCTGCCTCTGGTACTCGTCGCGAGGACCTTCTCATGAAAGAAGACGAACTTGCCCGCGTGTGGATCCTGCGCAAGTACATGAGTGACATGAACTCGATTGAAGCCATGGAGTTCCTCCAAAGCAAAATGAAGGGAACCCGCAACAACCAGGAGTTCCTGATCTCCATGAATGGATAATAATAACATTAATTGCAAAAAAAGCGCAGCCCAGGTTGCGCTTTTTTTATTCCCTTACAAAACGCCCCCCGGTATAGTTGTAATAGAATTCTAATGCCTCCTGCGATTGCGTGTTGGCAACCAGTACCAGGAATCTGACTATCCCCAGATCCAGAAGGTCCCCCATGGGGATATCAAGGGTGTTGGACCTGGTAGGATCGAACAATAAGCGGGTCGTTCGCTTTTTCTCGTCATTCTTTTGGTCATAGATGATGATATCAACGGCAATCCGGTCTTTGAAAGGCAAAGTTATCTTTACGGATCGCTCTGGATCGGGTGTTTTCGGTACGGGTGGCGGTGTTAAAAACGTAACTTGTTGAGTCACCAGAGGCACCAGCGTAAAATCTTCCCGCTCGACAGCATATACCTTATAGGTGTATAAGCCTTCCTTAATTAAGGAGTCTTCAGCCTGATAGTCAAACTTTGGTCGACCATAGGCATTCCGCACCACCACTTCTTCCCGGATAAGTGAAGGTCGGCCCTGGCCGAACCACCGATACACCCGGAATGACTGCCAGCCGTTGATACGGTCATCAGCTTGCCAGTGCATTCTAAACGCGCGCCGCTGTTGCACCACCGGCGTGTAGGTAGAATCACTTCGGATCTCCTGATAAGGTAACCCGTGGGCCTTTGAAGCCAGCTCAATATTGAAGTCGCAGGCGTCACCCAAAAACCCATCAATGTTTACGAGATAGGGAATACCGGGACGCAATGAATCCATCTGAATATAGGCGTCTTCCCGCCGGATGCGGTTGATACAACGAAGAATGCGATAGGTTGCAATTTCACACGGATTGCCCTCGATAACAATCGCCTGCACACCGAGGTTGTCGGCGCATTGTTGTGCGGAGATGTTAATGAAATAACGGCCAGGGGCGGGGACTGTAAATTCAAACCACTGATCATTGTGGTAAACAATGCATTTGCGGGTGAGTGCCTTGTTGACGCAATCCCACTCCACCGACGAACCAGCAGTGGTAGATTTCACTGATCCCTGGTCCAGATCAAGCTTGAGTCGTCCGCGGATGCTGTTGTTTCTTACCTGCCCAAGTACTGTACCGCAGCAAAAGCCAACCAAGACGAACATCAGACAACGTTTCGTCATGGGATCAAATTTATTTTCTCTTTCTCTCGTGGAATGCGCCCTGAAATGTTGGATCCTCCAGTCGCTTCTGCCTATCCACTTCTCTCGCAATTTCTTTCGCTTCTGCCTCAGGGGTTGGCGGAATCTCTACTTCCACAGGAAGCTTTTTGACCTTGATCTTCTCCTTAATAAGTTTCTCGATCCGGCGGATGTGAAATACTTCTGCTTCCGTCAACAGGGTAATGGCTTCACCCGTGTGAAAAGCGCGACCTGTGCGGCCAATACGGTGCACATAGTCCTCATATCGTTGTGGCACATCAAAGTTGATCACGTGAGAAACATTGGCTACGTCGATACCCCGTGCGGAGACATCCGTTGACACCAAAACCCGCAGATTTCCATTCTTGAATTCATCCATGGCGTTGATCCGGCTGTTTTGACCCTTGTTTGAATGAATAACACGGGCGGGGCCCAGTCCTTTACGGTCAATAAACTTAAAAATATCTGTGGCTGATTCCTTCGTGCGGGAAAAGATCAGCACGCGGCTAAACTTCTCACGGTCTTGCAAAAGGTAGTCTAATAAATTGATCTTGGTCTTGAGGTTTGGTGTGTGATAGCACGATTGCTCGACCTGTTGCGCCGCCATAGTTAGAGGCGTAGCATCTACACGAACCGGAAACTCCAGGAATTCGGCAGCAAGCTTTTCCACTTTCTCAGAGAATGTAGCCGAAAAGAGCAGGTTCTGCCGGCGAGGCGGTATTACTTCCAATATCTTCTTGAGTTGCTGCATGAATCCCATGTCGAGCATGCGGTCGGCCTCGTCCAGCACAAGGGTCTTTATCTGCTTAACTATAATCTCTTCCTTGTAGTAAAGTTCCATAAATCTGCCTGGCGTGGCGATAATCAGGTCAACACCTGCCTGGAGCTGCTCGATCTGGGTCTTTGGGCCAACACCACCATACAAACCAACCATACGGAGATCTGTACGTGAAGCCAGTAACACCGCATGGGCCACAACCTGTACCACCAATTCCTTGGTAGGGACCAGCACCAACACACGTGGATCATTGCCCTGGGCATGTGACAATTTTTTGAGTAAAGGCAGTAGGTAGGCTGCCGTTTTCCCAGTACCCGTCTGGGCAACACCAATTACGGCCTGCCCTCCCAGCACCAAGGGAACTACCTTTCTTTGAATCTCGGTGGGGTGCTGAAAGCCGGCCTCCGCTAATGCCTTATACAGTGAAGGATTTAGTTTAAGAGACTCCCATGAATTATTTGCGGCTTCCAACACAATAGGATTTATATTTACTGTACCATGAATACCCGAATAGTAAACGCGAAGATAGTAAACGAAGGTAAGGTCGTTGAGGGTGACGTTCTAATACATGGTCAGCGCATCGAAAAGATTGGCAAACACCTAACCGACCCCGCTGAGCGTGTTATTGACGCGGCCGGTAAATTTCTATTCCCGGGATTCATTGATGATCAGGTTCATTTTCGCGAACCAGGACTCACGCACAAGGGCACTATTTTCACCGAATCACGGGCTGCTGTGGCTGGAGGCATCACCAGTTTCATGGAGATGCCCAACACATCTCCGCCCACCTTCACCCAGGAACTGCTGGAGCAGAAATACGCCGTGGCCGCCAACGATTCACTGGCCAATTTTTCATTCTTCATGGGCGCATCCAATGACAACCTTGATGAAGTCTTGCGCACAGACCTGCGTCAGGTCTGTGGACTAAAAATATTTATGGGTTCCTCTACGGGAAATCTGCTGGTTGACGATCCGCGGGTATTGGAAGGATTCTTTTCACGCTTCCCGGGACTCATCGCCACGCATTGTGAAGACGAGGCTACCATCCGCAACAACATGGAGAAATTCAGGGGGCAATACGGCGAGCAGGTTCCCATCGAGTGTCATCCGCTCATCAGGAGTGCCGAGGGATGCTATGCCTCGTCATCGATGGCCGTTGCACTGGCCCGAACACATGGCACGAGATTGCATGTGCTTCATATCTCCACGGCCCGAGAAACGGAACTGTTTGATAATAGCATACCCCTTCATGAAAAAAAGATCACCGCTGAAGCATGCATTCATCACCTCTGGTTTAGTGATCAGGACTACAAGCGATTGGGAACTGATATCAAATGGAATCCGGCCATCAAGACCGGTCATGATCGCGCATTGATCTGGAAAGCCCTGCTTGATGATCGTATTGACGTAATAGCCACCGACCACGCGCCACATACCATGGAAGAAAAAGCGCAGTCCTATTTCAAAGCGCCTTCCGGTGGCCCGTTGGTTCAACACAGCCTCGTGGCCTTAATGGAAAAGTATCATCAGGGAATGATCAGTGTGGAAGAAATTGTGCGCAAAGCAGCACACCATCCGGCCATCCTATTTCGCATCAACGACCGGGGCTTTATACGTGAAGGATATTTCGCTGATTTGGTATTGGTGGATCCCAATAAATCCTGGACCGTGCATAAGTCCAATATCCTGGCTAAGTGTGGCTGGTCACCGTTTGAAGGACAGACATTCAAAAGCGCGGTAACACAAACTTTTGTTTCAGGTCACCTCGCCTACGAAAATGGCCAAATGATTGAGGGATATGCTGGCCACCGTCTAACCTTCAGAAACCCGTAAATCTTCGGGAACAAAAAATGCCGGCTTTTGACCGGCATCTAGGGGTGAAAGACGGGACTCGAACCCGCGACCTCCAGAATCACAATCTGGCGTTCTAACCAACTGAACTACATTCACCGTTTGGGAGGGCAAATTTAGGTAGGGCAAAGGAATATCCAAGCCAGAATTTACCTACCGTCAAATGGGGCTTCCGGGTTCTTCAAAAAAAAGCTACTATTAATGCTATAAACCCCATATTTATGGATCAGCGTATCATCAATCTGTTTGACGAATTCACCCATAAGCCACTGGGTCGCGAAGAATTCATGACGCGGCTTAAGGCAATTACTGGAAGCACGGCAGCAGCCCTGGCGGTACTGCCATTGCTAGAGGTGAATTATGCCAAAGCGGCCACCATCCCGGACCAGGACGACCGGATCACGACAGATCGAATTAATTATGATGGTGACGGTGGGACGATGAAAGGCTACGTGGCTCGTCCGAAGGGAGATGCCAAACTGCCTGCAGTGGTAGTGATTCATGAAAACCGTGGTCTCAACCCGCACATTGAAGATGTCGCCCGGCGCGTGGCTTTAGCCGGATATATCGCACTCGCACCCGATGCGCTATCGCCATTGGGTGGCACCCCGGCAGATGCCGATCAAGCCAGGGATATGTTCCAGAAACTGGATGCGCCCAAAAACCTTAAGAATTTTGTCCTTGCCTTTGATTACCTGGGGCATCGTTCAGATTGCAACGGTAAGTTTGGCACGGTTGGATTCTGCTGGGGTGGAGGCATGGTCAATCAATTGGCGGTGAATGTGACTGCGTTGAAAGCTGCCGTGGCCTTTTATGGCCGACAGGCCGATGTGGCGGATGTTCCAAAAATAAAAGCTGCTCTCCAGTTGCACTATGCAGGCATGGATGATCGCATCAATGCGGGAATTCCAGCCTATGAAGAGGCCCTTAAGAAATCAAACATTAGCTACGAGTTGTATCAGTACGAAGGAGCTCAGCATGCATTTCACAATGACACGGCACCCACCCGATACAATGAAGCTGCGGCAAAGCTGGCGTGGGAGCGTACGCTCGCATTCTTTTCCAAAAAACTGGCCTAAGCATTCTTGTTTAAGTACCTTCATGAATGATCTCGTATCCGGCCTTCAAAGCACAACCGCTCCACAAGCAGATCAGTCTGCTATATGAGCATGGCACCTGCGTGATGAGTATCCGGTATTACGGATATAAGGTCAATCTATATCTCTTTCATAACTACTACCTGGAGGTATTTTATCACCACAAGCGCGATTGTATTGAGAAAATTGCTTTGCTCGATAGCCGTCACAGTCGAATGAATTTTTATGAGGCGCAGATCAAGCTTCCTGAAGCGCTGATTCCCGGATAAAATAAAAAGGCCCCGAAATTCGGGGCCTTTACTTTTGATTTGGTTTAGATTAAGCCGTAGCCGTAGTTGATTCGGCTGATTTAATCTGTGGTTTCAGGGCAACATTTTTACGCGCCTTGTAGCCGCAATAGCTGCACTGGTAATGCTTGATGATCTCTCCTTCTTCCGTTTCAGTAGGCTGTTTCACAATTTCTTCGCGCTGAACCTTAAAGGTCTGGTAGTTACACTCAGGACACTGGATTGCGTGCAAGTGACCAGCATATTTTTCAATTTTAACAAAGCCAGTTTCCTCGTCTTTCCATACGTCGTAGTCAACGGAGAAGAGGTTTTCCTCTGCTTGCATCCCTTCGTCAAGGTGAACGTCTTCCTCCTCTTCGCTCAGCAATTTCATAGGTTTGCCGGTCTTTGGGGAAATCCGTGGCTTATAGCGCAATACCTTAAGACGCTTCTCAATAAAGAAAGGATAATAGAATTTCAGCAGGTTTTGTATGATTAGGGCCACCAGAACACCCATCATTATGGTCACAAATCCACGTACGAAGTACATGATGGTGGTGATCTCAACGATATTTCCATTAAAGAAGAAGCAGCCTCCAAGCACGAGAATAATGCTGGCATACCACAAAACATTCACCTCATGACGATTGATAAAGTCATACTTGTCCTTATTATCTGGAATAGTGGACAGCCTGACAATGTAACCCAATACAATCAGTATGCCGGCTGCCCAGCAGATGTAGGCTACATTATGGGCCAAGATATTCCAAGATGCGTATTGTGCCTCTCCCATGGTGTTTGAGTGTTTTTCAGTTGTTAATTAACGACAAATATAAGGTTCTCGTGTTTACAGACAATTTTCAAATGAATCACCAATTTAGCGTGATTACCACTAAAATTCCAAAACGGCGTAAAATAATTCTAATTAGACTCGAAGAGGCGGTCGGTAAAACTCGTAGTGATCAGCCTGCATTCCGCTGGGGCCTCCAGAAATCCCATGTGTGCTACCCTCTCCAATTCAGAATATGTGGTTTTTTGACCTAATTTCGCCATTTTCCGGGAATCGAGGACAGGAACTGCGGCATCTTCCCTCCCAGCGATGATAAGCTTTGGCGCCGTCGATATTTCGAGTACCCCCGAACGGTCAGGCCGGTCTCTCATCGCCTCGGCATATTGTATAAGCGTTTCCGCGCGCGTGCCAGAAGCAATATCACGGACACTGTTTATGGCGGGGTGGTATTTGTCATGAAAAAGCCCTGGCACAAAAGTTTCTACAAAGGGTCGCACCCCATTTCGTTTAACAAATTCAATGATGCGGTTGCGGTTAGCCTTCTTCTCTTCCGTATCGGCAAAGCAAGTCGAGTGGAAAAGACCAAAACCCCTGAGCAAGTGGGAATGCTGCTCGGCCAGCGCCAGTGTGACATATCCGCCCAACGAATGGCCCAGGACCATGGCCTGATGGATACCTGACTGCTTGAGCCACCCTGCAAGTGCTTCTGCCACCTGATCGATGGTTATACGACCTGACAGCGGTGCTGAATTACCAAATCCGGGAAGATCGGGTCGAATAACCCTGTGGTGATTGGTAAGTGATTTAATGAATGAATCCCAGATTTCACTGGTTTCACAAAATCCATGAATCAGTACAAGTGGTGGACCTGTACCTTGATCGTGAACAAACAAAGAGTGCATGTCAAGCTAACCTCGTAACGGGCTCAAGCATAATGCGAACTGCTGATTCAATCCCTTTCGGGCCAAATCCACATTCGTCATGCAGTTCAAGTTGTTCTCCGTGTTCTATGACTGCATCTGGTATACCCAAACGCTTTACCTCAGCACGGTAACCTTGATCGGCCATGAATTCCAGCACGGCACTGCCAAATCCTCCGGCTATGCATCCGTCTTCCACGGTAATAATTTTTGCATAGTTCTTGAAGATGTGGTGTAGCAATGCTTCATCCAAAGGCTTTACAAATCGCATGTCGTAGTGGCCAATGCGAATTCCTTCTTTTTCCAATCGCTCACAAACCTCCACGGCGTAGTTGCCGATATGACCAATGGTGAGTACGGCCAATTCCTGACCTTCGCGGATAACACGACCCGTTCCAATTTTGACTTCCTCGAAAGGTGTTTGCCACTGATGCAGCACACCCTGTCCGCGGGGATATCGGATTGAGAATGCTTGCTCCTTGCGCGGAAGCTGGGCTGTAAACATCAGGTTCCTCAATTCGGACTCGTTCATTGGTGCAGCCACAATCATATTGGGCAGACACCGAAAATAGGCCAAATCGTAAGCGCCGTGATGGGTTGGACCATCAGAACCCGCAAAGCC
This sequence comes from Cyclobacteriaceae bacterium, assembly GCA_035430125.1. GTDB lineage: Bacteria > Bacteroidota > Bacteroidia > Cytophagales > Cyclobacteriaceae > ELB16-189. The sequence goes on along the minus strand of DAOMGC010000004.1, from coordinate 36,172 downwards.
CGCGCGGTCTAAACAGAAATTGACTGGCAAATTCTGAATGCACACATCATGCACTACCTGGTCGTAGGCACGCTGCATAAACGAGGAGTAAATATTGCAAAATGGTACCAGACCCTGGGTGGCAAGTCCTGCAGAAAAAGTGACCGCATGTTGTTCGGCAATGCCCACATCAAATGCACGATTTGGCATGGCCTTCATCATGATGTTCATGGAAGAGCCCGATGGCATGGCCGGGGTGATGCCCACAATTTTTTCGTTGGCTTTTGCCAGCTCCACCAACGTATGTCCAAATACATCCTGGTACTTCGGGGCTTGTGGCGTATCATACACTTTCTTGTGTATCTCCCCAGTGATTTTATCGAAAGTGCCCGGAGAGTGCCACGTGGTCTTATTGCCTGTTTCTGCGGGTGCGTAGCCTTTCCCCTTAACCGTAACGCAATGAAGAATCTTGGGGCCTTTGATGCTCTTGAGGTCTTTCATAACGGCAACGAGGTGATCGACATCGTGGCCATCCACCGGGCCAAAGTAGCGCAGGTTGAGTGCCTCAAACAAGTTGCTTTGACTCAGCAATGCAGATTTGAGGGCCGTATCTACTTTAGAAACAATCTCCTGTGCATTTTTCCCAAAGTGAGAAAGCTTGCCCAAGAGATTCCACACATCATCTTTAAAGCGGTTGTAGGTCTGTGATGTTGTTATGTCCGTAAGGTAATCCTTGAGTGCACCCACGTTTGGATCAATGGACATACAATTGTCATTGAGCACAATCAGAATGTTGGTGTCTGAAACGCCTGCATGGTTCAGTGCTTCGAAGGCCATTCCTCCGGTTAGTGCACCATCTCCAATGACAGCAACATGTTGTTTGTCTTCCAGGCCCTGATATTTGGACGCAACGGCCATCCCCAACGCTGCAGAAACAGAGGTCGAAGAATGCCCTACACCAAAGGCGTCATACGGGCTTTCCTTCCGCTTGGGGAAACCTGAAATGCCTTTATATAGGCGGTTGGTGTGAAAGGAATCCCGCCTGCCTGTCAGTATCTTATGTCCGTAGGCCTGGTGCCCAACATCCCAAATAATCTGATCATAGGGTGCATTGAAGACGTAGTGGAGGGCCACGGTGAGTTCAGTAACGCCCAGGCTTGCGCCAAAATGCCCGCCGTAAATTGATACATTATCAATGATGAATTGCCGCAATTCCTGACACAATTGAACGAGTTCAGCCTGGTCCAGTTTCTTGAGATCAGCAGGGCTATTGATGTTAGCCAAAAGGTGACCGGGTGTTATCAGCATGCGGCAGGAGGATACCCCTCTAACAAAGGATTAAGGTAAGTGTTTATACCGGTTCCAGGTCTAATTTCTGTCAAATTTAGGTATTTGAAATGCAATCCTTATTTATCCGGGTATTTGAATAATTTTGCGCGCCTATGCAGCAAGAGAATTTCGAAGTTCAGCTACCCCTTTTCACCGGTCCGTTTGACCTGCTCCTGTTTTTTATCGAGCGGGACGAACTGGATATTTATGACATTCCCATTTCCAAGATCACCAATGATTTTCTTAGCTATCTCCACCACCTGGAGACCCTGAACGTAGAATTGGCAAGCGAGTTTATACTGGTAGCAGCTACCCTTATGCGCATCAAATCCAAGATGCTGCTGCCTCGCCCGCAATTGGACGAGCAGGGCAATGAAATCGACCCGCGCGAGGAATTGGTGAAGCACCTTCTCGAATACAAAAAATACAAATCAGTGCTCGACTCTTTCCATCAGATGGAAGAGAACGAATTGCACAAGGAGAAGCGCGGCAACATCATGCGCGAGCTGAAATCGCTGGCTGCCGCCGTTAATGTAGAAGCCGAGCTGCAGGATGTAGACTTGTACAAGCTCATGCAGGTGCTGGAGAAAGTGATGAAGCGTTACGACGAAGAAAAGAATCGTCCGGTTCATCAGGTTGTCCAGTATCCGTTTACCGTTGAGGGTCAGAAAGAATTTATTCTCAACGAACTTACGCGGAAACGGATGCTTTCCTTCGCAGAAGTACTTGAGCAGAATCGTACCCGGGTAGCTTTGGTATTCAACTTTCTAGCCATCCTCGAAATGCTCGCGGTTGGCAGGTTGACCATTCAGATCGGCGAGGGATACAACAACTTCTGGATCACCATGCAGGAGACAGCGTCTGTTGAGTCCCCCACAGCGTCATCCCCCAACTAAACTTCTGAAGTTTTTCCCCTATCTTTTCCGATGTGTAAAATCACATCGTATGAAAGCTCTTGTCTTTAGTTTATTATTTCTCACTACACTTTCTTTCGCCCAACCTAAAGCCACGTTGTTGCAACCCGACCGTGTGTTTGATGGAATAGAAATGCATGAAGGTTGGGTCGTTCTGGTGGAACAAGACAAGATTGCCGCTGTTGGTTCGCGCGAGTCCGTCCGGGCTCCTAAAGACGCTCAGGTGATAACCATGCCTGGAACTACCTTGCTACCAGGCCTGATTGAAGGTCATTCTCATTTGCTGCTATATCCGTACAACATTACCGATTGGGACACCCAGGTGCTGAAAGAGTCTGACTCTTACCGGACGGCAAGAGCTACCGTGCACGCCAAAAACACGCTTTTTGCAGGTTATACCACGGTTCGGGACCTCGGTACTGAGGGCGCAGGATACTCGGATGTGGCGCTTAAGCGAGCCATCAATGAAGGCATCATTCCAGGTCCGCGAATGATCGTTGCAGGCCGAGCTATAGTATCCACCGGATCTTACGGACCTAAAGGATATGACAATGACCAGGAAATAATGCTCGGTGCAGAGGCCGCCGATGGCAATGACCTTATCCGTGTAGTACGCGATCAGATAGGCAAAGGTGCCGACTTCATTAAAGTTTATGCCGATTACCGTTGGGGTACCCAAGGAGAAGATCAACCTTCATTTACCCTGGATGAATTAAAGTTGATCAACGAGGTGACGCGCAGCAGTGGCCGCTACCTGGTATGTCATGCCAAAAGTAAAGAGGCTATGCGTCGTGCTATTCTGGCTGGCGCCGAAACAATCGAGCATGGAGATTTTGTAGATGAGGAAATCGCCTTGCTGATGAAAGAACACCGCGTGACTTTTTATCCAACTGTTGCTGCCGTAGATGCCATTAATCAATATCGCGGATGGAAGAAGGGCAAGGAGGAAGAACCTGCCGCCGTGAAGCAAAAGAAGAAAAGCCTTCAGGCGGCTGTTAAGGCTGGGGTCACCCTGGGAGCCGGCGGAGACGTGGGCGTTTTCCCGCACGGTGAGAATGTTTACGAACTGGAATTGATGGCCGAATACGGCGGACTCAAGCCGCTGGAATTGCTCCGTGCGGTTACTACCGTAAACGCCAAAGCCCTGCACCTGGAAGGGGAAATCGGGGCCATCAAAACCGGTCTGAAAGCCGATCTGGTTGCCGTTAAGGGCGACCCTTCCCAACAAATTTCCCTGCTTCGCCAGGTACGCTTTGTGATGAAAAATGGGGTCATTTACCGCAATGAGGGCAGTAATTAAACTGAAGTAAATTTATTTTTGAAGCCATGAATCGAAGAAAATCCCTCCAATCTCTCGCCGCTGGTGTGGCGGGAAGCCTGGCCTTACCCGAACTTGCTGCTGCCATGGGTGCCATGCCAGCTGATTTGAAGAAAAATATCAACCATTCCGTTTGCCAATGGTGCTACAACGACATCCCCCTGGAGAAGCTGTGCGAAGCGGCGGCGGCTATCGGTATCACCTCAATTGATTTGCTGAAATGGGACGAGTGGGCTACTGCCCGAAAATACGGACTGACATGTGCCATGGCTTATGCCAACGGACTTGGTCTCAGCAAAGGTTTTAACGATGTTTCCCTTCATGAGTCCCTCCTCAAGGATTACACCCAAAACATTCCCAAGGCAGCCGAAGCCGGATTAAAGAATGTGATTTGCTTCAGCGGTAATGCGCGCGGACTATCATCTGAGCAAGGAATGGAAAACTGTGCACGTGGTTTGGAACCGGTGATGAAAGTTGCTGCGAAATACAACATCACTGTTTGCATGGAGCTGCTCAATTCCAAAGTAGATCACAAGGATTATCAATGCGACCGAACTCCCTGGGGCGTTCAGCTTTGCGAGAAACTAGGGTCACCCAATTTTAAACTGCTTTATGACATCTATCACATGCAAATCATGGAGGGAGATGTGATTGCCACCATCCGCAAGTACCACAACTATATTGCACACTATCATACGGGTGGTGTCCCGGGTCGCAATGAGATTGACGACTCTCAGGAGCTGTACTACCCTGCCATTATGCGGGCAATTGTGGCTACCGGATTCAAGGGATATGTTGCCCAGGAGTTTATCCCCAGCAAGTCTGACAAAATTGCTTCCCTACGACAAGCCATCGGAATTTGTGATATCTAGGCCCTGATAGTCAAATGGTTACAAGAGTTCTGGCGATGCTCTTTTTGGTAACTGCCTGGCTCAACGGTGCAGGCCAGATAAGTCAGCAGCAGGGTACATCGATACGTCGGTATTCCATGAACCTGGACAAGGATAAAGTTCCATTTGTTTACGTCTATGCGATGTATACCGATCATCAGGTTTCACTTATTCAACCCGGTGACACGTCCCTTCTGAAACGATACTTTGACCGTATTAATCGATTTCATCAGGAACATCAAATTTTCTTTTACCGTTATGATCATCTTGCCGACCAACTTTCACGGGTGACAACTGACAGTGTATTGTTGCATGGTTATGCGCCCGGGCCACTGCAGGCTTTGGAGAACTATCAGCGTGTTCAACAGTGGCAATCCATAAAGTTGGATCTCCTGGGTAACCCTTTGCGTTCCCTATTGAGGAACACTTACAATCAGCCTATGGTCCAAACAGAGTCTGCTTACAACAAACATCCCAGCTATCTCCCATACTACATGCGGACGAACAGATATGACTATCTGTATCGAAAGGATTGAGTCTGCTCATTGGCTATTTCTTTTCCAGCCGCACCCGTGCATCATCCGTATGAATGTCCACCATCGCCGTTCCATTGCCCAGCGTGAGGCGCGTACGGTTCTCTGAATCCTCTACCGTCTGGTAGCCCGCATCGGCAATGATCCGTCCATCATCGTGGCGGATCACAAAAGTTCCACCGCCGCCGGTCACCCGAAACTGTATCAATCCATCCTGCGCATTGATCTTATATTCACCCTTGTTGTTCAATACGGTCTCCACAATGAGCTTGCCATCATCCATATCTGCATCCAGTGAGGTGAGGTTAGCTTGTCGGATTTTAACATCAGAATCATCAGCATCAATGGCAACCCGACCATTTGCTTTGTCCATTTTGATGTCACCATCATCGATCTTGAATTCAAAAGAAGTTCCTGTACAGTCACTTAGTTCAACGTCAGCATCGTCAATATCTATGGCGATAGCCCCGCTGAGGTGGCTGATCCAATAACCACCGTCATCGCCCTTGATTTTAAGGCTGGCACCCAGCGGAGCTTCAATGGTGATAGTATATTTTTCATCGTAGTAACCAACTATGCCTGTTACCACCTGGTTGGAGCGCTCCTCAATCTGAAGATCACCGTGCTCTTCGGTAACATTCACGGCAAATTCCTGATGTCCGAATGTAAGTCCTTTGATGGTCACGGTCCGGTCGACTTTCACATGCACGTCTGCGCGATTGCTTCCGCTGATATAAACTTTGGCATCCGAGGATTTGAGGTGAATAGTGCCGGTGCTGGCTAGGGCATAAGTCCTGTCCAGGTGAAAGGATCCATCCTTGTCCTGCGCTGAAAGTCCAAAAAAGCCTAAAAACAGGGCTAAAAATAGGGTAATTGCCTTCATGGGGTTATTGTTTTCCCCATTAGACACCGCCTCCGTGTCAAAGGTTGCAATCCATCACAAACTTCGGATTAATCCTACGAAAAGGTCGACCATTTTAGTTTCGGCCTTCCCGGCAATCTTAATGATATCTGCAATTACCGCTGGCTTAAGGTTATCCGGATCACAGTCATCAGTAAGTACAGAGATGGCACAACACGGGATGCCCATGTGGTTCGCGACAATTACTTCAGGCACAGTGCTCATGCCAACAGCATCGGCACCAATTTTTCGCAGGAAGCGATATTCGGCCCGGGTCTCCATGTTGGGTCCAGGCACACCCACGTAAACCCCTACGTTTAATTTTATCTTATTCTTTTTGGCGATGGCGATCAGTTTCTTATTCATCAATTTTGAATAGGGCTGACTCATATCCGGAAATCTGGGACCGAGAACAGAAAAATTCTCTCCACGCAATGGATTATCCGGGAGGAGGTTGATATGATCATCGATCAGCATCAACTGGCCCTTCTTCCATTTCGGATTCATGTTTCCGGCTGCGTTGGAAATCAGCAAGTATTTTACACCGAGCATCTTCATTACGCGCACCGGCAATGTGATCTGCTGCATATCGTAGCCTTCATAGAAGTGAAAGCGTCCTTGCATGGCCAGTACCTTCTTTCCCTTGATGGTACCGTATATCAGCTTTCCTTTATGAAACTCAACGGTGGAAATGGGAAAATGGGGAATCGAATTATAGTTGATGACCACAGGGTTCTTGATGGTCTGAACAAATTTCTCGCCAAGGCCCGTGCCGAGGATTACAGCAATTTCTGGTTCCGTAATACCATGGGATTGAATAAAGGAAGTCGCTTCCTGAATGTTCTCTAACATATGCTGTGATTTTAGTCTTTCCTGATAAGGAGAACCAAACTTAGGTTTTTTCCTGCAATCCTCTTTTTCAGACTTCAAAATGAGCCAATGGCCATATATCTACTGCAGTGGCAGATTATATAATCGGGGCCCTAAGGCATCAGAATCCTTCTATCTTTGGTAGGTAAACAAATCCCGTTTCATGAAAAAAGTAAGTCTCCTTATTTGCCTGATGCTGTTGTCTGCTGCAGGCTTTGGACAGTCGTTCAATGTATTTCCGGTACAAACCCAGAAACCACCGCTGCATGGCAAGCATTGGATGGCCATTACCGGCAAACCGCTTGCCGCCACGGCCGGTGCCATGATATTCAGCAAAGGGGGTAACGCCATCGACGCCTCTTGTGCAATGCTGGCCAGCACCTGCACCATGTGGGACGTACTTGCCTGGGGCGGAGAAACACAGGCTCTCATTTACAATCCGAAGACCAAGAAAGTTGTTGCCATCAACGCACTGGGTGTTGCGCCTACCGGAGCCACACCTGAATTTTTCAAAGGAAAAGGCATGAAATACCCTCCCCGTTATGGCCCCCTGGCGGCCGTAACCCCTGGCACACCAGGTGGATTGATGACGATGTTAGCTGAATTTGGTACGATGAGCCTGAAGGAAGTGTTGGCCCCGGCTATGCAACTTGCACAGGGTTACCCCATCGAAGCACAAACCGCCAATTCGATTGAGCGCAATAAAGAAGAAATCAAAAAGTGGCCGTATTCCACCAAGGTCTTCCTTCCTCACCTCGGAGAAAAGCGTGAAGCACCGGAACCCGGCGAGGTATTTGTTCAAACCGACCTGCTGGCCACCCTACAGAAGTTGGTTGATACAGAGCAAGCAACTTTAAAAAAAGGCAAATCCCGGAAGGAGGCCATCTATGCAGCGTACGATCGCTTCTATAAAGGAGACATTGCCAAGGAAATTGCACGTGGTTCACAGGAGCAAGGTGGTCTGATTACAGAACAGGATCTGGCTAACTGGAAAGTGAAGATTGAAGAACCCATGATGACTACCTATCGGGGTATTGAAGTGTATAAACTGCAGCAGTGGACGCAGGGACCCGCCATGCTTCAAACCCTCAACATCCTGGAGAACTTTGATTTGAAGAGCATGGGCTACAACAGCACCCGCTATATCCACACGGTATACCAGGCTATGAACCTGGCGTTTGCTGATCGTGACTTTTATTATGGCGACCCGGCATTCGCTCCGGAGGAGCCTATGAAAGGTCTGTTATCTAAAGAATATGCGAAAGAAAGGATGAAGCTTATTAACCCCGATCGCAACGATCCCAAGATAGGTCCGGGGGATCCTTATCCATTCGAAGGCAAGCAAAACCCATTTACCGACGTGTTGAAGAAATGGGGCAACAGCCAGGCATCGCTGCAATCGTATAATAATCCGTTGACCGAGCAATTCAAAGATGACTTCACCGCCGGCACTACATCCGTGGAAGCTACCGATGAAGAAGGCTGGGTTGTTTCGATCACGCCCAGTGGCGGTTGGGTTCCGGCTTGCATTGCTGGCAATACCGGCGTGGGCATGAGCCAGCGGATGCAATCCTTTGTACTCGATGCCAGTGAAAATCCATTCAACGTAGTTGAGCCTGGCAAACGTCCCCGGGTGACACTCACCCCCAGCCTTGCGTTGAAAGATGGTAAGCCTTTTCTGTCATTCGCCAAGCAGGCCGGAGATGAGCAGGATCAGTTGCTACTGCAGTTCTTTTTGAATATCGTCGAGTTCAATATGACGGTTCAGGAATCCTGTGAAGCACCCAGTTTCAAAACCTTCCAGATGTATTCCAGTTTTGGCGATCATGAAAAAGTACCGGGCGGACTGACCCTTAACAACGATATGCCGCCGTGGTCGCGAAAGGAGCTCAGTCGCATGGGATACAAGCTCAGCTATGAAGAGCGCACCAGTGGACCTATCAACGCTATTTACTTTGATTGGAAGCATGGTACATTCTGGGGCGGATCCAGCAACCATGGCGAAGACTACGGCATCGGTTGGTAAAGAATATGAAGCCCATCACCATCCTGCTACTGCTTATCTCCTGCACCGTATTGGCGCAGAAGAAGAAACTACCGGCAGGATACGTATGGGTGGCAGACCATCAACTATTGGTGGGGGAGCGAGAGGTGTCGGTTGCTGATTGGCGCGACTATCTCGATGCGAATGGCAACGATCCCGCCCTTCTCCCTGCGTTCAATCGAATAGTCTCTACCTGCGTTTACCGGAAGAAAGGAGATGAAATTGTTCGTATTGACGAAGCTGCCTTGTACCGCGATACGTCCTTCTTTGAATCTCCCAAGGGGAAAAAAATTCATGCCCTGGAGGCATGTAGTCAGATGCCCATTACCGGGATAAGCTACGAGCAGGCAAAAGCATATTGCGAATGGCTCTCAGACAACTATGCAGACATGCCAAAATTTTCCGGACTCAGACTCAACTTCCGGCTACCCACCCCGGTAGAAATGGATACGTTGCTGTCTGATATTTTCAAACTCTGGAAACCCGGCGATCCGGATCGTGACACATTCAAAAAAGGAATCAACCAGCACGGATGTGCACTGTATAACCACCGCCATGAGAGTTGGTGCGACTCCAACATTCGCATGAAGAAGGAGTTTGGGTATGGGGTGCCGATGAAGAGCGGCGTTTTCTTTGCGGACAATAACGGATTACTTGATCTGATGGGCAACGTGGCAGAAATGACGAGCGAACCAGGCATTGCACGGGGTGGCTCCTGCATTCATCCGGCTGCTCAATGTCAAGCCAGTATCGAGAACGCCTACGATGGTCCGCAGTTTTGGTTAGGATTTCGGGTTGTTGCTACACTTCCAAAGTAAGTTGCTATGAAGATCATTCTTATTCTCTGGTTTGCTGTGCTGGGAGCACAGGCCCAAACCTCTCCATCAACAGAAGTTCAGATCAAGGTTGCGCTGTTGGCCTGTCCTGAAGAATCCCGCGAACACGCCATGGTGTACGGTTATTCCCCAAAAGGAGAGTTTATGGTACTGCGGTCAGGCACCAATGAAATGGTATGCATCGCAGATGATCCCGCCAGTCCGGGACTGAGCGTGTCGTGTTATCACAAAAGCCTTGAGCCATTCATGGAGCGCGGCAGGGTGCTGAAGAGACAAGGAAAAAACTTCCAGGAGATATTTGACATTCGTGAGCAGGAGGCGAAAAGCGGTAAACTTATGCTTCCCAAGCAACCCGCGAGTCTGGTAGTGCTTACCGCGGCCGCTGAAGACTACAATGCCGCGAATGGTGAAGTGAAGAATACTTATTCAAGATCGGTGGTGTACATCCCATTCGCTACGGCCGAAAGCACGGGATTACCAGCAAAGCCAACAACACCCGGCATGCCCTGGATCATGAATCCCGGCACCGCACGGGCTCATATCATGATCGATCCGCCCCGAAAAAATTAGTTAAATGTAGAAATCATTAGGGCCGGTTTTGGCTACCTGAACAAAAAACGCAGCAATCTTCGTGGTCACCGCAGCGAAGTAGCGAGCACCCTTTTCCGCTGTTGCCTTGCGTGGATCGCCTACACCGGTATCACGTGTCACCTGGGTCCACTTGCGTTCAGCCCAGGCCCAACCCTCGCGGATGGCATCAAACCGGAATTTCCTGGCAGCACCGTCCCCAGCTTCCAACAATGGCTTTACGAGATCCGGGGTCAGGTGTAGCATCAAACTGGTTTCCATTTCTCCGGCGTGATCGTCTTTGTTCTCAAAGAATAGTTTCTGATCCAGCGCCTGAAACCAATTGCACTGCGCCAAGAACATATCGGGGAACTTCAATCCCAATTCACGGATCATTGTCTTGAAATCATTCCCGCCATGGCTGTTGAGGATAATCAGCTTGTGAATACCCTGACGATTTAGTACTTCAATTAAGTCCTGCAAGATCAGCAACTGTGTGCTTGGGTTGATATTCATGTCCAGTTTCACATCCCACTGACCCGTGTTGACTCCAAACGGGATCACCGGAAGGACAATAACTTTGGCTCCCTGATCCCACGCCAGCCGGGCAGCTTCTGTGGCCACTTTTTCGGCTTCAACGATATCGGTACCATACGGCAAATGATAATTATGAGCTTCTGTCGCTCCCCACGGAAGTACCGCCAACTCATAGGGAGTTACCTTTACTTCCTTCCAATGACTTTCCGCCAGTACATACGGTCTCATGGATCTATGATTTTACTTTTTGCGTTATAGATGCCTCATTACCGGTTGTTATCACAAAACAGGAATCGCGATCCGGTAACTTTTACCCTTGCGTACGTTCAGGCTCTCTGTCCGCAACCAGGGATTATGGCGTTTGAGCAGTTTAAAATTTATTCCCTGCTGTTGAGCAAAGTCCACAAGGTCCTTGATGCTCTCTTTTACCACCACATACCGCACGGTCTCTCGCTTGTACAGGTGATCCGGGTGTGGAACAAAGCCATACTTTTCCGGGTGATTAACAATTTCTTTGATGGCCAGAATGCGGAACACATACCGGGAAGTCTCCTCGTTCAAATACAAATCATAGTATGTCCTTTCCCGCTGGGCGGTCAGCACGCGATCGAGCCCGGCCATTCCACAATTATAAGAGGCAGCCGCCAGTGTCCAGTTACCGAAGCGCTGAAAGGCCTTTTTCAGGTATTTACTGGCCGCAATGGTTGATTTCAGTGGATCATAGCGTTCATCCACATCACGACTAATTTCCAGACCCAATTCACCACCTGAGGATTTCAGAATCTGCCAGAATCCTACTGCTTGTTTTGGAGACACGTCATTGATCAGCGCTGACTCAATAAGTGGCAAGTATTTAAAATCAGGGGGAATGCCATTTTTTTCCAACACCGAATCAATCATCGGCAGCCATCGGTTGGCGCGTTTGAGTAAGAACAATGTGTTGCTGTGTAAATAGGTATTCACCTGCAATTCCTTATCATAGCGTTCGTACACATCGGGTTCAGTGAGGGGTACCGATTCACCAGCAAATGATGCGGCTGTTGGTACTTCTATTGAGATGGCAGGAATGGGTCCTGGGATTTCCTCGTCTGCTAATCTGATTTCTGCATCAGAGACCGTTTCCTTCTCGGGCACATTCATTCCGCTATAGGTGATGTAGCCTAACAGCAAAACGAAGGTGGAAGCGGAAAGATAAATAGAAATGTCCCTCATCAGAAGTTCGGAGAAAGCAGGTATTTGGCGTAGAAGTCATCAATCACCTTTACGGCATCCTCGGGCTTGTCTACGATATTGAACAACTCAAGATCTTCTTCGTGGATCATGGCTTCGGTCACCAACACCTTCTTAATCCAGTCTATCATTCCCGACCAGAATTTCTTGCCTACCAGAACGATCGGGAATCTTCCTATCTTCTTGGTCTGAATCAGTGTGAGTGCTTCTGTCAACTCATCGAGGGTACCAAAACCACCAGGCATTACAATAAATCCCTGGGAGTACTTCATAAACATTACTTTTCGGACAAAGAAGTAATCGAAAGTAATCAGCTTATCGGCATCAATAAACGGGTTTCCTTTTTGCTCATGGGGGAGGTAAATATTCAATCCCACTGACTTACCACCGGCGCGGTTTGCACCTTTGTTACCCGCTTCCATAATGCCGGGTCCGCCGCCGGTTACAACGCCATAACCATGTTGTACCAGCTGGAAGGCAATTTCTTCAGCTGTCTTATAATAGGCATGATTTGGTTTTACCCGGGCAGAACCAAAAATGGTAACGCAAGGGCCGATCTTGGCCAGTTTTTCAAAACCTTCTACGAACTCACTCATTACCTTAAAGATCATCCACGAGTCTGAGCTCTTTATTTCTGCCCAGTCCTTGCCTTTGAATGCTTTGCGTATGCGATGTTCCTCTTCGAGAGCCTGCTTGATCAATTCATCGCCATTCTTTTTGTTCTTAGTTGCCATGTTGTTAACGTACCTTTGTTTGGATTCGAAGATAAGGAAATGCGCAAAACAAACTATTACCTCATCCTGACCTGTTTGTCGCTGTCAATACTGATGTGTTGCCAGCCTGTTACCAACCAGGAAACTACCTGGGCCCTGTTGCCCTTTACAAAAGTTGACAGCCTTAATCCGGTGTTATCTGCAGGTGATCATTCTTTTACCTGCCCTATACTACAACAACCCGTGCGGTGGGATGAGAAGGATGTTTTCAATCCTGCTGCCGTGGTGCGCGATGGCAAGGTGTGGTTGCTCTTTCGCGCAGAGGACACGATTGGCAAATACGCCGGCACTTCCCGCATTGGCTTGGCCGTGAGTGATGATGGGCTCCACTTCAACAAAATGGAGGAGCCTGTATTATATCCCCAGGAAGATGCCATGAAAGTATATGAATGGGAAGGTGGAATAGAAGACCCTCGTATCGTTGAGCGCGAAGATAGCCTGTATGTTCTTACCTATACGGCTTACGATGGAAAGCTCGCTCGCCTATGCCTGGCCACCTCGAATGATTTGTTGCATTGGAAAAAAGAAGGACTGGTTCTGCGCGGGTCGTACACGGACACCTGGAGTAAATCCGGTGCCATCGTTGCCCGACGGGAAGGCGAACGCATGGTGGCCACGAAGGTCAATGGAAAATACTGGATGTATTGGGGCGATACTGACTTGTTCATGGCTACTTCCGATGACCTGATTCATTGGACCCCAGTAGAAGTCAATGGAAAACTACTGTCTGTTCTTAAACCAAGACCTGGATATTTCGACAGCCGGCTAGTCGAGAGTGGACCTTTTGCGCTGCTCACTGAGGCGGGTATTGTGTTGCCGTACAATGGCATGAATCTCGATGTCGGTGGAGACACAACACTCGCTAAAGGCGCATACTGTTCTGGTCAGGCGTTATTTGCATTACCGGATCCCTCGCGGTTGATAGACAGGTTGGAAAAGAATTTCCTTAGACCTGATCAGCCTTATGAAATAAACGGGCAGGTGAACCAGGTTTGTTTTATTGAGGGCATGGTGTGGTTCAAAGACCATTGGTACTTGTACTACGGCACCGCTGATTCCAAAATTGGTGTCGCCGTACACTAGTGGTGTGACAACAGGTCATCAACCGCTTCATTAATGTCTGTAAACCCAAACTGAAATCCTGATTGAAGGGTTCGGGCTGCTGAAATGTTGCTTCCCTGAACGATGAGGTCTGCCATTTCCCCAATCAAAAGATGTAGTACAAATCCTGGTATGGGCGGTAACCACATTGGTCGATGTAGTGTTCGAGCAATAGCTTTGGTCAAAGCTGCATTGGTGACTGCCTGTGGAGCTACGCCATTGTAAGCGCCTTGCATATTTGGATCTTCAATGGCTTTGATAAACAACCGACACAAGTCGTCAATATGAATCCAGCTAACCATTTGTTTGCCCGTACCCAATGGGGCACCAACACCTAGTCTTACTGGCCTGGACATTTCGGCAAGTGCACCGCCCTTTTCACTAAGGACAATACCGATTCTTATTTTTGCCAAGCGCTTTTTCAGGGTGGCCAGATGATCTAATTTCTGTTCCCAGTCAACTACGACTGTCGAAAGAAAGTCCTTTCCGGGCATTGATTCTTCATTGAGCAAGTCATTTGTAAGGCTAAAGCCATAATATCCAATAGCAGATGCGCCGACAACTGTGTGAACTTCGTTCGGGATGGTCTTAAGGGATTGGTAAAGCAACTCTGTCGATTCAACCCGGCTATCACGTATCTCTTTCTTTCGTTGAGGCGTCCAGCGTTGATCAGCCACCCCTGCTCCCGCCAGGTGCACGATTACATGAACACCAGCCAAGGCTTGAGGGTCAATGTATTGCTTGCTGATGTCCCAGACAAAAGAAGGGATGACGCCATTTCGCATACTTCTTCCCAGGTGTGCAACACGGTATCCTTTTTGCAGGAGCATTTGGGTAAGTCGGGTGCCAATTACCCCTGTGGCACCCGTAATCAAGACTGAAGTTGTCAAAACCGCGAATTTTAAATGATCTTTACAACAAGTTAACCAACGATTCATGAAAAAGTTGATCGTACTCCTCCTGGTATTTTTGGTTTCTCCGATTTGGGCGCAGAAAGTCACGGTATCCAAAAAGTCCAACAAGATAAAAGGTGAAAGTGCTGATGGATACGGTACCACGCTCGAGGGAAAGAAAGAAACGGTGATGGCTGCCTGGAGCAAATTCATTAAAGACCTTGGTAAGGTGAAGTCCGGGGGTGACTATCAATACATTGAAAACCCGGTTCTGGGGGCTACAGTCTACAATACCGGAATCATTTACGCGACAACCACCGGCAACGGGGATGAAGAAAAGGCTGAAGTGTGGTTGGGTATCAAGTCCGGCGAGTGGACCGTTAACGATATCTCATTGGTTGAGAAGCAACTGGAAAAACTCGTGTACCAGTTTGGTATCAAGTTTTATCGCGACAAGATCCAGGCTCAAATTGATGAGGGTCAGCAAGCCCTGGAGGCTGTCGTTCGTCAACAACAAAGGCTCACCAATCAAAACAAGGACTTGAACATCAGGTTGGGCAATAACGGTCAGGAAAAAATTCAGTTAGAGAAGGCGATTGAAGCCAACAAGCTCGAAAACCTGGTGCTGCTGCAGAAAATTGAGAACAACAAGAAGTCACAAGACAGTGTGGCACAGGCCGGTGAAAAGATCAAAAAAGTAATTGAGTTGCACAAAGACCGGCAGCGAAAGGTCAATTGATTATCGGGCGCGATCGAATTCCGGCTTCATCTTCCATTCATACGTAGTTGTGTCATAGTACGACACCACGTTGGGCCATTGAACATAAGATTCCATCGCGAGGTACGTTTCGATATCACCTTTCACCATTTCGTCAAACAGAAACGAGCATCTTCCTTTGATGTCGGTCATTGGCAAAGCTGGCGTAACGAATACTTCCTTGAAATCAGTTAGCTTATAATTTTCTGCCATTCTGAAGTGACCGCCAACACCGCGTTTTTCGTCTACCTTGGGTGTTGGTCGGATAACATAAAAATAATGGGTGCCATCTTCGGCCTTGAAGTACTTTTCTATGGAGAATCGGGGTGTCAATTTGGAGTAATGGAGCCGGTGCTCTGGGGCAAATCGGTCCTTCATGGCAGTGTATGGAGGTGCATCCAAAATATAGGTTAGAATACTGGTAAGCACTTCATCCTGCTGTTCTGGGTCATAATAGTTTGACACCTGATAAGGATCTCCAGGTGAACAGGAAATCAACGATACAAACAACAAAGAGCGCAAATATTTCATATCACAAAGATAGTGTTACCGGTAGCAATAAAAAGATCGGGACCTATCGATCCCGATCTTTACACCTGTATGTATTACTAAACCTATTTTGAGTAGTCAGTCAACTGCGGATTCCAGTTCACCCAACCACTGGTCCAATCGGTTGAGCCGAAAGCGCCGCGGTAAGTAACTACCTGGAAGCCGGAGAGACCTGTGAAGTCTGCGCCTGCAGTAAGGGGCGAGCCTGCTGTGGGGATCAAGGTAGGTGCACCATTCAAAGGCTCAAATATGTTTGCGCTTAAGCCTGAATCGGTCCACTTGGGAAGCAGCGTATTAGAAGATTTCCACCAGGCTACACCGGGCTGGGCACTGATCTGCAATTCGGTAGTTAAGGTAAATGCACCGTTAGCAAATGCTCCTACACCTGCAGCAATAACTCTTCCCCGTGGGTTATTGGGGTGGTTGGTATTTGAACCAAATGCGGCACCCAATGCGGTGATTTCGTCAGCCGTAGCAGCTGAACCAAATCCATTTCCGCCCCAGCTATCCACACCAGCCAGGATATTGTTCTTCATTTGAAGCAGGTTGTTGCTGGCGTTCGAAATGGTACCTGGATTTCCAAGGGCATTATCGATATAAATTCCATTGGGATAACCCGTTATAATTGAGTTGAAGATATCCTGCTGCGCATTCCGACGAATCTGAGCGCCATTCTGGAACTGGAGGTCAATGGTAGTTCCTGCGGTGGCCTTGGCGCCAATGATCGTCATGTTTGAAAACTGCGCTGAAGTAACAGGGGTATTCGATGAACCATTGGCATCATTATCACATTCGAATCCATTGGATCCCGACTGGTCAGCGATATTTGAATCGCGGATACCCAGACCAAACTGAACCTTGCCACTGAAGCCGTTATCCGTATCAAAATCATCATCAATTCCTTTGTAAGCGATGAGGTTAGAAGCGTTAACTGCACCACCGAACCACTCAAATGAGTCGTCATTCGCATACGTTACCTGGATATATTGCAAAGTTGTACCCGAGCCAACGCTACCCAGGGTAAGACCATTGATCTCCTGGTTGGGGTTAATCGGATAACCAGCATACTCAATGCGAACATACTTTAATGAGCCTGAATTATCGGCGTCATTAGAGCCGCCATGGAAGCCGCCATATCCACCTTCCAGTTCTTCAATACCAGGTGTGCCTGTTGATGCAGAGTTCAGGATGTTGTTTTTGGCCTGACCGCAAAGAATAACGCCACCCCAATCACCGGATTTTTTGGTGCCAGGAGCCTTTTCAGAAGTGAATATGATGGGTGACGTCGCCGTGCCATTTGCAATGATCTGGCTGCCACGGTGCACCACCAAAGCACCACCCGGAGTACCTGTCTTACCATAGATTACGGTTCCAGGTTGGATGGTGAGGACTGCCGTAGCAGAGATTACCGGAGCTACTACGCCCGCGGTGGGTTTTGCATCGGTACCAACGCGAACGAAACCGTTGAGACGATAGATCTTATCCGAAGTCCAGGTCGTATTGGTTGTGATGTTACCTGAAGGAACATCAACAATGGTCTTGGCCGCTACAGCCGAAACAGTTGCTGTAAATATGCCAACGGGTGACAACTGGTTCTTTTTGTCAGACGCCTGGAAGGTGATTACGAAATTCGATCCTACGGTAGCGCCTGCAGGAATCGTGAATTCTACTGGAACTGTTTGATTAGTGGTTCCATCCAGGGTTACGTCAGGAAGATTCGCATTGGCTATGCCGTTAACCAGGATAGCCAGTGTTGCCCCACCTTCGGGAGAATCTATTGAAACGGAAGTCGTTACTTTTGAGCCCGCGGTATTTGATGCGCTTGTCGGAGACACCGTAAGAACGGGGGCAGGCTTGTTTGCCGTGTCCTTCTTGCACCCGCTGAATCCAATGGCGATTGCCATCGTCAAAGCCGGAGCCATCAAGCGAAGGATGGTTTTTGAAGTAATGTTTTTCATGCATTTAATTGGTTTCCGTGTTGGTTGATATTACGACCCAAACGTAGTTACGTGACGTTATCGTAATGTTAACTACAGCCTAATCTTGCTTTACCCTTACCCCTTTTACATGAAGAAACCAGGCCGTTGGAAGCCTGGTTTCAATTGCAATGGAGTTTCAGTCTTAGATGCGATAACTGAAGCCAATGGAAAATACTTGTCCGGGCTTGAATTTCTGGATGCTGGAATCTGTGTTTCGATCGAGCTTTCCGTCGCCATTGGCATCCTGCAGGAATTGCAGGGGTTGATTCAAAATATCGGAAATACCACCCTTTAAGGAGAATTTCTCAGTAAGTCGTTTATTAAACGTAAGGTCAACCACGTTTCGTGGCATCAAGTACACATCCGGGTAATTGTTGTTTCCAACAAAGGCGATACTCTTGCCCACTACGTTGTACAGCAGGTTTACTTGCCAGCCTGTCGCTTCAGCGGTATAGAACATGCCGGCGTTAATAACATAAGGTGCCTGTCCCTGCAACGGGCGCTCTGACTCACGGCCACCCGCCAAACCAGCCGGGATGGTGATGGTACTCTTAATCAATGTTGCATTAAACAATACACTTACGTTGTTAAGGAAAGACAGTCCCGTCAATCCATTCAACGATTTCTTAACTTCAACTTCAACACCGTAGGTCTTGGCTGACTCAGCATTGGCAAAAGTTACGTTCTTCAATCCGCCACCCGGGCTGTTTACATCCACCAGCGATTCGATGGGGTTGGTGAAGTTTTTATAGAACCCGCCAAACGTGATTAACTCTCCTTTGCTGGGATAAAACTCCCATCGCAAATCCAGGTTTTGAATCCGGGCCGTTTTGAGGTTTGGGTTTCCAAAATAGAGGAAGTTGAAATTAAAGTCGAAGAAGGAGAAGGGCGCCAATTCCCTAAACTCGGGGCGATTGAGGGTTTCACCATAAGCCGTACGAACCAACATTCTCTCAGTGAAGTTATAGCTGATGTTGGCCGAAGGCAGAACCCGATTAACCTGGTTGTTTACATTTACAGCCTCGCTTTTGAAGTCGTCGTAGCTGTTAAGCTTTTGCAAGTTGTCTTCAATCCGAACGCCTGCATCAATTTTTATTTTTGACCCTACGGGTACCGATGCCATGGCATAGTACGCCAAGAGGGTGTTGGAAGCTGAGTAGCTGTCTTTGCGGTAGGTCAATTCACCGATTTGGATACCCGTGGTATTGTTGATGTTCTGCGGTTGAAACAACTCACCGGGACTAGCGTATTTCAAGGCTGGGTTTAAAACAGAACTTGCCGTCGTGTACCCGATATTCCTTGCACTGAAAGAACGGTCTTTGTTTTCAAAGAAAGCGCCCACTTTAAGCTCTGGCGCGCGCATAGGATCACCGGTAAAGTCAAAACGTTGCTTCACGGAGATCCCACCGGTAATGGCGCTCTCCTCCAGGTTGGAAAAGAATCTTCCCAATTGATTTGGCGTCACCGTATTGGGGATCATCAACGAAGCCTGACCGGTAGTGCCATCCAGAACGGAAATAAAACGCTTGTAGTCTGGCTGTGTCCTGTTAGCGTTATTATAGCCTGCAACCCATTCTACAGAAGTGCGGTTGTTGAAAAGATTGTGTGTTCCGAGCAGTTGTCCGGAGTAGATACCGCGATATATTTTATCGAAGGCACCGTTCTTTTGTCCGGTGCTGATACCTGTGCCCGTACGGTCTACATATTGATCATTGCTGGATTGGTTGTACAGATTCTTCCATTCAATCATGTTATTGGGATTGAACCTAAATGCCCAGTTAAACAAAAAGCCTGTGCGAATCTGTTGATTGTACTGCTTATCAAGAAATCCAAAATTCTGATCCTGCGTACCATTGGTGGTGGTGTAGTCATTGCGCTGGACCTCATAGGTGGCATAGGTATTCGAATAGTTGAGTGCGCTGATATTGCCCACTTCTACTTTGCCAATTTTGAACTTCTTATTGTAGGTGAGGGTAAATCGTTGGTCCGGGATCGCCATTCCTTTTTGGGGTGTCCACAGGTTCTTCAGGGAGCGCCCCGCAGTGACCAACCGATCACCAGAGACCTTACTAACATTGGCCGGAAAGGTCGAGGGGAGATCATAATATCCGGTATTGAATCCTGTCAGGTAGCCTGAATTCTTCTCCTGTTGATAAAAATCACCGAATGTGGTGCCGGCCCTCACCTGGGTGCTATAGTCCACCACAAATCCATTTTCTTCAGGGATGCTCTTGGTAAAGACTTTCACCACGCCACCGCCAAAATCACCGGGCAGATCTGCTGCAGGGCTCTTGAACACCAGCATGCGATCAAGCTGACTGCTGGGCAATGTCTGAAAAGAAAACGAACGAATATCTGTTTCAACGCTTGGTGCATAGGCATTGTGCAGCATCACCGGATTGTATCGTTCCGATAAACCACGTACCTGCACAAACTGATCGCCGCGAATGGTAACACCCGGAACCCTGCGAAGTACCTGTGCAGCATCCCGATCGAGTGATTTGCCAATTTGCTCAGAGGTGATACCAACTACAATCAACTTTGACTCCTTGATCGAGCGAACCATTTCAAAGTCCGTGTCGGTATGACGAACGCCTTGCACTATTACTTCTTCCAATTCTGCTACATCTTCTGATACGGCTACATCTATCACCGCCTTTTTTGCTGTTTCAACTACCACATTGGGAACCGTGTGGGTTTTATACATCACAGAAGATATCTGTAGGGTATAAGATCCTTCCTTTACGTTTGTTATGGTAAAATAGCCCTCAACGTCAGTGGCAGCACCCTGGACGGTTCCCTGGATAACCACGTTGGCACCCACCACACCTTCGCCGGTTTTCGAATCGGTAATTCGACCGGAAATGGAGCCCTGGGCCAGGGCAATAACAGGGGTGATCAGAACGGCAAACAGCAGCGTAAAAATCCTTTTCATAAGGGCATTTTGGTCAGGCGCAAAGGTGGCCTAAGCATATTACCCGGTGAATGCGGAGATATTACGGAATTGTTAAAATGGGCAGAAACAAGCGCCCACACAAGGAAAGCAGGCTTTTGGCAAATCGTTAACCGTGCTGGTAATCAGGAAATTGAAGGTCATACCAAATAACATACCGATAACCGGTATATCACACCCATAAAATTTGGTTAACCTATTTACTGATCGGGACGCGATTCAGGATCGCTTTGATGATGTCCGGTGTTTTCACATTATCGGCCTCAGCTTCATAATTGAGGATGATCCGGTGATTCATCACGTCGCGGGCTACTTCCTTCACGTCTTCGGGCAGCACAAAATCACGACCTTCCAGATAAGCCATGGCCTTTGAAGCCAGGTTAAGATTAATGGAGGCACGAGGTGAGGCTCCAAATTGAATATACTGTGCCTCATTGTCCAGTTTGTATTCTTTTGGTCGGCGCGTAGCCGTGACGAGTTCGATGATGTAACGCTCCAGTGAATCAGAGATCTTTACTTTGTTCACCTCACCCCTAATAGCGAAGATATCTTCTTTGGTCAGCACCTGGTTGACAGTAAAGTCAAACTGCAGGTTAGAAATCCGACGCATGATTTCAAGCTCTTGGTCTTTCGTTGGGTAGTCGACAAATACTTTCATCATGAAGCGATCCACCTGTGCTTCGGGTAGTGGGTAGGTTCCCTCGTTTTCAACCGGGTTTTGGGTGGCAAGCACCAGAAAGGGTTTATCCAGTTTGAAGGTTGTCTCCCCAATGGTCACGGTTTTTTCCTGCATGGCCTCCAACAAGGCCGACTGTACCTTGGCAGGCGAGCGGTTGATCTCATCCGCCAATATGATGTTGGCGAAGATAGGTCCCTTCTTCACTTCAAATTTTCCATCCTTCTGATTGTAGATCATCGTGCCCACGAGGTCTGACGGTAACAAGTCAGGGGTAAACTGGATGCGCTGAAAATCCAGGTGCAGCACCTTGGCAACTGTTGAGATGGTGAGTGTCTTCGCGAGACCGGGTACACCTTCCAACAGGACGTGGCCATTGGTAAACAACCCGATCAGCAGGCGGTTGACCATGTACTCCTGACCGACGACTACTTTAGCCACTTCGGAATAAACCTGATTGATTTTGCGGCGGTGTTCCTGCTGCTCTTCGGTGGTAGTCTCAAATGCCATAAAATGTGTGCTTTTCCTGAAAAATTCACCGCAATAATAGGGATTTAGGGGTTAAAAACGGCAACCAAGCCCCCAGGGTTTATGCGGTCGGCAAAAGGCTTTTATCAGCCCTCATTTTGAAGGGTTATCACATCGACTCCCCTTGGGTTGAGCAGGTAGGAATTGATCAGGTTTTGTACCACCCGATTGTCCTTGCTGATGGTAATATGGTTGCGGGCGGATTCCAGATCGGTGACCATTTCGGCCTGGTCAAAGAAACCAAATCCCTGGTAGGCGCCGTTCTCCACGAGGACCAATGATCTTTCTTCGAGTGTGCGGCCGCGACCGACCAACGCAACAGTATCTCCCTGTCCAAAAAAAGAATCAATGGCCAGTTGTGCCCGCTTGTTGTATTTCTTGACCGTCTCTTTTTCTTCGCAAGCGCCCTTGCACGTTCCCGATTGATGGGCAAAGCACGGTCCTTTGGCAGTTTGTAATCCCGATAGTTTAGGACACAACTCATGTTGCCTTACCTGTTCCCACAAAAAACTCCATGCATCGCTCTTAGTCGTAAATGTAATAAGAGGTCTGGTGTTGCGTGCCACCACATTGACAACAAACCGAATGTATCCATTGCGATCCTGATAATCATATATCCCCCACTCTTCCACGCGATACTTTTGTGCGAGGTTATATTTTGGCCATCGTTTTCGGATTTCCTGCGACTCCAGGATAAGGGCGATCAGTTCATTACCGGTCAGTTCGTAGCTGATGTGATGAATCTCATTCCTGATATTTGACCGGTTCCATTCACGCGCATCACCGGTAAAATGTCCTGCAATTCGTTTCCTTATATTGATGGCTTTCCCCACGTAAATAACTTCTCCGCGTACATCGTGGAAATAGTACACACCAGCCTTGGCAGGCAGTTTATCAAATTCTTCTTTGGCGAGGTTGGGCGGCAGAATTGTTTCTCCAGAATTTCGCTTTAGGGCTTTGGCGATAACACCATCAATATCCCGCTTCAGAAAGAGATCAAATATCTTTGCCGTTGCTTCGGCATCACCAAATGCCCGGTGGCGATCAGCGATTGAGATTCCGAGGCTTTCGGCCAGGCGGCCCAGGCTGTAGGAATCCAAGCCGGGAATAATTTTCCGACCCAATCGGACGGTGCAGAGTTTGCGGGTGCTGAATGAAATGCCGACATCCTGAAATTCCTTCTTGAGAAAACTATAGTCGAAGTGCGCGTTGTGTGCAACGAAGACGCGGTCCTTGAGCCAGCCATAAATTTCTTCGGCCACATCTTCAAAGATCGGAGCCTGTTGCACCATTTCGTTGGTGATACCCGTGAGCCCCGTAATGAATTGAGGAATACGCCGGCCCGGATTGATGAGTGTTTGAAAATGGTCGGTGATCTGCATACCATCATGGTGATAGATGGCCACTTCGGTGATGCGGTGATTGTCCGCATAGCCTCCGGTGGTTTCAATATCGACAATGGCGTACATGGTACAATTTACAAACATCAAACCTCGTCAAAAAGTCCCATGGGCCCAGACAAATCTCTCCCAACTTTTTCGCAACTTGTTGGATCATGAATATAATTATCCGTTTTCTTTTATCCGGCGTAGCCGTTATGCTTACCGCCTATCTCCTGCCCGGCACCCACATACAGGATTACTGGGCTGCTCTTTTGGTAGCGGTGTTGATTTCTGCCTCTAACGTGGTCGTCAAGCCTATACTCATCCTGTTCACCATTCCCATCACGATATTGACTTTGGGTTTGTTTCTGTTGGTAATCAACGCGGTCATCATTCTCATGGTCGATTATTTCGTGGATGGGTTTTCTGTGGACGGATTCCTGTGGGCGTTGGCATTCAGCCTGATCCTGTCAGTTTTCAACAGTCTATTTGCTGACCTCACAAAATCCAAGAAGTCGGAATAAATCGGCTCTGACGACGCGCAACCACTCATCACTTCCTTATCCGGCGGGTGGGTGAATTCCATAACTTTCGATATCAAACACCGCTTATGAAAAAATTGGTCTTCCTTTTGCTGATTGGGTATTCAGCCTCGGCCCAACAACTCGCACCCCTCACGGTAGAAAAGATCATGCGTGATCCGAAATGGATTGGCGTGGCACCTTCCAATGTATTCTGGAGTGAGGATAGCAAGCAGTTGTTCTTCAGCTGGAATCCGGAACGCAATCAGGGAGATTCCTTGTACAGTATTTCGCTGACCAGCCGAACTCCGGCCAAAGTCAATGCTGTCGCAAGGCGTACAATGCCTTCGCAAAACGGGAACTACAACCGCGCCCACACGAAGAAGGTTTATGAAAAAGCCGGCGATATCTATTTGCTGGACGTGCTCGCGGCGAAAACCACCCAGATCACCAGTTCCAATGAACGAGAATTCAACGCCTCCTTCTCCGGCGACGAGAAAAAGGTGCTGTTCATCACCAATGGGAACCTTTACAGTTGGGAGATTGCTTCGGGTGCCTTTGCCCAACTCACAGATTTCCGCAAGGGCAAGAAAGCCGAAGCGCGTAGCAATGAGCAGGAGAAATGGTTGAAAGCTGACCAACTGGCGTATTTCGATATCCTGCGTGAACGGAATACTGCCCGCAAAGCGACAGACAAAATGAATAAACTGGACCGCCCGCGTCGACCCAAGGAAATTTACATTGACGATAAGAATGTCGATCAGATCATGCTCACACCGGACGGTCGGTTTATCACCTATCGCCTCACCAAGCTGGCCAATCCGAAGGGCACAATCGTACCTGCTTATGTTACTGAGTCCGGATTCACTGAAGATATCAACTCGCGCACCAAAGTTGGCGGAGCACAGAACACCTACGAGTTAATGGTCTATAATATTGAAAAAGACACTGTGTTGGCTGTAAAGACGGATGAGATACCTGGCATTTACGATGCCCCCGACTATCGCAAAGATTATCCCAACAAATACAAAGTAAAGGAAGGCGTTAAGCCCACTGCCCGATCGGTTATTTTCTTCGGACCCTACTGGAGCGATGACGGAAAAAACAATGTGGTTGTTGTCCGCGCGCAGGACAATAAGGATCGTTGGTTGCTAACGCTGGATCCTGTTACGCAAAAATTAAAAGCCATTGACCGGCAACGTGATGAAGCGTGGGTTGGTGGTCCTGGCACCGGCTTCGGGGCTGGCGCCATCGGTTGGATCAGCGGCAATCAACTTTGGTTTCAATCAGAAGAATCAGGTTATGCCCATCTGTATACCTATGACTTCACTACCAGCAAGCGGCAGGCCTTGACCAGCGGCAAGTATGAAGTTCAGGGTGTAGAGTTATCCAGGGACAAAAAGACATTCTATCTCACGACCAATGAAGTTCATCCTGGTGAAAAGCAATTTTATCGTTTACCGGTAACCGGTGGCAAGGCTGAACGCCTTACCACCCTTACCGGCGCGAACGAAGTATCCCTGTCGCCCGATGAGAAGTGGCTGGCGATCCGCAGTTCGTACAGCAATAAGCCGTGGGAACTTTACCTGCAGGAGAACAAGCCTGGTGCCAAGCCGGAGCAGATAACCAATTCCCTTACGGCTGAGTTTAAGTCATACCCCTGGAGAGATCCGGAAGTAACGACTTTCACAGCGCGTGATGGGGCACAGGTCTATACCCGAATTTACAAACCGGCCAACCCCAATGGTGCTGCCGTTATTTTCGTGCATGGTGCAGGATACCTGCAAAACGCGCATAGGTGGTGGAGCAACTACTTCCGAGAATACATGTTTCACAATTTATTAGTAGACCGCGGATATACTGTCCTTGACCTCGATTACCGGGGTAGTGCAGGCTACGGTCGCGATTGGAGAACAGGCATTTACCGGTTCATGGGCGGAAAAGATCTCACCGATCATGTTGACGGCGCGCGTTGGTTGGCCGAGAAACATGGTATCAATCCAAAACGGATCGGGATTTATGGAGGTTCCTATGGAGGTTTCATCACCCTCATGGGTATGTTTACCACACCCGATACCTTTGCTGCAGGAGCAGCCCTGCGGCCAGTTACCGACTGGGCTCACTATAATCACGGCTATACCAGCAATATCCTCAATGAACCTACTACAGACAGTATTGCCTATGCTAAAAGTTCACCTCTTTATCACGCGGCGGGATTGAAAGGACATTTATTGATTTGTCACGGTATGGTTGACACCAATGTTCATTTTGAGGATGCCGTTCGATTGCAGCAGCGTCTGATTGAACTCGGCAAAGACAATTGGGAGGTGGCTGCTTATCCGATGGAGGACCACGGGTTTGTGGAGCCGAGCAGTTGGACGGACGAGTATAAGCGCATACTCAAGCTCTTTGAAGAACGACTCAGGTAATTGAGCAACTCCTTATTCAGCGAAGTAAACGCGGGAAAAGAAGCCCTGACTGCTTTTTGTAAGCAGCAAATTCGGGGTACCGTGACAATGACTTGTCTTTGCGAATCATGTTGGGGATAAATGCGCCCGCAAAAAACAGCCCCAGTCCGATAAAGCCAACCCAACTCATGGTCAGGAGGGCAAAGCCGCTGTAGATTATCAATTCTCCGAGGTAGTTGGTATTCCGGTTGGTGCTAAAAAATCCTTCGGTGATCAATCCTGGCTTGTACTTCAGGGTGAAATACTTTTGTGCATCACTGCCAAAGTGCAACATGGTACCCAAAACTACCAGGGATACGGATATGGCAATGTACCCCGCCGTCGGTTCAATGTGATTGCTGATCAGGTACCAGGGTGCGATCCAGTACAAGAGCAATGCAACAAAAGCAAACAAGCCATAACCGAGGGATACTTCCTGCTCCCATTGCTTATCAGGAAACAAATGGTCCTTCAGCAGCCACATCATACCATAGGTGCCGTGCAATGACAGGTACACCAAAGGACCGATTGTAGCATTGTCGTACCAGAGTATCATGGCCATCACTACGATTCCGGTGAGACCTTTGTGCAGGTTGACGGCATACTTGAGTTTCATGATCGGAAGATCGCGACATCAGGTCTGAATATGCAAATTCAGCTCAGGAAAGGGTGATTTGCGCGAAAACAGGTGCATATTTCTAAAACTATACTGATCTTACCAGCATGCAGGAAGTTGATCAGATCCACCTCAATTTCAACGAAGGCAATCTCAGTGCATTGAACTTCATCCTGGCCTTCATCATGTTTGGCGTGGCCCTGGAAATCAAGGCTGATGACTTTATTCGGCTGGTGAGATCGCCAAAAATTGCCCTGGTTGGTTTGGCCTCTCAGTTTGTGATTCTTCCAGCCGCAACCTGTGCACTCGTATATATTATTCAACCCGCACCCAGCATTGCATTGGGAATGATCATGGTGGCTGCCTGCCCCGGTGGCAACATTTCAAACTTCATTACCTACCTGGCGAAGGGCAATACCGCATTGTCAGTAAGTTTAACGGCTGTGGGTACAGTGCTTGCCATTGTGATGACGCCTTTTAACCTCAGCTTTTGGGGCGGGCTTTATTCTCCCGTAGCCTCCATCCTACACGAAGTGAGTCTGGATGCCTTTGAAGTACTAGAAACCATTCTACTGATAGCCGGACTACCATTGTTGGCGGGCATGTTTGTAGGCCGACATTGGTCTGCCTTCGCTGCGCTCATTTCGCGTTTCATCAAACCGTTCTCTATTGTGATCTTCCTGGGGTTTGTAGCCATGGCGTTTACCAACAACGTGGACATTTTTACCCGGTACATTCATTTGGTGTTGGTCGTTGTCTTCTTTCACAATGCGGTGGCACTGGCTTCCGGATTCTATGCAGCGCGGATTTTCGGACTGGAGTTTCGGGATCAAAAGACCGTTGCCATTGAAACAGGCATTCAGAATTCAGGACTGGGTTTGCTGTTGATCTTCAGTTTCTTTGGTGGTCTGGGTGGGGCTGCACTGGTGGCGGCCTGGTGGGGGATTTGGCATATCATCTCCGGCATGCTGATCGCAACATTTTGGGGTCGCACGGTCACGGCAACACAAACCTCTTAACCCGTGCAGCACTTCTGGTTTGAGGCCTTGCGTATGTACGTCCGCTTAGGACTCCTATTCCACTTTCGGAAAATTGTCATTCACGGACGGGAGAACATTCCGAAGGCACCGGTGATTTTTGCAGCTAATCACCAAAACGCATTGCTTGATGCCCTGCTGATCGTCTGCTTTAATCCCACCCGCACCAACTTTGTAGCGCGGGCTGATATTTTTAAGAAGCCATTCATAGGCTGGCTGCTCAGTACGTTCAATATGATTCCCATTTATCGCATACGTGATGGCTGGCAGTCGCTCGGAGAGAACGAAAAAACATTTGATGTCTGCGACAAGGTCTTTAGCCGCGGTGAATCGCTTGTGATCTTTCCGGAGGGAAATCACGGCAGCGCCAGGCGACTCCGCCCGCTTAGTAAGGGGTTTACACGCATAGCCTTTCATCACCTGGAGAAAGATTTCAGTAATCCGGTTTATGTGGTTCCGGTGGGCATTAACTATACGCAACCCATGGCCTTTCGCTCCAGTGTGAGTGTCTATTTTGGTGAACCACTGGATGCGCGGTCATATTATCAAATGGGATTGTTGGGGGCGCAACAGCTCAAACGGGATCTTGATGTACGACTCAAAATGCTCGTCACTCACGTAGAAGAAATTAATCGCTATAACGAGATTATTGCAAAAATGGAAGAGCGCGGTGTTAACTATCTGGACCCCGTCGAGACGAATGCACGAATTGCACAGATAGAAACCGGTGCAGAACCAGTTGTGATAAGCATTCCAAAAAGTACAGTAGCACCTCACTGGATACAACAAGCTTCACGGGTCATCAATTACCTACCATTAGCGATTTGGCACAAGGTGCGTCGGAGGATCAAAGACCCGATCTTCGTTCCCACCGTACGCTTTGTTATTGGCATCTTTGCATTCCCTCTCTACTATTTATTGGTCTTCATCCTACTCCTGATGATTTTCGGGTGGCCCGCTGCAGCGATTTGGCTTGCGCTCAGTGCCTTCTCCACTTGGGTGCTGGCGCCCCGGCATCCGCTTGCATAATTATCTGTCAGCAAATGGGCTATCATCCGTACTTTTGAACGCAACCTCCAAAAAATGAAAAAACTCATCATCTTCAGTATAATCCTCATCAGTGGCTGTACCAAACCGGAAACCCTGCAGGAAACCTTCACCCGCATCGATGAGGAGGTGAAGCAAAACGCCAGGGCATATGCAACCCTACAGGAGGCAACTTCCACCATCGGTCACCGCCTTACAGGATCAGAAAATGGGCACAAAGCTGAAGAATATACCTTCAACAAATTCAAAGAATATGGTTTTCAGGATGTTCAATATCAGGAGTTTCAGGTAGAAGCCTGGTCGAGAGGAACAGTGTCATTGACCATCGCTGGAGATTCCGTAAAAGCAGTAACCCTGGGTCATTCACCCATTCAAGCAGACGTGACTGGAGAAGTAGTCGATATGGGGAATGGACTTGAAATGGATTATTCAGCAAAGCCAGAAGCTGTGAAGGGCAAACTTGCACTGATCTACATTGGAATACTTGACGGCAGCAAGAAAGAAGCGACCAATCTCCATCGTAGCGAAAAAACAGCTATTGCTATTAACCACGGTGCAATCGGTGTCATAATTATTAATGCAGTTGATAAGGGTGTTCTGCTCACCGGCACCGCATCAGTTACTGGAGAGTTAATTCCCATTCCGGCAGTTTGCATCGGCAAAGAAACCGGGATGAAACTTAAAGAAACCTTAAAAAAGAACAAGGTATCAGCTCACCTGGTAATGACCAACCACAGCGACATGATCAAAGCACGCAACGTGATCGCAACCCTTCCCGGCACTGACCTGCCAGCGGAAAAAGTTGTCATTGGTGGTCACCTTGATTCCTGGGACCTGGCTACTGGTGCGATTGATAATGGTATTGGTTCGTTTGCGGTGTTGGATATTGCCCGTGCCTTTCAAGCCAATAAATTAAAGCCGCGTCGTACTGTACAATTTGTGATGTTCATGGGCGAAGAGCAGGGATTGCTGGGTTCGCGCTATATGGTAAAACAGATGGTGAGCGATGGATCAATCAACAACGTCAAATACATGATGAATTGTGATATGACGGGAAACCCAGTAGGTATTAACGCCGGCGGCAAAATTACCGATACCACCTTCTTTGCCAATATCGGCGCTACAATTCAGAAAATTGATACTATCTATAAGAACAAACTCAGTAATCGATCCGGATTACACTCCGATCATCAACCGTTCATGCTGGAAGGTGTTCCGGTATTGTCTATGCACAGCAACCTCGACCGATCAATCTATGGATGTTATCATTCCGATTGCGACGACTTTAAACTGGTCAACGAGGCACACATCAGGAATACCTCCAGGTTTGGAACCATGATTCTTTATGGTTTGGCCAATGCGGAAAAACTTCCTGCCGAAAAAATGGACAGTGAAACAACGCGCCAGTTTATGATCGACAATAACCTTCGCGAGCCGCTGACTATTGCCGGTGACTGGAAGTGGGAGAAATAGTAACAGTTAATTGGCCGTTGATGCAGCAGTCGACTTATTCTGCAAACTGAACACTACATCACGCTTAAGGATTTGGCTCAGTTGGAAATTCTTGCAGGAGTCCGTGAAGTAGATGTCCTGGGTGGTCTGCCAGGCTGAGCAAGGTCCAAGACCAGTAGCCTGAAAGCGGCACATACTCGGCGTCTTCTGAGCATCCTTGGCTTTGATCTGATAATAATTCGAGTTGTCGCATTCGCCACAGCCAGCGATTGCTGACGCCACTAACACGAAGAACAGGATATTTTTCATAGCGTTTACAGCCCTTTATACACCAAAGGGAATCAAGTGTAAACGATGAATAGGTAGCCGGTGCGACCAACCGGCGAAATTGGAGCCTAAGTGCTTCCGGGGCCGACGAACGTCAAAAGCCCCGGAATCACAAAAGTGCCTTTTTACATCTCTGAAGCCGGTTTTTTAACAGTAATCATTTCCAGGCCCTTGTCCTTGATCATGCGGTTGATCGAGTCAACCTGGGTGTTGATCAGACTCCGGAGGCTTTGCAATTCACCGTCAATTTTCCTAGTAAGGTCCTGACGCACGGCCTCTCCTTGTTGGGTCGGACGGAAGTCTGCCTGCCCCTGTTCCCGCATCAGGTGAGCCAGGCGATTGTTCAGCTTGATGCCATAATTCAGCGGGTCCTGGACACTGCGGTTTTTGGTCTGGTGTATGTTATTCTCGATCACTGTAAGCTGGTCTTCAAATTTCTTAATGGTTTCCAGCAACTCCCTGTATTGCGCGTCCGCTCCTACCTTGGTCTTGACATAGCCGAGGTCCTCTTTTATCCTTCGGATGTCGATGACCCCCTGGTTGGCATCGCTTACTTTATCACGCACCTTGATTAGGAAGTCCAGTTGGGCCTGAAAGTCTTCCTGGGTGGTGGCAATGCGGGGATCTTTGAGGATTTCAAACTCATGCTCCGTCGCCTGACCATTTACTGTGAGCCTCACCTTGTATTTGCCAGGCACCACTTTAGGTCCCTGATTTGACGCATCATAGAATACCATACCCGGGAATGTTTTGAATCCCGGGAAGCGCATGTTCCATACAAAGCGATTGCCTCCCTTTTTCAGGCTAAGCTTCTCTCCAGGCTCTTTTGATTTATTCGCAAAGGTCCGGATCATTTCCCCGGTCATGGTCATAAATTCCAGTTTGGCATCCGTGTTATCATCGACATTCTTCACGTAGAAATGTACCAGCACGCCACCTGGGTGGTTTTGACCTTCGAGCTTGCTGTTGTCTTCCTGATATCCGCCACGGGACGCCATGCGATATGATGGCATTGGTTTGTACAGATGAGACTCCTTACTCATCACCTCCGCCGATAACTGATGCAGTGGCGTGATGTCGTCAATCAGCCAGAAACTCCGGCCATGGGTAGCAGCGATCAGGTTGTCATTCTTGATGGCCAAATCATGAATAGGTACGGGAGGGAGGTTCAGCTGGAACTTTGACCAGTTGGCACCATCATCAAAGGATATCCACATTCCTTTTTCCGTTCCGGCGTACAATAAACCAGCTCGTTTCGGGTCTGCCCGGACTACCCGCGCAAACTCTTCCTTTGGAATTCCATTGGTAATGGTAGTCCAGGTTTTACCATAGTCCGTGGTTTTGTATATGTATGGTGTGTTGTCTCCGAACTTATAGGAAGTTGCCACAACGTAGGCGCCACCCTTGACAAAGGGGTTAACATCTATACAGTTCATCATATTGTACTTCGGCGAAGTCGGAGGGGTAATATTTTTCCAGTTTTTACCACCATCCGTTGTAACGTGAAGCAGCCCGTCATCACTTCCTACCCATATCTCGTCTTTGGTGTAAGGTGATTCCGTGATTACAAACAAGTTTGCATAGTACTCCGCACCCGTGTTATCCTGCGTAATGGGACCACCGGAAGACCGGATGGTTTCAGGCTCATTCCGGGTAAGGTCCGGGCTTATCTCTTCCCAACTTTCACCGCCGTTGTACGTGGCGTGCAGATGATTTGATCCGGCATACAGTTTCTTGGGGTTATGTGGACTAAAGACAATGGGATAGTTCCAGTTGAAACGATATTTCATCACCTCTGCACCTGATCCAGCGGGCAAATCAGGCCAAACATTGGTGCTTCTCTCCTGTCCGGTGGCCAGGTTCTGCATGCTCATGTAGCCTTTGAAATCACTGCCATATACTACATCCGGATTCAACGGATCAGGTGCCAGGTGTGCACTCTCCCCAATGGACAGTGCCACCCAATCACGCTCTCCTACAGAACCCCCATCAGTCCGGTGCGCAATGCGAACACTAGTATTGTCTTGCTGGGCGCCATAGATGCGATAGGGAAAGACGTTATCCGTTGTAACCCTATAAAACTGAGCGGTAGGCTGATTATGATATGTAGTCCAGTTCTCTCCCCCATCCACAGATACCTGCGCACCGCCATCATCGGCGATGATCATACGCTGATTATTGTTTGGATCGATCCAAAGGTCATGGTGATCACCGTGTGGAGAATCTTTCAATTCAAATGTTTTACCGCCGTCTTTGGAAACACCATAACTAACGTTCATCACCCATACTTTGTCTTCATTCTGGGTATCGGCATAAATGCGGCAATAGTACCAGGCGCGTTGCAGCAATGCGCGGTCGTTGTTAACACGCGTCCATGACTTTCCGGCATCGTCAGAGCGAAACACGCCTCCTTCAAGATTTTCGATAATGGCCCATACCCGGTTTGAATTGAGCGGTGAAACGGTTACTCCGATGATTCCATTGGTACCTTTGGGCATTCCAGGCTTATTGGTGAGTTCTTCCCAGGTTTCACCGGCATCTGTGCTTTTCCAGAGCTTGGAATCCGGACCTCCACTGTCCATGCGGTAGCCATTCCGTTTCATGTTCCAGGTACTGGCATAAAGGATTCGGGGGTTGTTGGGATCAAGGATAAGGTCTGCTGCCCCGGCCTTGTCATTGATGTATAATACCTTCTTCCAGTTAGCGCCACCATCCGTGCTCTTAAATACACCTCTGGTCTCATTGGGTTTCCACAGGTTTCCAATCGCTGCCACATATACGATGTCGGGATTGGTGGGATGAATGCGGATCCGTGAGATGTGTTTTGAGTCAGTCAGGCCAATGTGCTTCCAGGACTGGCCAGCATCTGTTGATTTCCATACTCCCCATCCGGAAGATACGTTGCTGCGCAGGGTTTGCTCTCCTTCTCCCGCATAGATAACATTGGGGTCACTGGCTGAGACTGCAACCGCGCCTACAGTTCCACCAAAATAGTTATCTGTAATATTTCCCCAGGTACGACCGGCATCAGTTGTTTTCCACACCCCGCCACCAACGCCACCAAAATAGTACACATTGGGATTTCCCACCACACCAGTCGCTGTGCTGGAACGGCCTCCCCGGAAGGGACCCAGTTCGCGCCACCGAATTCCGCTGTAGAGCGATTGGTCATAGGTTACAGCCGGCGCTGTTGTAACAGGTTTCTTCTGCGCATAGGCAGGAAGCAACAGGCATAATAAGATGCAACTGAAAATGAGTCGGGTCATGGCAGATTGATTTTAGGTAAGCAGAGTTACAAAAAAAACCGGCTCTCAGGAACCGGTTTTACGTTAATGGCTAAGATCCGTGTTAGTTATTCAATACAGGTTCGGTGGTATTGGTAAGGAGGGCCGGCACATTTTTATCCTTCATCATCTTATTGTATTGAATGATCTCCTTTTGAATCTGGTCATTCAATACACGCTTATGATTAATCCACTCCTGCTGCAAGTCTCCGAGACGTTCACCGTACCCGGCAGGTACACGTGGATCGTGCGTATCTACACCCCCGCGGATTTTGAACAGGTTCGAGTTGTACTTGCCGGGCCAGTTCAATGCATCCTGAAATCCTTTAGCCCTTGTTTCAGTGATCTGTGATTCCCAAGCATCCAACTTCTTGATCAGTTCTTGTCCGGTCTTCAGCAGGTCTTTGAGCGATTCATTGGACTTGGCAGCATCGTTAAACACTTCAATTTGCTTACGCACTTTGCGCAAGCCATTTACAGCACCGTGCGTTTCACGGATCATCTCCTCCGCCTTTTGCATGAATTGCTGTTGGGCTGTCCATTCCGCCGTTGAGGCCTGAATTTTAGGATCTGATAAAATTTCAAATTCGGTTTCTGAAGATTCTCCCTTATAGGTCAACCGGGCCTTATAGTGCCCCGGAGCAACACGGTGGCCGCGGTAGTCTGCCGCATAAACAAAGACACCCGGAATATCAGGGAGTGCCTCGGTGCGAAAGTCCCAGGTGAACCGATTCACTCCGGCTTCTGAGGGAAGCACCACTGGAGCAGGCGGTGCCCCAACATATGATTTATACGTCAAGTCTTTCTTGTTAGTCAGTTTACGAATGAAGGTACCCGCTGCATCCATAATTTCCAGCGTTACTTTCGAGGTATCGGCTTTCTCTGCCAGGTAATAGTCAAATCCAACGCCCTCATCCGGGTTTTTGCCAGTGGCCTGATCATACAACAGGAAGAATCCCGAAGAAGAAAAGATACGATAGGTGGGCTTGGGCTGGAACAGCTTCACACGCGCGGAGACATTGCCCCTGGACTGTTGAATTGGTGATAAATCGTCAAGCACCCAGAATGAGCGTCCCGCCGTTGACGCCACGAGGTCATTGTTCCGGATAATGAGATCGGTAATGGGTACAACAGGAAAATTAAGTTGCAGTCGGTTCCATTGGCTACCTCCATTGAAGGACACATAGAATCCCCGCTCAGCACCGGCATAAAGAATGTCCTTCACTTTGGGATCTTCCCGAACGACCTTAATAAAATCGTCGCTTTGGATGCCACTGCCAATCCGTGACCATGTTTTGCCATAGTCCGTTGACTTGTAGGTATAACTGGCGAAGTCGTTGAACTTATAACGCGACGCTGCGATGTACACCGTTCCTTTGTCATGGGGCGATACCTCGATCGAATGGATCATGGCTTCCGGAAGGCCCGCAGGTGTTACATTGGTCCAGGTCTTACCCTCATCACGGGTGAGATACACCAGGCCGCAGTCACTGCCGGTATATATGGTTCCCCGCTCAAGGGTCGACTCCGCAACGTAATAGATCGTGTTATAATTTTCACCACCGGCGCCTTCATTGGTGATCGGGCCGCCACTGTTATCCTGCTTGGTCGAGTCGTTTCTGGTAAGGTCTGGGCTGATCGGGGTCCAGGTCATACCGCCATTGGTGGTCTTAAACAAGACATTGCCCGCATGATACATCACCTTCGGATCGTGCGGTGAATTGATCAAGGGTGAGTTCCAGTTGAAGCGGTATTTCATTTTCTTGGGAGCAACGCCTTCATTCACGGAAGGGTACTCCATGATATCCTTGATTTCGCGCGTGCGAAGGTCTTGCACACTGATTTGACCCTGGTAGCAACCACCATATAACAAAGTCGGATTGTTTGGATCGTCAAAGGCAA
>DAOMGC010000003.1:0-111141 GCA_035430125.1 Cyclobacteriaceae bacterium | reverse complement strand
TACGAAAATGCAGTCAAACAACAGAATTTCGAAATATTTGATCATTAGCCTCCTGCTGATCGGGGGGTGGCATTCTACATCGGCACAGGAAGCTAAGGGTTTCGTGGCCGACAAAATCATTGCCAAGATCGACAACTACATCATCCTCAAATCTGAATTGGAGGGTGCTTACCAGAATTATTTGTCCAATGGAGGCACGGCCTCTGAAGAAACCCGTTGTGGTATCCTAAGCCAGTTGGTGATGACCAAGCTGCTGGTCGCCAAAGCGGAGATTGACTCCGTGGTAGTCACCAGCGCTGAAGTAGATGCAAATACTGAACAGCGGATGAATATGATTCTGCAGAATTCCAACAATTCACCTGAGCAATTAGAGCGTGCGTATGGCAAGACCCTTGAACAGATCAAGGTTGAGCTGCGGGATCAGGTGCGGGAGCAATTATTGAGCAATGAGATGCAACGAAAGATTACCAAGACCCTCAGTATAACGCCAGCCGAAGTGCGACGATTTTTCAGCCGGGTAGATAGCTTGCCGCTGTACAGTTCAGATGTTGAAGTTGCTCAGATTGTTCGAGTGGCCAAAGTCAGTGAGGAACAAAAGAATGTTGCGAGGAGAAAATTGATGGACATTCGTGAACGGATTCTGGCAGGAGAGAATTTCAATGAGCTTGCCCGCAAATACTCGGAGGACCCCAGCGCACAATACAATGGAGGCGAATATGGATATGTTGGCCGGGGCACGATGGTGCCAACCTACGAGGCGATGGCGTTCAAAGTGAAGCCCGGCGAAATTTCTCTGCCCTTTGAATCTCCTTTTGGGTTCCACATTCTTCAATTGATTGATCGACGGGGTAACGAATACAATACACGGGGTATACTGATTGCCGCCGCGCCCTCCAAGGATGATTTAAAACTAGCCGAAAAGTTTCTTGACAGCCTCCGCCGAAAGATAATTGCCGACAGTACCAAGTTCGAACAAGCCGCTAAACAGTTTTCTGATGACCAGCGCACCAAAGGGTATGGTGGCTTCTTCACCGATCAGGATGGAGGAACCAAAATATCGATCAAGGATCTTGACCCGGTAGTATATTTTGCCATCGATAGCATGAAGGAGGGCAACGTAAGCAGACCATTGACCTACCGTACCGATGATGGCAAAGATGCCATGCGAATCCTCTACTTTAAACGACGACTGCCGGCACACGAAGCCAATCTGAAAGACGACTGGCACAGAATTCAGGCTGCAGCACTCGCACAGAAAAAAGACAAAATGCTCGACAAATGGTTTACCAAAGCCCGTCAGGATGTCTTTATTAAAATTGACCCTGCCTACAAAGGATGCAAGATTGTTGAATAATCCCTGAAACTGATCAGCATGCAAAAGTATTCGAGCGATGTGGAAGCAGCACAAGCACTTGCGGCTTCCTATAACGAATTAAAAAAAGAGATATCACGCGTTATTATCGGGCAGGATGAGGTGGTTCGTCTCGTACTCACCGGTATTTTTTGTCAGGGGCATTCGCTGTTGGTCGGTGTGCCGGGACTGGCAAAGACCTTATTGGTACAGACTATTTCAAATGCCCTGGATCTTCAGTTCAAACGTATTCAGTTTACGCCGGACTTAATGCCATCCGATATTGTTGGCGCGGAAACGATGGACAAGGAGAGAAATTTTCATTTTGTGAAAGGCCCTGTTTTTGCAAACATCATTCTGGCCGACGAGATCAACCGTACGCCACCCAAGACGCAGTCAGCTTTGCTGGAGTCTATGCAGGAATATGCCGTGACCATAGCCGGTCAGCGGTATGATCTTCCTCGTCCATTTTTTGTACTAGCTACCCAGAACCCCATCGAACAAGAAGGAACCTATCCGCTCCCGGAGGCCCAGTTAGACCGATTTATGTTTAACATTTTCCTGGACTATCCCACGTATTCACAGGAGTTGGACATAGTAAAGATGACCACAACGGATGAGCGGGTGCCGGTAAGAAAAGTGCTCAGTGCAGAAGACATTCAATACTTCCAGCACCTGGTTCGCCGGGTACCTGTTGCCGACAACGTGGTGGAGTTTGCTGTTAAACTTAGCCACCGGACGCGTCCTGGTAAGCAAGGTTCCCCAATTGCCAATGATTTTCTCGAATGGGGTGCTGGCCCCAGGGCGTCACAGTTTCTGGTGCTTGGTGCCAAATGCAATGCCCTGCTGAATGGACGTTATTCTCCGGATATGGAAGACGTTTTGGCTGTTGCACCAGCGGTATTGCGTCACCGCATCGTACTCAACTTCAAAGCTGAAGCGGAAGGCATGACCGTAGCAGACATCATCAGGCGTCTCATTCAGGAGAATTGAGTTTCAGGCTTCCTTCAGCCTGCGTCGCAAGGCGATCAGAAAGCCGATGGTAAGCAGGCCTGTGCCCAGCCACAACACGTTGATAAGCGGTTTCTCCATGGCCTTGATGATTACCCAATCCTTTTGACGCCGATTTAACCCTAGCGTAAAATCCTGGGTGTCAGGGTGAATATTCATCAACGTAACTTTCACAGCCAGGTCGCTCACCTCAAAGGCAAACCGACCAACTTCTTTTTGGTCTCGGATGACAAAGATAGGTTCAGCTAAATAGGTGTCATGCTCTCCTTCGATCCGAATGGTGGCCTGAACTGCAATATCCGTATCGTTGAGATCGAACCCTTTAATCGTTTTTATGGGGGCAACTTTTTCCAGTACGGCTACATAATCATTCACAAAAAACTGCTGTCCGATCTTCACCCGGACTTCTTCCATTTCACCCCATGTTGCCTCTGTTTCGCGGTTCATGGATGACGAAACATGGGTATACAAATCCCGGGTAAGTCCGCGACTGATATCCGGCGAAGGGAGGATGCCACCCATGGAGGGATTAATCTGCACGCGGGGATAAAGCGTAGCAGCCACTTTCTTGTTCTGCCTCAATTGAATTTCATAGTATACATTCTCCGGGAAGATCTCGATGGTATCCTGAGCATTGAACAGCTTTTTGCCTTCGAAAAGAATTTCTTTCCGTGCAATCACCTTATATGGGTCTGTGGTGAATTCCACGTCTTTTCTGCGGATATAACCCGCAGCGTGCCTGGGTTCAATC
Source organism: Cyclobacteriaceae bacterium (assembly GCA_035430125.1). Classification (GTDB taxonomy): domain Bacteria; phylum Bacteroidota; class Bacteroidia; order Cytophagales; family Cyclobacteriaceae; genus ELB16-189. The sequence continues at coordinate 108,028 of DAOMGC010000003.1, read as the reverse complement.
CGTTCGCCTAAAAATTCAATATCAAACCCGGCCATCGTCCTGGGCTCATTCAAAAACAGCAATAGGTTGTCACGGTTAAATTCCGTGCCCATCTCATTGTTGTACAACAACCCGGTGTTGTTAAGAGATACCACCCTGGAGTAACCACTGGAAAACAGGATGCCTACCAGCATTAAACCAACTCCGATGTGTGCCAAAGAGCCACCTGAGAGATTAGGTTGGGTCTTCAGAAGTCTGATCAGAACATTGCCAGCCGAGGCAACGATATAAATACCGGCAAAAGCCAGGGCCATATAGGTTGGTTGCGTAACCCGACCAATCACGATTAGAGCTGCCCAGGCCACCAGGGTGATCAAAAATGGATTGAGCATTTCTTTCTTGATGTTGGTGCGATCGAGATGCTTCCACCAGAAGAATTGGGCTGTCCCTGAAAGCAGACCAACGGCAACTGCAAACCACAACTGAAACTTGGAATAAAAAGCGAGTTGATCTCCTGGGATGGCCAAGGTAGAATGCCCGCCCAGCATACCTACCACTTTATTGTAAACCGGATAGGATGTGGGCACCATAACCTGAAAGCCCATCAGACACAGTACTGTGGCGCCCATGAAAATCCAGAATTCGCGTGAATAGGTATTAATTTCTTTTTCTGAGACAGGTATTTCCTTCCACCGAATAATAACCAATGTGACTGCCGCTACGGTGAAGAACAACAGATATACCAGTAGTTGGCCAGAGAGCCCCAGATCGGTAAACGAGTGCACGGAGGCGTCTCCCAGGATACCACTCCGGGTCAGGAATGTGGAGTATAAGATCAGGATGAAGGTGGAGATGACAAGAAGAATGGAAAGTGAAAGTCCGCTTTTGCTCGTGTTGTAAGTGATCAGGGTATGTAGCGATGCGATCAATACCAGCCAGGGGACATACACCGCATTTTCAACCGGATCCCAGTTCCAATAGCCACCAAAGCTGAGGGTTTCATAAGCCCAATAGCCGCCCATAAGAATGCCAAGGCCAAGAATGGCGCCACCAATGAGTGTCCAGGATAGCGCAGGCTTGATCCATTCAATGTACTTTCTTTGCCAAAGACCAGCCATTGCGTAGGAGAATGGAACCAGGGTGAGCGCAAAACCCAGAAACAGGGTAGGCGGGTGGATCACCATCCAGTAGTTCTGAAGCAATGCATTCAATCCGTTGCCGTCTTTAGGAATGAAATCCGGCTGAAGCTTAAAGATGGGATCATCCATGGCGTTGCGCAGGAGTACGAAGGGAGAACTCCCAAGTTTAATGTCAAGACCGGGAATCACCACACCCAGAATCATGGAGACGAGAAAGGCCTGTACAAGGGCAAAGACGGTCATCACCGGTGCTTCCCAGATTCCCTTGGCCCGCATGATGATGAGTCCAAGGACCGCTTGCCAAAAGAGCCACAACAGGAAACTTCCCTCTTGCCCTTCCCAAAAGCAGGAGACCATATATTGTCCGGGCAGGTGAAGTGAAGAGTGCGCGTAGGCGTAATGATATTCGAAGTAGTGATTGTAGATAATGCTGAAAAGGGCTGCAACAATACCCACGACAAGAATGGCGTGCAGGATAAATGCCACGCGTCCGTTTTGCAGCCATTCCTTCTGCCGGGAGAGATCATTGGCGGATGTGGCGCGCCAATACGCAAAGGAGGTGATGAGGGCGGTTACAAAAGAACCAATGACAAACAAGTGGCCAAGATTGCCGATGAAGTAATGAAGCATGTGGGTGGTGAGGCCTAGGCCCCGGCTTTCAGCTTATTTTCCTGATATTTTGACGGACACTTCAGCAGAATCTTATCTGCGACAAAGAGGTCGTTGTGATAGCTACCGACCACTACTACCTTTTCAGACCGGGTAAAGTCTGGTGGCATTGGTTCGTTATAGTATACTTTTTGGACTTGCTGTTTTTCATCAATAAGGAGGAAGGAAAAGGACAGGTGGTCGGGGCTCTCTTCGAGGCCCACGATACTACCGTCCGGGTTTTTCTTCAAATCACCCACCACATGAATACTGGCTTTGTTTCCGGTTTTGGCCATTTCATAGGCCTGATCGAAAGAAACATAGGTACTGGCATCGCCCGCCGTCGAGACAATGATGGCTATGGCGGCTGCAATGACGACAATGGCAATAATGTGTGTCTTTTTCATATCCCTGCGGCACTAACCCCGCAAAGGTACAACCCCAAAGCCGTTCCCGCAGGACTTAGTTGGGTTTGTTTTCGTCCAGTTTTCGTTCCAGGCGGGTCACTTTGCTATCCAGACTGATCAGGTATCCGATCAGCCCAATTAAGATTACCGTGAGGATAGCGACAACGACATAGATTTTTCCTTGGGAGCGCATCGTATCGGCCATTTCAATTTCCTGGCCGTATCCAGTGATGGCGCTGAGCAGGAGCAGGGTGAGGCTAGTTATTCTTTTCATACTCCAATTCTTTGATTTGTTCTTCGGCTAACCGAAGCCTGATGCGAAGTGAGGCAATCCAGTATCCCAATATGATCCATCCGATGACGGCCGGATAAAATACCAGGCGCATGTTGCTGTCCAGGTCATAGGTATTGAATCCTGGATTCCCGCCATTGCCCGGGTGCATGGAACTGGTCATTCTCGGAATAATAAAGATGAGTGGAATCATTGCCGCAAAGGCAAAAATATTATACACGGCGCTGAGTCTTGCACGTTGTTCCCGGTTGTCCAATGACCCGCGTAGCACGAAATAAGCCAGGTAAATCAGGAGGGCGATAGCTGCACCATTTTGTTTGGGATCTCCATGCCAGGGGCTTCCCCAGGTGTAGTTGGCCCATATCATCCCGGTTACAATGCCAAGTATTCCATACAGTATTCCTGTATGTGCCATTTCAACAGACTGGATATCATATTCGGGTTGGCTGGTCATCAGGTGCCGGATTGCATAATAGGTTGAGGTAAGAAACAGGGCCACCATACCGAACCACATGGGAACATGGTAGTACAATCCGCGAATGGTCTCGTTAACGATCGCGAGCCGGGGTACGGTCATCAATAGCCCTCCAACGATGGCGTATATCAGCAGTGGGATAGACAGATATTTCCAATACGAGCCCTTCATACAGCATCAACTGCGCCAAATATACGGGAAGAGCAGGTAGGAAACGGCTGAGACGAGGAGATTTATGGCAATCAGTATTAGAAGTTCATTGTAGCTGACTGATCGATCCAGACCATCGATGCAGTTTTGTGTGACAGTGATCGCCAGGACCAGTACACCAATTACTATGGGAAACCCCAGTACGGCCATGAGAACTGAGCCGCTAGCTGCTCTGGAGCTTATGCCCGACAATAGCGTGAATGATCCCGAAAACCCATGGCTTGCTAGCAAGATTGTAATTAGAAAGAGCCACCCATCAGTAATAGGATTTGATAATAATAAAGCGAATAGCACAAAACCGAATGACGCCATTATGGCGCTAAGAGCGAAATTGTACAATATCTTTGAAGTAATTATAGATTCAGGGCTAAGAAGAGAATAATAGTAAGTATCTCTTCCCTTTTGTTCACCCATAAAGCTTTTCGTGGTGGTGCTGACTACCGTGAAAAGTATGGTTACCCAATACAATGCACTCCATGTCATTGGAGCAAGCTGTGAACTAAAAGTAGTGTAATAGATAAATGTCATACAAGCCAGATACAAAAGAAGACCTGAAATGACTGATTTCCTTCTTAATTCAATTTGAATTTCTTTCCATATCAATATGCGCAGGCTCATTGCTTTTCTTCAGACTTTGCAGCGAGCCATTTATATCCAAAATAAAGTAGAGTCAAGAAAATTCCGCTGAACACGCCAATCACAAGCAATAACAATTTGTTAGGTTTATCTGGCTTCTTAAACGGCGTGAATCCCTCCACCAGTTGAATGCTGTTCACCAATTCAAGACTATGTTTATAGTCGATTACGGCGCGATTCAAATCGAGTACTCTCAGGTAGATTGCTGAGGGATCGATTAGCATCATTTCGGAATTCCCGGAAGGAACGGGTCGGCCATTGAAAATTCTTTGCTTTAGACTGTCAAGGGACCGTATTTCGGCTTCGGTCTTTGAAATCATCTGTTTGTACAAATCAATCCGATGTTGCACACGGATTTTGACGTATTCATTATTCCGCAGGTAGGCAATGAGCCCTTCTTGAAGCCTTGGTATAAGTTCCCGATCGGTCACTTCTGCCGTGATAATGAATATCATCTCATCCTCTTTCTTACTATCCGCTTTAGCCTCCTTTTTAATATCCTCAATATCAATATGTTTGATCGAAAGAGCATCTGCCTCGGAAATACCAAGTCTATTACTCAACAGCGCTGTGTTGGATTCCTTTATGAGCTGATTTAGACCTTCTGTAAGATGCTCACTATAAGAACTGATTAAGATGTCTGAGAGCAGAATCATCTTTGAGCTGTATACCTGCGGCACCAGGAACGAGGTGACAGTAAACAGAGTTCCACCAATTATCCCGGCGATTGACAGGACCTTTAGTTTGGCTTTAAGAAACCTGGCGGTTCTTATCAAAAGAACCTCAAGATCTATTTCATCAGATATCCGCTCGGTCATTTTACATAATTTAGGTGCAAATTACCAAAATTGTGCGGTTTCAAGCACTATGCGGTGGCTCAAAATGGTTAATTTTGGGCCCCGAAATGAAACTTCAACTATGAGTAAAATTCTTGTTACAGGATCGGCAGGCTTCATTGGTTTTCATCTTTCAAAGAAGTTGATCGATCTGGGTCATGAAGTGGTGGGACTTGATATTGTCAACGATTATTACGACGTACGATTAAAAGAAAGCAGACTTGAAATTCTGAAGCCTTTAAAAGGATTTTCATTTGTAAAACAAGACTTAAAGAATAAACCGGCACTGGATGGTTTATTCGCGGAAAGGAAATTTGATATTGTAATTAACCTGGCCGCGCAGGCTGGTGTTCGTTATTCCCTTACGAATCCATACGCATATTTGGATAGTAATTTGACCGGCTTCTTAAATATCCTCGAGGCGTGTCGAAACAATCCAGTTTCGCATTTACTGTATGCCTCATCCAGTTCCGTCTATGGAGCGAACAAAAAGATACCATTTTCTACCCATGACAATGTAGATCATCCACTCGCGTTGTATGCGGTTTCCAAGAAATCGAATGAACTGATGGCTCATGCCTACTCCAATTTATTTGACATACCTACTACCGGACTGCGATTTTTTACGGTTTATGGCCCCTATGGACGTCCTGATATGGCGTTGTTCATTTTTACAAAAGCAATTCTCGAAGGCAGACCAATTGATGTATATAATAACGGTAAAATGTTGCGTGACTTTACCTATGTTGACGACATAGTCGATGGAATAGTCCGCCTCATTCCGAAGGCTCCCAAACCGAATAGTCAATGGAACAGGATGCTTCCTGACCCAGCCACAAGCTTTGCACCATATCGGATTTACAATATTGGCAATTGCAAACCCGTTGAATTATTGCATTTCATAAATCTGATTGAAGAAGAATTGAAAGTGAAAGCAGTCAAGAATTTCCTTCCCATTCAGGATGGTGATGTTGAAGCAACTTTCGCGGACATTGATGACCTTAATCGTGAGACTGGATTTTCACCAGAAACGAGTGTAGAGCTTGGAATAAAGAAATTCGTAAAGTGGTATCGTGACTATTATAAAGTGTAAAAAAAGACCATGGAAAAGGTTGCTATAATTGGATTGGGATATGTTGGCCTGCCCCTGGCTGTCGAATTTGGTAAGAAAATGCTGGCGATAGGGTTCGATATTAATGAGGAGCGAATTAAGGAATTGAAAAGGGGAATAGATCGTACCCTGGAAGTTAGTTCAGATGAGTTGAAGCAAGCTACACAGTTATCCTACTCCAGTAACCTTGCAGATCTAAAGGCCGCGAACTACTTTATTGTTACTGTACCAACACCAGTGGATGAGTACAAACAACCGGATTTGCGCCCACTGGTCAGTGCCAGCAAGACTGTTGGTTCCGTACTTAAACAGGGTGATATTGTTATTTATGAATCCACTGTGTATCCTGGCTGTACTGAGGAAATTTGTGTTCCGGTACTGGAGAAGGTCAGTGGTCTGAAATTTAATAGTGATTTCTTCTGTGGCTATTCACCAGAACGAATTAATCCAGGGGATAAGCTGCATCGGGTTACAACGATCAAAAAGGTGACCAGCGGAAGTACACCAGGAGCCGCAGAGCTCGTTGATCAGCTTTACCAAAAGATAATTGTAGCCGGGACACACCGGGCATCCAGCCTTAAAGTAGCTGAGGCCGCAAAAGTAATTGAGAACTCTCAGCGTGATATAAACATCGCATTTGTAAATGAGCTGGCCCTCATCTTCGAGCGCATGGATATTGATACCCATGAAGTATTAGAGGCGGCGGGCACGAAGTGGAATTTCCTCCCGTTCCGGCCAGGCTTGGTGGGTGGGCATTGTATTGGGGTAGATCCTTACTATTTAACCCATAAGGCAGAAGGACTTGGTTACCGACCTGAGGTGATTCTGTCGGGACGCCGCATTAATGATAATATGGGTGGGCATATAGCCAATAGAATTATTAAACTGATGGCGCAACGGGAATTGCCAATTAAGGGAGCATCCGCACTTGTACTTGGGCTTACCTTTAAAGAGAATTGCCCAGATATTAGAAATAGTAAGGTGGTTGATGTGATTAACGAGTTGAAAAGTTATGGGGTAGAGGTCGATGTATATGATCCACATGCAGATGCTGCAGAGGTACTCCATGAATATGGTTTAAAGTTGATGCCAGCGATAAATAAGAAATATCATGTAGTCGTCCTCGCTGTTAGCCACCAAGACTTTGAAAATGTCGACCTTGATAGGATATCTCTTGAAAAGTGCGTTGTGTATGACATTAAAGGGTTCTACCCCAAGAACAAAGTGACGGCCAGACTGTAGTTGATGAGTTTACCTAAAATTATTGTTACTGGAGGCGCTGGATATATTGGCGCCCATACAGCGGTGGAGTTGTTGGCTGCCGGTTTTGAGCCCATTCTAGTGGATAACTTTTCAAGAAGTAATGATCGTTTGCTTCTCGGCTTGAAGGAACTAACGGGAAAAGAATTGAAATTTTATCAACTCGACTGTAAGAACCGAAGCGACTTACGCCGGGTCTTTCAACAGCACCCAGATACCCAAGCCGTTATTCATTTTGCCGCCTTTAAATCGGTGGGAGAATCGGTTGCGTTTCCTGGACTCTATTATGAAAATAATATAGGATCGTTACTTGCATTGAATGAGGTAATGAGAGAATTCGACGTCAATAAAATCGTGTTCTCATCATCGTGTACGGTTTATGGCCAGCCCGATCAGATACCAGTTACGGAAGAGACACCGTTTCAAATTGCACAATCGCCCTATGGTGCCACCAAACAAATGTGTGAGCGAATTCTAATGGACCAGGCTGTTGCGGTCAACACCTTGCGTGTTGTTTCTTTACGCTACTTCAACCCTATTGGTGCACATCCCTCTTCTTTGATAGGTGAATTGCCAATCGGAGTGCCCAACAATCTGGTGCCCTTTATCACGCAGACTGCCATTGGAAAAAGAAAGGAATTGACGGTATTTGGAGATGACTACGATACACCAGATGGAAGTTGCCTTCGGGATTATATTCATGTTGTAGACCTGGCGAAGGCACATGTTTGCGCATTACAGCACATTGAATCTCTGCCTAACCGTTTTGAGCCAATCAATCTGGGATCTGGCAAAGCGGTTTCGGTCTTGGAGCTTATCGGAAATTTCATTCGCGTTACAGGAGAGAAAATACCCTATACCATAGGCCCGCGCCGACCGGGAGATGTGGTGAAGGTGTATGCAGATCCACGCAAATCAAAGCAACTTTTGCACTGGCAAACCAAATTCACGGAATCTGATGCCCTGTTGCATGCCTGGAATTGGGAAAAAAGACTCAAGGCATGAGACCGATCAGGATGGTTGATCTGGTTGGTCAATACGAGAGAATAAAATCCTCAATTGACCGTAGTTTACAGGAAGTTCTGAGTTCAGGTGATTTTATCCAGGGAACCCCGGTCAAGGCGTTTGAGACTGCCCTTTCAGCCTTCATGCAGGGAGCAAATGTTGTAAGCTGTGGCAATGGAACGGATGCGTTACAGATTGCCATGATGACATTGCAATTCAAACCAGGTGATGAGATAATACTCCCGGTTCACACGTACGTAGCAACAGCTGAGGTTATTGCACTATTGGGACTTAAGCCCGTTTTTGTTGATGTGGATGAAGACTTATTCACCATCAATGTAGATCATGTTGCGCAGGCGCTGTCTTCCAGGACGGTTGCCGTTGTTCCCGTTCATTTATATGGTCAGTGTGCGGACATGGAATCTTTATTTCGGGTAGTGAAGAATCGTGGGATTGCAATTATTGAGGATGCAGCACAGGCGCTTGGCGCTAACTACCATTTCGGTGATGGTCGGTTGGTTTCTGCTGGTACAATCGGAAAGATTGGCACAACTTCCTTTTTTCCAACCAAGAATTTAGGAGCCTATGGTGATGGAGGGGCTATGTTTACGCGTGATCCGGAGTTGGCAGAACGATTGAAGATGGTAGCGAATCATGGCCAGCGTGTTAAGTACCAACACGATGTAGTTGGAGTTAACAGTCGACTGGATACCCTCCAAGCAGCTATTCTATTGGTCAAGCTAAAAAGCTTGCGAGATTTTGAAGAAAGGAGAAGAACGGTAGCTGAATTCTATGATGAGCACTTGAAGGAAATAGCAGGAGTAAAGATTCCTGTGAGAGCGCCATACTCTTCTCATGTTTTTCATCAATATACGATTAAGGTAGCGATTGATCATCGCGATAAATTAATAGCGTACCTCAGCGCGCGCGGAATACCAACAATGATTTATTATCCAATCCCACTACACACTCAACCGGCCTATCGTTTACCTGAACATGGACCTGGCGCATTCCCGGTTGCTGAAAAATTGAGTCGTTCAGTCATTTCACTGCCGATCCACACTGAAATGGATGAGGATCAGTTATCTTATATTTGTAAAGTAATTCACGAATATTTTAGCAAAACAGGATGAAGCACGCTGATGTTTTTGTCCATCCAACCGCAATTTTGGACGATGGATGTGTAATTGGGCAGGGCACCAAAATTTGGCACTTTACACATGTGATGTCTCAATCCGTTGTTGGGAAGAATTGCAACATAGGGCAAAATGTGGTCATTTCTCCAGGCGTGATTTTGGGTGACAATGTAAAAGTTCAGAACAATGTTTCTCTTTACACAGGAGTTGTTTGCGAAAGTGACGTTTTTGTGGGCCCTTCTGCAGTATTTACAAACGTAATTAATCCCAGAAGTGCTATCGCAAGAAAGGATCAGTACCGGAAGACGTTAGTTAAGGGCGGAGCTACTATTGGAGCAAATGCTACAATTGTTTGCGGACACACCATTGGACGATATGCCTTTGTTGCTGCCGGGGCTGTCGTGACTAAAGATATTCCTGATTATGCCCTGGTTATGGGCAATCCAGCCAAGCTAGTAGGCTGGATGAGTGAATTTGGCCATCGATTGACATTTGACAAATTGGGCAAAGCAACTTGTCCTGAAAGCGGAGCAGCATACGAATTGAAGTCTGGCAGTGTAAACAAGATATGAAGAATTTTGCCATCATTGGTGTAGCAGGATATATTGCGCCTCGTCATTTACAAGCGATTAAGGGCACCGGAAACAACCTGATCGCCGCTTTGGATCGCTTTGATAGTGTTGGTATTTTGGATAGCTATTTTCCTAAGGCAGATTTCTTTACAGAATTTGAACGATTTGACAGGCACCTGGAAAAACTCAGGAGGCGTGGTGGTAAGATCGACTATATCACAATTTGTTCGCCCAACTACCTTCATGATTCGCACATCCGGTTTACGTTGCGTCATCAAGCTGATGCAATATGTGAGAAACCACTTGTGCTTAATCCCTGGAACTTGGATGCACTCGCTGAAATTGAGGGTGAAACGGGAAGAAAGGTATTTACCATCCTCCAATTGAGATTACACCCAGTGATTAAGAAGTTGCGCAGCGACATGCTATTATTGCCGCCGAATTCAATGCAGCAGGTCGAACTAACTTACGTAACTTGTCGTGGCAATTGGTACCGCCATAGTTGGAAAGGTGATGAGTCCAAATCAGGAGGAGTGGCAACAAATATTGGTGTTCATTTTTTTGATATGCTGATCTGGATATTCGGAAAAGTAACCGGTAATCAGCTTGATCAAATGGAAGAAGATCATGCTGCTGGTGTATTACAACTTGAACGGGCAGTTGTACGATGGAGACTTAGTATACGTGAAGATGACCTTCCTCAAAAAACCCGGCTTGAAGGAAAGAGAACGTATCGGATGCTAAGCGTGGGTGGCAAAGAGATTGAATTCACTGACGGATTTACTGATCTCCATACTCGTTGCTATGAGCACATTTTGGAGGGAGGCGGCTTTGGGATCGAGGACGCCAGGCCTTCGATTGAGGCCATTCATCATCTCAGACAAAACAAACCATCTCAATGAATATTTTGCCTACTCAGTTTAGCGGGTTGTTTATTCTTGAGCCAATTGCATACACAGATGCCCGGGGCTACTTTTTCGAATCGTACAGCCAGCAAAAATTATTGAAGGCTGGGATCGACATTAAGTTTGTCCAGGATAATCAATCATTTTCAGTGCGAAATGTCATTCGCGGTTTGCACTACCAAGCTCCGCCATTTGCTCAGACGAAGTTGATCCAGTGTCTTTCAGGAACAATCTTGGATGTTGTTGTTGATTTGAGGAGGTCGGAGTCGACTTTTTGTAAAGTCTTCACAATAAAATTGTCATCGACTGACAAGAAGCAGCTGTTGATCCCCAAGGGATTCGCACATGGATTTTCAGTGTTAAGCGAAAATGCAACGATAATGTATAAGTGCGATGCTTACTACAATGCGTCTAGCGAGCGTGGTATACAATACAATGACCCTTCATTGTCGATAGATTGGATTGTGGATAAACAAGCGGCGATTGTCTCGGCCAAGGACTTAGTTTTGCCCCCAATTGGCGCGTTAACCCAATTCTTTGAATGAACCTTGGGGAATTTGATTCCACAACGTCTCTATCAAGTTTCATTCTAAAATTCTTACTTTTGCGCCTTGAGAATGTCCATTCCCGGATTTCGAGCCTAGTAAAGCCAAATGATCATCCCTGACCGGCCTGTACTAATTAATCTTCCCAAGATAGAGGATGCCCGTGGAAATTTATCGTTCATCGAGGAGTATGCACACGTACCTTTCAAAATTGAGAGAACATTTTGGATTTATGATGTTCCCGGAGGTGAGTCCAGGGGTGGCCATGCCTATCGCTCGACACATGAGTTTATTGTTGCACTAAGCGGTAGCTTTGATGTTGTTGTTTCTGACAGCACAAGTACCCAGAAATTCCTCTTGAACCGATCCTATTATGGTTTGTTTGTGCCAAAATTATTTTGGCGACATATGGAGAATTTTTCAACGAACTCGTTTGCCCTGGTTCTGACGGATCAGCCTTACCGCGAATCAGATTATATTCGTGATTGGCAGATGTACTCAAAAATTAAGTCTGGGGATGACTAATCGCTTTACCATAGCGGACTGTAAAATGGTTGCTCTTAACCGGATCAACAATAGATCAGGTAATATTACCGTGATTCAAAATAATGTGGATGTCCCTTTCGAAGTGAGAAGAGTTTATTATTTATACGATGTTCCCGGTGGAGAATCCCGAGGAGCCCACGGTCATCGAACCCTACAACAAATGATCGTAGCGGTTAGTGGAAGTTTTGAAGTGACATTGGATGATGGTAGTTCCCGGAAGTCTTTCATGCTGAATCGGCCCTTTTTTGGATTACTTGTACCTCCCGGAATGTGGCGAGATATCAGCAACTTTTCGTCAGGAGCGATTTGCCTGGTGCTTGCTTCAAGTTATTACGACGAAAAGGACTATTTGCGCTCGTACGATGATTTTCTAAACTTTCGAAGCACGCTAGGCTAAGTCTTCGCTGCTTTATGAAACCCAGGCAAGGGACGCAGATGTCATCTGGCAACCAAGATTGTATCGATATCGACAATTTTTTCAAACCCTGATAGTGAACCAACCGCGAAATCGTATGATAAAGGTTTTAGTGACTTCTGTGGGTAGCAACACAGCGATTGGGGTAATAAAGGCGCTTCGAGGCCAAGCAGACATTTCTATAACTGGCACGGACACGTTTCCGGAGCATTTGTCCGCGGGAAGTTCATTGGTTGATCATTTCTATCAAGTTCCTCTTGCATTGTCTGATGACTATGAGTCGAGGTTGATCTCCATCGTTAAGGATAGGAGAATTCAATGTGTTATTCCGATTCATGATGTTGAAATAGTCAAAGTAGCTGAGTTAGCTGGGAAATACCCGAAACTTTGTTTTTGGGCCGTGAATTCACCTTCCGTGGTTGCCATGTGCAACAACAAACAAGCAATCAATTCCCTTTTGGCAAGTCATAAAATTAGTGTGCCAAAAATGTATAATTCTGTTGAAGAGATTGTCTTTCCTGCCATCTATAAGCCCAATGAGGGCGTTAGCAGTAGAGGCATAAGAGTCATTTCGTCAGCACACGACCTCATCTCGGCGCATGAACTCGAAAGAGGCTTCTTGCAGAGGCTGATTAAGGGTGATGAGTATACGGTGGACTGCTATAGTTCATATGGAACGGGTGATTTCCGTTGTTGTGTGAGACAAAGAATTGAAACGAAAGAAGGCATTTCAACTAAAGGTGCAACAACATCTTTCCCTCAGTTGGAAGAGATAGCTTCCGACATTCATCATATTCTTGCGTATAAGGGGGCTTCAAATATTCAATTCATTGTTGAGAACAATATTCCGTATTTTATTGAGATAAATCCTCGATTTTCAGGTGGTGGAATATTATCCTATTACGCAGGTCTAAATAGCCCCCTGTTTACTGCCTTGGAATCTATTCATTCGCCGCTTCTTGTTGAATTAATCAACCAACCGATCAGGAAGGGAATCTACATGACCAGATACTGGAACGAAAATTTTCATGAGATCTAAGGCAATTGTACTGGACCTGGATGATACCCTATTATCCACACACTATCGGCAATTTGCCTGCATAAACGACTATCTTCTTTATAAAGGTATTCCATTCATTCTATTCGAGGATTACCTTAGCCGCAGGCGATTAAACAATCTATCCAATACAAACTTGCTTAAGTCTCTGAAAATTCAATTGGATTGGGAAAAATTCACATTCTATTACATGCAAAATATTGAGTCGGAGCGGTATCTGGATTTTGATGAATTGATTGTTGATCGGGAACTTCTGGCGAAGGCCTTGCGGAAGGATATCACATTGATATTGCTTTCGTTGAGAGGAAATGCTGCCAATTCGATGAATCAATTGAAGAAATTAGGGCTAGCCGAGTATTTCAAGCATGTTTATTTTGAGCCACATAATGATATTCTGAATCCGAAACAGGGACGATTGAGTCAACTAAATAAAACCTATGATATCATCGCATTTTGTGGCGATTCGATATTTGACTATGAAGCCGCACTGAATTTAAATATTAACTTTGCTCAGGTTAGGACATCCCTATATCAACTACCCGACTTTGAGAGGGCACGACATTACGATACCGTTAATCAATTCTTAGCAACTGACATATGAGCAAATTTAGCGAATCAAAACTAAACGAAGTGGCGTCGCAATCATTGTACACCACTTTTACCAACAGCAATACCATTCTCTATTCTCTTAAAATCTTTTCAAGATATTTGAGAGAGGGAAGAATACTTGAGTTAGGGCCTGCCGAGGGCTTGATGACTCCTCATTTGCTTAAATATGATTCAAACCTAACTGTAATAGAAGGATCTTCAGTATTTGCTGCGCAGCTAAAGGAGAAATATCCGTCTCTTCGGGTTATCAATTCACTATTTGAGGACACGAAACTGGAGGAAAAATTTGATTTTATTATTCTCGGTCATGTATTGGAACATGTTGCTGATCCAGTCAGTTTATTGCGGCTGGTAAAGACGTGGCTTTCTCCCGCGGGAAAGGTTCTTTGTGCTGTACCAAATGCAATGTCACTTCATCGCCAAGCCGCCGTTGAGATGGGATTGCTGAATACAGTATTTTCCCAAAGTGAAAAGGATGTGCACCATGGGCATATGCGTATTTATGAACCTGATTCTTTTAAGTCGGATTTTCGAACGGCTGGTTTTCAAATCGATCAGTTTGGTGGTTATTGGCTGAAACCATTATCTGATAAGCAACTTGAAGAGTCATGGTCGCAGGAAATGCTATCGGCGTTTCTGAAACTTGGTGAATCCTATCCTGAAATTGCTGCGGAGATCTATATTGTTGCGTCTCTTTAGCACCATATCAATCATTTCATGGTGGGAATGACAAAATGTAACTGAATCCCTAATCAATTGATTGCTCTATGAAGGTTCCATTTCTTTCTTTTGGTGAGACAAACAAGGAAATACGAGATGAATTGTTAGCAGCCTTTGCCAATTTTTTTGATGAAAGTTGGTACATTCTTGGCAATTCAGTGAGAAAATTTGAAGAAGAATATGCAGCCTTTAATGGTGTAGAGCACTGCATTGGTACGAGTAATGGATTAGACGCGCTTCACTTGGCACTTTTAAGTGCTGGTGTTGGCAAGGGAGACGAAGTAATAGTGCCATCGAATACATTTATTGCCACTTTACTTGCTGTTTCGTATGTAGGAGCCCGGCCAATCCTGGTCGAACCAGACGATAACCTCTATACAATTGATGTCAATAAATTGGAACATGTGGTTACCACCAGAACAAAGGCGATCATCCCTGTCCATCTTTATGGACAAGCGTGTAATATGGTGGAGATTATGCTGTTTGCGAAAAAGAATGGATTGATGGTAGTTGAAGATAACGCACAGGCACAAGGTGCCAAATGGGATGGGAGGTTGACAGGATCATGGGGTCACATCAATGCAACAAGTTTTTATCCCGGTAAAAACCTGGGGGCCTTGGGCGATGCTGGAGCAATTACTACTAACGACCACATACTGGCGAGTTCAGCTCGTCGCTTGCGAAATTACGGCTCGGAATTAAAGTATGTTCATGAGGTAGTAGGGTATAATATGCGCTTAGATGAGTGTCAAGCTGCATTTCTGTCCATTAAATTGAAAAGATTGAATGAATGGACTAATAAACGGACGGATATAGCAGCACTATACAATGAGGTGTTGAAAGATACCGGTGATTTAATATTGCCTCAGGTGCATTCAAAAGCGACGCATGTTTATCATTTGTACGTCGTACGAACGAATAGGCGCGATGAGTTGCAGAAACATCTGAGTGCCGCAGGAATTGGCACCCTGATTCACTATCCCATTCCTCCGCATTTACAAAAGGCTTACGCGCATTTGCAATATCGAAGAGGGGACTTCCCGATTGCCGAGCGCTTGGCTGACACATGTCTTAGCTTACCTTTGTGGCCAGGCATGACACAATCTACAGTTGAATTTGTTGGGGAAACCATAAAAAGATTCTATCGTTGATACAAGCTCTAAGAAACTATCTTAAGATCCCATTTATTAAGGTTTCCTCTTGGACAGCGCTATCTACCCTCATTAAAATGGGAGCCGGTTTCATAACGATGAAGTTTCTGGCGATTTATTCAGGCGTTGGAGGCCTTGCCATTTTTGGTCAACTCACTAATGCATCAACCATAATACTGACGTTTGCAACAGGGGCAATTTCTACCGGTGTCACCAAGTATGTAGCGGAATTCGGGGGCAAGATTAGACAACAGTTGCGGATAATAGCCTTATCATTTCGAATCACCCTGATTAGTTCTTTTATCACCGGAATATGTCTCACCCTTTTTTCTGGTCCTCTTGGTCTCTTACTTTTTGAAACGCACGAATATGATGCAATTCTGCAAGTATTTGGACTTACCGTTGTTTTCTATGCGGTAAATACGCTGATCATGTCCATCATCAATGGACTTAAGCTCTTTAAAACGTATGTGGTCATTAATATTGTATCCAGCATTGCGATGGCATTGGTGACCATGTGTTTGGTGTATTATTGGGGCACCTGGGGCGCTTTGTTGGCCTATGTTACTACGCAGTCTGCTGTTCTCGTCATCACGCTAACCATCCTTGGACGAAAATGGATGAGACTAAAAATGTTGACGTATACATGGAATACTGAGCTGACCTTAAAGTTATTGGCATTTTCTATATCTACTTTGGCCGGGACTTTGTTGTTGCCAATGGCGCAAATTGGTGTTCGCAGTGTCATTTCTCATACAATCTCGATAGAGGCGGCCGGTATGTGGGAGGGCTTGACTCGTATATCGGCAGTCTACCTCGCCGTAATTACATCGAGTATCCAAATCTATTACTTGCCCAGGCTGGCTGAAATTAAATCAAATGTTGAGCTAATAGATGAAGTAAAGAAGACTTATAAATTAGTTATGCCCCCTTTGATCATTGTAACGATAATGATTTTTCTCACCAGGGACATTATTATAAGTATATTATTTACAGACAAATTCGTTGCGATGCGAGACCTGTTCGCAGCACAACTAGTTGGTGATACACTTAAAATTGCAAGTTGGTTATTGGCTTTCGTGATGCCAGCGAAAGGCCTTATAAAACAATTGCTGGTTACTGAGATAGTATTCAATGTGATGTACGTGGCTCTTACCTGGTGGTTTGTCGAGCAATGGGGGTTTCAGGGTATTCCATGGGGATATGTTGTAAACTATTTCCTTTATGGCATTACAGTCTTACTAATATTTCGTCGCTATGTCAACAGCAGGTAAGCCGCTTATTTCGGTTGCAATTGTTTCTTATCAGCATCACAAGTTCATTGCTGAATGCCTGGATTCTGTACTGAAACAAGACTATGACCGTCTTGAGATAGTTGTAGCGGATGATGGTTCTACTGACGGTACGCAAGAGATTATTCGTGACTACGATCGCCGATTCCCTGGAGTTTTTGTATTGAGACTTTCATCAAGGAACCAGGGCATTACAACCAATTGCAACGCCGCTCACTCTGCTTGCTCGGGAAAATATATCGCCTGGATGGCAGGGGATGACCTCTTGCTTCCGGGTAAGATTTCTGCCCAAGTTGCCTATATGGAGGCTCATCCGGATTGCTATATTAGCTATCACAATGTGGAAATATTCAACTCCACAAGTGGCAAGACCTTAGGCTACTACAACCATCGCGGCAATAAATTTTCCGGAGATGTTAGGCTGCTCATTCAACATGGCACCTTTAACTGTGCGTGTGCCTGTATGGTTCGTCATGACAAAGCTCCTGCTCATGGTTTTGACGCTGAATTGCCCGTGGCATCGGATTGGTATTATTGGATCGAAATACTCCTGAAGGGTGGACGTATTGAATACCTCGACAAGGTATTGGGTCGATATCGTCGCCATGAGTCAAATGTAACAAACAATGTATCGCCCCATTTTAATCAAGCCATTAATGACCATCTAAGGACATGCGAGAAAGTTATCGCCTTTAATCCTGCTTATGCTTCGTTGCTTAGAAGACAATTAAGTAATATTTATAGAACTGGAAGGCGTGTAAATTATGGTGCCTATCTCTGGAAAAGCCTCAGTCTAAACCCATTCAATTGGCGAGCACTTATTATGTGGTGTGTGTACACGTTATCATTTCACAAGGTGAAGCTTTAGTGAAGTAATTTTCAAAGGACTTTTGTGTAACAAATTCAAGGTGATATGTGCAGAATAGCAGGCTTTTGGGATTTCAACAAAAATCTTGCCTATGATCAGGAGAAGGTAATGATCAATATGCGGGATGTAATGTCTTATGGTGGTCCAGATGATGCTGGAATTTACCTTGACCGTGAAGCACAGCTAGCATTGGGGCACCGCCGATTGTCGATAATTGAACTTACTGCCATGGGACACCAACCCATGCGCTTCCAGCACCTGGAGATTGTGTTCAATGGTGAAATCTATAATTACAAGGAAGTTCGGGAACAATTGAAACTGGAGGGGTACCAGTTTGAGTCAGATTCTGACACAGAAGTGATTTTGAGAGCCTACCACCGCTGGGGAACCCGCTGTTGCGATAAATTCCGCGGGATGTGGGCGTTTGCCATCTGGAACAAGGAGAAGAGAGAACTATGCATTTGCCGTGATCGGATGGGCGTAAAGCCCCTTTACTGGTATATGCATAATGGCCTGTTTCTTTTTGCGTCAGAACTTAAGGCCTTTCACGAGCACCCCGGATTTTATAAAGAGATTAACCAAGAGTCCTTGGGCTACTATTTGAAGTATAGTTATATACCCTCACCCAGAAGTATTTTCAACTATACATCGAAGCTGGCCCCCGGTACCTTCTTAACTGTTAGTGAGACCGGAGAGATTAGGGAGGAAGCTTATTGGAGCATCGATCAATTTTATTTGAATGGTTTCTCAGATCGAGGACGCTGGATGAATCGCCCTGAAGAGGAGATAGCAGAGGAGTTGGAAGGGGTGCTGACGGAATCATTCAAATTGCGCATGGTTTCGGATGTGCCGGTGGGTATGTTTTTAAGCGGTGGTATTGATTCATCATTGGTTACGGCTTTGTTACAGAAGGAGTATTCTACACCGCTTCGGACATTTACTATTGGCTTCAACGAACGTCAGTACAATGAGGCAGACTGGGCAAAAAAGGTAGCCATTCACCTGGGCACGAATCACACTGAACTTTACTGTACGCCAAAAGAAGCATTTGACGTAATCCCCATGCTAAGTGATATTTATGATGAGCCTTTCGGAGATTCATCTGCCATCCCGACATTTCTTGTTTCAAGGATGGCCAGCAAGCATGTTAAGGTTGTGCTATCGGCCGATGGTGGTGATGAACAATTCTGTGGGTATCCCAGGTTTTTGAAAGTAGGCAGGATAGCCGATATGCCTGCTCCCATGAGAAAACTCTTGGGCTGGGGATTTGACAAACTGCAGCCGCAACAGGCGGAGCGTGTATATCGATTGTTCAAATTTGCCTTGCCGGATTGGAAAAATTTCAGAGATAAGTACGCAAAGATGCGTGAAGCAATGGTGCAACCCGATGGATTGAGGCAGTTTGATGTTACGAAGAGTTATTTTCTTGATCGAGAACTCAACGCATTGGGCTCACAAGTTGTTTCACAGCTCAATGGGCATACTCAGGTCAGTGGGGACACGATCACCCAATTGATGAGACTTGATATGAAGTACTCCCTGATTGACGATATGCTAACTAAGGTAGATCGCGCTGGCATGAGGGTTGCCTTGGAGAATCGTGAGCCTTTCTTAGACAACAAGGTGGTAGAGTACTCATCACAGCTGCCACTTGAGTATAAATACCGAGATGGAAAGACCAAGTACATTCTTAGGAAAATACTCTTCAAATATGTTCCTAAGGAGTTGATTGAGCGTCCAAAAATGGGATTTGAAGTCCCCATGCATGATTGGTTTAGAGCTGAATTGAAGGATATTTATGCTGAATACCTCAGTTCCAAGAGAATAAGGGAAGGAGGGTTATTCAACGTTGGATATGTGGAGAGCTTAAAGAATGAATATCTTCGTGGTGGGATGGTTGACTCGAGAAAACTGTGGCTTTTGTGTAATTTTGAGATGTGGCGGAGCCGATGGATGTAACATTTGGCACCTAAGCGGGTCGGAAGAAACAAATGAAAATCAGATCCATTCATCTCGCCTATCTTACCTTATTGATACATTGGGGCCCCTCCAACGCCTTATCATATGGCTGGGGTTTTCTATTATTGCTTTTTGTCCTGATCGCGAAACCTGAATGGTTAAGAGTAAATGGCCATTATACAAAGTCCATAGCGACTTTTACGATTGGCTTTATTATTATATTTTTCCTTAGCGCCTTCATCAACTTTGCATATGGAGATTCTTCTCTGAATAACCTCGGATGGAGTGTCTTTACCTATGGATCCACAATTGCATCATTGCTTGTGATACTATTTCTCCCTTTTCGAGAGGGAGATGCTATCAAACTCTTTAGATTCAATCTGGTATTGACATTTATTGAAGTCGCTGTTGGTTATGTGCAAATGTTACAGGCACAGTCATTTCAAAGCCTGAATCCGTATAGCGTTTTAGGTCCCGCTGCAGGTGATAATTTTGTGGGCACAACATTTGATTGGGGAATAGGAAACCTAGTGGCTATTAAGATGTCCTTTATGGCCATCCTGTTCATTCCATTTTGGATGACAGAGCGCAACCTTAAGAACTCAATTTTGTTGATTATTCTCCTCGTTGGCTGGATACTGCCATCGGCTATCTATACTTTGCTTTTGGGATTTATCTCAATTGCAATATTTTTTGTTGGCCAAGAACTTGCACGCGTTGCTTCTGTCAGCAAGATGCGAACACACATATTTTTTGGCCTTGTGGCAGCGATATTAATGGGATTAATTTTTGTTTACACGCAACAGGAAAATGTCAGATACACTGTTGAATCACTAAAGCAGGTTTATACGACTTTGAGAAATAAAGATATTGTACAGGCCTCGCGTAAGATGATTTACTATAGAGAGACATTAACAGAACTGCCTGCCAAATTTCCTCGCATTTTCACGGTGGGTATCGGCCCTGGCAACTATTCCAGTCGAAGCGCCTGGCTCGTATCCGGAGATTACCTGACGGTTCAACCTGAATACATTAGCGTGACTCCGTCTGATATCGCTAAGAGATACACCATTAAGCTTTGGGGGCGGAGACTTATTTCCGATGAATTCAAAGGTGGCGGAAGCATAACGAACCAGCCTTTCTCAACCTGGTTGTCCGTATTTGCTGAGATGGGTCTATTTGGTCTTATAGCATTGATCCTTATTTTCAGTTCCATTTACAGAGCACTGAGCAAGGGACAGGTATTAGCGGAGTCAGAATTCGACAAGAATCTTAACTATGGGTTGAGAATAATGGTTGTTTACGTCGTTTTGTTATTCTTTGTGGACAATATATTTGAATGGCCACTAGTGATGGCGCAATTGTTTGTTTTTGTATCAGTTGCTATTAGCAAGACTGAACAAGTACAAAAGAGACTAGCTGCTGCGAATGGTCAATAATAGAATGATGAATAAGAGACGGATCCTTTTCTTTGGACCTTTACCGCCTCCAATAACCGGAGCAGGACTAAGGAACAAATCATTAATGGAGAGTAAAGTAATAAATGACCTATTCGATATTAATGTCCTTCCTTTCAATTTTGCAGAAGAGGTTGATGATATTGGTCGATTCTCTTTCAGCAAGGTATTTAAGTCGATAGAGAGAGGAATAGACATTATCAATCGCTTACTCTTTTTCCGCCCGAATCTTGTTTACTTCAATGTTTCCTTATATGGATTTGCACTCTATCGAGATGCCATTTATGTACTGATTTTTAAAATCTTCAGAAGCCGGCTGTTATTTCATCTTCGAACACAAGGCGTTAAGCAGCAGGTCGAAAGAAGCAAGATGAAAAAATGGCTCTTTATGTTTATGTTTAAAGGGACCCATGTTGTGTCCTTGTCCCAGTTTCTGGGTGGTGACATTGAAGATGTTTATTCAAAAAAGCCCATTATTGTGAACAATGGGATACTGGACGTGAGCCAACAGTACAAAAAGAGTGAATTCGAAAAGGATCAAGCTCCGCAGATTCTGTTTCTTGCTCACCTGTGGAAATTTAAAGGACTTCCGGAGTTATTCGAAGCCTTTCAAATGCTGAAGGTAAGGAATGTAGATTTTAATGCTGTGGTGGCTGGTCCAGACGGGGACCTTACACGTGATTCGTTGGAGTCGCTGGCCAATGAACTCGGACTAAAAAATGAAGTTGCTGTAGTAGGTCCGAAATTTGCCGATGAAAAGAATCAACTTTTTAGGGATTCGGACATCTTTGTATTACCAACCCGATTCGAAGGCTTTCCCGGCGCAATACTTGAAGCTATGCAATTTGAACTTCCTGTAGTTGCTACCATAGAGGGGGCCATTCCTGAGATTGTGGATGATGGTGTTACGGGTTTTCTTGTGCGTAAGGAGAATGCACTGGAAATAGCCGACCGTTTGGAGCAATTGCTTAGAGATGAGTCCTTGCGGCTGAAGCTGGGCAAGGCAGGTAGGGTAAAATTTAAGGATAAATACGACCTATCTCTATTTGAAGTGAACATGGCAAATGTATTCACACAATTACTGAAAACGAAGTAGCATTTATGCGTTGGAATAACCGACTGGAAGAGCTGTTTGGGGAACAGCATTGGCGATTCTGGCTTTTCTTGATTTGTTTGTTAGGTTTAGTTCTTCGGCTGATTCAATTGGAGGCAAAAGGACTATGGTTTGACGAACTGCACTCGATTATTCCGACGGCACCTGGCAATTCCATTTATTCTGTGATTGAATATGCCAAGTCCGATCAACCTCCACTTTTCTTTTTGTCGTTGCACGGTTGGTTTCAAATTTTTCCTTATGATGAATTTTATGGGAAACTGTTGTGCGTTCTTTTCGGTGTTTTAGGAATTCCTGCAGTATACTTTTTGGGCGAAGAGTTGGGCGGACGAAAAGTAGGATTGACGGGCGCGGCAATGACTGCCCCAAACATATTCCATATCTATTATTCACAAGAGCTAAGATTCTATTCTTTACTTTTCTTGTTGGCATGCCTATCATGCCTGTTCTTCGCGCGTATTTTCCGGAATCCATCTCGGTACAATTGGTTTATGTTTCTTATACTTTCCGTTTCAATTCTGTACACGCATTACTTTGGTTTGGTTGTCGTTGTTGCGGAGGCAATCTTATTTGTTATTTTGACCATTTGGCTGCGAAGAGGATGGCTGTTTTTTGTAAAAGGAATGATATGTGCTGTTCTTACACTCTTTGCATTTATTCCCTGGCTGCCAAACATACTTCACGATAGTGAGGTAAACAGTTTTTGGATTCCTCCTTTGGACTGGTACACCCTGCCGGACTATTTCAGTAGGTATTTCAATGGATGGTGGGGCTTAGCAATGAAGGTATATTTTTCTTGGGTGCTATTCGCTGTTTTTGCGATAGGTATTTGGGCACTGGGAAAAAGAATCACGGACAAACTGCAAGTGATTACGCCTACAATAGTGTTGGGCTGGATATTGCTCACCCTGGCAATTCCAATGATATATTCAGTTGTTAAAATTCCATTGTTTTTGGATCGCTACACGATGATTACCCTCCCTGCAATAATAGTCACCATTGCATTTGGGTGGAATACAATTAGGCCATTGGCGATTCGTGTTTTTCTGTTATTGGTATTTATTTTCTTTACGTGGAGGGCAGATCATCGATACTTTTATGCATTTAAGAAACCAGAATATAGGGAACTTGTAAGAACCGTAATTGAAAAGAATACCGATAAGTTGCCTGTACTGTCGAATACAGTTGCCTGGCACTGCAATTATTACTTTAGAGCCTTTCATGCAGGCTATGAGGTGATTGATTCAAGAAACATGGACTTCATGAATCTGTCTCGTGAATTTTCCCGGATATGGATCTTGAACCCGCGAAATGATCTTAGTGATGCGCAGCGAGCCATTCTTGAGTCAAAATATGTAAAAACAACTGAAATCGAGTTGGAGGAAGTGCATGCTGCATTATTTGTTGCTATGCCCAATTCACCCGGCAGTACGGGGATTAATAACTGAACTATGGTTAATGTGTTAAATATTCCAATGTTCAATCAGGACATTGATCATGCTTGTCAATTGGTATTAACGGCAATTGAATCCGGTGAAACCAGAAGTAGCCGATGCATAAGTGCCACGGGCGCGCATGGCTTAGTTCATGCCAAGAAGAATCCTGAGTTTGCGACAGTGCTCAAGTCATTTCATTTAAATCTTCCGGATGGAATGCCAGGAGTTTGGATCGGACGGCTCAAAGGCGAGAGTCAGATGCGCAGATGTTATGGGCCGGAATTCTTTGCCCAAGTAATGAAGCGAAGCGCTGGACGTAAGGTTCGGCATTTTTTCTGCGGTGGAAAGGAAGGCGTTGCAATAGAATTGGCTGAGAAATGCAAGATTCGTTTTGGGAGCGACAATATTGTTGGTGCGTTTTCTCCCCCATTTACAGAGATGACTGATGATGAGTTGGCGGAACTAGGAGGGCGGCTGGAATCCCTGAATGTTGACGTGGTGTGGATTGGGTTAAGTACGCCGAAGCAGGAAATGTTTGCCAGTCGCTTGCGGAGATTCTGCAAAGTTCATTTTATTGTTACCGTTGGCGCAGCATTTGATTTTCATACAGATCGCGTACGACAAGCTCCGGCCTGGATTCAAAACCTAGGACTTGAGTGGTTATTCAGATTGTTCATGGAACCCAAAAGACTCTATAGACGATACCTTGAAATCGTACCCTTGTTTATTTATTATAATTTATCAGAATTCGTTAGATTTGCGGTCAAAAAAGAACGTATATGAGCAAGCGTATTTTGGTTTGTGGGGCTGGTGGTTTTATAGGGGGTCACTTGGTAAATAGATTAAAGAAGGAGGGATATTGGGTGCGCGGTGTGGACCTCAAAAACAATGAATATTCTGCCTCACGTGCAGATGAATTTATCATTGGCGATTTGCGTGACTTCAACGTTTGTAAGAAAGTACTTACTGGAATGGATGAAGTATATCAGTTGGCTGCTGATATGGGGGGAGCTGGCTATATCTTTACCGGAGAAAATGACGCGGCGGTCATGCATAACTCCGCCACAATCAATCTTCATATAGCGGAATTGGCGCATCAGCTGGGCATCAAGAAAATATTTTATTCTTCATCTGCTTGTATGTACCCAGCATATAACCAGATGGATCCGGAAAATCCAAAGTGTAGTGAATCATCTGCATATCCGGCAGCACCTGACAGTGAGTATGGATGGGAGAAATTATTTAGTGAACGTTTGTATCTCTCGTATTTCAGAAATCATGGTCTCCAGGTTCGCATTGCAAGATTTCACAATATTTATGGCCCCGAAGGTACCTATCAAGGGGGTAAGGAAAAGGCGCCTGCGGCTCTTTGCCGGAAGGTAGCGGAGGCAAAGGATAATACCCATATAGAGGTGTGGGGTGACGGACGCCAAACCAGATCGTTTCTCTACATAGATGATTGTATTGATGCGGTCCGCCTTCTTGTGGATTCAGATTTTACCGGCCCAGTCAATATCGGTTCTGAGGAAATGGTATCTATCAATGAACTTGCCGGCATTATATTTAAGATTTCTGGAAAGAAATTGACTGTAAAGAATATTCCGGGCCCGGAAGGAGTCCGTGGACGCAATTCTGACAACGCCCTTATAGAAGAGAAATTGGGATGGAAGCCCAAGTATGATTTGGCCATGGGATTGCGAAAGACCTATGATTGGATTTACGGGCGTCTAAATAAGTAAAGAAATAATCAAGCTGGCCTGAGTAGCTCGGCAGAGGTTTGGCACTGAAACATATTGGTATTGATGAATTCGATAACCAAACCTCATCCTGATTCGCAATTGTCTCGCCTGCTAAGGCGAATTCACATCGCCCTGCTGGCCTTGCTGGCGGTCTCTTTGTCCTTTTCTTTGGATGGCGTGCTCATAACAAGTGCACTCATCATTTTATTGGCGTTAAGTACAATTCCCTTAGCGATAGTTTCTAGGGTAGCCAATGATCGTTGGCGGCTTATCGCTTTATTGCTGTTTATTTTGGTTTACTTGATTCATGTTTTCGGCTTGATTCACACTGAAAATTCTGATCAGGGAGGTTTTGAGCTGGAAAAGAAACTATCACTAATTATTTTTCCTTTAATCTGCTTCTTCACCCCTCGTATGTCGCATTCGGAGAAGCACTTTGTAATGTCTGGCTTTGTATTTGGCTGTTTAGCCTCATTGTTGTTTTGCTTTGGGTACGCCGTAACCAGGTTTAGTCAATCACATGATGCATCAGTATTTTTCTATCACTCATTCAGTGAAGTAATAGGTATGCATGCAGCATACTTATCAATGTACCTATGCTTGTGTATTGGCTGGCTTTTGTTTGAATATGAACCTATGCTTCTGACGGGTAATTGGCTACGTCGCTTCGTGATTCTCTTTCTTTTAATGTTCTTGGTTGGGGGCGTAATACTTCTTGCTGCGCGGGCACAAATACTGATTCTATTCCTGATTACCCTCGTTTGGGTAGTTAAGCTGCTCTATAATAAATGGGGATGGTGGAGGGCATCATTATCAGCTGCAGTTACGGCGATCGGCTTCTTTGGTTTGGTGTTACTATTTCCGGTTAACAGAGAAAGATTTAAGCAGGCAATCAATTACAACAATGAATACTCTATTTCAGGTCGTTGGGGAGAGAACCAAATTAGGGTATTGATATGGTCGTGTGCTTTTGAATGCATAGAAAAGCATCCTTGGATGGGTTCGGGTACTGGAGACGGAGAGTTAGAAATGCAAGAATGTTATCAAGATCACAAGTACGGGTCTCTCACGTACTTCCCAAACACGACATTTAATGCCCACAATCAGTTCCTGGAGACAGCCATTCAGCTTGGATGGCTTGGCCTTTTGATTTTCCTAATTAGTATTCTCTACGCCGGATGGTGCGCCCTTCGTGAGAGCAACACCCTGTATCTGTTATTCTTGTTCATCTTTATGCTATCTTGTATGACAGAGTCGCAGCTTGAAACACAAAGCGGCATTGTATTTTTTGCTATGTTTAATTCTCTTTTGTTTTTCAATTCGAATCATAAATAACCGCACCCAATCTTTATTGGTGCGATAAAATGAAAATATGAAAGTTTTGATTACTGGTGGGTCGGGATTTATCGGAACAAATCTCACCCAGGCACTTCATGGACAGGGCATCACTTTTAAAAACCTCGATATCGTGCCGCCAAAGGACATTCGTTTGGCTGCAAACTATTCGTATTGTGACTTGCTTAATCTTGATCAAGTCATGAAAGAGTTTGAACTATTTCAACCAACCATCGTGGTGCACCTGGCTGCTCAAACTGACACTGATCCGAAATGGCGACTTGAGGACTATGCACTGAATATCATTGGCACAGAAAACCTTATCGCTTCGATTCTTGCCACTAAATCAGTTGAAAGATACATTCACACATCCACACAATTTGTGCATCAAATGGAAGGTGGCCCGAAACATGATGAGGACTATGCGCCCCACACGATTTATGGAGAAAGCAAGGTACTCAATGAAAAAAAGATACGATCTACTGATTTTAAATGTAGCTGGACAATAATTCGGCCTACGAATATCTGGGGACCCTGGCATTTGAGATATCCATTTGAATTTTGGAAGATATTAGCCGAAGGAAAGTATTTGCATCCTGGAAAACAGCGGGTTATGAGATCCTACGGTTATGTAGGCAATGTGGTTCACCAGATTCGGCAAATCATGAATCTCCCGGTTGATCAGGTTGATCATCAAACCTTTTATGTAGGTGATAGGCCAATTGATCTTTTTGATTGGGTGAATGGATTTAGTATTCGACAAACTGGAAAGCGCGTTGTGGTGATGCCCCGAGTTGTGTTGTATGGGTTGGCTCTGGCGGGTGACCTGCTTCGTGTTGCAGGCATCAAGTTTCCAATAACCACATCTCGCTACAAGAGTATGACCACAGATAATCCAGTTGATATGAAAAAAACGTTTGATGTTTTGGGGGAAAATAGATTTACCCTGGAGCAAGGAATAGAAGAGACCGTTTCATGGATGAGGGTTCATCATCCTAGCCTTATCAAGCAGTAGTTTATGGTTAGGGAGAGGCATTATTTTCTTTTGCTCCTGGCCCTTGTTTTTCTAATTCCTGTTTTTCAAACAGCAAGTTCTGTAATGGTCTTGCTTCTCGTTGTTGCGTCTTTTTTTGTAAGTAAGAGGAAGGGTTTAGATGTGGTGCTGCACTACGGATGGGACAGCTTCATGTACTTGTTAATTCTCTTAGTAGGCATGCTTTATACAACGGACAAGGTAACAGGATTCCATGTGATTGAAACTAGCCTTAGTCTTATTGCCTTTCCGTTTATCTTCAGGCCTATAGAAGGCTTAAATATGATTAAGCGTGATGCGTTGTTCTATAGTCTTTGGGCAGGATTGTTGTCGGCACTTGTTTATTGCGTCGGGCTGGCTGTATTCAGATACTACCATACTTCCGACATAGGCGAATTCTTTGGTGAGCATCTCACTTCTCCACTCAGTAATACGTTGGCGGTGTATTTTGCATACTACCTCATTTTTGCCATAACCTTTGGCTTATATCTGCTTTATGTTGACCAGTTTGAGATAAACAAGACCATTTTGATTTTGGCTTTGATCTTTTCCTTCCTAATGCTGCTGATGATGGGAAGTAGCACCGCAATCATCAGCATCTTATTTTCTCTATTGTATTTTGTACTCAAATTTGTATTTGAAGGTAAACGAACGAACCACAATGCGCTCGCCTTTGGCTTTTCATTATGCTTTTTGTTTTCTTTGTTTGCCTTAAATTGGTCTCAACCTGAATTTCTTGGAAATGATGAATATTGGGAGCGATTTATTTTGTGGGAGTCAGCCGTTAAGGCAATGCCTGATTGGTTAGTGGGAATTGGAACGGGTGACTACACAACAGTGCTGAATGACTACTACCGAGCACACCATCTAGAGAAATTTGCATCAGATAATTTTAATCCCCACAATCAATACTTGGAAACATTATTTTCTAATGGACTTGCAGGTTTGATCGCTTTGCTAGTAATGCTCTGTAGACCTATTTATGTGGCAATACGCACCCAGAATACGCTTGGGTTTTTGTGCTGTTTCCCTTTCATCGTTTATGGCCTGACTGAAGTATTTTTAGGTCGATACCAGGGCGTTGTCTTTTTCGGATTACTCCATCAGGTATTTGTCGTGAAATTGGATGATCGTAAATAAAATTGCCGCGTTGTTGCCTATTAAGTGACCTTTAGAAAATGCCAGTAATTTTTAGGGTACTCTTTTTTGTTGGAGATATGCTGTTCCTGAATATGGCAGTAATACTGTCGTATCGGTTTACGAGCGGCTTGATTGAATCACAATTAGTGAATTTGGTCTATTTGCTAATTTTTAGCAACCTGACCTGGTTTTATCTGATAATTGTTTCTAATCCCTATAATTTCTCCCGCAATTGGGGTGCTGTGAAGTTTTTCAAGAATCAGATTAGTTACCTGGTGGTTCATCTGGTTGTGGTTGCGTTTCTTATACTTTTCTTTAGGAAGAAGTATGAGCCGGAACAAATTGGATTGATGTATGGAATCTTTGTTCCTGTATTCTTTAGCTGGAAGCTTTTGGCTTCTTTTGTGCTAACCCTATTCTCGAGTAGACGCATTAATTCAAGATCAATGATAATTGTCGGTGAACAGTCACTCATCCAGAATGTTCGTAGATATTTTCTTCTGCACCCGGAATTGAACTACAAGTTTCTTACTGCACTCCCCATGGCAATCCTGAATTTGCAAACTATTCGTGAGTTCTGCGAGGGAAAAGAGGTTCATGAAATTTTCTATTGTTCGAAGGGAATTTCGGATGAGGACTTCAGGAGTTTAATTGATTTCGGTTTGAATAGATTCATAAGAATCAAAATAATTAGTAGTGTCAGTATCGAGGCAGGGAGTGATTTGTCATTGAATGAGGATGAGTATCAGCGATTAAGTGATCATCCTGTTGTTCCGCTTGATGATCCGGGTAACCGGGTCTTAAAAAGATTTATTGACATTGTATTTAGTGGATTGGTCATCATATTCATACTAAGTTGGTTGATCCCATTGATTGGTATTTTGATCAAGCTGAATAGTCGCGGGCCAATCTACTTTGTCCAGAAGCGTGCTGGTCTCAATAATATGGCCTTTGATTGCCTTAAATTCAGAACCATGATTGTAAATGGCGAGTCAGATTTTAAACAGGCAACTAAAGGTGATCCTCGGATAACCTCTATAGGAAGATTCCTAAGAAAGAGCAGCTTGGACGAATTTCCGCAATTTATTAATGTTCTGTTTGGGGACATGTCATTGATTGGCCCTCGGCCACATCCGCTAAAACTGAACGAAGATTTTGAAAAGCATATCAATGATCTGCAATCCCGGCATTATGTAAAACCTGGAATTACTGGTCTTGCACAAAGTATGGGTTATAGGGGGGAAACACGTAATTTGATCGATATGAAAAATCGAATAGCCATGGATAGATATTACGTTGAAAATTGGTCGCTTTGGCTGGATATTAAAATTATTTTCAGAACCATTGTTTCACTTGTAAAGGGTAGTGAGAACGCTTACTAAGCATGATCAGCTTTCTTCAAATATTCTCCTTTTCGGTTATCGCCTTCCTGATATCATTTTTGCTGTTCCCTGTTACAATCAAAATATTCAAACAGTTGAATTGGTTCGATACTCCGGGAACCCATAAAATTCACTCTGCCTCTGTGCCATCAATGGGTGGCGTCGCCATCCTTGTAGGGGCAACCCTCGCCTTACTGATGATCCTGCCCCTCCAGCAATGGATCAGCTTCAGGTATTTCTTTATCTCAATTGGATTGATGTTCCTGATTGGTTTGCGGGATGATGTTTTGGCACTCACACCACGTCAAAAACTCTTTAGTCAGTTTCTACCGGTATTTGTTCTGGTGTTCCTGGATCGTACCGTGCTTTCGTCTCTTTATGGATTGTTTGGCGCAACAGAGTTTCCGCTCTGGTTGACATACAGTGTAACCCTGTTCACCGTAGTGATCATTACCAATGCGTATAACCTGGCTGATGGAATTGATGGACTGGCTGGAACGGTCGGCATTTTTGCCACTTTGTTTTTTGGCATTTGGTTTTATCTGGCCGGTGAACCTTATCTCAGTTTGATTTCATTGGCCTTTGCCGGAGCGCTGATTGCATTTATCCTTTTCAACTGGCAACCATCCAGTATTTTTATGGGCGATACCGGCGCGCTGATGGTAGGCTTACTCCTGTCTTTTCTGGCCATCCGCTTCATTAACCTCAACTACGCCCTTCGTACCGAAAACCCCTATCGTTTTGCTGCCTCCATTTCTACCGCGCTGGCCGTCCTTATTGTTCCGATTTTTGACACTTTACGGGTTATCATACTGCGTCTGAAAATGGGACAATCTCCGTTTCGCGCGGATAGGAAACACCTGCACCACCGCCTGCTAGCTATGGGCATGACCCATGCGGAAGCCGTTAAATGGCTTGCCATGATGAACCTGGGCTTTATTATCCTGGCTGTGACGTTAAGGACGTTATCTGACCTGGTGATGCTCCCCCTCCTTGTTCTCCTGTGTTTGCTGATTAGTTTTGTGCTCAAATGGAAGGAGCCTGCCTCCGATAACCCGATTCAAGATGCTTGACCAGATTACCCGACTAAAAAATGAAATTGCCGCACTCAAGGTGGAAACGGCAGAAGCGGTGGAAGCATTTCGCCTCACCTATCTGAGCCGAAAAGGGATTATTCCTCAGCTTTTTGATTCCATGCGCAACTTGTCGTCAGATCAAAAAAAAGAAGTTGGGAAGCCGCTCAACGAACTTAAACAGCTGGCCGAATCACTGTGGAAGGAATGGTCGGAGCGTACGGTAAACACGGGCACGCGTCAAGAGATGGACATCGACTTAACCCTTCCGCCGGTGCCCGAGACTGTGGGCTCGCTCCACCCGCTCAACCTGACCCGCTACAGGATTATCGAAATATTTGAACGCCTCGGATTCAATGTGGCCGATGGCCCCGAAATTGAAGATGACTATCACAATTTCACAGCATTGAATTTTCCCGAGAATCATCCGGCACGTGAAATGCAGGATACTTTTTTCATCACCAAGAATCCAGACGTATTGCTCCGCACCCACACCTCCAATGTGCAGATTCGGTTGATGGAAAAACAAAAGCCACCCATCCGGGCGATCATGCCGGGAAGGGTGTATCGCAACGAGGCCATATCTGCACGGGCACATTGTTTCTTTCACCAGGTGGAAGGCCTGTATGTTGATAAGAATGTGAGCTTCGCTGACCTGAAGCAAACCCTTTATCACTTTGCCAAAGAAATGTTTGGACCAGAGACAAAAATTCGGTTGAGGCCATCTTTCTTTCCGTTCACTGAACCCAGTGCAGAAATCGATATCTCCTGCCTCATCTGTCACGGTAAAGGCTGCAACATTTGTAAGCAGTCGGGCTGGGTGGAAATTGCCGGGTCTGGCATGGTACACCCCAATGTATTGCGAAACAGTAAGGTAGATCCGGATGAATTTACCGGCTTTGCCTTTGGCATGGGCATCGAGCGCGTCACCATGCTCCGCTATGGCATTGATGACTTGCGTCTGTTTTCAGAAAATGATGTTCGCTTCCTCCGGCAGTTCAAACCTGTTTTCGGCTAACCAGTTACCATGATAACCATTCGTACCGTCGCTGTTGTTGGAGCAGGTACTATGGGCCTGGGCATCGCACAGGTTTGCATAATGTCCGGATATTCAACCTTGCTGGTTGATGTCAATGGTGATCAGCTCAGCAAGGCCATCAGTATTATTCGTGAACAACTTGAGTTACTTGTTTCCAGGGGAAAATTGGGCACAGCGCAAAAGGATGAATCGCTCAGCCGCCTTTCCTCTGCTACAGACCTGAATTCCGTAAAGGCAGATCTCATTATTGAAGCTGTGGTTGAACGTATGTCTGTAAAACAGGAATTATTCCAATATCTTGAGAGGAACAATACCATCGAATGTATTCTGGCTACGAATACGTCATCACTCTCAGTTTGCGCTATTGCCTCCGTACTTAAAAATCCGGAGCGGTTTTTAGGTATCCATTTCTTTAATCCTGCTGACCGGATGAAATTGGTGGAATTGATAGGGGGAACCAATACCCAGCCCGAATACCTTTTCGCCGCCAGCGAATTCCTGATTTCGCTGAAAAAGACCGTGGTTAATGCAAAAGATTCCCCCGGTTTCATCGTTAACCGGGTAGCCAGACCCTATTACGTTGAGGCTTTGCGTTTGTTGGAAGAGAAATCAGCCGATGTGGCAACAATTGATGCGCTGATGCAGGCTGCGGGATTTAGGATGGGACCGTTCGCGTTGATGGACCTGATCGGGCTGGACACGAATTTGGCCGTAACCCAATCGATATTTGAGGGATTTGACCGGCATATCCGGTTTCTCCCCAGCTCCATTCAACAGCACTTGGTTGAGCAGGGCAAGACGGGGATTAAGGCAGGCGCTGGATTTTATGATTACGCCGGGAAGACATGAAGAGAATACTCATCATAGTGCTTTTATTAGTAGGGTGCAACCGGGACCTCTCGGATGACCCCATACCCTTCAATAATTTTCCTCCCCTTGTGCTGTCTCTTGGATTTCCTGAGAATATCAAGTTGGCCGTAGACGGAGGCTATCGGGTAATTGGCGCCATCGGAGTTCGGGGTGTAATTGTATACCGCACCAACTCGACTACGTATCAGGCATTCGAGGTCAATTGCTCCTATCATCCCAATGAAGCAGCGTCCAATGTTTCAGTGCATACTTCAGGACTCTACATGGTATGTACCGGCTGTAACTCCACCTTCAACTTTACGGGACAGCCAACCGGGGGCATTGCCTGGCGACCACTCAGGCGCTATCGAACCGAACTCACGGGTTCGAATCTCACTATTACCAGCGATGTGTTGAACTGATTACTGTTGCTTCTTCAACAGGCTGTTATGCCTGCTGTAGGCAAAGTATATCACCAGTCCGAGGATCATCCAACTAAATGCGGCCTTGAGGGTGTCACTGTCCAGTGAGAAGATCAGGGCTGAGCAGATGAGTATCCCCAGTATGGGAACAACCGGTACCCAGGGTGTGCGGAAAGGACGATTAGCGCCTGGGTCCGTCTTTCGCATGACCAGAATACCAGCACATACCAACACGAATGCAAACAAGGTTCCGAAGCTGGTCAGATCACCCGCAACACTACCAGGAACAAAGCCACCAAATAGGGAGACGAACACGAAGAGTATCATGTTTGACTTGAATGGAGTGCGAAACTTGGTATGAAGCTGAGAGAATACGCTGGGCACGAGACCATCTTTCGACATGGAATAGAAGACGCGTGACTGTCCCATCAGCATCACCAGAATTACTGAAGAAAACCCTGCGAGGATAGCCAGGGTTACCAACTTTGAAAGCCAGCCAAAACCATGCATGTAAGTTTCAATGGCGTAGGCAACAGAAGCTTCTTTGCCAGCCACTTTAAATTCACTCCAGTTGGCGACTCCGGTAAGCATCCGGGAAAAGAGCACAAAAAGAATAGTACAGATCAGCAATGAACCCAGAATACCAATTGGCATATCCCGTTTTGGGTTCTTGGCTTCTTGCGCGGCAGTAGATACGGCATCGAATCCTATGAAGGCAAAGAATACGATGCTGGCACCACCGAGGACGCCTCCCCAGCCATGGCGATTCCAGGCCTCGTGTCCGGATTGAAGCGGAATGGTAAAGGGGGTGTAGTTGGCTTCGTTGATAAAGCCCCAACCCACAG
This sequence comes from Cyclobacteriaceae bacterium, assembly GCA_035430125.1. Taxonomy (GTDB): domain Bacteria; phylum Bacteroidota; class Bacteroidia; order Cytophagales; family Cyclobacteriaceae; genus ELB16-189. The sequence continues at coordinate 73,391 of DAOMGC010000003.1, read as the reverse complement.
CAATCACAATCAATACGATAGACACCTTAACGAGGACGATCACCGCATTGAGATTGGCAGACTCTTTCGTACCCTTAATCAGCACGGCAGTAAGCAACAACAAAATGAAGATTGCAGGAAGGTTAACGATTCCTGTTGCGGACCCGTCAACCGCTGTTTCAAACGGGGAGTGGCTCCATTCGAAAGGTATCCAACCATTGGTAAGTTTATTCAAGTATTCGCTCCATGCAATGGAGACCGTGGCCGAAGCCAACGCATATTCAAGCACGAGGGCCCAGCCAATGATCCAGGCGATAAACTCGCCCATGGTAACGTAGGCATACGCATAAGCACTTCCAGCAATGGGAATCATGGAAGCAAATTCAGCGTAGCAAAGCCCGGCAAAGGCACAACCCACGCCGGCAATTATGTAAGAAATCACTACGGCTGGTCCTGCGGCATCACCGGCAGCAGCAGCAGTTCGTACAAAGAGTCCGGCACCGATAATGGCACCAATACCAAGAGCAATCAGGTTAAGTGATCCGAGGGTGCGCTTCAGGCCCTTTTCGCCGTCTCCGGCCTGCTCCATCAGCTGATTCAAAGGTTTCTTGATAAATAGACTCATGCGGTTCGTTTGGTTAGTCGATCCTAAAAGTAAAAATAATAACGCATTAACAAAGCGGCCTCTGGATGACCGGCAGGAATCAATTACCGGGCAAGCAAGTCGAGTACTTCGGAGGCAATCCGTTCACGATCGTGGGGCCTGTTGCCCAGGATCACCAGCAGCAACTTCTCTTCTGGCAGGGTTACGTAATTGGCATAAAAGCCACCCTGGCTCCCGGTGTGCCCCACGGTTTTCCTTCCATCCGGCATTTGACCAATAAACCATGACCACCCAATGAAGGGAGGTGAATCTGTCGACCAGCCAGGGAACGTCTTGATGGTACTGGCTTCGGCGTGCAAAGCGGGTTTCAAGATATTCCCGTTTCGAAGGGCGAGTTCGTACAATCGCAATTCATTTACAGAACTCCAGACACCACCATTTCCGGCTGCACAGAAAGTGGGCTCTTCACCATAGTCATCTTCTGTCCACGCACCCCTGATTTTGGAATAACCATGTGAAACTCCGGATCGGGGATGCGCACCATCAGTAATGGTACTGGTACTCATGCCAGCAGGCTTAAAAGTACGGTCAGCAACTACCTCTTGCCATTTATTGCCAGTAACTTGTTCAATAATCAGGGCGAGCGCATTAAATGAAGGATTCGAGTAATTATACTTTGTTCCCGGCACAAACTCCAGGCTGTCGGCCTGTGTGATGGGATACCAGTTCTCCGCATCATTGGCGGTGAGATAAAACACACTGTCCTGTTGCACGGGCCGCACATCGGGCAAGCCAGAGGTATGTGTAAGGAGATGTTTGATTTTTACCCGTTGTGCAATCTCCTTGTGCTTAAAGTCTGGAAAGTACTTATACAAACTGTCTTCTACCGACAGCTTTCCTTCGTCCTGCAATTGAAGGATTGTATTAGAGACAAACGTTTTTGAAATGGATCCAATATTGAATAACGTATTTGGAGTGATGGCTTCCCGCGTGGTGATATTGGCTAGCCCAAATCCCCCGGAGAAAATTACCGCGGTATCCTTCATCACCAGCACCGCCACACCAGGCTCCTGATCGGGAAACTCCTTCTGGAAATATGCACTGAGCCGTGCATTCAGGTCAGGCTGGGTGCAGGCGGAGAGGAAAACCAGCAGGAGTAATAGTCTCGCGCGTGTCGCATTCATTTGGCTTTACCAGTTAATTGACGGATGAGAGCTACTTCATCAGTGCGATACGCAGTGCCATCTTTTCTGAAGATGTCATGAAACCAAACGGCTGGTTCAGGCGAGCCTTCCTTAGATCCCCACGGAAAGATGGTGTTGGTTTTGCCGCTCACCAGACCCCAATTGATAGCACCAACTCGGTACTTCTTTAGAATGGGCATATTTTTTTCAAACGTGCTGTTGTTGGTGCGGGCCATGTACTCACTACAAATGACTGGCCGACCTAGTTGCTGAAGTTTAAGAATCTCGGCCTCCAGGTGTTCCGGCTTGCTGTAATTATGAAAGGTAATGACGTCGGAGTTTCGGAGTTGAAATTCATTGTAGCGCTTAAAAGGGGTATCGCTGTTCCAGGTAGCACAGGTTAAGGGTTGAGTCGGGCGTATACTCCAGGCCCACTCAAAGACTTTCTCCATAAAGGGGAAGGAGATGTCAGTCATATCACTGTTGCCTGGTTCATTATATAGATCCCACATCAATATGCGTGAATCTTTCCCGAATCGGCTTAGGATGCCCCGTGTGTAATCTTCCAGAGAAGTCCAGGTCGACGGGTCTTTGAGGCGGGCAGGTCCGGGCGCGCGAAGCCAACCGCTGTTGTGCACACCCGGCCGGGGCTCGGGCTGTTTTCCTGGTTTGGGATCCGGCAACCAGCAATCGTCAAACAAAACAAATACAACTTTAATCTGGTGACCAGCCGCAATGTCCAAGAACTTGTCAATTCGGCCGGTAAATCCTGCTTTGTCAGTTTCCCACGCGAGATTGTGGAGGTAAACACGCACCACATTAAATCCCAATCCCTGGGCCCAACCGAGCTCCCGGTTGATGGTCGAAGGATCAAAGGTATCCGCCTGCCACATTTCTAATTCATTGATGGCGGTGCTGGGGATAAAGTTACAACCGGCCAGCCAGGGCTGTTGGGCATACCAGTCATTGGCTTGCTTTGTGCTCCACTGATTTTGCGCATGCGCTAAGCCAATAGAAAGGACGAAGAGGAATAGCAATAACTTTTTCATGACGGTATGATTAATTCTTATCTGTTTTATCAAGATCGGGCAGGGTAAAGTTGTCCAGCGGGCTCGGCAGCTTCATCATCGCTTCAATGTCTTTCACCGTACGTGGGGCCAAGGCAGAGAGGTGGATGTATCCATCTTTGGTTACGAGGTAGTCATCCTCAATGCGAACCGCAATGCCCCACCATTTTTTGTCGCAAGGTGAGTTGTCAGGAATGTAAATACCAGGCTCGATCGTCACGGTGTTGTTTTCTTGAAGAATGGCTCCACCCCGGTCATGTACGTCGAGGCCAATGTGGTGACAAACGCCGTGTGGAAAATAGGAGTTTTTCTCATTTTTATCTTTGATGATGCCGAGTTCCGCCAGGCCCTGGTTAATGACTTCACGACAAACCACGGTAAGGTCGCGCATGGGTGTGCCTGGCTTGCAAATCTTCATGGCTTCTTCCTGGGCCTTCAGCACCAATTCATAAATCAGTTTTTGTTCCGGAGAAAATTTTCCGTTTACCGGAATGGTTCTGGTAATGTCTGCGGAGTATCCGTGGAATTCAGCGCCGAGATCCATCAGGATAAGTTCCTTGGTGTTGGTCATTGGCTTATAATTATCAATGTAGTGCAAAATGCAGCCATTGTGTCCGGCACCAACGATGGATGGATACCCTAAGTCTTCGGCCTGGTATTTCTTGAAAACAAATTCATGTATTCCCTGGATCTCGCGTTCTGACATTCCCGGTTTGAGTGCCTTCATTACTTCAACCTGACCAACGCAGGAAATGCGCACCGCTCGTTTGATCAGTTCAATTTCTTCCTTTGTCTTTACACCGCGTAGTTCAGCCATCAACCCGCCGAGCGCGGCAACATCCAGGTTATTCCTTTGCGGCTCGCGGCTCAGGGTCAAGGCATTTTTTTCCGGATACCCCACCTTCCCTTTGAACTGTAGAATCAGGTCGTGCAGGTCGGATGAATCACGCGGGTCGTCGCGAACATCATTCTTAAAGTCAAAGAACAGAATCTTGTCAAATTTGCTGAAGTCGACCTGGTACTTTCTGAATTCAGAATTGTTAAACACTTGCTGAAAGCCCAGCACATTCTTGGTTCCGGCATCACCCAGTCGTCGTCCGGTCCACATTTCGCGTAAGGCGTTGCGCGGCTGGACGAACAATATCTCGCGATAAGACTCCTGACCTGCGGTAAGTTGGGGGTCCTTGAAAATGAATAAAATGGCACCAGGTTCCCGGTATCCGGTGAGGTAGAAGAAATCCGGATCCTGATGATACACATAGTCAACATCATTAGCCCGGTTGCGGGCGGGGTTTGCGAAGAAAACAGCGACCGAATTGGGTGGTAGTTTTTCACGTAGCTGGTCACGTCGCTGCTGGTGAAAGTCTTTGGTGAGAAAATCCGCAGGCAGGTCAGATTCCTGAGCATGACCAGCCGCGGAAATAATAAGAAAGGCGAGGAGTAGACGGTATTTCATAATAGGATTTGTACGAATATCAAAATTTAATGAAACTTCTCCCGTGTGTATTACACCAGGGGTACGGGCGCTTATAGTGCCTTTTCTAGCACAATAAACTCCAGCGATTTTTTAGGTAAGCCAAATCGGATATCATTGATATGAAATGGACGGCGCTCACCCGTTTCATGATAACCATGACGCGCGTACCAATCAACCAATTCCGAACGTTCGCTGATCACCAGCATATACACGGATCGGCATCCCCATAGTCGACCCTGTTCTTCTGAAGCAGCCATTAGTTTTTTGCCAATGCCTTTGTTTTGCCAATTGGGTTTTACGGATAACATACCCAGGTACAACCGGTTCCCATCGGCATGTACATAGACACAACCCAACAACTCGCCATTTTCAGTGTATTTCAAAAATCGGTGACCCGGGTGACTCATTTTTTCCAGCAGATCTGCTTGGTCAGTGCGACCACCATTGAGCAAGTCTGCTTCGGTGGTCCACCCCATACGTGACGTATCACCCCGGTAGGCTGAGTTAATCAGTAATGCCAAGTCAGTAGCATCAGTGGTGTACGCGGTTGAAACCTGGCCAGACATATCCAGCACTTTGTGTTCATGATTCGATTTCCCGGATCTCAAAGTCTTTACCCATGCCAAAGCGAATAGTCTCTTTGAGTAAATACCGCTCGAGGGTGTGAATGTCTTTTACTTTGAAGTCGCCATTGGCGAGAATTCGCTCAATTTCAAATTCATACCGGTCATCATAGTTGATCAGGCGATAGCGTTTCCCCACGCGCAATACATCAAACGAAAGACCAGCCATTACAATTCCTCGTCGCGTTCGAGCATCAGGATGGAGGCCTGGGGAACGATAAAATACTTCTGATTTTCGTATTGCACTTCAATGGCGCCCTTTTGCAGGAAGATTGCCATGTCACCTTCCTGGGCCTGTAATGGCAAATACTTTACCTGGTCGTCCTTCCCCTTCCAAACATCGTCTTCGTCTGCAGGCATGGGCAGCGGATATCCGGGTCCCACCTTGATGACATAACCCTTTTGAATCTTTTCCTTTTCCAATACACCGGGTGGAAGATACAGGCCGCTGTCTGTCTTATCTGATTCTTTCGCAGGCCGGATCAATACCCGGTCACCCACCACAATAAGTTTGCGCAATTTGTTGTCCGACGTAAGCTTCATGTTCTACTTCTTGCGGGTTGCTGAGAAAGAAAATTCCATCCCACTGGTGGACATATTTCCCTTCATCTCGTCCTTGTTCAATTTGGCCGACATGAATATGGTAAGGCCGGAAAAATCAAAATCACCGTCGGCTTGCTTGGTCTTCTTGTTGAAGGAGAATTTGTTGAACGCAATTTCTGAACCGGTACCATCCATCTTAGCGGCATATCCGGTGGGTGCTTTGGAAATGGTAAGGTTTCCGCTGTAGTCACCCTGGGGGGTACCGGTAACTGAATATTTCCAAACGCCAATCGGACCGGGGGCACAAGAGCTAAATAAGATAGCAACAAGGGCAATGTGGATTAATTTTTTCATCGTGTATGATTTAGGTGGCAGGATATCGCAGGGCTAAGGTACTACCCGATGACAGATTTTTCCATTTTTTTTCAGGGCTTACCGGACCTGAATATTTGACCAACTGAGGTGGGTTATGAAAACAAGTCAGGTTGATCTTCGGAGCGCAACAGCAATTTGGGGTCAATGGTCTTGTCGGCTTTTGCCCCCAGTTTTTTCAGGTGTTCCACTTTTCCTACCAGATTACCACTGCCTGTAGACAACTTCTTCATGGATTCTTCATAGTGTTTTTTGGAAGTATCCAGATGGCGCCCCAGGGTAAGTAAATCGTCTGAGAAACCCACAAACTTGTCGTATAGATCGCCGGCCCGACGCGCAATTTCTATCACATTTTGATTTTGATACTCCTGGCGCCATACCCCCTTAATCAGTTGCAGAGAAGGAAGCAGGAGGGTTGGGCTCACAAAGACAACGCGTTTATCAAATGCTTCTTCATATAACCTGGGATCGCTTTGGATGGCCAGAAAATACGCTGGCTCGAGGGGAATAAACATGATAACAAAGTCGAGTCCGTTCTCTGAATAATTCCTTTGATAGTTCTTGTCCGACAATATCCGCATATGCTGCCGAATGGACGCCAAGTGTTGTTTGACACAAGCAGCACGCTGTTCATCTGTTTCAGCCGCCACATAATTGTTATACGCCGTGAGACTTACTTTGGAGTCAATAATGATGTGCTTCTTCTCCGGAAGATTAAGGATGACATCGGGCTGTTGTCGCCTGCCCTCCAGGGTCGTAAACGACTCTTGCACCACAAATTCACGCCCTTTTTCGAGCCCTGATTTTTCCAGGATGGTCTCCAGAATAAATTCACCCCAATTGCCCTGGGTTTTAGTATCCCCTTTCAATGCGCGTGTCAGGTTGCGAGCGTCTTCTCCCATTTGCACGTTGAGCTCTTTCAGGTTCTTCAATTCATTAAAAAGTCCTGCATTCTTCTCAATGGAATCCCGGTGGGTGGTATCAATCTTCTTTTCAAATTCCTGAATCTTCTCACCCAATGGCAACAACAAATCTGAAATATTGCTTTTGTTCTGTTCGGTAAACTTGCGACTCTTCTCTTCAAAAATCTCATTGGCGAGATTCTTAAACTGGGCTGTAAATCGTTCTTGTGTTTCAGTCAGCTCTTTCCGGCGTACTTCATCCTGCTGACGGAGTTTATCTTCAGCATGTTTATAGTTGGCATCCGCTGTCGACAACCGGGTGGTTAGTTCCAGCAGATTCTTTCTGGCCATTTCAAGTTCTTTCTTGAGGTCATTTAATTGTGCAGAAAGTACCCGGGACCGTTCCTGCTCGGCGGCCAACTGATCACCGCCAGCCGGATTGCGCAAGCGTGCCAGCAGCCAACCGATGATCAAACCGACCACGATACCCGTGATGAGATAAACAAATTCCATTTAGATTAGAATTCGATGAGTACCTGCCCCTTTTCGACCGTATCGCCTTTCTTGATCTTCAGGTTGCGTATGGTGCCAGCTCCAGGAGATTTTAATACGTTTTCCATTTTCATGGCCTCCAGCACCAGCAGGGCATCACCCGGTTGTACGGCATCACCAACGCTAACGCGCAGGTCAATGATCAAACCGGGCATGGGGGCTTTGATGTTATTTACTTTTCCGGAGGCCCCGCCTTGCATGCCCATCTTCTCCAACAGGAGATCAAACTTATCCTTCAACTGCACCGTGTAAATAACCGTGTTCAGTTTTAAGGTCACGCTCTTGGCTACCCGGTCTACCTGAACAATCTCTGCCTGATAGCCCTTACCCTGATACAGGATGTGATAGTGCCCATGCCCGAGATCAGCAATGTCCCAGGAGGCAGGGTCACCGTTGATCAGCCAACCATCCCCGCCTTGGGTCACCTCAAACGACTTGTTGTGGACATGTGCCTTGTACATAGGATCAAAAATAGGAGGAGCGGCGATGGTTTAGTTTAAAATCGTGAAATTTGTTTCTTACACACAAGCCGAACCATGTTCGGAGAACCTGAAATAACATCTGCGTGAACTGGAAATCCCTACTCTCCGCCCGACGCCCCGGTCAGTCATCTCCTTCGGGTGGTTCCTATCGAAGTGCATTTGAACAGGATTATGATCGGATAATTTTCTCACACCCCTTTCGCCGGTTGCAGGATAAGACACAGGTTCACCCGCTTCCAGAGCATGACTTTGTGCACACCCGGCTTACCCACAGCCTGGAGGTGTCCAGTGTGGGTCGATCGTTGGGAAAGAAGGTTGGAGAAGTACTGCTGGATCGTCACCCTGAACTTACGCCGGGATTCACTTTGTTTGATTTTGGTGCTATCGTCGCTGCAGCGGCACTGGCCCATGACGTGGGAAATCCACCCTTTGGGCATGCTGGTGAAGATGCGCTGTCTGATTTCTTCCGTGAACATCCTACAGCGCTTTCAATTCCACCGGAATGCAATGCTGACCTCATCCAATTCGAGGGCAATGCACAAGGGTTTCGGATCCTGAACCAGGGGGAATATGGATTGAAACTTACAGCCGCTACCCTGGGTGCCTTTACAAAGTATCCTTGTCCGGCCATGCTCCCAGGTCGGGATAAATCCAAAAAGAGTCAAAAGAAGTACGGATTCTTTCAATCAGAGTCAGCAATTTTCCGTGAACTCGCGCAGGAACTTGAATTACAACCGGCGGTTGCAGGTGCCTGGAACAGACACCCATTGGCATTTCTTGTAGAGGCCGCCGATGACATTTGTTATAGCATCATTGATCTTGAAGACGGCTGCCGCCTTGGACTTGTGAGCTTCGATGAAACAGTTGCACTCCTTGCTCCAATTCTTGGAGAGAAGCTTGACCGGTCAAAGCTTGCCCGCGAAGGAGGATTGAATCAGAAGTTAGGTAGCCTTCGGGCGCTGGCCATTGGGGCCCTGATTGAAGATTGCACACAGGTATTTCTCGACCACGAAGCGGATATGCTCAATGGCACCTTTGATAAGGCCCTGGTGGATCTGGGTCGGTACAAGTCTGCTGTCGATCACATCTCATTGGTTTCGGTCGAGAAGATTTACCGCGCGCGTCAGGTAGTGGAAATTGAAGCTTCTGGCCATGAGGTCCTGCCCGGCCTGCTGGCAGAATTTGTTTCCGCCGCCGGTGCCATCGGAAAGGGTGGAGAGACAAGGAAAAGCAAGAATCTGTCCTTGCTATTCCCCGTCGAAACAAAGCTCCAATTGAAGGAAACGGGGAACGATTATGAACGACTAAGGCTGGTTATTGACTTTATTTCAGGTCTTACCGACCGCCACGCGCTTTCGCTTTACAGGAAGATCAAAGGGATATCGTTTTAACCCGCGTGCGACCAGCCTAAATACCATCAGGCCGAGCACAAAAACCCCTAAAAGCACCCGAAAATCCTTACATTTGCCCCTCCTGAAAATGAGCTTTTCCCGTGTGGGCCCGCATCGCCGATAACATCATTCGCTTTCGCCTTCCGCTGACCGGATTGATTCTCCTGATCACTGTCGCGATGGGTTACTACGCGTCACGGGTTGAAATGAGTTATGAACTCAATCGCACGGTGCCGCCCGAAGACCCAGACATGGTCTTTCTCAATCAATTCAAAAAGACTTTTGGTGAAGATGGTAATATGATGGCTGTCGGTTTCCGCGATAGCGCTATCTATCAACTCGAAAATTTTAAAGCACTCACACAACTAGGAAAAGACATCCGCAAACTCGAAGGAGTCAATGAAGTTGTATCACTTCCGCGCCTGAGAATTATACTCAAGGACACGGCACACCAAAAATTCTATTCAGCTCCGCTTTTTCCTGAAGACATCTCTTCCCAAAAACAATTGGACAGTCTGTTGAAGGTAAGTGAAGGTCAACGACTCTATGAAGGACAATTAGTCAATCCTAGAAACGGCGCCATTCTGATGCTGGTCTCTGTTGAAAAAGAATATGCAAACTCTGCCCTTCGCGAAAGACTGACCAGCGGCCTCCTGGTGATTGGAAATGAGTTCACGCAAAAGACCGGTATACAGGTGAGGTATGCCGGCCTTCCGTTTATGAGATCCATTGTTGCTCAGCAGGTAAAGAAGGAATTGTCCATGTTCACGATCCTGTCCGCCATTGTCACTGGATTGATCATGTTGATATTTTTCCGCTCCGTGAGGGCCGTTATCTTCTCCATGATCATGATTGGAGTGCTCGTGGTCTGGACACTTGGAACCATCGCCTTGTTAGGTTTCAAAATCACGCTGCTGAGCGGGTTAATTCCTCCGGTTATTGTCACCATCGGTATCACCAACGCCATTTATTTGTTGAACAAATACCATGTTGAGTACGACAAGCATGGTAACAAAATTGAGGCCATCCGGGTAGTCGTTCAGAAAATGGGATTGGCTACGTTCCTTACCAACCTGACCGTTGCCATCGGATTTCTCACGTTGCTTTCAACCGACATCACGATCCTGCGAGAGTTCGGTATTGTGGCGGGGATCAACATTATCGGGTTATTTGTAGTGAGCCTGATCATGATTCCAGGTATTCTTTCATGGTTACCTGAACCATCTTCAAAGCACCTGCGACACCTCACGTTCCCGATTTTAGGTGGTTTCGTGCGCGGCATCGATTTGTTGGTGCACAGGCACCGGGCAATCATTTATTCCGGCGCAACGATCATTACCGCACTTGCGGTGGTAGGGATCCTTCGCTTACAATCGGTCTCCTTCATGGTGGACGATATCCCTGAAGAGAGCCAGATTAAAAAAGACTTGAAGTTCTTTGAAGCCAATTTTAGTGGTGTTATGCCCTTGGGCATTGAGGTGGATATTCTGTCCAAACGGCGCCGCCCGCTGTTGGAGCAAAATAACCTGAATGCGATCAACAAATTTGAATCCTCGCTGGACTCCATTGCTGTCATTTCCCGTCCGTTGTCAATTGTTAGCCTCGTGAAGGCTGCCCGTCAGGCATTCTACAATAATAACCCTGACCGTTACGATCTTCCCAATTCAAAGGGTGAGGCTGCCTTTATTCTCCGATACATCAAAGGACAATCGGACAGCAGTGGAATGAGCAATAAATTACTTCGCTCATTTGTTGATTCTTCCTTCAACCGCATGTGCATCAAGATGCAAATGGCCGATGTGGGATCAAAACGAATGGATTCCCTGGTACAGTTTGTAATTCAACCCAAGGCCGACAGCCTGGTGGCGGCATTGAAGCGCAACCTCAGGTCAGATAAAGATTCAGTGGGCGTTGCCATAACGGGTACTTCAAAGATTTTCATCAAGGGGAATAAGTTTCTCATCAACAACCTTACCGAAAGCCTGATACTGGCATTCCTCCTGATCACCTTGTCAATGGCTTTTCTGTTCGCCAATGCGCGAATGATCCTTATTTCGCTAATTCCCAATTTGATTGCACTGATGATCACAGCGGGCATCATGGGTTTTATGGATATTCCACTGAAGGCGAGTACAGCCCTTATTTTCAGCATCACCTTTGGTATTTCCGTTGATAACTCCATTCGTTTCCTTGCCAAGTATCGCCAGGAACTCTTGGCGACCAGATTCTTTGTGCCCCGCGCCGTGAGCGAGAGTATCCTCGAGACGGGCAAGAGCATCATCTATACTTCGATTGCGCTCTTTGCAGGCTTTATCATTTTTGCTTTTTCTGATTTTGGAGGCACCATTGCGCTTGGCATTCTCACATCAACCACGCTGGTGATTTCCATGTTTACAAACTTGATACTGCTGCCTGCCTTGATCCTTACATTCGACAAGCCGCGCAAGGAGAATTCGGAAAAGTTGCCAATCGACGACTTTGACGCCACCTTCTATGGCGAAGGGGAAGATGAGGAGATTGACCTAGACAAGATCAAAATTCACGATCGCAACGGAATGTCTGAATAGCCTTCCGGCGACCCATTCAATAACCAGGACTAAACAGATTACGGAAGATCACGTTCTTCCGATTAAGTTAAATACAAAGATGAAAACCAGGTATCCCGAATTCAAAGACCTTCATTTTGCACAAGTAGCCGACGAAATACTGGCCTTCTGGGACAAAGAAAAGATTTTTGAAAAGTCCATTGCCCTCCGCGAGAACCATACCCCATTTACCTTCTACGAGGGGCCGCCCTCTGCCAATGGCACACCCGGTATTCACCACGTGATGGCGCGCACCGTAAAGGATATTTTTTGCCGTTTCAAAACACTTCAAGGCTTTCAGGTAAAACGCAAAGGCGGTTGGGACACCCACGGCCTGCCCGTAGAGTTGCAGGTAGAAAAAGAGCTGGGAATCACTAAGGATGATATCGGCAAGAAGATTTCAATTGAAGACTATAACCGCAAGTGCCGAGAGACGGTAATGAAGTACAAGGACCAGTGGGATGACCTTACCCGAAAGATGGGCTATTGGGTTGACCTCGAGCATCCTTATGTCACCTATAACAACGGATACATCGAAACCCTGTGGTGGATTCTTAAGCAATTCTATCAGAAGGGACTATTGTATAAAGGCTTTACTATACAACCTTATTCTCCTTCAGACGGAACAGGTCTAAGTTCACACGAATTGAACCAGCCAGGCTGCTATAAGGACGTCAAGGACACCTCTATTGTAGCTCAATTCAAAGTGATCAACGATGCCAGGTCATCCTTTCTTTTCCCTGGCGCGAAGGGCGACGCCATGATTCTTGCTTGGACCACGACCCCCTGGACCCTGCCATCAAATACGGCCCTCGTTGTTGGTGCCCATATCCGCTATGTGCAGGTAAATACATACAACCCTTACACCTTCAAGCCGGTTAGTGTTGTGCTGGCTCAGGTGCTGATGGAAAAATACTTTCCATCCAAAAACAAAGAGCTTGGGTTGGCAGCCTATAAACCAGGTGATAAGCAAATTCCTTTTGAGGTGGTGCAGGAATTTGAAGGATCTAAACTGGTGGGCATACGCTACGAACAGCTGATGCCGTATGTGTCTGTGCCCTATGATGCAGACAAAGCGTTTCAGGTGGTGGCCGGTGATTTTGTAACCACCGAAGATGGTACTGGCGTAGTCCATAGTTCACCTACTTTCGGCGCGGATGACTTCCGGGTGGCTCGGCAGCATGGTATACCCCCATTAACGTTGCGCGATGAGGCCGGCAATGAAGTTCCTACCGTTGACAAAAAAGGAAAATTTGTTTCCATCATCGGCAAACGGCTTCAGGAAGGAGTTAGTCGCTTTAAGATCAAGACCCATAAGCCGCTGGGGGAGGATGACTTTTATGTAAAGAACTATACGGATGAAGATGAATCGCACCCGGACTATAAGAATACCGATGTAATCATCTCCATCATCCTGAAGGAAGAGAACAAGGCCTTTAAGGTGGAGAAGTATGAGCATACCTATCCTCACTCGTGGAGGACGGATAAGCCGGTGCTGTACTACCCGCTCGATGCCTGGTTTATTCGTACCACCGCTATAAAAGATCGCATGGTGGAACTGAATAAAACCATCAACTGGAAGCCTGAATCTACTGGTACAGGCCGATTTGGAAATTGGCTGGAGAACCTGGTGGACTGGAATTTGTCGCGATCCAGGTATTGGGGTACACCACTTCCCATTTGGCGCACCAAAGATGGTAAGGAAGAGATATGCATTGGCTCTCTTGAAGAATTGAAATCAGAAATTGAAAAGGCGCGCAAAGCAGGCTACCCAAATACGTCAGTTAATTTCAATAAACCTGATTTTGATCTGCACCGCCCTTTCGTAGACGAAATAGTGCTGGTAAGTCCCAAGGGCCAAGCCATGTACCGGGAGCCAGACCTCATTGATGTTTGGTTTGATTCTGGCGCCATGCCGTATGCCCAATGGGGACTCGATTTAAATAAATTGAAGGCTGGCGACGCGCAGCCATTTAACTCAGGTTGGACGGGTGCTTTTCCGGCAGATTATATTGCCGAAGGGGTCGATCAGACCCGTGGCTGGTTCTTCACCTTGCATGCCATCGCGTCATTGTTGTTTGACAGCGTTGCCTTTAAGAATGTTATTTCCAATGGACTGGTGCTAGACAAAGATGGCAACAAGATGTCCAAGCGCAAGGGCAATGTGGTAAACCCATTTGAAACCTTGCAGAAGTTCGGCCCTGATGTGGTGCGCTGGTATATGATGGAGAATGCGCCGCCCTGGGACAACCTGAAATTTGATGCCGAGGGCTTGGTTGAAACCCAACGTCGCTTTTTCGGCACGTTGATGAATACGTATTCATTCTTTGCCTTATACGCCAACATTGATGGCTATGAAAGAAATGAGCAACAGCCGGTCGATCCATCAAAGCTCAGCACCCTTGACCGCTGGATCATATCCAAACTGCAGACACTCATTGAAGAAGTGACAGCTGCATATCAGGACTATGAGCCTACCCGTGCCGCAAGGGCCATTCAGACGTTTGTAGTTGATCACTTGTCCAACTGGTACATCCGCCTGAACCGGAAGCGGTTCTGGCAACCATCAGCCACCGAAAGTTCTGCAGCGCTTGGGGATGATAAAATGGCTGCTTACGAAACACTTCACGAATGTCTGGTAGTCGTAAGTCAATTAATGTCACCCATCGCGCCGTTCTATGCAGAGTTCCTGTACCGAAACCTCACAGGAAGTATCCGCGGGAATGCCAAAGCAAGCGGGTCTCCTTTGCACCATGAGTCTGTTCACCATACAGATCTGGTGAAAGTACAGCCCTCACGCAAAGAGCCTTCCCTGGAATTGTCTATGGATTATGCACAACGAATTTGTTCGTTGGTCCACTCCATTCGCAAAAACAGTCGGATTAAGGTTCGTACCCCATTGCAGAAAGTTTTGTTACCTGTACTGGATAAAGCATTTGCTCAACACGTTCGGGTGGCGGAAGGTATTATTAAGTCGGAAGTCAATGTGAAGTCAATTGAATACATCGATGATGCTTCCGGGCTGCTGGTGCGCAAGGTGAAACCGAACTTTGCCAAGCTGGGCAAACAGTATGGTCCCCGTATGAAAGAGGTTGCAGCGGTGATCAATACAATGACCAAAGAGCAAATTAATATCCTCGATAAATCCGGTAAACTGGCCATTGGTGGGTTTGACCTGGCCATCGACGATGTGATCATCAGCTCAGAAGATATACCCGGATGGGCGGTTGCCGCTGAAGGAGGTCTTACCGTTGCGTTGGATATCACCATCACCGAAGAATTACGACAGGAAGGAGTAGCGCGTGATTTTGTTAATCGTATTCAGAACCTGCGAAAGGATCGTGGGCTGGAAGTGCTGGATAAGATTGTCATTCAGGTGCAGCGTCAGGCTGGCCGAACAGAATCCCTGGAACAGTTCCGTGATTACATCCGTACCGAAACGCAAGCCCAGACGTTGTCCATTCAGGATGAGGTGAAGGGTGGCGTGGAGGTCGATATGGATGATTTTGTGCTTCAGGTCAACATGGAAGCCGTATCTTAGCCCCGAAATCTGAATTGATGAAAGTTGCCAAATATTTCGCCATTGCCGTACTGGTAATACTGATCGACCATGCCAGCAAGTTGCTGGTGCACCGGTACATGGAGATCCATGAAGAAATAAATGTTATCGGCGAATGGTTTCGCCTGCATTACCTCCTCAACCCGGGAATGGCCTTTGGGTTGCGATGGAACAATGAATTCGGAAAACTGGCCCTTACACTTTTCAGGATTGTTGCTATGTTTGGAATAGCCTGGTACCTACACCGCTCTATCGTACGCCAGGCACACCGCGGATTTCTGGTTTGTCTTGCGCTCATACTCGGGGGTGCGGTGGGCAATGTAATCGACAGCATATTCTATGGCGTGTTCCTGAACAATGCACCGGTTACTGCACCAACACCCTGGTTTCATGGTCAGGTGATCGATATGCTTTTCTTTCCGCTGTTTGAATTTTATTGGCCTGAATGGATGCCGTTTGTGGGTGGTGAATATTTTCTATTCTTCAGCCCGGTATTTAATATTGCCGATTCATCCATCTTTATCGGTGTTGCCATCATCCTGATTTACCAAAAGACCTTTTTCAAGACCGAGTTAGGTGACTCGAATACTTCATCTCCTGATCCGTCCACATTACCCAACCCGGAACCCTGATTATGGCCGAGAACCTGATTATAGCCGAAGGTGCCGATCGGGAAGCCCGCTACCAGCAGTTGATTCCGCAACTGGAATCACTCACAAGCGGTGAACCAGATTTGATTGCTAACCTGGCTAATGTGGTTGCGGCCATTCGGCAAACCTTTGGATTCTTTTGGATTGGATTTTATCTGGTGCGCGACAATGAATTGGTGCTAGGTCCCTTTCAAGGTCCTATTGCGTGCACAAGGATCGGTTTGGGCAAAGGCGTATGCGGCACCAGCTGGAAAGAAAAGAAAACCATCGTGGTACCCGATGTCAATTTGTTTCCGGGACATATTGCCTGTAGCAGCGATTCCAAATCAGAAATCGTTCTCCCTGCATTCAAGAGCAATACAGTGGCATTGGTGCTGGATATAGACAGTGATCAATTAAATGACTTCACATCATTGGATGCCCGTTACCTGGAGAAGGTGATGCGGTTGGTTGAAAGGTTCCTATAGCATCATCGGGTGCTATACCGGGTTTGCCTCCATCAAATTTATTACCTTTGTAAAACCCCTCCCTGGTGGTAAGGAAATTCTTTAAACTGGATAAGAATTACCTCCTCGAAGCGTCCCAACTTCGTTGTCGGGAAGATTTGCTCTTAGAATTACTGGATCGCGCCCGGAGTGCCTATGAGGCGCGCAATAATCCACTTGGTCTTCAGGATTCATTCTCCAACAAAATCCGTTCGTTCAAACCCGCTTCTTTTGAATCGCTGTATGGGTTTTACGAAAATCTAGCCGGCATTTATCGGTACAAACACGGTGAAAATCAACTTGGATTTCTGTGGGATGGAAAAGATCACGCGGAGCAGTACTGCGAAGAATGGACCGAGGCATTCCGTGCTTGGACTATTCAACTTTGCTATCAAACCCAATTTGTTCAGGCTGTATTGGATCTCACCGTGTTCCTGGCTGAAAACCCATCGGCCCAGCTCACCGAAAGCCGTATGAACGCGGTTATGCTCAACCTGTTTGAGCTGAGAATTCACAAAAGCAGGGGCATCGTCGAACAACAGGCGCAGGCATAGGCATTTTGCCGATTTTGATTCTGCATCGAAATTGCTAATTTGTTTGGCCTTAAATCTAAATCAATCCCCCTATGCATCCTCGCCAGATTTTTGTCGTCGCATCCGTTGTCAGCGTTTTGCTTGTGCTCCTGTGGACGTACTATTGGGAAGGAGCCTTGTTTGCATTCCTGATCGTTGGCCCGCTGATCTTCATGGGCATCAACGACATGACCCAAACACGGCAATCGGTGAAGCATAACTTCCCGGTCATTGGGCGATTGCGGTATTTTTTTGAAATGATTCGTCCCGAGATTCAACAGTACTTTGTTGAATCAGATACGGACGGTGCTCCGATTAATCGTAACGACAGGTCGGTTATCTATCAACGTGCAAAGAAGCAAATTGACACCACGCCATTTGGTACCCAACTGGAAGTCTATGCAGAAGGTTATGAATGGATCACCCATTCCATCAAACCACTGGACTTTCATACCATGAACCACCACCCCCGTGTTCGGTTTGGTGGCAAAGACTGCAGGCAACCATACGACATGAGTGTGCTGAATGTATCGGCCATGAGCTTCGGATCGCTCAGCTCCAATGCTATTGAGGCACTTAACTCAGGTGCGAAGCAGGGCGGCTTTGCCCATAATACCGGTGAGGGCGGGCTAAGTCCTTATCACCTCAAGAATGGTGGCGATATCATCTGGCAGATTGGCACCGGTTATTTCGGCGCCCGGACAGAAGATGGAAAGTTCTCTGATGAGGCGTTCCGGAAGAATGCGACACTGCCCAATGTGAAAATGATTGAAATCAAACTTTCACAAGGGGCAAAACCTGGTCACGGTGGCATTTTGCCAGCGGCCAAGAATACGCCTGAAATTGCTGCTATCCGTTTGGTGAAGGCTGGCACCACCGTTTTCTCTCCGCCCTTTCACAGTGCTTTCTCAACACCCATTGAATTGATTCAGTTTGTAGCACGCCTGCGTGAGCTTTCAGGAGGCAAACCAGTTGGATTCAAACTTTGCGTTGGACGCGTAACCGAGTTTATGAGTATATGCAAAGCCATGGTGAAGCTGAATACGTATCCGGATTTTATCACCGTGGACGGTGGCGAAGGGGGTACCGGCGCTGCGCCTCCGGAGTTTTCTAACCATGTCGGAATGCCTATGCTCGATGCGCTGGCCACCGTGGATAATTGCTTGCGCGGGTTTGGCATTCGCAACCAGATGCGCCTTATTGCCTCAGGCAAAGTATTGACCGGTTTTCATATGATTCGCGCCATGGCACTGGGTGCTGACACATGCAACAGCGCGCGGGCCATGATGATGGCGCTGGGTTGTATACAGGCACTAAAGTGCAATACAAACCATTGCCCCACCGGCGTTGCAACGCAGGACAAGTCGCTCGCCAAAGGACTTAATATCGAAGACAAAAAACAGCGCGTGGCGAATTTCCATAAGAATACAGTCGAGAGTTTTGTAGAGCTATTGGCGGCTACAGGTATTGCCAACGGAGAGCAACTCAACAGAACACATGTTTACCGTCGCGTCTTCATGAACCTGGTTAAGACCTACGAGGACATTTATCCTACCATTCCTGATGGATGTCTGCTGGAAGGTGGAGATGTGCCCTACGATTTTGAGGCTTATATGAAAGGTGCCTCCGCCGAAGCATTTGAGGTAGTATAAGCTACCTGGCTAACGCGGAATTTTCAAATTCAGTCCCTGTGCGACAAGTTCATCGCGGGTCATTTGAATAATATTAATATCCAGTTTGATGGGCTTAATGGGTGCATCTTTATTATCGGTTGGAACAGCCACAATTGCATCGATCAGGTCCATGCCTTTAAATACCTGCCCAAAGACCGTGTAATTGTTATCCAGTCGGGCAAGTCCTTCTTTGCGTTGCACGATGTAGAACTGACATCCGGCGGAAAGTTTTTCAGGATTGTTATCACGGCCTGCGCCAACAGCGCCATAGACGTGCTTAATACCATCAACAAACTCGGGGGCCAGCAGATACGGTGAACCTGAAAAGCCTTTGTCCGTATCGGGGCAACCGCCCTGGGCCACAAAATTTTTGATGACCCTGTTGAAGGTAAGTGAATCCCAATACCCCTGGTTGGCAAGGTTGATAAAACTCTCCTTGTGTCGGGGTGTTTGATCATAAAGCCAAAAGAGAATCTCACCAAATTCTGTTTTGATCTGACCAACAGGAAATTTCTTTTCTGTATTTGGTTGGGCTTGCACCGACCATGTGATGGACAGCAAAAGACAAAGCAACGCTCGCATGGTGAAGAGGATTTAGTTGTTTCTGTTCTTTCTGGCCTCAATCTCGAGGGAGACCAGGCGGGTAATCATAATGGCCGGAAAGAGCTGGCCGGTCAGTCCTTCGATCATCACCAATGACTTGGCGATCGGATTGATGGGAATAATATCGCCGAACCCGAGTGTAGTGAGTGTTTCATAACTGAAATAAACAAAGCGGGTATAGACGATCTCTTCATTGGCCTGAAGGTGTGGAAATACAAAAGCATTGCTATCACCCAGAAATACCAGGTGGTAGGCTTTGGACCAGATGAGACCAATTAACAGATAAACCGATACAGCCCCCAGAATCCGATGGTGGGTAAAATTTCCTTCCTTAAATACGTGATACAATACAACCGAGGCGAGTGTCCCGAGTGACAACATTGAAAATACATTGTCCGCTTCCTGCAGGTGTAAAGAGCTTAGGTTAAGCCAATGCACGATAATGGCGATAGCAGCCAAAATGAGAATCAGTAGTCGCACATGTCCATGTTCATTCGCGGCAAATACGCCGGACACCAGAACCATGGAGAAAAATACGGCGTTAACAATTTCAGATCCCCTGGATAGCGTAAGGGGTGGCAACACAAAAATGACAATTAACAGGTAGACCAGCAGGGCTGTTAGACTTCGGTCTTCCGTCCAAAAGGAGTTATTGAGTCGAAGGATTCTTCGAAAGAGATTCATCGTCTTAATTCAAATCCAACATACCCTTTTTCCGGCTGTTCCTCAAGGGCAAACGTCATGACTTTGGCCCGGGGAGGCCCGGTGCGGAGACCTTCAATAAATGATTGAATATGTTCTGGTTGTCCTTCAGCTTCGACCGTTACGCTGCCATCAGGCTCATTTTGAACAAAACCGCAAATTCCAAGGTGATGGGCCAGATCGCGGGTAAAGGCCCTGAAAAATACACCTTGTACTTTTCCACCAATCCGCAAATGGACACCCTTCATTAGAAAATATAATCGGTGTTCATAAAGGCAGATTCCCGGTTGCGCAGGATGTTGCCAATAATCATCTTATTATCCGGTGTCGCCTTGGCTGCTACGAGGGTTCGAATGGAGAATACACGCAACGCGTCGGCAACGGAAAGTGTTCCTTCTGCTGAATCCTTCCGGCCATTAAAAGGAAAAGAATCGGGTCCACGCTGGCATTGCGTGTTCAGGTTGATCCGGCCAACCTGATTGGCAAATGCGTCGATGAGTTTGGCCATCCGTTGAGAGTCACGTCCGAAAATGCTGAGTTGCTGCCCAAACTGCGAGTTGAGAACATACCGGATTGGCTCGTCGTCGTGCTCAAAGGGAACGATAGGAATAACCGGACCAAATTGTTCTTCGCTGTAAACTTTCATGTTTTCGTTAACAGGATATAGTACAGCGGGATAGAAAAAACTGAGCCGCGTAGCCCCGCCACCTGGGTTCATTACTTTGGCGCCTTTGTTGACGGCGTCTTTGACCAGGTTACTGAGGTATTCGGTTTTACCAGCTTCTGGCAACGGTGTGAGATGTACACCTGTATCCCACGGCATACCTGGCTTTAGCCGGGCAATGCCATCACACAATCTTTTGATGAAGACATCAAGGATACTTCGGTGAACAAACAGAATTTTGAGAGCGGTACAGCGCTGACCATTGAATGACAGCGTCCCGGTAAGACATTCGTTTATGGCGTTATCCAGATCGGCATCGGGCAATATGATAGCCGGATTCTTGGCATCAAGTCCCAGAATGGCCTTTAGACGATGTGATTTCGGGTGGAGCTTCTTCAGATCATTGGCTCCCTTGTTTGTACCAATAAAAGCAAACACATCAATCTTGCCGGTTTCCATGAGGGCACCTACTGTTTCACGTCCACGTCCATAGATGATATTGATAACCCCGGCTGGAAAGCAATCGCGGAAGGCTTCCAACAACGGACGAATCAACAATACACCGTATTTGGCCGGCTTAAATACCACCGTGTTACCCATGATAAGTGCTGGGAACAATGTTGAAAACGTTTCATTCAATGGGTAATTAAACGGACCCATACACAATGCAACACCAAGGGGCACACGCCGTACCTGCCCCATGATACCTTGTTCCTGCACAAACTTGCCGGAGTTCCTATCCAGTTCTTTCAGTGCGTGAATCGTTTCAGCGATATAGTCACAAGTCCGGTCAAATTCTTTCTCAGAGTCCTTAAGCGGCTTTCCAATTTCCCACATCAATAAATTAACTACAGCAGATCGCTGTTCGCGCATGCGCACCAGAAACCGCTCAACATGATCAATTCGCTCACTTACCGTCATCAGCGGCCAGTATCCATGACCAAGGTCGTATGCGGCCACCGCAGCATCCAGTGCTTGAAGCGACTCCACAGAAGTCAGCAGTGGTGTACTGCCAATTACTTTTTGTACGAGCTTATCACCTTGTTGTACATAAACCGGGCTCACTACAGGATTCAGGTCACCGGTCCAGCGACGCAACTCACCATTGATCAGGTATTCCCGTTGTTCAATAACTTCTCTTAGCTGGGCGTTGGCCGGAATACTGGCTTCGGCCGGAAACAGGTCGGATAGAAAATCACTCATGGGTTGGGTAATAAGGATTGTTCAAAGATCAGGCCTTTGATGTAGAAATACTACAGCCTGATTAATGCCGGATGCCGCAGATCTTGCAGTACTTTCTTTTTCCAATGGGACGGATTTTCGGTGGCTTCTTATGACCGAAGTAAGGAGGCTTCATATAGTCTGTCGCCTCTCCCATGCTTTTCTTTTTTTCACGCTTTTCGCGGTCCCGCCAGTTCGTTTCTATACGATCGTAGTATTCATTTCGGGCATCGTGGGTGATACCCTTCTTCTTTGTTTTTTTGGCTTTCTTAGGGCCATTGTACTTTACTGGATTGACTGGCTGTAACGAATTGGGAAACCCTTTGTCCGCCGGTTGGTTAGTCGGAGGATTGTTCTGGGCATAAACCAGCGTAGTACTGGTCAATAGACCGATCAGCCACACCAGAGGTTTCATCGGGGTAAAGGTAACGAATCCGCAGGAATGGATTTCTTGAGACTAAACTAGTGCCGGATACCACACTGGGCACAATATTTCATTTTGAAGAAGATCCTGCGTTTGGGAATTTTCTTATGCCCAAAATAACGAGGATCGGCATACTGCGGATGGTACAATTTCTTCAGTACCTTTTTCTTTTCGTGTGCGGCCTTCTCCACCCGGTCATAGAATTCATACCGGGGCGTATGCCTTACGTTGGGTCGTTTATATTTTTTTGCTTTGCCGGACTGTGGTGAATACACATATACCGTACGTTGTGGCTCACGGGAATTCGGCACCTGGGTTTGCGCAAAGGCGGGTGAGCCGATCCATAGGACCAGGGCACCAATCATAAAGCGGGACATAGCGTATGGTTAACGCCATGCCCCCTAATTTATTTTGATATCAGGTGTTAAATCAGGCCCCCGTCTTGGGTTCCAGCATAGATTGCTGTTGACGATAAATCCAGGGTGGCGTAGGATTTGAATCACTCCAAATGCCATTTCCATTGCGCCGAGCCTCTTCGCTTAACTGGTTTAATTCATGGGTATCCCCAAGGCCATAGGTCCAGGCCAGTCCGGCCTTCACCAGTTCTTTGCGTGGATCAATACCATCAAATGAAATTTCACCCAACCGGTTACCGTGGCGGTCTTTGCCATGAATGACGATGGTTACGTGCCTATTGAACAACAGTTTTTCCAGAAACATTTTTGCCTCTACAGCAAACTTTTGTCCGGATTCCGGTGAGTCAACTCCGTGCAGCAGGATGTGCTGATCATCACGCTCAGGAGTGGATATAATCAGCGTATTGCCGTCTACTACCGACTTCACGATTCCGTGAATTTTCTCGCGTTGCTGGGCATTCGAAGTAAATGATACAAAGAGGGCAATGACTGGAATAAGCAGCACCTTTTTCATGAACTTTTGGATTTTAGTCAGGAATAAAGGTGCAAGAACCTCGATTTGGCCGCGCAAGCGGATATTTTTCGATGAGCAGGGCCATTTACCCGACTTAATGTCTACTTGCTTCGATGACCATTGAGGTACCTTCTTCAACTTGACTTAACCTGAAGCATGGCCTGCTGCCGTCTGTAAATCCACGGTGGCGTGGGATCAGCCTCTTCCCAAATACCTTTGCCCTGGGCCTTGGCTTCTTTCCTGACGGCTTCCAGCTCGGGATCTTCTTCGAGGGTCCATGCCAGACCATGCTTAACTAATTCCCGACGCGGATCAACACCATCAACCTGAAAAATGGCTAGTCTGTTTCCACGACGATCTTTGCCATGAATTTGAACCGAAACACGCTTGCCAAGAAGCAAGTTTTCGAGCAAACGACGCGATTCATCACTATACCGTTGACCAGATTCCGGACTATCAATACCCTTAAGCAATATAGTTAGGTCTTCATAGTCAGGTGTAGCCAGGATCACCGTATTCCCATCAACTACACGGGTGATAACACCATGTAGTTCTTCAGCACTGAGTGGGACGCTGCAAAGGATCAACAAGCATATCAATATTGACTTCATAGGCTCTCGAATTGATTCAAAAGTGGAGCATTTACGCCTTTGGTACTTTCTAATTCCATCGCCGTAATTTCTTGTGTAAGATTTAAGGACTTTTTGTCGCTACGGCCAATAGGTCCGCAGAATCAGGTAAATCACCAAACTAATTAACAGCAGGCCGACAAAAACGCGAGCCCTGTGCATATAAAACCGAATGGATGGCATTTTCACAGGCGTACTTTTTTCATTGATACGCACCGATTTTCGGTTTGTGGTGTTCTGTCGTTTAAGTGCAGGGTGCGGCTGCCGGAGGTCGTCACGGTCGGTGAAACGCAATTACCACAAATAAAAAGCCCCGGCTTTCGGCCAGGGCTTTGATTGTTCGATGGTCTGTTTCTACAGGTGAATAACCTCGCCATAAGCTGCAGCTGCTGCTTCCATGATCGCTTCGCTCATGGTGGGGTGAGGGTGCACGGTTTTAATAATGTCGTGCCCGGTTGTTTCCAGTTTGCGCGCAGCCACCACTTCAGCAATCATTTCGGTGACATTGTGGCCAATCATGTGTGCGCCCAGCCACTCTCCATATTTCGCATCGAATATTACCTTAACAAAACCATCGCTGGCACCTGCTGCCTTGGCCTTTCCCGAAGCTGTAAATGGAAACTTGCCTACTTTGATTTCATAGCCAGCCTTCTTAGCAGCTTCTTCGGTGTAACCAACCGACGCGATCTCCGGAGAGCAATACGTACAGCCGGGTATATTGTTATAGTTAAGTGGCTCTGGTTTTTTGCCAGCAATACTCTCAACACAAATAATTCCTTCTGCTGATGCCACATGTGCCAGGGCAGGACCTTTAACAATATCACCAATAGCGTATACCCCGTTCACATTGGTGCGGTAGAAGTCATCCACCAGCACCCGGCCTTTGTCCGTCTTAATACCCAGATCTTCTAACCCAAGGTTCTCCAGATTTGTAGCTACACCAACGGCAGACAACACAATATCTGATTCAATCTTAAGCTCACCAGTAGGCGTTTTTACTGTAGATACACAACCTTTTCCGGAGGTGTCAACCTTGGTTACTTCCGAATTGGTATAGATGGTCATGCCGGCTTTCTTGAACGAACGTTCAAGGGCCTTAGACACTTCCTCATCTTCTACCGGTACAATGCGGGGCAGGAATTCGACTATGGTTACTTCTGTTCCAATGGTGTTGTAGAAGTAAGCAAACTCAACACCAATGGCACCTGATCCGACCACCAGTAATTTTTGGGGACGTTGCGGAAGCACCATGGCTTCCCGGTAACCGATAATTTTCTTTCCATCTATTTTCATGGCGGGCAGTTCGCGCGAACGACCGCCTGTAGCTACGATGATATGTTTGGCTTCATAATCTGTTTTCTTTCCGGCGGCATCGGTCACTTCTACTTTGCCACCTTTCTTGAGTTTACCATGACCAGCGATCTGCTCAATTTTGTTTTTCTTAAACAGAAACTGAACACCTTTGCTCATGCCCGCTGCAACTTCGCGGCTACGCTTAACAATGGCTGTCATGTCAGGAGCTGCCTCCTTTACCTGAATGCCGTATTCGGATGCATGCTGGATGTACTCGAAAATATTGGCACTCTTCAGCAAGGCTTTGGTAGGAATACATCCCCAGTTGAGGCAAATGCCACCCAACTCGGCTTTCTCCACAACGCCAACTTTCATGCCCAATTGAGACGCGCGTATAGCGGCCACGTAGCCTCCGGGACCTGAGCCGATCACTATCAAATCGTAATTCGCCATGCTGTTTGTGTTAAGTTGAGCCCAAAGATATGCCGCGGAACCATTAAATGAAAAATACTATTTTTGTCCACGCTTTTACCACCCGATATGAAACTCCTCCAACAGAAAAACGCATTGGTTACCGGTGCATCCAAAGGAATTGGAAGGGCCATTGCCCTCAAATTTGCCGAAGAGGGCGCCAACGTTGCTTTTACCTACCTGTCGAGTGTGGAGCAAGGGTTGGCTCTGGAGGCTGAACTCGCTGCCAAAGGCGTTAAGGCAAAGGGTTATCGGTCCGACGCATCTGATTTTGCCCAGGCTGATAAATTGATCGCCGATGTGGTGACTGAATTTGGATCCCTTGATATTCTTGTAAACAATGCTGGTATCACGATGGACAACCTTCTGCTTCGGATGACTGAAGACATGTGGGACAAAATAATGCAGGTGAATCTCAAATCATGTTTCAACACCGTAAAAGCTGCCTGCAAACCAATGATGAAACAAAAATCCGGATCCATTATCAACATGACCTCGGTGGTTGGTCTTAAGGGCAATGCTGGGCAGGCAAATTACGCAGCCTCTAAAGCAGGAATCATAGGATTCACTAAATCGATTGCCCTTGAACTGGGTTCGCGTGGCATCCGTTCTAACGCCGTTGCGCCAGGGTTCATTGAAACTGAAATGACAGCCAAGTTGGACGAAAAGACAGTACAAACTTGGCGCGATGCAATACCCTTAAAACGGGGCGGACAGCCAAACGATGTAGCTGATGCCTGTATTTTTCTTGCATCTGACCGTTCTGCATATATCACCGGCCAGGTTATTCAGGTGGACGGCGGAATGTTGACCTAACTTTTGTTGGGTGTAAATCCAGGGGGATTCATTAAGTTTGTTATATCCACTTGCCCCAGTGACAACCGCAACCATTTCCACATCGGAAGAGCTGGCTATTCGATTTGCAGATGAACTGCAGGCAGCGTATGCACTGCGCTCCTCGGATCTAAAGAAGAGTATTGAACTGACAGAAGATATTCTTAGGTTGTGTAAAGTCCATCAACTCGAAGAACTTCAGATGGCAGCCCAAACCAATCTGGGCCTTTTTTATCTCATACAAGGGCGGTTCGATATTGCCCTGGAATATTCAACCAATGCCTTGCGGTATTTTGAAGAACGCCAGGATCAAAAGGGAATTGCCGACGCCAAGTACAACATCGGAAGCATTTATTATCGGACGAATAATTATCACCAGGCACTGTTGCTTTTGGTGGACAGCCTTAATATTTATCGCCACTTAGGCGACCACTACAATCAGGCGCGTACCCTGAAGAGCATGGGTACCGTGTATGAACTTTTTGCAGACTCCGGCAAGGCAGTTGAATCTTACGAGAAATCGATTGAAGCCGCCAAAGCCATTAATGATCTATCACTCGAATCAAATGCCCTCAATCCGCTTTCCGCGATATATTTTAAACAAGGAAAGCACGCTCAAGCGCTCGACACCATAGAGCGAAGCGTGGAATTGAAAATCAAGACCAACGACCAGCGTGGGCTTGCTTTCGCCTTATACGGTCGTGGAAAGATTTATAGTAAGTTGGGAGATCAACCCAAGGCTATTGCTGATCTTGAAGAAACCTGCCGGTTGCTGCAGCGGGCGGGCGACCAACTGGGTATGGGAATGGCTTACAATAAACTCGGCGTTGCCTACATGGAGATGTCCGATTTTTCCAGGGCCCGAAACTATTTTGATAAGGCACTTGAAATTTCCGGACCGATCAATTTTCAGGTCG
Organism: Cyclobacteriaceae bacterium; assembly: GCA_035430125.1. Taxonomy (GTDB): domain Bacteria; phylum Bacteroidota; class Bacteroidia; order Cytophagales; family Cyclobacteriaceae; genus ELB16-189. The sequence continues at coordinate 46,003 of DAOMGC010000003.1, read as the reverse complement.
TGCGATATCGGGTGTTTCATAACCTGTATCTATTGGCCAAGCGGGAAGGAAATGCCGCAATCGCACTGGACTTCCTCGAAAAGCACATGCAATGCAAGGATGCCGTAGTTGATAAAGAGACTTACAACCTGATCAAGAGCTATGACGCCGTAAGCCAAATCGAAAGACTCGAACAGGAGGCCAAACAGCAGCAGGAACGAAACGAGATCATAGAACGGAAAAATGCAGAGCTGGATTCATTCTTCTATCGCGTTTCACACGACATTAAAGGCCCAATATCCTCTCTTATGGGGCTCAGTAGCCTCGTTTCACGCGAGATTACTCATCCTGAGTCGCTAAAGCTATTCAATATGTACCATTCACAGATTCTCCGGGTGAATGATATTGTAATGGGGCTTATCAAACTAACCAGGATCAGCAATCAACAGGAAGGCTTAACGATTATTGATTTTGACAAACTGGCAACGGATTGCATTGACTCATGTCGCTATTTACCACAGTCAAAATCCATCCGCATAATAAAAGAGATTAGTCCGGTCGCATTCAAGTCGGAATGGGCTATTGTAAACACCATACTTCAGAACCTGATTGAGAATGCAATAAAATATTATCGCCCTCGCGCTGAATCATTTGTTCGCATTAACGTAAGACAGGCACAAGAAGAGATTGTTATAGTAGTGCAGGACAACGGTCAGGGCATACCTGAAAATCATCGTCAGAATATTTTTGATATGTTTTTCAGGGGAACTGATCGCACACAGGGGTCTGGACTGGGTTTGTATATTCTGAAGCGCGCTGTTGAACGACTGAATGGTACCATTGCCGTTGTAAGTGAATTTGGTGCTGGTTCTACTTTTACCGTGAGGCTCCCGCAAGTCCGGTAAGTGCTAACGCCCGATAGGGTATTTCAAAAAAAATTAACAATTTTTTAGGAGGTCAGTTGGAAACTCTACTAAACTGGTATACGTTTGTGTCATCAGATCGATGAGGCATTTCAGCCATAATCGATTTATAAAGAAGCGTGGAGAGAAAGGCTCTGTGAAGCGCTAGCAACCCCGGGTTCATTCCGATAAAGTCGGAAAGGGATGCCGAAAGGTGCTAAATCCTGCCTCTGAGAGGGTCTCAGGGGAAATATAAACCGGTTAAAAAATGAAAAACCAGTTCAACAAATTCCGTCCCAAGGCCCAGCGCAGGCCGAGCGCTTTCAAAAGCACCCGAACAACGATTATTACAATGCCCATGATACCGGTTGCGGTTCATGTGTGCTGTTGTTGCTGATCGCCTCACTCCATCAACACTTGTGATTCCTACCGATGCTTCTGCACCGTGACAGGGACACGTCTATCCCCCATACGATTACTAACATTTTTAAATAGCCATTATGTCAACACCAAGATTTGAAACCCTTCAGTTACATGCCGGTCAGGAAGTAGATCCCACTACCGGTTCACGTGCCGTACCCATTTATCAGACTACGTCATATGTGTTTAAGAACTCTGAACACGGTGCCAATTTGTTTGCCCTCAAAGAGTTTGGGAACATCTATACCCGTATCATGAATCCGACTACCGACGTATTCGAGAAACGGATTGCTGCCCTCGAAGGTGGGGTGGCAGCCCTGGCGGTAGGGTCAGGGCAGGCGGCACAATTCATTGCGCTGAATAACATCCTTCAGGCTGGTGACAATTTCGTGTCAACCTCATTCCTGTATGGCGGAACATACAACCAATTCAAAGTGGCATTTAAGCGACTAGGTATCGAGGTTCGCTTTGCCGAAGGTGATCAGCCAGCATCATTCGAAAAGCACATTGATGCCCGTACCAAAGCCATTTACCTGGAAACGATCGGAAACCCTGGCTTTAACATCCCCGATTTTGAGGCGATCGCCGCCCTCGCAAGAAAGCACGATGTGCCGCTCATCGTTGATAATACATTTGGCGCAGGTGGCTATTTGTTTCGCCCGATACAATATGGCGCAAACGTCGTAGTGGAGTCAGCCACCAAATGGATCGGCGGACACGGCACATCAATCGGCGGCGTGATTGTTGATGGTGGCAATTACCGATGGAACAATGGGAAGTTTCCGCAATTCACAGAGCCAAGTGAAGGATACCATGGATTGAAATTCTGGGATGTTTTTGGCGAAGGCAATCCGTTGGGGTTACCCAATATTGCATTTATTATCCGCGCCCGGGTGGAAGGTCTTCGTGACTTTGGCCCTGCCCTGAGTCCATTTAATTCATTTCTGCTGTTGCAGGGACTGGAGACGCTCTCACTACGCGTACAGCGTGCTGTCGACAACGCCTTGGCCCTGGCCAAGTGGCTGGAAGGCCACCCCCATGTTGAGACCGTAAACTACCCAGGATTAACCAGCAGTACCTATCACTCCCTCGCTAAGAAATACCTGCGCAATGGTTTTGGTGCAGTGCTTTCATTTACTGTTAAGGGTTCAAAGAAAAACACTACCGACCTGGTGGATAACCTCAAGCTGGTAAGTCACCTCGCCAATGTAGGCGATTCGAAGACATTGATTATTCAACCTTCTGCTACTACCCATCAACAATTGACGGATGAAGAGCAACTCTCATCAGGCGTGTTGCCCACCTTGTTGCGTGTGTCCGTAGGTACTGAACATATCGACGATATCAAGGCAGACTTTGAACAGGCTTTTGTTAAGGCATTTGCCCGTGGTGAATTGGTAGGATAAGTAAGTGGTATGAGAAATCAAGAGGTCTTTCGGTATGAGAAACCATTTGCACTAGAGGCCGGGGGCGTACTTCCGGGCTTCGAATTGCAATACACTACACTGGGTAAGCCAAATGCTTCTCACTCCAATGTGGTGTGGGTAATTCATGCCCTGACCGGAAGTTCAGATGTCACATCCTGGTGGCCCGGGTTGTTTGAGGCGGGCGGCCCTTTTGACCCCGCCGAGCACTTTGTTATTTGCGCAAACACATTGGGGGGTTGTTATGGATCCACAGGTCCGCTGTCTGTAAATCAGGATACCAACCAGCCATACTATCACAATTTTCCGGCTATAACCAACCGGGATATTGCGCGGTCATTTGACCTTTTGCGTCAGGCGTTGGGATACGATCAGGTAGATACGGTGATTGGAAGCTCATTGGGCGGACAGCAGGCCCTGGAGTGGGCATTGCTTGCCCCGTCAGTATTTCGTCACCTCATCCTCATCGCGACCAATGCCAGCCATTCTCCATGGGGCATTGCATTTAATGAAGCACAAAGGATGGCGATTGAAGCAGACCCCACCTGGAAGGAACAACGGCCGGATGCAGGAAGGCAGGGTATGAAAGCGGCCAGGGCCATAGGAATGCTTTCTTACCGCTCGGCAGAGGGATTTATGGCAGCGCAGCATGAGCAGACCGATAACAAGTTGGACCATTTTCGCGCCGCATCCTATCAGCAGTACCAGGGAGAAAAACTGGCCAATCGGTTTAATGCATTCACGTATTGGACATTAACCAAAGCCATGGACAGTCATCACATTGGCCGGGGCCGGGGACCTATTGACGAAGTATTGAAGCAAGTCAAGCCTAAGACTTTGGTGGTAGGGATAGAAACGGATCTATTATTTCAGATTAAAGAACAGCGTTTGCTGGCAGAAAAAATACCGGGTGCCAGGTTGGCTCACCTGCAGTCCGTGTACGGGCACGACGGCTTTCTGGTAGAATTTAAACAGTTGTGTGACATCATTCAGGAGTTTTATAAAACCATTAGTTCATCAGTATCAATATGAAAAGGAATCTCAAATTAGGATTGTTTGGTTTCGGCTGTGTCGGGCAAGGCTTGTTTCACGTATTGCATGAAACACGCGGTGTAAAGGCCACCATTCAGAAAATTTGTGTGAAGACACCTGGTAAACCGCGCCCGATTCAGGAAGATCTCTTTACCTATAACAAGCAGGACATTCTCGGTGATCCTGAAATCGATGTTGTCGTTGAGTTGATTGACGATGCCAATGCTGCATTTGAAATTGTCAAGGCAGCCCTTCAGCAGGGTAAAGCAGTTGTTACAGCCAATAAGCGCATGCTCGCGGAGCACCTGGAAGAAATTTATCAGCTGCAGCAAACGTATCAGCGTCCGGTGCTGTATGAAGGATCGGTGTGCGGAAGTATTCCTATTATCCGTAACCTTGAAGAATATTACGACAATGATCTTATCAATAGTGTAGAAGGTATATTCAATGGCTCTACCAACTATATCCTGACCAAGGTTTTTGAAGAACGTCAGGGTTATGCCGATGCACTGAAGAAGGCCCAGGAGCTTGGCTTTGCAGAAAGCGATCCAAGCCTGGATGTAAAGGCCTATGATCCGGCGTTTAAGTTGACGATTCTCATCGCCCATGCTTTTGGGGTATTTATCGCGCCGGAAAACATGATTCGCTTTGGTATTGACAAGATTTCGGCAACGGATTTGCGATATGCCAAAGACCATCAGTTGAGCATCAAACTTGTGGCCCGGGCTTTCAAAGAGGGTGACAAGATTTATGGGTTGGTCGCGCCTCAGTTCGTGAGTGAGCAACACCCGCTGAGTTCGGTGCGGAATGAATACAATGCTGTGAGCGTGGAAGGCGCCTTTGCGGAGAAGCAGTTGTTTGTTGGCAAAGGAGCTGGAAGCTATCCCACGGGCTCGGCCGTGTTGTCGGATGTTTCTGCACTGACGTACGACTATCGCTATGAATACAAAAAGCGCCATCAGGAAAATCTTCTTGTGTTTTCGAACGAGGCCACGGTGGAAGTTGTGGTGAGTTTTACCAAGCCCGGCCAGGTGACCGTGGCAGACTTTGCCGTGTTTACCGGAGGGTTTCAGGCAGGCGGCCAACAGAGCCTGAGCGGTGCTGTACAACTCGAGAAAATACGCGAATGGTCAAACCAGGAGGGCATCAGCGTAATTCTGGCGCCCGGGGTATCCTTAAGGCCATTGGCAGTAGCCAAAAAAGAGGCTCTGACATATGCCTAAGCAATTCCGGTAGGTCGTTTTTTTTGATGAACCGGTCAAGATTTGTGGATGGGGTGAATATATTTGTGGTCTAATTTTTAAGCTCATGCTTCCTATTATTTCCACGTCCATCATCGCATTTACGGTAGTTATTCTCCTGTTGGTTTTGCTATTGCTGGTAGCTCAAAAGCAATTGGTGCAGTCTGGTCCGGTGAAGATTACCATCAACAGCGAAAAGACCATTACGGTGTCAGCAGGTTCATCATTATTGTCTACGCTGGCTAACGAGAAGATATTTCTCCCCTCGGCATGCGGTGGAGGCGGTACCTGCGCTATGTGCAAATGTGTGGTAGAGAGTGGCGGTGGTGATGTGTTGCCCACAGAAGTAGGTCACCTTTCCCGGAAAGAGCAGAAGGATCATGTTCGCCTGGGTTGCCAGGTAAAGGTGAAGCAAGACCTTAACATTCGTATCCCGGATGAGATTTTTGGTATCAAGAAATGGGAATGTGAAGTGGTGTCCAACTATAACGTGTCCACTTTTATCAAAGAATTTGTCGTGAAACTTCCTCCCGGGGAGTCTTTGAAATTTGAAGCGGGTGGTTATATCCAGATTGACGTTCCGCCGGTAACGGTAGATTTCAAGTCGATGGACATTACGCCCCATCCCGACCTCGGACATAAGCCTGATGTTTTCAGGGGTGACTGGGATAAGTTCAAGCTTTGGGACCTAAAGATGAAGAACGAAGAACCCATCTTCCGGGCCTATTCCATGGCCAATCACCCGGCTGAAGGAAACATTGTAATGCTCAATATCCGCGTGGCTACTCCGCCCTGGGATCGGCAGAACAACAAGTGGATGGATGTCAACCCTGGCATTTGCTCTTCGTATGTATTTTCACGTAAGCCTGGCGACAAAGTAACCATCTCTGGTCCTTATGGCGAATTCCACATCAATAAGACTCAGCGTGAAATGATTTATGTAGGGGGTGGTGCCGGTATGGCTCCCCTGCGCGCACAGATATTTCATCTTTTCCACACGGAAAAGACAAATCGCAAGGTGTCATATTGGTATGGCGGGCGTTCAAAGAAGGAATTATTTTATACCGAGCACTTCAGGAATATCGAAAAGAACTTCCCGAATTTCAGATTCTATATTGGATTGTCCGAACCACTCCCGGAAGACAACTGGAAGGTGAGCAAGAGCCTGGACGATCGCGAATCGGATGGCTACACCGGATTCATTCATAAATGCCTGTTCGACAATTATCTCAAGAACCATCCTGCCCCCGAGGATGTAGAGTACTATCTCTGCGGCCCCCCGATGATGAATGCCGCTGTACTTAAAATGCTTGATGACATGGGTATCCCTAAAGAAAATGTTCGCTTTGACGATTTTGGGGGTTGAACTCTGATCAGAATCAACAAAAGCCTTCCGGACGCCGGAGGGCTTTTTTTATGTGTGGACGGTGAGAACCGCCGGGTTTAGTAACTTAGCAACATCCGCGACTGAATAACCCTGCCACCATGGATCTTACCCTGCTTTTTTCTCCGGTTGACGAAGCAGTTTACTCAACCATCACATCCAATTCTTCATTCTTCAAAAATATCCAGTGTTATGGCGACAAAATGCCCGATTACAAAGGAGCACATCTCGCCATCGTAGGCGTGAGTGAAACGAGAGGTGCCGGTCATCACGCTGGCCATTGGCAGGCCCCGGATGAAGTCCGCAAAAAACTCTATCATCTTAAACGTGGCACCGGCAGCTATCGCATTGTTGACCTTGGAAACATCAAGCCTGGTGTTGACCTCGACGAGACCTATGTACGCCTCAGTGAAGTATGTCGGATGCTGTTGGAGGAAAATGTACTGCCCATTATCATTGGCGGATCCCATGACCTCGACTATGGGCAGTATTGGGCGTATGAGCGAATGGAGAAACTGATCAGCCTGCTCAATATAGATGCATTCTTGGATCTGGAAGACCGGCATGGCATCCAGCCGGACCGCCGCCATATCCATAAGATTCTTCTGCACGAGCCGAACTACCTCTTAAGTTACACCCACCTGGCCTATCAGAGCTATTTGATCGATCCTTCGTCCATTGGCGTATTGGAGAAACTTTATTTTGAGGCATTCCGAGTAGGCCAAATGAGAACCAACCTCAGTGAAATGGAACCAGCGATCCGTCAGGCGGATATGCTTACGTTTGATGTCACGGCTATTCGCTCGTCGGATGCACCGGGCAGTGACAGGGCACAGCCATTTGGCCTGAGCGGAGAAGATGCCTGCCAGATTGCCTGGTATGCGGGCACCAATGAGAAGCTCAGTTCGTTTGGGATTTACGGGTATAGTCCTGACATCGACGACAACCACCGCAAGACGGCGAGTGTTATTGCCACCATGACGTGGTACTTTATAGAAGGATTCTATCACCGCAAAAATGAGCAGGGCTTCCGCAGCAATGACTTTACAAAATACACGGTGGCCATGCCAGTAGAACCCGAATTGCTAGTCTTTTACAAAAGTCGCTTCACTGAACGATGGTGGATGGAAGTTCCGAGGCCCGGAGCGGCCACATATGCCCGCAACAGCATTGTGCCATGCAGCTATAGTGATTATCAGACGGCCACGCGCGGTGACATACCGGACCGGTACATCAGTGCGCTTTCGAAGTTATGATTAAGGAAGTTCTGCGATTACTGTTCTGCCACCTTTCGTGACCTGATCCATGGTCACCAACACTTTGGCGTTGAGGGGAAGATAGATGTCTACGCGCGAGCCGAATTTGATAAAGCCAAACTCCTGACCCTGCTCGAAGTGTTGTCCTTCGGTAACATAACATTTGATGCGTCGCGCCAGCGCACCCGCAATTTGTCGGAATAACACTTCGGTACCGTTCTTCATTTTAGCCACTACTGTGGTACGTTCATTCTCAGTGCTGGATTTTGGATGCCAGGCCACGAGGTATTTACCCGGGTGATATTTGTAATAGCTGATGGTTCCACCCACCGGCATGCGATTAACATGCACGTTGACGGGTGACATGAAAATGGAAATTTGTTTCCTTTTTGATTTAAGGTATTCGGTTTCGTCCGTTTCTTCGATAACCACCACTTTGCCATCTGCCGGCGCCAGTACCTGTTTTTCATTGCGGTTAATGGTAAAAACCGGGCTTCTGAAGAATTGAAGAATGATCAGGTAAAATCCTACGCTGATACCAATAACTATGTTTTGCAAAGCGGACGCGTCAGGCAAGGCATAGGCTATGCCGGCATTGAGGCTGAAAAGTAAAACCAGCAGTATAAATAGGAGGGTTCTTCCTTCAGGATGAATGGTCATAAGGCGTATAAATAAATGATCCCGACAGTAATGCCGGGATCAAAAGTAAGCATCAAAATGCTTATGCAGGCTATTCTGGCGTCTGAATTAGTAGCCGCCGCGGTATTTGTATGTTTTGGCCACCTTGTCGATGGCTACCATATACGCAGCAATACGCATGGAAACCTTGTACTCCATAGCTACACGGTACACGTTGTCGAAGGCATCCTTCATGATCCGGTCGCTGCGACGGTTTACGCGTTCTGCCGTCCACTTATATCCGAGGCGGTTCTGCACCCACTCGAAATAAGATACCGTTACCCCGCCTGCATTGGCAAGGATGTCGGGTACCACGCTGATTCCCTTGTCATAGATAATACTGTCGGCTTTGGAAGAAGTAGGTCCATTGGCTCCTTCAACGATCAACTTGGCCTGGATCTTGGCTGCATTGCTTACTGTGATCACGTCTTCTGTTGCGGCAGGAACCAACACCTCTACAGGTAAGGTGAGGAGATCGGCACCGGGTATTTTTTGTGCCTCTGCATAACCCTCCAATGAGCCTTTGTTACCGTCGCGGTATTGCACCGCCTTGGCGATATCGATACCAGATTCATTGTAGTAGGCACCGGAGATATCACTTATGGCAACTACTTTAAGTCCGCGCTCTTCGAGGAGGCGGGCCGCCCACATACCAACATTGCCAAATCCCTGAACGGCACAAGTAGCATTGTATGGGTTGATTTTCAGTTTTCCCATTGCAGCTAGTGTGGCAACCATCACGCCCCGCCCCGTTGCTTCTGTGCGACCCAGCGATCCACCCAATACAATGGGCTTACCAGTTACCACGGCATTTACGGTCATGCCTTGTGTGCGGGAATATTCGTCCATGAGCCACGCCATCTCACGGGGGCCTGTACCCATGTCGGGCGCAGGAATGTCTTTGTCAGCGCCGAAAATATCAATCATCGCCAGGGTGTATGCGCGCATGAGGCGTTCGATTTCACCAGCGGACATTTCACGCGGATTACAGTTCACACCTCCTTTGGCACCACCGTAGGGGATGTCAACTACTGCGCACTTCCATGTCATCCAGGCGGCCAGTGCTTTTACTTCGTCCAGGTTGACGTGCGTGTCGAAACGAATACCTCCTTTTGAAGGACCGAGGATAGTAGAGTGAATCACACGATAGCCTTCGAATACCCGAATGCTGCCGTCATCCATAGTTACCGGAAGGGATACGATCACCTGCCGGGCCGGGACTTTCAATACGTTGTAGATCTGTTCTTCCAGGCCAAGAATCTGGGAGGCTGTCTGGAAGCGGGACATCATTGCCTCAAAGGGATTCTCCTTGTCCAACAAAGGAGCGGGTTCGATATATGCCATTGGGTTACCTGTTTTTAGAAGTCGAAGTATACTTTTTCCTGTCCGTCTTTAGGCCGGAAAGCTAATCCGAAAACGGTTGCAAAGATATATAATTTAGTCATTTCAGGGTGTAAAACGACATGTACTTAGCGACCGGAATATTTTAAGGAGAACCCCTTGAAACCCGGTATTTTATAAGGTATTCAGAGCAGTATTCCGGGAGTAATTCTGCCGTTAAGGTCAGAAAATCTCCAGAAAAGCGACGATGAAAGGAGCTGAAATCAGCAGGCCATCAAACCGATCCAGAAAGCCGCCGTGACCAGGAAGAATACTGCCGGAGTCTTTGATTTCAATGCTTCGCTTGAGCAGTGATTCGATCAGGTCTCCATAGATACCACCAACAATAATGATGGCAGCAACACAGTACCATTGCCAGGGGGCAAGGACCGCAAAATAGCGTTGCATGATGAAGGCAAACACGAATGCCAGGATAGCCCCGCCCAACGCACCTTCCCATGATTTCTTGGGGGAGATGCGCTCAAATAGCTTGCGTCGACCAAACAAGGTACCGGCAATGTAGGCACCGGTATCACTCGCCCACAGGATAAACAGGCAACCGAATATGATTTCGAAATTATAGGTGCCGCTTTCAAAGGCGGCAATATTCAATAGCGCATATGGCATGGCCACATAGAAAATGCCCAGAAAGGTATATGCGATGTTGGTGAAGGGCTTCCGCTCAAATTTTTTATAGAGCTTGATCATGTACACGCAGCTTACCAATGGAAATATCAGGAAATAATACCGGTAAGAGATATCCTTGTGTTCGATCAGAAAGGAAAGTGTGAAGATGATCATCCCACAGATGGTCCCGAACGTACGCTGCACCACCATCCCATCCAGTCCGGCAAGTCCGTAAAATTCCCACAGGGTCATCAACGCAATAAAGAAGAATACAGCGAAGTAGGTCCATTCGTTGTACACTACACCCCCGATAATTACGGCTGCACCAAAGAGGGCGGTAATGATGCGTTGTGCAAGGTTGCTATAGTTCTTGAGTAAAGCCACGAATAGAAGTTGAGCGTGAAAGAAAATAGTTCTTATAAAATACAAACAAAACCCCGGTCAGTACAATCGCAATACCCACCATTTTCCAGGGTGCGCTTTCGGTGGATTCAATATCAGTAGAAATAATCCCTTGCTGGTACAGGTATAACCCCACCACCTGAATTCCGTTGTTGAGAAAATGTGCAAGTATGGGTATCCAAAGATTGCCACTCCAATAATACAGGTAACCCAGAAATGCCCCAAGCAATACGCGCGGGAAGAATCCGAGGAACTGAAGGTGAAATGCACTAAAGAAGATGGCGGTCAACCATATGGCCAGGTGAGGGTTGCGCACGGCCCGCGTCATTTCGTTCTGGATCAATCCACGAAAGACAAATTCTTCACCGAATGCGGCGATCACTGCCACCACAAGCAGCGTTACGGCAAATGAAGACGGGGTTAAATTTGCGGTGATAGATTTGATGATGTTGGCAGCGAGGGTTTCGGTACTGCGTACCCAGTTGCCAAATGCAGCCATCGATTCCGGGAATTGTATATTCATGTTCCATTCCACCACAGGTGAGATGGCCACCGCAACCCCGATCACACCTGCGGCGACCGCCGGGATAACCACCAGCCATGAAGGTTCATTGTAGAAAAATGGTGAAAGTTTTTTACGCTCAGACTGGTACAAATAGAAAGCCGGCAAAAGAATTAAGCCTACCGTCGAGGCAATACCTTGCGATAATAATATGGCGTACTTAATATCGGGATGGCCGAGGGGATCGGACATGTGCGTAAGAAAATCTACGCCGTACAGGAGTGAGGCTACCGCTACACCAAAAAATGGCCCGATCAGGACAAAGCCAATCAGCACCATAGACAATATTCTCAGGAGTGAGATGAGCGGAGGTCTGTCAGAAACCAAATTGGAGGGCATGTGTTTGCTTTTGGCTATTTTTGCGGGCAAATATGGCGAATTATTGCGTTTGGAAGACGCATCGCAATAACCTCAATGGTAAAGATCGGAAATATTGAATTGGGTGATTTCCCATTGCTGCTGGCTCCTATGGAGGATGTTAGTGATCCGCCGTTCCGGGCAGTATGCAAATCGGGCGGGGCCGATCTCATGTACACCGAGTTTATTTCTTCGGAAGGGCTTATCCGACATGCTGCCAAGAGCCGTCAAAAGCTGGACATATTTGAATACGAACGGCCTATCGGTATTCAACTCTTCGGAGGTGATATCGGCAACATGGTAGGCTCTGCTGAAATAGCTTCAGCGGCCGGTCCCGATTTGATTGACATTAACTATGGATGTCCGGTTAAGGCAGTGGCCTGCCGGGGTGCTGGTGCTGCACTGTTACAGGATATACCCAAGATGGTCAAGATGACGGCTGAAATAGTAAAGTGCACCCACTTGCCAGTAACGGTCAAGACCCGGTTGGGCTGGGATGAAAAAACAAAGAATGTAGCAGAGGTGGCAGAGCGTCTGCAAGATATAGGGATCCAGGCACTCACCGTGCATGGCAGGACGCGTGTACAAATGTATAAGGGAGAAGCGGACTGGACTTTGATCGGAGAAATAAAAAACAACCCCAGAATCAAGATCCCCATTTTTGGCAATGGCGATATAGACTCCCCGCAAAAGGCCATTGAATACAAAAACAAGTACGGTGTTGATGGTATTATGATTGGCCGCGCTGCCATTGGGTCTCCGTGGGTCTTCCGGGAGATCAAGCACTTCCGTGAGACAGGGAAACTGTTGTCGCCACCGACCCTCGCACAACGCGTTCAGGTGTGTCGTGAGCATGTAGACTTCTCCATTCGCTGGAAGGGCGATCGCCTTGGTGTTTTCGAAATGCGGCGTCATTATTCCAATTACTTTAAAGGACTTGCTGACTTTAAGCCTTATCGCACCCGGCTCGTGACTGCGGATACAGAAGCGGAAGTACATGCCATCCTGGATGAGATTCTTGAACTTTTTGATACGCAGGCAGCGTTAGCCTGAATAAAACTTTGGAAAACAAAAACTCACCGCTTTCAATAGCCCTGCTTCTGGTATTGGCCCTGATCTGGGGAACCTCTTTTATCCTGATGAAAAAGGGGCTTGTTGTTTTTCCGCCTGGCGAAGTGGCAGCACTGCGTGTGATGGTTGCCGGATTGATCTTGTTACCGATGGCTTTGGTGAAGGCGAAAGAGGTAAAGTTGACACAACTGAGCAATCTCTTTTTGTCCGGTTTGATGGGGGTATTTATCCCAGCCTTTCTGTTCACCGCCGCGCAACAACATATTGATTCTTCCGTCGCTGGAATCCTGAACACGCTATCGCCTTTGTGGACCATGATCATGGGCGCTCTCTTTTTCCGGATGACATTTACCCGGGCCGCAGTGTTTGGTATCCTCATTGGATTGACTGGCACCGTAATCCTCATGCTTTCCAGAAGTCATGGCAATTTTGGAGCAGTCAATTGGTATGCATTGCTAATTGTCCTGGCTTGTGCGTTTTACGGGTTCAATTTGAATTTTATCAAATTCAACATCACCACCCTTGGATCGCTTACCATTACCAGTGTTTCGGTTGCCCTCGTTGGTCCGCTGGGCGTGATCTATCTTTTTGGCTTCACTGATTTCATGCATACCCTCAATAGCGTACCCGGTGCATGGACTGCCCTGGGCTACATTGCACTACTGGCATTGATGAGTACTGCTGTAGCCGTCACCATTTTTAATAAACTGGTGAAAATGACAACACCACTATTTGCGAGTTCAGTGACCTACATCATGCCCCTTGTTTCGGTGATGTGGGGTGTGCTGGACCAAGAGGTATTGTATACCGGGCACTTCATTGGCATGGCTGCTATTCTGGCTGGTGTCTATATTGCCAACCGGAAATGGAGTTAGTCCTCCATTGTTATGCGCTCCATCGACTTTTTAATAATTGGTCAGGGATTGGCAGGTAGTGCGCTGGCCTGGGAACTTGTTCATCGTGGCAAAACGATCATGGTTATCGATGAGCCGGAAATAAACCGTTCGTCCACGATTGCAGCAGGTCTATTCAATCCCATCACCGGACGCGTGATGACCAAAACATGGTTGGCCGATCAACTTTTTCCAGAACTCCATCAGTTTTATGGTGCGGCATCAAATGCGTTACGCCGGCATTTCTTTCATCCTGACACCATCTACCGTCCTTTTATTTCATTATTGGAACAAGAACAATGGAAGTTGAAGTGTGCAGAGCCCTCCATGTTGCCATTTGTCAAGCATTTTCATGACACATCACAATGGACCCACCAGGTGAAGAATTCCTGGGGCGGCATCGAGATTGCACAATCCGGATATATTGACACCAATATGTGGATGAAGGCAATAAGGAACTGGCTGGTTCTATCCGACAGTTTTATGCAGGCCCATGTTGAGGAGTCTGAACTGCATGCCGGTGATCGCATCCATTACAAAGAGTTGAGTGCCGGATCGGTGATTTTCTGCAATGGAATGGGGGCTTCCAGCGGGTCATGGTTTAACTGGTTGCCCCTCAAGCCGCTGAAGGGACAAACCTTGCGCATAACAACACGGGAAAATCTGGAGCGCGTATATAGCCGCGGTGTATTTATGGTCCCTTCCGGGAATGAGTATGCCGTAGGGGCAACATATGAACATCCTCCGTTTGAACAGCAGGTGACATCAGCTGGTAAAGCGATGCTCGTTGAAAAGTTGGAAGGTCTATTGGCGACATCGTTCGATGTTGTTCACCAAGACTGGGGTATCCGACCAACAACCCCCGATCGCCGACCTATGCTTGGGCAGCATCCGCAGTATAAAAATGTTTGGGTCTTTAATGGCCTGGGCACGAAAGGAGTTAGTTTAGCCCCCTATTTCGCCAGGCAATTGGCGGACTGTCTGATGGAACAATCATTGCTCCCGTCAACGGTCAATATTTCTCGGTTCTATCCGTTATATTCGGGGTCACGGTGATTCAAAAATCTGATATGCGTATTGGTTGGCGTTTGATCATGGTAGCAGCACTTCTATTGGTGTCTACATCGGTGATCTATGCGCAACGATCAACTGAGACTTTTGGCAAGAACCGGGTGCAGTACCGCAATTTCAACTGGCAGTACGTAAGCTCCGATAACTTCGATGTGTATTATTATGACGACCGCAAGAAGATAGCTACCGAGGCAATCCAGTACCTGGAGACGGAGTTTGACCGCATCACCGATCTGATTGGTTGGCCATCCACCATGAAGTCCAAAGTATTTATTTACAATTCAGTCACCGACCTGCAGCAGAGCAACATGGGCATCAATGGTCAGCAGTTTACGGTGGGGGGTCAAACTGATTTTATTAAGCCCTATGTGGAGGTAGCGCATCCGGGAACGTTGGATGAATTCAAGGAGGAGTTGGTGTACAAGGTGGCTGATTTGATGGTGAATGAGATGATGTTCGGCGGAAGCCTCAAGGACATGTTCCAGAATGCCGTCTTACTGAACCTTCCGGATTGGTTTGTGGATGGGGCTTCGTTATATGCGGCGAAAGGATGGAGCCCGGAAATGGACGACTACGTACGGCAGTTGGTGCGAAGCAAGAAGGTCAACCGGGCGCTGAAGTTGCAGGGGCCCGAGGCGGCATTGGTGGGGCAATCCATCTGGAACTACATCGTTGAAAAATATGGGAAGGGCCATGTGTCGAACATCCTGAATTATACGCGGGTGATTCGCAACGAGCAGAAAAGTATCTACATCACGCTTGGTATTGGGTTTAAACAATTGATGAGTGATTGGAAGAAGTTTTATTTGTCAGAGCAGGAGAAGGTAGAATTGAGTTACGTGGCGCCATCTGACTCCTCCCGGTTCAGCCCTTCCCACCGGAAGTCTGTAGTCTATACCACAGTGAAGATCAGCCCCGATGGGAAGCATGTTGCCTACGCCGAAAATGACCGTGGAAAATTCACGGTTATTGTCAAGTCACTTGAGAATGGGAAGGAGAAAGTGATCATCTCCGGGGGCAACCGGGTGTTCCGGCAAACGGTAGATACAAACATTCCGCTGCTGAGCTGGTCTGATTCCCACACCCTGGGCGTAATAGGTGTACGCAATGGAGATTATGTCTTCTGGTTATATGATCTGAGCACCCAAAGCAAGTTGCCCCGTGCCCTTGAAAAATTCAGTAACATCCGAAGTTTCTCGTTTTCGGGAAACGGACGGCTGGCCGTCATGAGCGCAGATATTGCAGGACAAAATGATCTATTCCTGATCAGCAGCCGTAGGGATCGGACCCGCCGTCTTACCAATGATGTTTTTGATGACTTTGATCCAAGCTTCATTCCCAATTCCAATACGGTAGTATTCAGTTCAAACCGAACAACCGACACCACCAACATCGTGCAGAAGGAAATTAATAAGATTCCTTCCAACTACAATCTTTTTGCCTATAACCTCGACACCACAACCACGGTGGTGACGCGAATAACCAACACAATAAGCAAGGACTTTTACCCCAAGGCATTAGATGAAAACAATATCTATTACCTGAGCGATCAGCGTGGCATCCTTAACCTTTTCCGCTACAATCGGGCGATGGGTGTTTATGCACAGATCACCAATTTTCCGGCCAGCATCAAGGAATACGACATCGACTTTGGAAGTAATACGCTTGCCGTGGTGATGACAAAGAACCTCCAGGAAGATATTTTTGTGTTGCCTCATTTTAACCTGGAACGTCAGATATTCACACCCACCACACGGCGTAAGGAAGCGCAGCAGGTGAAAATCCTTACTGAGAAGCGAAAGAAGGAAGCGCGACAAGGGGTGTCCATCAAGCAATTAATCAATGAACGATTGCAGCAAAAGAAGGATACCGTGAAAAAGCAGCCCGACCCGGTCCCGGTTTTCAAACCGGCTTCAGACACTGCGAAAGTGGTGAAGAAAGCAGGTGATGTGCTCAATACTGACGACTATTCTTTTGAGGAGGAGAAAGCGCCTGCTGCTGTTATTCCGGTCAAGAAGGATACGGTAATCACGCCCAGGAAGGAGACGCGCAATCTTAATACAGATGATTACAAGTTCGAAGATGAAGTAACCAAAACAAATAAGCCGGTAGAGTCATTTCTAACTCGGTATATGAAGGCCCGCGAAAGCAGTCGGATCAATGGCCCATTTGATTATCTCCCCAAATTCAACTACGACAACTTTGCTACCAATTTTGTAGTGGACCCCTTGCGGGGCTGGAGCATGCGGCTCGAAACACAGATGAATGACATGCTGGAAAACTACCGGATTATCGGTGGTATTCAGATGGCCTTGCAAGACCTGAGGAGTGGTGATGTTTATGGTGAGTTTCAATACCTCAAACATCGGATTGATTATTCATTCCGGTTTGACCGCAAGGTGATTATCTGGGATCAGAACGATCAAAAAACCAAGTACACCTGGCAGAAGATTGAAGTTGGTGCTGCATTGCCATTAAGTGTTCGCACACGGATGGCGGTTAAACCCTTCCTGGGATACACCCGTGACGTCGACCTCGGTGCCATCCAGGCTGTGGCACCTGGAGGCCCAACATATCTGGCCGCCAGGGAGCAATTCTATGGTGGACTCAAGGCAGAATTGGTATATGACAACTCAGTAACAACAGGGATGAACCTCATTGAGGGAACCCGCGGCAAGATTAACTTTATTCATTACGAAGGATTGGGCAACGAACGTGCTTCATTCTCCCAGATTTCTCTCGACTTCCGTCACTATCAGAAAATTTATAAGGAAATTGTGTTGGCTGGGCGCGCATACGCCGGAACTTTCCTGGGGCCCGGGGCCAAGCAATATGTACTGGGTGGCGTGGACAACTGGATTGGAAGTAGTCTCAATACCAATGGACTGCATAACCCGTTGCGCGTAGCCTCTGGTTATAATGATAATCTCATCTTCACCGAGTTCGCTACGACCCTACGTGGTTTTGATTGGGCCACTTTGTTTGGCAAGAGCGTGGCCATGGCTTCTGCTGAGTTCCGGCTTCCGCTCATTCGTGCGCTGGCAGGCGGACCGGTCACATCAAACTTCTTCAGGAACATGCAGTTTACTGCATTTTACGACGTGGGCACAAGTTGGACCGGATCACCGCCTATCAATACCCAGAGTAGCCAACTGACGGAGCAAATCAAACAAGGCCCATTCCAGGTTGACCTGAAGCAGTATCTCAACCCGTGGCTGTATAGTTACGGACTCGGCTTCCGAACCATGATGTTAGGCTACTACCTTAAATTTGACTTTGCCTGGCCGGTAGAGAATTACAAAGTAAAAGATCCGCGTTTGCAGGTGTCCATGGGTTTCGATTTCTAGAAGCGAAGCACCCCGTGCTATTTAGTATCTTGTCACGGTAATTAAACGGAACCTATGATTAAGTCCATGACTGGCTTCGGCCAATCCGCATTGCGTGTCGGCGACGCCACCTTCGTTGTGGAAATCAAAACCCTCAACTCCAAATTCTTTGACCTGAGCCTTCGGTTACCAAAACTCTTTCTGGATAAAGAGCTGGAGGTGCGTTCGCTCATCACCGATAGGCTCGAGCGCGGCAAAGTCAGTGTTTCTGTAGAGTACATGCCCGGAGCAGTCACTGCACTAAAGTCGCCTTATGATAAAGTGCTGTTTGCCGCCTATTATGAAGAATTGAAGAAGCTTGCCGATCTCGTCAAGGCGCCGCATGACGCATTGTTTGAAATTGCCCTCCGATCGCCTGATGTGCAGCAAAACGCAGAACGGGAAGCTGTTGATCCTGCTTTGTTGGAGAAAATGATGGAAGCCTTGCACGAAGCCCTTGTGCGTTGCGATCAATTCCGCGCAACAGAGGGTGCTTCACTTGCCCAAAAATTCACCCAATACATTACTGCCATCGAATCGTCCCTGCTGGAGGTGGAAAAACTGGATCCGCTTCGAATAGATAAAATCAGGTCAAGAATCAAGAAAGGCATTACCGACTTTTTTGGTGATCAGGGATTTGACACCAACCGACTTGAACAGGAGATAATATTCTACATTGAAAAGCTGGACATCCATGAAGAGCGCGTACGGCTTAAGACGCACCTCGACTATTTCATAACCATCATGAAGGAGTCTTCCAACGGAAAGAAGCTTGGATTCCTGGCGCAGGAAATAGGACGCGAAATCAATACCATCGGATCTAAAGCAAATGATGCCGCGATGCAGAAGCATGTAGTGGCGATGAAGGAAGAGTTGGAAAAAATCAAGGAGCAACTCAATAATGTACTCTGATTCGGAATAGGTTTTTAGTAACTTGTTTCATCCCTTTGGCCATGAAACGATTTTTAATCTTTTGTTGCCTTCCGCTTGTTTCCTGGGCACAAGTCCCGGCAGAAAAGGCACTTTCCGGAGTATGGCAAAACAATTCTTTTGGATACCAGATGGTGTTGATCCTCCAGCCAGATGGCACCGGCGAGTTTGATGGTGAAATATTGGCGTACGCCTCAGCACCTGGTCGATTGTCTATCACCATTGGGTCAACCACTACAGTATATGCTTATTCCCTGCAGGGTAACAACCTTACGTTGTCAGGTGGAGATCTTCAGGGCGTGGTAGCGTTTACCCGTGAAGGTGTATCCGCTATTTCTGACCCCCAATCATCAACGGTTCGAAACGGGATTACCGATACCCGACTGCTAGGGTTGTGGTCAGGGAACGGTGAAACCATAGACTTTCGTGCGGATGGTCAGTGTATTTATTTGGGAAACACACTGACTTATAAATTATCTCAGGGCTATGTCACGCTAATTTCCAGGCAAGGAAACGCTGCGTTCGGCTACACCATTCAAGGCAATACCCTCACCCTGTCGGCCAACGGCCAGAACATTAAGTACAATAAAGTGACGGGGGCTGTCTCCAGCCCACCGGCATCACAAACAGGAGACGTGCCAGCCGAGCTGGTTGGTAAATGGTGCTACCTCAATATGACAAGCAATTCACAAACCAGTCGTTGTCTTACCCTTAATGCTGATGGCACTTATACCTATGTTGCTGAAGGATCACGATCAGTAAATACAGAAACGCTCTACGGTGCAACGGCGTCACAAGACGGTGATCAGGGCACCTGGTGGGTGAAGGGTGATCGTATTTATTACAACTCCAGATCCAGGGGAGAGGGATCTTACCGTCTGGAGAAACGAAATCACCCCAAAAATACCAGTGACCCGATGATTGTATTGGATGGGGAACCTTATGTCACAGCAACCCTCAGGGCCCCGTGGAGGTACTGAGCTATTTGATTATATTGAATCTTATTAACCCCCGGATATGAGCACAAAACTAAGTCGTCGCGATTGGTTCAGGTCTTCACTCGCCCTCACTGGCGGCGTGATGTTGTCCACTTCTCTGGCAGAACAGCTGATGGCTGCCCCGGTCAGCAAAGCTGAAATGGAATACATGCCCTTTGCACTTCCGGCCAGCCAACTAATTCGCCTGGGTTCGAATGAGAATCCATATGGCCCTTCTCCCAAGGCACGGGCGGCCATTCAGGCCATCATGAGCGAAGGCAACCGTTATGCCGACGACCAATCCAGGGAGTTACGCGAATTAATTGCTAAATACGAAGGTGTTAGCCCGGATTATATTTTTGTTGGTGCTGGCTCTGCGGAGTGCCTGTGTCTTACCGGAATGGCCGTAGGCTTAGAGGGTGCGTCTGTGCTGTCGGCCTTCCCGACGTTCCGGCTTCTCATGGACTATGCCGTGAAGTTCAAAGCACGCTGGGACCGCGTTGATCTGGATCAATACCTGGTGCATAACCTGGATGCCATGGCTTCGGCCTTGAAACCGGACACCAAAATCATGTTCCTCTGCAATCCAAACAATCCAACAGGTACTGTATTGAATGCGGACCGCCTGAAGAGTTTCTGCGTGGAGATGGCAAAAAAGACAACCGTATACGTCGATGAAGCCTATCTTGAATTGCTGGAGCCAAACGAACAGGTTTCCATGGCAAGTCTCGTGAAGGAAGGACATAATGTGATTGTGTCCAGAACTTTTTCGAAGGTATATGGATTGGCTGGCCTTCGGGTTGGTTATGTAGTCGCACCACCTGATGTGGTGAAGAGAATGGCCAATTATCAAATGGGTCCGATCCTTAATCAGGCCGGTCTTGCGGCTGCCAAGGCATCACTGGGTGATAGAGATTTTGCTGCCCTCACCCGTCAAAAGAACAATGAGGCGATGAAGTTCTTTACCGACTACCTCGATAAGAAAAAATACTTTTACGGTAAGTCTCGCACCAACTGTATTCTCTTTCCGGCACCCAAGGATGGCAAAACCATATTGGCCGAAACCGAAAAACGCGGATTTCAAATCCGGGTTTGGGACTATCAGGGCAAAGAGTGGTGTCGCGTAAGTATTGGAACCCTGGAAGAAATGAAACTCTTTATCAAGGCATTTGATGAGGTAATCGCCTGATCCTGCTTGCATCCAGAAATTCAATGAGGGATTGCGCGAATGCGGAGCGTCAGCGAATAGATCAGCCACAAGGTTAAGGCACCGGTCAAGGCAATCATCAAGACCCAATGACTACCAGGCATTCCGATGCCTGCTGAAATGGACTTATCAATATTGTTAAGTCCCATCATCAGCACGGACGAAAAGATGGTAATCAGCACGACGTTATAGCCAATAGAAGGCCGGTATTCCTGAGGAACCAGGTCGGGATGATTAACCATAAGGATCAGGAAGGCGGTTAATAATGGGAGTACCAATCCATTGAGTGCTTGCACAGCCAGAATTACAGGAATTGGTTTGATGCCGCTGATCCCAAAAACAAATCCGATCAACAGTACGCTGATCCAGACAATCCGCTGATGGGAAAGTTTCCAATCGAAGACTGAGCCGGCAATAATGGACGCGGCATAGGGTGAAGTAATGGCCGATGAAAAGCCGGCAGCAAATAAGCCAATGCCAAGAGCCCATCCGCCCAGCGGCCCCATTGTTTGGGTCAGGGATGATGCCAATTCATTAAAGTTCGAAAACGAAGAAACAGCCGTTCCAGCCACCAGAATAGCTGCGGTAATTAATCCGCCGATAAGGACGGAAATAGTAAGTCCAACCCGCATCATGGGAACAGTTTGCCCTTTGCTGATCCCGGATCCCAGAAAAACGTTATAGGGTACGATGGTAGTTCCAACCAATCCGAGGGTAAGCAATTCAGCGCCGGCTGGTAACGAGGGCACCACCGAGAAATGGAGATATTCACCGGCTGAGTAAGGGCGTTCTACTGCCAGTGCAAAAAAAGCCAGCCCCATCAACCCAACAAGAAATGTCATTAGCCAACCAATGGCTTGCCGGCGATCGGTCCACAGAACAGCGAAGGCAACAGCCGTGCAGACAACGGTAATGACTGGAAGCTGCCAATTGGAAAGGAGCTGCACGCCAGATACAGCCCCAAGAATATTGCCGGCTTCGTAAGCTGCGCAACCCAGTATTACCGGCCCACCCAGCATTCCCGTAAGTAACTTGCTGCGGCCGGCACCATATCCACGCACGAGGGCCTGCCCCATGGTCAAGCCACTTACTATTGTGAGGCGAGCCGAAACTTCCTGCAATACAATACAGGCAATCGTGGCAAAAACTACAGCCCACAACAAATCAAGCCCGAACAAAGAACCTGCTGAAGCAGCTGTGGTTACTGTGCCAGGTCCTATGAACGCGGCAGAAATAACCGACCAGAGGATGATGCTCGTAAGGGTCTGTTTCTGCATGATTAGCGAGCCATTTCCGCGCTGAGGAAGGAGCCATAGAAAATGGCATTCATCAACACCTTGTTGGTACCGAACCAATATGCCCTGAATGCTAGATCTTCTGTAAATCCAATAACCCTTCCCCGGCCTACTGCTGAAACCCCAAGCCCGGAGGTATTCTTGAGTTTTGCGTAATTGATTTTAGAGATGTATCCACTCATCAATGGTGATCCGCCATACGTTAGGGGATTGGCATAAGCACTTTTTGCTTTTTCCATGAACAGGTTATTTGACTTAAACATGGGCATGGTGCTGTTGTAGTAACCGTAAAAGAGCGGATTGGTAATGTCAATATTACCTTCAATGATGGCTCCACTGGTTTCCTGTGCTCCTACAGCATCGGCGATGTCTCCATAAGGTCTGGGTCTTGCAGCGTCTTTCTTATCTTCCTCTTTACGCATCTCAAATTTTCCCAGGCCAGATCCAGTGAGCCAATTCAGCGCCTGCTCAAATCCAATGATTACACCACCTTGTTGTACCCAGAGTTTGAGTTTTTCTTTAGCTGCCTCAGAAATTGAACTGTAACCACCGGCCGGAAGAATGATGGTGGTATAGCGGTTGATGTTGGCCGTGTTGAAAACGGCAACCGGCATACAAGTCAGGGGGATGTTGAATCGCTGGTCGAGGAGGTGCCATATCTCTCCAGCATCCGTTGGTGAAACACCGGTAAAGCCTCCGCCATCCACCAGCATGGCAATCTCTGGTTTGCGTACCAATTGGAATGAACTGCTGCCGAGACTTACTCCGCGGTAGTCCAGACCCGTATTAAAAGCATAAATATCAATGCCGTCGCGTTCAGCGATTTCACGAATATATACTTCGATTTGATCTGGATTTTTGTCCTGGTTATCCAGGGACACCAGAATGCTCCCTGCCTCGAATTTCTTTCCTGAAGGATGGAAGAATGCGCTGGTGGACACTTTGGTTCGGATGCCGTGGCTTACCAACCGGTATAAGGCGCGCGGTGAGTAATAGCCGTAGGTTTCAAACGCGTACGCATAGGATCCTTTGTCGCCAATAATTTTTCCAACGGGCGGCTGTAC
This sequence comes from Cyclobacteriaceae bacterium, assembly GCA_035430125.1. GTDB lineage: Bacteria > Bacteroidota > Bacteroidia > Cytophagales > Cyclobacteriaceae > ELB16-189. Next base: position 22,486 of record DAOMGC010000003.1, on the reverse strand, counting down.
GCTTTGTATGCGTGTGCCGGTTGCCACGGGTGTTTTTACTTCTTCATAATCTACGCCAAAGGCCAGGGGTAGTGTCCAGCTGGAAATGTCATAGAAGAGGCTGTCTTTGAATTGAGTGATTCGTCCAAACATTCCTTTCAGCAGCCGGTATTGTGATTGACTGGTTGGTACAACAATACTGGATTCTGTATCATACGTCTTGCCGTTGATGGTTAGCGATGATGCGGGGCGGTACATTTCGATTTGCTGCCGCTGCAGAATTTCAGCCAGATGGTACACACGGGCTTTGTCCCTGGACGTAAAGACGTAAGCCCGTACAGGATCTTTGGCTGCTTCAGGTAAACTGGTCTTATAAAAGTCGCGTTGGTAGCTTAATAATTCTTCACGCATTTCATTTACAGCTTTCAGCGAACTCATCATGGTGACCACATGGTTGCGAATGGTAAAGGGAAACCGGAGGATGCCGTTGACGCTTTCTTGGGCGTGACCTCTTGAACTGGCCTGTTCGAAGAGAATTCCCACGGCACCCTGGGCGTCAGGATAAGTAGATCCTTTGCCATAGTAAAAGTCGTCGTATCCTTCCTGGGTAAAGTAGAGTGATCCAATCTGGTCCAGGGCCTTGGCATGATACTCGCCCATTTTTCGGGTGAGCTCCTGATTTTTTTCAGGAGTCATGGGGTGTACCCGGGTAGGCTCCCCAGGCATGAAAAAGAAGGAAGCGTTGGTGCCTTGTTCGTGATGATCAGTGAGGAGGTTTGGTCTCCATTCTTGAAATTTTTTCACACGAGCCTGAGATTCAGGAAGTTGGGCAACCATCCAGTCACGGTTGAGGTCAAACCAGTAGTGATTGAACCGCCCCCCTGGCCACGCCTCATTGTGTTCCATATCATTGGGGTCAGGAGATATGAGTTTGCTTTTGCGGGAATTGGCCCACGCAGCAAATCTGCTAAGTCCATCCGGGTTGAAGCTCGGATCGAATAAAATGATGGTGTTTTCAAGGTATTTCTCGATTTCTGATCCCTGGGCAGCAGCCAGGTGATAGGCCATAACGAGTCCTGCATTAGCCCCACTGGGCTCGTTACCATGAATGCTGCACCCCAAGTAATACACGGCAGGCATCGATGCCAGGGGCAAGGAGGCGCTATTTGCAGCATCTGACAGTGCCAGATGCTGTTTTCGAATCGCCTCGATGTTCTGTTGGTTTTTTGGCGAGGTGATGGTGAGGAGAAGCAGGGGTCTGGCCTCATACGTTTGCCCTATTATTTCGAGCGAAATGCGGTCGGAAGCCTTATCCAGGGCCATCATGTAGTTAACCAGCCGGTCGTGGTGGACGTGCCATTCTCCCACTTCGTGACCTATTACCGAGGCAGGGGTCGGGATGGCCGGGTTATAGGTTACTCCAGCCGGAAGGTAATACGAAAGGTCCACCTGGGCATTGGCTGTTGCGAAGAACAATCCAAATACCAGAGAAAGAGCAAGTTTGTTATTCATGATTTAAGTTAAAGTTGAAAACAACGTTACCATTATATGAAAAAACAAGCAACCGCCAACTGGTTGAGCGGTTTGTCCGACCGTATTTGTTAACAATTTGTGAGTAATATTTAAAAGCCGGTTAAAAGGGAGTCTGCCTGAATTAGAATACTTTTGTGGCGAAATTCCAAAACCACTAACCTATGAGAAAACATTTACTTCTGTTAGGCGCTCTGCTGCTGACCGCAGGGGGGCTCTATGCTCAGGTTACGAACTCTTCCATCAAGGGTATCGTAACGGACACCAAGGGGGGAGGTCTTCCCGGGGCGACCATTGTTGCCACCCACACCCCTTCTGGTACTACCTACGGTACAGCATCAGTTGCTGATGGTCGTTACACCATCCCTGGTATGCGTATCGGTGGTCCTTATTCTGTCAAGATCAGTTTCGTTGGCTACAAGGAGCAAACCATTGACGGCATTTACCTCAGCTTGGGTACAGCTGCCGACGTCAACGTGAAACTGGTAGAAGAGAGTGCAGAATTGCAGGAAATTGTTGTTTCGGCCGACCGCAACGACATTTTCAGTTCTGATCGTACTGGTGCAGCCACCAGCTTTGATCGCAACATGCTTACTACAACGCCTACGATTGATCGTACGGTGAACAGCATCATCCGCTACAACCCTTTTAGTGGTCCTAACAACTCATTTGCCGGTCAGGACAGCCGCTTCAACAATTTCACCATTGATGGTAGCGTGTTTAACAACGGTTTTGGATTGGGTAGTTCTGCTCAAGCCGGTGGACGTACCGGTACAACGGCGGTGTCGTTGGATGCCTTGGAAGAAGTTCAGCTGAACGTGTCTCCGTTTACGGTTCGCCAGTCTGGTTTTGGTGGGGCCAACCTCAACGCGGTAACACGGTCTGGTACAAACACCTTCTCCGGCTCCATCTATACCCTGTACCGCAACAGTGCCAACAATATGCTGGGTACAAAGGCCATGGATCAAAACCTTCCGCCGGTATCATTGAAGGAGCAAACTTCAGGTTTCCGCTTTGGCGGTCCGATCATCAAGAACAAACTGTTCTTCTTTGTTAACGCAGAGCAATTCACTTCCAGCAAGCCTGCATTGGATTGGGTAACGAGTCAGCCGGGTGCTGCGGGTAACGTGTCTCGTGTTACAGCTGCAGATCTTACAGACCTGAGCAACTTCATGAAGACAAACTTCAACCGCGATCTGGGTGCAATTGATAACTTCAACAACGACATCACCAGCAAGAAATTCCTGGTGCGTTTGGACTACAACATCAATAGCAAACACAAGTTGTCGGTTCGCTATTCCCAGCACGATTCTGAGTCCGGTCAGGTCATCAGCAACAGTAACTCAAGCCAGACTGCCGGTAACGGTAACCGTACAAACTCAGCCCTGGCCATCTCTCCGCAGAATACCGGTTACATCATCAAGGATAACACGCGCTCATTCTCTGCCGAGTTGAACTCCAACCTGGGCAGTAAGTTTTCTAACCAGCTCTTGGCAACCTACAACTACCAGAACGAAGATCGTCGTTACCTGACCGCTCAGTTCCCGACCATCGACATTTTGAATGCAGTAGGTGGCACAACTTATACCTCTATTGGTTTTGACCCGTTCACACCAAGCAATAAGTTGAATTACTCTACCCTGAACTTCACAGACAACTTTACCTACTATGCCGGTGCACACACCCTAACAGCAGGTTTGTCTTACGAATTCTTTAAGTCCAACAACGTATTCTTCCCTTCTTCTAACGGGGTTTATGTTTACAACTCAATTGCTGATTTTAAGGCAGCTGCAACGGACTTTATTAACAATCCGAATGCAACCACTTCTCCGGTGACTTTAAAGCAGTATAACCTGCGTTACTCTTTGCTCCCGGGCGGTGTTGAACCTTTGCAAACACTCAAGGTATCCACCTACAGCTTCTATGTTCAGGATGAGTGGCAGGCTACGGAAAACTTCAAACTTACGGGTGGTGTCCGCGGTGATGTAATTGCCTATGATAACTCTACTGCATCTGACTTCTACAATCCAGTTGTTGGAGGCCTTATCGTTAATGGTATGATTCCTTTCCGTGACGAGAATGGCAGGGACTACAATGTCAATACTGGTGCTTTCCCTAAGACCCGCCTGTTGTTGTCACCCCGCGTTGGTTTTAACTGGGATGTGACTGGTGATAAGAAGACCCAGATCCGCGGTGGATCCGGAATTTTTGTTTCCCGTATCCCTGAAGTATTGGTGTCGAACCAGTTGGGTAACAACGGTATCAACACAGCTGTAATCTCTGCAACAAACACCACTGCTTATCCTTTCCGCTTAGACCCCACAACATTGCCTAACGGCCTGGGAAGCCCTGCTTCACCTGATATTACGAAGTTGGCTCCGTACGCTGTAAACGCTACCGACAACAACCTCAAGAACCCGATGGTATGGAAATCTAACCTCGCCGTAGATCAGAAGTTGCCGTGGTTTGGGTTGGTGGCTACCCTTGAAGGTATCTACAACCAGAATATTCAGGCCCTCCGCTACATCGATGCCAACCTGAAGGCTCCTTATAGCTCACTGGCAGGTACCGATCAGCGTGCCATTTTCCCCGCATTTGGTGTAGCCAGCTCCGGTTCTGGTGCAGCCAATACGGTAAACATTGCCCGGTTCATCAACCCTAACATTGGTAACGTGTTTGTGCTTAAGAACTACCAGCAGGGTAGCTCTTATACCCTGACTGCCCGTATTACCAAACCGGTGCAAAATGGCTTAGGCGGTATGATCGCCTACACCTATGGCCTCGCCCGCGACATCCAATCAGTGGGTAGCACGGTGCAGGCTAACATGCCTACGACCGTGGGTCAGAACTACTTGGGCCTTTCCTATGCAGACAATGACCTCCGCCACAAAGTGGTTGGTTATGTGAACTACCGCAAGGAATATGGCGGCCAGTTTGGTGGTGCCACGACAGTAACCCTTGGAATGACAGCCCTCAGCGGCGCAAAGTACTCTTATGTGTACGGTGCAGATCTGAATGGCGATGGCCAGATCAACGACCTTATCTATGTGCCTAAGAGCGGTTCTGAAATCAACTGGGCTCCCCTGTCCATTACCAACGTAGTGAACGGAAGCAATGTAGTGTCTACCTATACGGCTGCCGATCAGGCTGCGGCATTTGATGCCTACATTGACAACAACCCATATTTGAAATCACGCCGTGGTCAATATGCCGAGCGCAACGGCGGTTATGCTCCCTGGTTAACTCGTTTTGATTTCGCAGTCATTCAGGACTTCTTCATCAAAACTGGCGCAAATGGAATGAAGAACACCTTGCAGTTACGTCTTGATATCCTGAACGTAGGAAACCTCCTGAACAACCACGCTGGTGTTGGTTACTTGACTACCACCACAAGCCCGATTACGGCTACGGTTCCTACAGGAACGGGCACTGTGCCAACCTATCGTTTGGCAACGCAGACCATCAATGGAACGATCGTACCTATTCAGGATTCCTTCGTAAAGGGTATCACCCTGGATAACGTATGGCAAGCTCAAATCGGTCTTCGTTATATTTTCAACTAATTTCTAGTGATTTGATACAGGAAGCATCCTTCGGGATGCTTCCTTTTTTTATGCCTATGAGAAAAGCAATTTCACTATTGACCTTATTGGGTGTGATGTTTGGAGCAACTGCTCAACCTTTAATAAAAAGATTGAAGCCTTCCGCTACCCTTATCGCCGCACATCGTGGCGGACTCAACGACTCACTCCCCGAGAATTCAATGGTGAACTTCAAAAATACTGTGGCCAGGAGTCGCCAGCTCGTTATGCTGGAATTTGACCTAAGGAAAAGCAAGAATGGAACCTTGTATATCCTGCATGATGCCACCGTTGACAGAACCACAAATGGTACGGGTGAAATTTCGACACTCCCGGATGACTACATCACATCACTCCGCTTGAAGGATTTAAAGGGGAGACAAACAATGGAAAGGGTGCCAACATTTAGTGAGTTTTTGAGCTGGGCTAAATCAGCTCAGGTTTTGTTGATGTTGGATGTAAAGGCCGATGTATGGGCAGAGGCCTTGGCGATGGTCCAGCGTTTTGATATGACTGATCGATGCCTGGTGCTGACGTTTAAGCCAACCGATACCCGACGGGTGAGGGCAATAAGTCCTTCGATCGCCATATCCTGCCTCGTAAGTTCGGCGAACGAATGGAACTCCTTGAAATCTCAGTTTTCGTCATGGGAACCTGTAATGGCTTATGTAAGTGACAACGCAATTCCGGCTTTTTTGATGCAGGTGTCAGCAGCAGGAATCAGAATGCTGACAGATGTAAGTGAACACACCAAGCACGGAGGAAAAGTTTTGAGCCGGCACGAATATAAAGAAGCCTTGGGCAGGATGGCAGGCGGAATTCTGGTAACGGACTATCCCATCGAAGTATCAATTGTCGCTGACAATCCTTAACGTGACGTATAAATCGGCGTGCGCAGAACGGCTTGTTCCGAATATCGGCTATCGTCCATCACCCAGACTTCATACTGGGATCCTCCGGGATATACCCGCACCACAATGTGCCCGCGCTGACTGCGGTAATTATCATTTAGCCAACGCCCATAGGTAGTTACTGTTTCCGGGTGTATGTAAGTTGCAAAGATGTCGCGAGGACCTGAATAAGTAGAGGGTGCAATCATTCGGTGAAGAACTTCTTCTCCCGGATGATTCGAACTCCAGGATTGCTGCACCAGCACCCGGGGTGCCAGGAGATGCAGGAATTCAAGATTTGAGGCATCCCTGACTCCGTGATGATTGATGGACAGTACATCTACCGGACCAACAACTGCAGCCGTAGGGGTCTCTGTATCAAACCAGGACGGTAGTCCAAATCCCCGGAGTCCGGTCATGTCACCGCCCGTGAAGTAATTAAATGATCCATAAGTAATCTCGAGTGCAAGGCTGAGCGGATTTTCATTATAATCCTTCTCAAGGATTGCTTCGGGAATGATTCGAACAGATAGTGTGTCTTTGCCGGTCCAAAGCGAATGGCTTGACTTGATGTTTCTCACCATAAACGCCGGGTATTTATTCGGGTGAATGATTGTTCGAATTTGGTTAGTGCTTCCTGCCCGCAGCGATGAAGCCTTCAGCTTTCCTGCCTGCACCTGGGAGTTTACAAAGGTGAGGTAGTTAGCAAAGACCTCCTTATCAAGCACCTTGCTGCGCAGATCTACCGGATAGTTGTAATCGGGATAACCTCTGTCGAGTAAATGCACAAAAGGAATGGATTCATGGACCTCAGTGATCCCGGTAAGCCGATAATTTCCTAGCCGGGACAGGCGCTGTCCGGGCTTCAGGCTGCCGTAATGATCGCTGTGAAAATGAGAGACAACGCCATAATCGAGTTGTTTAATCTGGGAATGAAAGAACCGTATATAATTGATAATACTTTGCCCTGCGGTGACGGTGTCGGCCGGCAACGGAGGTGATGCCTTTAACGGATTAGGGGTTCGGGTTCTCGCCACCCGATCCACCTCACCGGCATCAAACAACAAAGTTGTACCATCTGGAAAGACCATAAACGTAGCATTACCACTTCCTGTACTGATGTGATGTATATCCAGGTAGCCCTCCTGCCAGGGTTTCCAGGTAAGCTCCTGACCGCAGGCAGGGAGGAAACCAGATAGAAAAATCAATAATAGAATTGGACGCATAATTCCTGATGATTTCGTCTGATGATCACTAAAAATAGCATGGATTACCTGATGAACACGGCTTTTAATATTAGGGCTTTTAGAGTACTTTCAATATATGGCAAAACCGGCTTTCCTTCTTTTGTTGGCCTGTGTGCTGTTTATGACAGACTGTTCCCAAAAGGGAGGTCCAGGCCAGTTTACCCGAGAGCCGGCAGTTCAATTGGATTTGCAACAAATCCAGGCGCGAGGATATCTACAGGCCATCGTTGACAATAATTCGATCAGTTACTTCATATACCGCGGGCAACCCATGGGTTATGAATATGAATTGCTGCAAAGCCTCACAAAACACCTAAAAGTCAAGTTAAAGATCAAGGTGATCAGCGGCATCGAGCGCTCGGTTGACCTGTTGAATCGAGGCGAAGGAGATTTGTTGGCATTCCCATTAACCATTACCAAGGACCGAACCGATTACCTCGCTTTTACAGATTCACAATTCAATACCTGCCAGGTGTTGGTGCAAAAGAAACCCGCCAACTGGCGACGGATGCCACCTACACGGGTGGAGCGTTCGCTTATCAGAAACCCTGTAGACCTGATCGGCAAGGAAGTGCACGTGATGAATGAGAGTTCATTCAAAGATCGACTTGAGCACCTGTCTCATGAAATTGGAGGTAACATTGTGATACGTGAAGACAGTGCCACGGCCGAGACAGAATCCCTGATTCAGAAAGTTGCCATGGGCGAGATCCAATACACCGTAACGGATCAGACCATCGGTATGGTCAATGCCATCTATTACCCTAACTTGGATGTGAGCACCGTGCTAAGCCTTCCTCAGCAAATTGCCTGGGCCGTGAGGAAGAACAGCCCTGATCTTCTGGCGGCTGTTAATGGCTGGCTGGCAGAAATTAAGCGAACCAATCAGTTTACCCATATCTACGCCAAGTATTTCAATAATCCGCGATCATCCCAGATTGTTATCAGCAGCGAGTACTCATCGGTGGCGGGCAATAAGATTTCGCCTTATGACGAGGAAATCAAGAAAGAGGCAAAACGCCTGGGTTGGGACTGGCGGCTACTGGCTTCTGTCGTTTATCAGGAATCCAACTTCCAGCCTAATGCCGAAAGCTGGGCAGGAGCAGTCGGTTTGATGCAGTTGATGCCAGCAACGGCTGAAGAATTTGGCGCGCGCGATCGCCTCAACCCATACCAAAGCCTTCGCGCAGGTGTGCGATACCTTAGTTACCTCGATCAATTATGGGGCAAATATGTCAAGGATGACAACGAGCGGCTGCGATTTGTGCTCGCTTCATATAATGCTGGCCTTTCACACATTATTGACGCGAGAAATCTGGCCAAGAAATACGGTAAAAACCCAGCCCGTTGGGAAGATGTAGAATCCTACTTGCGTCAGAAATCCAATCCCAGGTATTATCAGGATGCGGTGGTGTTGGCCGGATACTGCAAATGCGAGGAACCGGTGAACTATGTTCATGATATTCTTACCCGCTACGAGCAATACAAACAGCTTATCGCTGAGTCGTGAGTTGATCTACAATTGCTTTGAAATCCAGGGATTCCCAAGTTGTTTCTACCGATGGCGTTAACATCACCTTGGCCATGATCTCCTTCTGTTGATTCCCGATACGAAGGGCGTCATCATACGATAAATTATCATAGAACGTCACCATGCTATAGAGGGGTATCCAACGGTCCGGATACAATTGATGTAATTTACTTTCAATTTTCTTTTGCAGTAGAAAATCGGGATCACCCACCAGGTCTCTCATCTCCACAAAATTATCCAGGGCGAGTTGAGCAATGGCATCGGCATTGGGCTTCCGGAGTTTTTCAAACATGGGAAGCAGTTGTTCCCAGTTGTCATCATAACTATTCAACAGATCGTTCAATATCCGGCAGTCTTCAAATCCGGCATTCATCCCTTGACCATAGAAAGGAACAATACCGTGGGCAGCGTCGCCGATCAACAACGTTCTGTTTCGATGCCATGGGAAGCAACGCACGGTGACCAGGGAGGAGGTTGGGTTGTCCCTGAAGTCTTCAATCAGTGTGGGCATCAATCGTGCAGCATCCGGGAAGGAGCTTTCAAAAAATGAGTGTATTTTTTCAGGTGAGTTTAACTTCTGAAAGGATGGGCTTCCTTCGAATGGAAAAAACAATGTACAGGTAAAGGTGGCATCCGGATTGGGCAAAGCGATTAACATATAGCTTTCGCGTGGCCAGATATGAAGTGCTTCTTTTTCCATTTGGAAAGCGCCGGTGTCAGAGGCTGGAATCCGAAGTTCCTTGTATCCGTGTTCGATATAAGTCTGTGAATATTCGAAGCGATCAGATATCTGCAGCGCACCGCGAACGGCAGAGAAGGCACCGTCCGCACCAATGATCAGGTCAGACGGTCGGTGAATGACATCGCCATAATGTTGAAATGTCAATTCAGTCTTTTGCAGATTAACTTCAAGGCATTTGTGCTCGAAAAAGAAATTAACACCCAGATGTTCGGCCTCATTCATCAACAGCATGTTGAGGTCGCTACGGGAAATGGAATTGATAAACTGACCTTGCTTGCCGTAGGCCTGAAATGTGAGATTACCATAGACATCGTGCATCATGCGGCCATTCATGGGCACGGCATTCTTTCGGAGGTGACTGTCTAACCCAACTTCATGCAATGCCCGAAGTCCACGGTTGCTCAGCGCCATATTGATGGATCGGCCCCCACCCAACATGTTCGAGCGCATATCGAAGCGACGCTCAAATACGGATACTTCATATCCACGCTTTTTCAGGTAGATGGCCAGTAATGACCCTACCAGACCGGCTCCTACAATGGAAATCCGGGAGAGTTTCTTGTTCATGATTTCAGTGCTTGAATAAGTTAAATTCAATAGAAAATAAGGCCCAAACTATGACATTGGTCAGGGACCGAAATGTTTGAATTTGACGCTATTTGAGCGCTTTTTTAAACAATTTCACAAAGTCAAACACGTCCTGAAAATTGTTGTACAACGGCACGGGGGCCACCCGGATTACATCGGGCTCCCGCCAGTCGGCGATGACACCATCGGTTGTGAGACGGTCGAAGATGACTTTGCCCTTCTGATGCATCAATAGTGATAACTGACAACCCCGTTGTTGCGGATCCGCGGGCGTGATGATGGTAAACCAATCCTGATGGTTGGCTATCTGCAACAACAGAAATTCCAGGTAGCCGGTAAGCAGGAGGCTCTTGGTGCGAAGTGTTTTCATCCCAACTTTATCAATCACTTCCAGCGACGCCAGCAATGCCGCACCGGACAACACCGGAAAATTTGACAATTGCCATCCGTCGACACCGGGCATAGGAACAAAACCCTTCCTCATCTTAAACCGGTTGTTTTCTTCATGGCCCCACCAGCCAGCCATTCGTATCAGTTCTGGATTGTGACCATGTTTTTCGTGAACAAAGGCTCCCGCAATTCCGCCAGGCCCGGCATTGAGGTACTTGTAACTGCACCAAACAGCGAAGTCAACCTGGTCCTTGTGTAAAGCGAGAGGCACATTACCAACGGCATGTGCAAGGTCAAAGCCCACATAAGCTCCGGCTTCGTGACCGGCAGCGGTAATGGCGCTCATATTGAAGAACTGGCCTGAATAATACTGGACACCGCCAAACAGTACCAACGCTACCTTGTTGTGGTGAGCCCGAATGATTGAAATGATGTCTTCCGTGCGCAGGTTGTGTTCGCCTTGCCGGGGAAAAACTTCAACCAACGCCTTCGCAGGGTCCAATCCATGCAACCTGAGCTGTGACTCGATGGCGTATTGGTCGGAAGAAAATGCTCCTCCTTCCATGATAATGACATAACGCTCTGCCGTTGGCCGATAGAAACTGGTGAGCATCAGATGCAAGTTCACCGTAAGTTGATTCATGGCAACCACTTCGGTTGGTTTAGCACCAGTGATTTTGGCCAGGGCTTTCTTGGTGAATTTGTGATAATATAGCCAGGGGCGTCGCGCATGAAAGTGCCCTTCTACAGCAAGCCGGCTCCAGTCATCCAACTCCTCCTGTATCCATTTAGAGGTACTTTTTGTTTGAAGCCCCAGGGAATTGCCAGTAAAGTACAGGGCATGTTTTTTCTTAATCACCGGGAAGAAGAATTTTGCCCGAATTGACTTTAGTGGATCTTTGTGATCCATGAGGCGCGCGAAGGAGAGGTCGTTAGAAAATTTCATAGAAGTCCAGCCGGTCAGGCGATAGGTTTCAATTGCTGCTCGTGGTGGCCGACATGGTAAATAGTAAAGTACATCATTTCCCGAAGTGTCAATTTGCCCAGCAGTGGATGAGGCAATAAATAGGTATCCAGTTCTGCTTCAGTAAATGACTCCAGCGATTGACTAATACTTTTGACCAGACCAATCAATTCCCGGGCAATACGGTCAGGCGATGCTGATTGCGCAGAAGGAACAAATCGTCCAGGCGCCTTACCACCTTCCCGTAACTTGGTTTGATAGCGTTCCACGAGGGCTTCATAAGAGCGGGAGGATCGATTGGCCGTGCCAAAAACCCGAAGTACAAACTTTGGTAGTTGCAAGGCAAGCCGAACGGGCTTAACACTGATTCGAATGTGATCCATCAGTTGGATCGCATTCCACTTGCCTGGATCTCGCTGATGAAGTTGGGCATCGGGAATTGCAAGGATACGGTCTGTAAATTCCTGATGTCGTGTGATCAGCTTTTGCTGAAGCTCTGAGATCAACATGGGCTTAAACAAACCGGGGGTCGGATTCCATGACGGCGCCACACTTTTTGCAGGTTCGCAATTCGACAGAACCATAGAATTCCCGGAACCTGGGTAAGAAGTCCTTTTCGATGTTCTCAAGATGGAATTTGTATTCGTGCAGCGGGTGGTTGCAGGCCTCACAGAACCACATCAGCCCGTCATCTTCATTTGATTTGCGCTTGCATTCAATGACCAATCCAATGGAGTTGGGTGTTCGACTCGGAGAATGCGGTACTCGGGCGGGAAGGAGAAACATGTCCCCGGCATTCAAAGGAATGGCCACCGCTTTACCATCTTCCTGGATATTAACCGTGATACTCCCTTCCAATTGATAGTATAATTCTTCTGTTTCATTATAGTGATAGTCTTTACGGGCATTGGGGCCTGCTACAATCATTACAATGTAGTCGCCTGCATCGGCATATAGGTTCTTGTTGCCAACCGGTGGCTTCAGCAGGTGTCGGTTTTCAGCAATCCATTGTTGCAAATTAAACGGGCGACGGATAGACATATTCTTGGCGCATTTACTATGTAAATCTAAAACTTTTCAGTCTATCTTTATCATCATGGATTTACGTCTAAACGGGAAAAGAGCACTGGTTTGCGGCAGTACGCAGGGAATAGGAAGAGCTTCGGCTATGGAGTTGGCGGAGTTAGGAGCCTCGGTCATTCTATTGGCGCGTAACCCATCAAAGCTTGAGCAGGTTTTAAAAGAATTGCCCGCGCAACATGGGCAACAACACAGCTTTCAGGTTGCCGATTTTGGGGATCCCGAACAGGTAAAAAGAACAGCTCAATGGGTGGCCACTCAGGGTCCTGTTCACATCCTGATTAACAATACCGGAGGACCGCCAGGAGGTCCAGCCTTATCAGCCAACACCACAGAATTTGTAACCGCCTTCTCCAATCATTTATTGTGCAATCATCATCTCGTTCAGGCATTGGTGCCGGGTATGAAATCAGAGCGGTATGGTCGGATCATCAATGTTATCTCTACTTCTGTAAAAGTGCCTATTCGCGGACTAGGAGTTTCCAATACCATTCGCGGTGCGGTAGCCAATTGGTCCAAGACATTGTCACTGGAGCTGGCGCCATTTGGTATCACGGTTAATAATGTATTGCCAGGAGCGTCCATGACGGGCAGACTGGAAGCCATTATTCGCGACCGGGCCGAAAAGCAAAAGAAGACCGAAGAGGAGATAACCCGAGACATGGTCATGGAAATTCCTGCAGGACGGATTTCATCCCCTGAAGAGGTAGCTGCTGCAGTAGCGTTTCTCGCAACACCTGCGGCAGGCTATATCAACGGGGTTAATATTCCAGTCGACGGCGGTCGAACCGGATCCTTATAATTTATTATGCAGAAAATACTGAACTATATAGATGGCACAGAGCGTGAGCCGATAGGCGGTAAATACCTCGATAATATTGATCCGTCTATTGGTACATCCTACAGCCTGATTCCCGATTCAGATGCTGCCGATGTAGACCTCGCTGCCCGGTCAGCGCTCAAGGCATTTCCTAATTGGTCTGCCATGGCAGCAGAAAAACGGTCGGCCATCCTTCTGAAGTTAGCTGATCTCATTGACCGGGATGTTGACAAGCTAGCGTTGGCCGAGAGTGTTGATAATGGAAAGACGGTTTCGCTGGCGACTTCACTGGATATTCCGCGCGCAGCGGCCAACATCCGCTTCTATGCTACTGCCTTGATTCATTTTGCGAGTGAAGCGCACCTTACCGGCCATGAAGCGGTGAACTATACAGCAAGAACACCAGTCGGTGTGGCGGGTTGCATCTCTCCCTGGAACTTACCGCTTTATCTTTTCACCTGGAAAATTGCACCGGCTCTTGCTGCTGGGTGCACGGTCGTGGCTAAGCCATCCGAACTCACGCCCATGACTGCGTATCTTCTCGGTAAACTGTGCATCGAGGCCGAATTGCCCGCCGGGGTACTTAATATTGTACACGGTCTTGGCGCCAAAGCAGGGCAGGCCATTATTGAACATCCGGATATTTCGGCGATATCATTTACCGGTGGCACCGTTACCGGGAAGAAGATTGCGGCTACGGCCGGGCCCATGTTGAAAAAATTGTCCCTCGAGCTAGGGGGCAAGAACCCCAATATCATTTTTTCAGATTGCGATCGTGAGCAAGCCCTCGACACATCAATCCGTTCTTCTTTTACCAACCAGGGCGAAATCTGCCTGTGCGGCTCCCGAATTTTTGTAGAGCGGTCTTATTACGATGAATTTCTTGAGCAGTTCCTCATTCGCGTGAAGCGGCTTGTGGTTGGTGATCCTTTGCTTAATGGGACTTCCATTGGTGCGCTGGTATCTGCCGGGCATCGCGATAAGGTGTTGTCCTATATTGACCTCGCCAGGCAGGAAGGTGGTAAAATCTTGTCGGGCGGTCGTGTGGTAACTGTACCTGGTCGATGTGTACATGGATATTTTATTGAACCTACAGTGATTGCTGGTTTGCCCTTCGATTGCCGCACCAACCAAGAAGAGATATTTGGCCCGGTAGTAACAATCATGCCATTTGATACAGAAGAAGAAGTACTACGCTATGCCAACAGCACAACATATGGTTTATCAGCCACCCTGTGGACGGAGAACCTCAAGCGTGCGCATCGTATGGCAGCCGGACTGGCTTCCGGGATCATTTGGGTGAACTGCTGGTTGTACCGCGATTTGCGAACGCCCTTCGGAGGCATGAAGCAATCAGGTGTAGGACGAGAAGGTGGCTGGGAGGCGCTTCGTTTCTTCACCGAGAGTAAGAATGTTTGTATTCGGCTGTAACTACATGAATTTTTTCGACAGCGACTCCATCGTCATTACGGTACTCGGCACACCCGTTAGTTATCTGGAATTTTTCGGAACATTGGCTGGTGCTGTTGCGGTGTGGTTGTCTGCGCGGGCCAATATCTGGAGTTGGCCCATTGGCATCATTAATGTGGTACTGTTGTTCTTTTTATTTTATCAGATACAGTTGTATCCTGACATGTTTCTCCAGGTGTTTTTTTTCATCACCAACCTGATGGGATGGTGGCGTTGGACGCACCCGAAGGCGGGTGAGGAAGACCGGGAGCAACATCTCCGGGTAAGCTGGATGCCCCAACGCGAACTTGTACTTTTGGCGGGAGTAACATTGTTGGGAACGGCCGCTTTTGGAAAATTCGCCAGCAACCTCCATGAATTGTTTCCCGTGGTATTTAGCTTGCCCAGCACATTTCCATACTTCGATTCTTTCGTCACTGTGGTAAGCATAGCAGCAACCTATCTTATGGTTCAGAAGAAAGTGGAGTGTTGGCTCGTTTGGATATTGGCTGATGTGGTGGCCACTTATCTTTATTTTACTAAGGGAATCATGCTGATGAGCCTTGAATATGCGGTGTTTTGTTTGATTGCCGCTTTCGGATTTTTACGCTGGAGAAGGGAATTTCAATCTTACACCACATGAAACGCGGGTTGGTCATTGGCAAATTCATGCCGCTTCACGCTGGGCATGTGGCATTGATCCAATTTGCGGCTGAACGGTGTGATGAACTTATTGTGTCATTGGCGTATCGGGATGAAGATCCCATACCAGGCCCTATGCGTTTTTCGTGGTTGAAGGAACAGTTTGAACCCAATAAAAAAATTCAACTGGCATTATCCGTTGATGATTTTGATAATGATTCGTTGACATACGCCGATCGGATGCCGATGTGGAGTTCCTTCCTCAAAGAGAGATTTCCATCTATAGATGTGGTTTTCAGTTCTGAATTATATGGGGCACTCCTGGCGGTGGAGATGGGCATTGTTCACATCCCGTTTGATCCGGGACGCAAGCAGTTTCAGGTATCTGGCAGCCTCATCCGCAAGCGACCTTTCCATTACTGGGAATTTATCGCCCACCCTGCACGCGCCTACTTTGTGAAGAAAATCTGCTTCTATGGCCCTGAAAGCACCGGGAAATCAACCATGGCCAGACGAATGGCTGAGTGCTATAACACGGAATTTGTGCCTGAAGTCGCACGGGAGTTGGTTACCAGCAATGATTTTTCGGTTGACGACATCATTCGCATAGGCCATGCCCAAACCGAACGTGTTTTGGCAAAGGCCAGGTCGGCCAATAAGATCCTCTTTTGTGACACCGACCTGATCACTACACAGGTATACTGCAGACATTATCTCCATGAGGTACCCCCGGTATTGTATGAGCTGGAGAAACGGGTAGGATATGATCATTACTTTCTTTTTGATATTGATGTGCCTTGGGTAGCAGATGGACTTCGCGACCTGGGCCATCAACGAAAAGAAATGTTTGATGTGTTCAAGCAGGAGTTGATTCAGCGGAAAATTTCTTATCAACTACTTCGAGGAGATTTTCAGCAGCGGGAGACGATCCTGAAGAATTTTATCGACGGCCTGCTCGCACAATAACCTTTCCTGCGATATCAATCCTGAAAGTCTCCAGGCACTTTCGGTCCTGCAAGGTGGCGTAGCAGGTCTTTCCATCAACACCACCAAATGTCAGATTGCTAACTTTCTTACCCTTGAGTTGAATTTCCCGTATTTCGGAGCCATTGGGATCCATCACTACAATGGTTCCTTTATCGTAACGTGTAATGTATAGATTACCCCGGGTATCGCATTTCATCCCATCCAGGCCGAAGTCGTTGAATCGGGCGAAGATCTTTTTATTGCGGAGGTTGCCTTGACTGTCAATGGTGTACTTCCAAACAAGCCTTTGAAGACTTTCATTGACATAGAGCGTTTTTTGGTTCTGACTTAGTGCAATACCGTTGGTGGTCCCCAGACTGTCCAGCAGCAGGGTAGATTTTCCATCAGGATCAATACGCCATATCCGACCCGTGCCCGCTTTCCAGTTTGGATCGGAGGCAAACAACTGGCCCTTTCGATTAATGCAGATGTCATTAGGCTGGTTGAATTGTGCGTTGTAACACAACACACTGACTTGACGCGTGTTGTGATCCAAACGCAGTATTTGATGTCCCGTCCAATCGGCGAGCAGCATATCACCCTTTGGATCAAATACGATGGCATTTGCGATGCTTCCTTTAGGTAAAGTGACATAGCGGGTGACCATGCCATTTGGCGCTACTTGCCCAATGGTGCCATCTTCTTCAAAGTTGACTACGAAGAGCTCGTTGCGATCGTTGGTATTGGGGCCTTCAATGTTCTGGGTGAAGAGATTTTCTGCCGTGAGATCCCTGACAACAAATGATTGTCCCCAGGCGCATACCGGGATGAAGAAGAGGGAAGCCAGCCAGGCCTTCATGCTGCTTTGGGTTGGCCAACTTTATGGCCAATGGCTGCATAGTACAGAATAAAAAGGTAGCACGGCACCATGATCCAGTAGGCATCTTGCGTATTCCAGCTATCAGACAGCCTGCCGTATATCAGGGGCAAAATGGCGCCACCAGCTATAGCCATGATAAGCAGGGCAGAACCGATCTTAGTGAATTTACCCAGGCCCGTGATGGCGAGGGGAAAGATGGCAGGCCACATTAATGAATTGGCCAGACCAAGGGCTGCAATAAATCCCACCGACACCATGCCTTGTGTAAAGATGGCCATTAGAGAAAATACAACACCCAGTATAGAACAAATCAAAAGCGCTTTGGCCTGGCTGATATACTTTGGGATAGCGAATATTCCTACAACGTACCCCACGAGCATAAACGCCAGTGTTCCTTGCGTAAAATATCGGGCGCTCGATAAAGGTATTCCGAGGGATTTTCCATAATTGATAATCGTGTCACCTGCCAAGACCTCAACTCCTACATACAGAAATAGGGTAATTACGCCAAGCACCAGATTAGGATATTCGAAAACAGAACGCTTGTCTGCTGGTGCATGGGATGAGGCTTCGCTTTCACCATCATCAATGTCGGGCAGGCTGGAGAAAAGAATTCCGACCGCCAGCAGGACAAGACTTATGGCAATGATGATATAGGGTACAATAACCCGAGAGGCAAGTTCATTTAAGGTAGCTTCACGTGCCGAAGTATCCATTGACTTAAGACCAGCCACCAATCCGTCAGCATCATTAAGCGCGATATATCCAAAAATCAGGCCGGCGAGTATACCAGCGAATTTGTTGCAAATGCCCATCATGCTTATGCGGCTTGCAGCACTTTCGATGGGCCCTATGATGGAAGCATAGGGATTGGAGGCAGTCTGCAATAAAGCAAGTCCCGTTCCAATTACGAACAGACCAACCAGGAATAGATTAAAATTCCTTGCCTGTGCCGCTGGCACAAACACCAAGGCTCCCACAGCCATGATACACAGCCCGATGGCCATGCCTCGTTTGTACCCGGTTTTGCGCAACACCATGGAAGATGGAATGGCCATTACCGTATAGGCTATGAAAAAGGCTGTGGCAACCAGATATGCCTGAAAATCAGTACTTAGCTCACAGGCAATTTTTAAGTATGGGATCAGCGTGCCATTGAGCCATGTAATAAATCCAAAAATAAAAAACAGGGCCCCGATGATAACGAGTGACATCGTGTAGCTGGCCGGGCGGGAGGGGTGTGACATAATGCTAAAGTAATGAATAAGTTTGTAGTGAAAATCCTACTTTTACAGCGCATTTCCGGAACATCTTAAACTTTCTTCCTGTGAAAAATAAACAACTTTCTCTGCTGATTATGGCGGCGGGCATGGGCAGTCGCTATGGTGGAATAAAACAAATTGACGGCTTTGGTCCGAACGGTGAAACCATCATGGACTATTCGTTGTATGATGCCTTGCGCGCCGGCTTCAATAATTTCGTCTTCGTTGTGCGCGATGAAATCAAGGAGACAGTCAAGGAAATGTTTCTTCCCAAATTGCAGGGTAAAGCTGAAGTTCACTTTGAGGTTCAATCGTTGGATCGGTTTGTGCCTGCCTCTTTGGGGAAAGTAGACAGAAAGAAACCCTGGGGCACCACGCACGCGATGTTATGCGGCAAGGATGTCATCAAAGGACCGTTTGCTGTCATCAATGCTGACGATTTCTATGGCAAGGATTCATTTGCGGCCCTGGCTAAATTTTTTGAGACGGCACCGGCCAACCACCATGCCATGGTAGGTTATGTATTGAAAAATGTACTCTCAGACCACGGCAGTGTTTCCCGCGGGGTAGCCGAAGAGCGGGACAGTGAAGGATACCTGAGGCACCTGAGCGAACTCACCAAAATCGTTACTGAAAACGGCAAGATCATTTCCAAAGAAGAAACTGGCGACCGGGAGTTGGCCCCCACTTTGCCGGTATCCATGAATTGCTGGGGTTTTCAACCTGGCATCTTTGAATTGAGCGAAAAGATGTTTGTGGATTTCGTCGGCAAAAACCTGGGCAATCCCTCCGCTGAATTTTATATCGCGTTGTTGGTGTCGGAGCTTATCCGACAAAACCTGGGTAAGGTGAATATCATCGGAGGAGGTACCACCTGGTTTGGTGTTACCTATAAAGAAGATAAGGAAGCCGTGTCGGGAAAGATTCGTGCGCTTGTAGATGCGGGTGTCTACCCTTCTGCACTATGGAAATGACGGGCCTTCCCGCTGAAGTAATTTCCGCATTTGGACTCCCGGATGACCCGGCAACTGTTTCGTCAATTGGTACCGGACACATTCACCAGACTTTCAAGGTCTCCGGCACACGTAGTTTCATAGTGCAGCGCGTGAACAAAAATGTTTTCAGACAACCTGAAGTCATTGATAGTAACTGGGTGCGAGCTGCTCAGCACCTATCTGCCCATTACCCGGATTACCCTTTCCTTCGTTGCTTGCCGGCAGCCAATGGGGCAACACAGATATTTGATTCCAACGGTTTTCCATGGCGGGTTTTTCCGTACATCGGAAATACGTTCACCATTGATCAGGTAGCCACCCGTCAACAGGCCTTCGATGCCGCTGCTGAATTTGCCCGACTTTGCCATCACCTTGATGATGCAGATGTGTCGCAGTTCAGTGAGACCATTCCCAGGTTTCATGATTTGTCGCTTCGGTATGAACAATTCGAAGAGGCCTTGCAAACTGCCTTGCCTGAACGAAAAGACCAGGCTGAATCTTGTATTCAATCAGCCCGTGATGCCAGAACGTTGGTGGATGACTATGTCGGGAATACGAGCAATGGTGCCTGGAAGCTCCGGATCACGCACAATGATACCAAAATCAACAATGTGTTGTTTGATATGACATCAGGCAAAACCGTCTATGCCATTGATCTGGATACCCTCATGCCCGGATATTTTATCTATGATGTGGGAGACATGATCCGTACGTTCGTGCCTCCGGTGTCAGAGGAAGAAAAGGACTTATCGCTACTCAATTTCCGAAAGGATATTTATGACGCAGTGATATCCGGTTATCGGTCGGAGATGGATGCTGTGATGAGCGCCGAGGAATTGGCTTACATTCCCTGGTCCGGCAAAATGATGACGTATATTATGGCACTCCGGTTTCTCGCAGATTACCTGAGAGGAGATACATATTATCACACCACCTATCCGGGACAAAATCTGGTAAGGGCCCGAAATCAGTTTCACTGGCTCGGGATACTCATAAAGGAAACTTAGTCTAACGGAACGTTGACGTGGCGCTCCGCATGATACGACGAGCGCACCAGCGGTCCTGACTCTACATATTTCAAACCTCGCTTTAATCCTTCTTCCCGGTACATGTCGAATACATCAGGATGGATGTATTCTGCCACCTCGAGGTGCATTTTGGTGGGCTGCAGGTATTGCCCAAGGGTAAGAATCATCAGCCCATGGGCGACAAGATCATCCATGGCCTTGAATACCTCTTCTTTGGTTTCACCAACTCCGAGCATGATTCCACTTTTGGTGCGCATACCGGCTTCGCGGATTCGCTTCAGTTGTTCCAGACTTCTTTCATACTTGGCTTGCGGACGCACGCGACGGTACATGCGCTCCACGGTTTCCATGTTGTGCGATACCACCTCCTGTTTGCCTTCAATCATGCGATACAGTGCATCCCAGTTTCCCTTGGTGTCTGGAATCAAGGTTTCCAATGTGGTTGCGGGGGCTACTTGTTTGCATTGCACCACAGTCTGATACCAGATTTCCGCGCCGCGATCCTTGAGTTCGTCGCGGTTGACGGAGGTGATTACCGCATGCTTCACTTGCATCAATTTAATAGCCTCAGCCACGCGACGGGGTTCATCGGCATCATATTCCCGTGGCCTTCCCGTAGCTACGGCGCAGAAGGTGCAACTGCGGGTGCAGACATTACCCAGGATCATGAAGGTGGCTGTACCTGCGCCCCAGCATTCGCCCATATTGGGACAATTGCCACTTTCGCAAATGGTATGCAGCTTGTGGGTGTCCACAAGCTGGCGCACATTGGCGTATGCGGGGCCAATGGGCAACTTCACCCGAAGCCAGTTGGGCTTTCGTTTGGGTTGCTCGGCGGGAATAACAGGTAGTTCAATCATACCGGGAATAGGTCAGAAGACACTATTCAAAACCAATTATTTGCCAATTAGTTCCTTGTACTGTGCAGCGGTAAGCAATTTCGCTACATCAGCCGGGTTGGCGACTTCGACTTTGATCATCCAGCCGTCGCCGTAAGGATCTGAGTTCACTTTTTCGGGACTGCCGTCGAGCGATTTGTTGACTTCAATCACTTTGCCTCCAACAGGCATATACAGATCGCTAACGGTCTTAACGGCTTCTACGGTGCCAAAAACGGCATGCTCGGCTACACTTTGTCCGGACGTAGAAATGTCCACGTAAACGATATCGCCCAGTTCACCTTGCGCGAAATCGGTGATGCCTATAGTGGCTACTTTGCCATCGAGCTTAATCCACTCGTGATCTTTGGTGTACTTCAGTCCTTCTGGAATATTCATGATGTTGCGGGTAAAATGTGGCCAAAAATAGGGGTAAAAAAGGTAATCGGGAAATCAAATTGCAGCCACTGGAAGGGCTTGGTGGCCTTTACTGAGCCAGGTTGAAAATGATCTTGGTACCCACACGGGTGGTGGCCCTGCGGAAAGAGTTGGAAACCAGCGGATCGCTGATGTTGCGATCGAAATAGAGCTGAATCTGCAATTTCTTGTTTACCTCATAGCTCAGGTTAGGCCTGATCTGAATGTTGATATTTCCATTAGTAATAGTGGCCACATCGTCAATTTTCCGTTGAATCGTCTCGTTGTTGGTTACACTCAGATTAAGCCG
Organism: Cyclobacteriaceae bacterium; assembly: GCA_035430125.1. Classification (GTDB taxonomy): domain Bacteria; phylum Bacteroidota; class Bacteroidia; order Cytophagales; family Cyclobacteriaceae; genus ELB16-189. Next base: position 317 of record DAOMGC010000003.1, on the reverse strand, counting down.
GAAGTTGACATCATTCTTTATGGTAATCACCCGGCCATGATCGCGGAACGGCATCCGCATGTTATTCTTAATAAAACCAACTTCCAGCGACCAGTCTTTGGCATTGACTTCGGTAATCTGTGCGTTGGCGATGTTGAGTGACAGGTCGCGCTTGGTTTTGTATTCAAACCGGGCGGTGAGTTTGCTTTTGGTACGAACGCTGACCCCGATTAAAGGGGCGAACTGTTCTGAGATTAATACCTGACTGATCACGTAAACCGGAATCACTTCTTTGTTGCTGTTCAGCACATTACCAAAATTTCCTCCGGTGTTGTAGT
>DAOMGC010000002.1:0-118669 GCA_035430125.1 Cyclobacteriaceae bacterium | reverse complement strand
TGGCATTTACCTGAGTAATGTATTTGATCTGAATATGCTTGCCTTTGATCGCTGGGGGTGGGTAGTGGATGATTTCGGGCAACAAGGCGTCGTTCAGCTGGGAAGTTGGAATCTTTTTGATCTTGTTCTGATATACGGCAACGGCTTTCTCCACAACCTGATAAATCCGTTGCTTCTCAAGGGCGGACGCAAAAATGATGGGCACATAATTGATGGGAGCCAGCCCCTCTAGCATCTCTTTGCGAATCTTCTCGGCAGTGTTGGTATCCTTCTCCATGAGGTCCCACTTGTTCATCATGATCACAATTCCCTTGCCCTGTTTCTGGGCCATTGATATGATGTTTACATCCTGGGATTCCATACCCCGTGTTGCATCAATAACAACAATACAAACATCACATTCTTCGAGCGCAGACAGGGAGCGCAATACACTATAGAATTCAATGTCTTCGTGTACTTTACTCCTTTTCCGGATACCTGCCGTGTCAATGAGTATGAAATCATTCCCAAACATTTTGTACCGGGAATGAATGGCATCGCGTGTGGTGCCGGCAACATCAGTTACGATACTCCGCTCTTTGCCCAGCAGCACATTAAGAAAAGATGATTTGCCTACGTTGGGCCTGCCCAGGATGGCAATTTTTGGGATTCCTACATTGGGATCTTCCGGGTCTTCGGCCGGGAAAATTTTCACGAGCTCGTCGAGTAATTCGCCAGTGCCACTGCCATTCTCCGCTGATATTGGATAAGGATCGCCCATCCCCAACTCGTAAAATTCTGTGGTAAGACTTGTTTTATCGGGCGTGTCCGCTTTGTTGGCAGCAATGAACACGGGTTTCTTCGAGCGACGGATAATATTGGCAAATTCCTTGTCGTATCCGGTGAGACCGTCTCTGCAATCAACCATAAAGATCACGGCTGTACATTCATCAAGCGCTGACTCTACCTGTTTCCGGATCTCTTTTTCAAATTTGTCATCGGATCCCGTGACATAACCACCTGTGTCAATTACGGTAAAATTCTTTCCTGTCCAATGTGCAAATCCATAATGCCGGTCGCGTGTTACGCCTGGCTGGTCGTCCATGATGGCTTCACGGCTCTCGATGAGTCGGTTAAAAAAGGTCGATTTCCCCACATTGGGACGCCCTACGATAGCAATGATATTCGACATGAAGGTTAAAGGGCGCAAAGTTAACCCCCAAAGACCAGTAGCCAAATAAGGGACCGACAGCGGATTATTCCAGGTATCCGAAGTTGCGAAGTTTCAATGCCTGCTTCCGCCAGTCAGCAGCTACTTTCACATGGGTTTCAAGGAACACTTTCTTCCCAAAAAATGATTCCAGGTCGACACGGGCTTCGGTGCCTACTTTTTTTAACGAACTCCCCGCTTTGCCAATTAATATTCCTTTTTGCGACTCACGCTCCACAAATATCGTGGCCCTGATACGCAGCAAGGCCGGCTCGTCCTTGAAGTCTTCGATTCCCACTTCCGTGCTGTATGGAATCTCCTGGTTGTAGTTGCGGAATATTTTCTCCCGGATGATCTCTGAAGCAAAAAACCGTTCACTTCGGTTGGTGAGTTCGTCTTTAGGAAAATAGGCCGGATGTTCTGGCAACAGCCGCATCAATGCAGGCAGGATTACGTCAACCTGTTCGCCGGTGAGCGCAGAAACGGCATACACTTCTTTTGCAGGAATCTTTTCCTTCCAATAATTCTTGAGTTTATTCCGGTCAGCGTCATTGAATTTGTCGACCTTGTTTATAATCAGCAGAATTGGAGCACCCGGTTTTGTGAACCTTTCATGAAGTTGGGCATCAAATTTCTCCCCGGCTTCAATCACCAGCAGGATTACATCAGCATCTTCCAGCGAAACCTTCACATAATTCATCATGGCCTCGTGGAGTGCATATTTTGGTTCCAGAATGCCAGGCGTGTCGCTGTACACGATCTGAAAATCATCGCCATTGATCATGCCCATTATCCGGTGACGTGTGGTTTGGGCTTTGGCAGTGATGATGGAGAGATTTTCACCCACCAGTCGATTCATCAGGGTGGACTTGCCCACGTTGGGTTTACCAACGATACTTACAAAACCAGCTTTGTGCATGAAATGGGGTTCTTTTGACTGCAAACCTACACACGAATTACTTTCCGTCCCCCATCCGTATTAATGATCAAATCGCAAAGCCATGAAAAAGCTCATTGGGTTGGTTCTGGTAAGCACCGTTTTAGCAAGTTGTATGCATACAACCTGTCCTACATATGGTCAACAAGGCCGCCGGTCAGGAAGCAATTCTGTTTTGGCCAAAAAGGCCAGGCCAGGACAAACACCGTATTATAAGACTATGAAGTTGGCGGAGCAGGACTAAGACCTTTTAATAATGAAGCGTTAGTTCTACCCGACGATTTTGTGCCCGGTCTGACTCGGTCAGGTTTTCATTGAGCGGATCCTGCTTACCCCTTCCTTCGCTCAGAAGACGATCGGCGGCAATACCCTGTCTTAACAAATATCGCTTGATTTCATCGGCACGCTTTTGAGACAGCTTCAGATTGAATTTCTCGGATCCGATATTGTCGGTGTAGCCAATAATCGTTACTCGGACATCCGAATGTTCGAGCAGGTTCGTAGCCAGTTGCTGGAGAAATTCTTCGGTATCATCGTCCAATTCCGTTGAATTGAATTCGAATGCAAAATGCAACGTTACCTTTTCGATTACCTGAGGATCCTGCTTTAGCGCACCTGCCTTGGCACTGGCCTTTACAACAGGACGTGTGACAGCGGTATCAGCCGGTGGCATAACGAGGGCCGGAACCTTAATTGATACAGAGTCCTTGACCACTGTGGGCTGCTTGTTCGATTGGGTTGAAGCCACTTTTTTTGCTAGTTGCTTCTTCTGCCGCATGGCAACCAGTTTTTTTCTTTTGGCAATTTGCTTTTGAACTGGTGTTTGAACCAAGGTCCTGACCGTCAGACCCAGTTCCAAGGCTCCCAGATTGCCGGCATTATTTCGAAGCAGGGGGAAGTCGTACGAGAGGCCAACGGATAAATTCTCCTTGTGAAGTTGAATACCAACAATACCTGAACGGCCGATGGCATATTTGGTGATAAAGTCCAACCGATCTGATTCTTGCTTGGATTTAGGATTGAGCTCATGTTGAAAACGCATTCCCGCCATCAACATTGACGTTGAGTAACCCGATGAAAACAGTACTTCAGGTATCAGGTGCAGGCTTCCTGATGAATAAACCTCGGCACCCGCATTCAACACCAGGCTGGAGGCAAGGGTGGAAGTGGTTCCAAGAAATGAATCGGGGGGACGATTGATATCGAAAAGAGAAACTCCAATGTGATGTTTGAGGCGCCCTTTGCGATCGGTTTCCTGCCAATACAAGCCTGTACTAAATGTATTGAACGTTCGCCGATAGGAGCCTGCATTTTCGCCATTGCCAACCGATGGATTGAAACCGCGGTCAGGCACATACTGCGACCCGGTGTAAAACCCATCCAGATCAATGCTCATCTCCTGATGCAGCAAGCGAAAACCTAATGAAAAGGATTGGTAACGTGCCATCCGGATGTGAATGGCATAGGATACGGCAGCTTCCTGCGTTCTATAAATTCCGCCAGACTGGTCGTTGAGAAACGAAACACCGACTCCTGACCAGGGTTGACCGGTGCTGGAGTTCAACAACGGATAACTTAATTCGAGGTAACTGCTATTGATAGGAAAGTCGCCCCCGGTCTTTTGGTTTCTGAAATCAGCGGAAGCAGAGGCGAAGCGACTGTTCGCCGTCATTCCCGGATTAGTGCGCTGACCGGTAAAGTTGTACTGAGCGTATTGAAAATACTGACCCAATACAGACTGAACCGGCAGCAAACCTAACCCAATGAAGAGCAATCGAAGAACAATCTTCATGATATACCTAGTGTACCAGAAGAACAGATCCAGTCTTCTTGCCATTTAACAATAGTGGATCTCCCGTATCAGTGTGGCCTTCCACTTTCCAGTAATAAACTCCCGGTGGCTGACGTGTGCCATTGACAAACCCGTTCCAACCAGTTTGTCCTGCGGCAAATGGATCGGCAGTTTCAAATACCAGGCTACCGTCCCTGTTAAATACCTGAAAGAGAAATCCAGACGTTTGCCCAAGACCATAGATCAATAGGGCATCATTTTTATTGTCATCATTGGGCGTGAAAAGATTAGGAACAAATGCGGTAAACTCTACAAGCACCTGCACTGTGGCGGAGGCTGCACACCCGATAGAGTCTGTTGCTGTTACACGATAGGTGGTGCTTTCAATCGGCTCAGCAACAGGATTGCCAATATTTGGGTTGCTTAATCCAGCAACCGGTGTCCATGAGAAGGTGCTGAAAACACCTGATGCTTCCAACTGCACAGAGGTACCTTTTCTGAGGCGAAAGGTGTTGCCATTCAGGCCCAATTTTGGGGTGCTTGGCCTTAATTGGAAGATTTGCTTATAGGTACAACCAGGTCCTGAAGTTGCTGTTGCCGTAACAACTTTGCTACCCGCCATGGTGACTTGTATGGAATTTGAGTTTGCAATTGGCGGGTCTGTGTCCCACTGAACGGTCTGCCAGCCTGGGTTAACATTTAGCTTAATCGTAGCACCTTCGCAGGCAAATCGGGTGGTGCTTTGCGAACTTGCGTCGTAAACATGCATGCGGTAGACCCTGTTCTTGCCGCAATCCGCAGACTGAGGAACAAAAGAATAGATGGTGTCATTCTTTGATGCAACAAATTTTATCGTGGTAGATTTTTGGATAAATCCGCTTTGGGTGGAGAACCAATACGCAGTTTCAGTTCCATTCAGAGTCACCGTCTGGCCCTTGCATACATTGACGTCCTGATGGGCCAAATTGAAACACAATAATCCTCTTCCCTTGGCAAAGGCACTTCCCCGATAAGCGTTATCAACAGTTTGAATCAAGTAGTCATATTGACCGTCTTTCAGGTTAGTGATGATTTTTGATTGGAGGGTACCTGCATTCCCTTGCGCCACGACCATTCTGGCGGCTGTGCTAAGTTGAAAATTGGGAGCCAGCAGGGTACGGCTGGAACCCAGCCATACATCATAGGTTAATGAGGAAGTTGGTGTGTGATCGTCCCCGGCTGATTCCCATACCAGAAAAGTCTTTCGATCGGTTGAAATGGCAAAGGGATCAACTGGCAATGAAGGCTTATTGTTTTTCTCATCTGCTTCCAGGGCTAAGACATCAATCCATTGGAGGGAGAGAGAGTCTTTGACAATGGCAATGTCCAGATCGCCATCACCGTCATAGTCACCCTCTTTTTGCGTGATCATGTTGGGCAATAAGAGCGACTTGACCGATGTGCCCAAATCAATTTGGATAGAACGAATTGGCTGCTTGGAGGAGGTGACTACATCTACGGCCCCGTCAGCGTTCATGTCAGCGGTAAATAATGATTCTTTTGCCCCTGCGGTCATTGCACCTTCGGGAATAAGCGTCCCGGTCCCATCGTTGGTCCAGGTTTGTTGACGCAGCCCGGTGGTTGTTTTGCCTGTACCCACCAGGTCCGTCCACCCATCGCCATTTTTATCGAATGCAGAAAGCAATCCTTTCACGGGACCAGACATTACGTGAGGGATAAACTCGTTTTTCTCCGTTGCGCTGAAAAGGGTGGTGAATGGATTGTTCAAATTGTCTTTTCCGCTGACCACAAAATCGAGCTTACCATCATTGTTAAAGTCACTTACCGCTACATCGTGTATGAGCATTTGAGCCGAATTAAAACTGAACGAGTAGCCAAGGCTATCACGCCTCAGCACGGCTATTGAAGCATTTGGCAATGAGTCGTACGTGAGCAAGTCTGGTTTGCCATCGTTTGTAAAGTCGGCAACCCTGAAAGGAGTATCTCGATCAATAATTTTTGAAACCGTAAATGTGAAGTCACCGTTGCTCTTAAAGAAGAAAAGACCGCCATTATGCAATAGGACTTTCCCTGAAATCAACAAGTCAATTTGATTATCACCATCAAGGTCGGCCGGTTGAACATAGGCACTGAGCAGTTGGGTGGCTTGGGTTTTCTTCCACTCCAGCGCGGTGACCTTATTCCGAAAGGTCATCACCCGCACCGTTCCATCCGAAGCAACACCGACCACAACAAGATCAATAAGGGTATCCGCATCCAGGGCCACCCATTCCATTTGAATTTGGGTGAGCGCTTCTGGCAGGGCCACCTCCAACTGTTTGTTGATGCGCAATCCGGGTCCGAGTTGACCATACATCGTCAAGCCCGCAAGAAGACAGAAGCAAAGCAACACAAGTCTTTTCATGGATGAGTGTTTTTAGTGATACTGAATGTAAGCGGCATGGTGATTCTTGCTCGAACCGGTTGTCCATTATGGCGCGCCGGTTTCCAGGGTGGCATGTTGGTAATCAATCTTCGCGACTCATCATCGAACAGGGCGCCCAGCGAATGTAAAATAACAATCGTCTCTGGCTTGCCTTCTTTGTTAATAACGAATGATACAGATTCAGTGCCTTGAATGGAATCCTTTAGGGCCGCCTCCGGATATTTTAATTCTCCGTCGAAGTATGCATAGAGCGCCGGATATCCACTGACCGGTTCGGCCTCCACATAAACATCATCTGGGGTGCTTGCCGTGTTTTCTGCTGGTGGTGGAGCTGCATTCTTGGTCTGTGGCTTCTCTTTAGCATCTGGAGTTGGCAGTGGCTGAATTGTGGTTTTTGGCTGCGCTTTCGTGGTTGCACTGCTGTCATTCACTGCAGCTTGCGGTTGTGGCTTAGCGGGTGTTTGAGATTCATCGTTAGCGGTAAACCAATAAATCAGGACGGCGGTGGTGGTTAGGATTACAGCCGATAGGATTGAATTCCTTCTGAACATGCGGTTGTTGTGCGACTTGTGCATGTCAAGGAGGGCATTGAAATTCATGCGCTCCCTGATTTCCTCCTCTGAAACGGATGGCGTGGATTTCATGATGTGGATTTTACTTTTCATTTCGTTTCGTGAAATAATTTCTTCATCCGCTCCAGCGTACGATACGTTTTCACCTTGGCATAGTTTTCGGTAATACCGAGCAGTTGACCGATTTCGTGAAAAGACCTGGATTCAAAGAAGCGGAGTTCAATAAGTTGCAGATCCGGCGACTCAAGCTTTTGAAGAATGACCGGCAGCTGTTGCTCAAGGTCTTCCAAGCGTTGATCAGCGGTCATTTCTTCATACAGGGTTTCAAGGGCGTCTGTGTCGATCACGACAGTTCTCATGTTCTTTGTTTTCCGGTAGTACTCGTTCATATGATTCAGCGCAATCTTGAACAGCCATACTGAGAATGGGACGCCCCGTATTTCATAACGAGGAATGTTCAGAAGCGCCTTCAGGAATACCTGCTGGGTAAGGTCACCGGCGAGTTCTTTGTCGCTGACCCTTTTCAACAGAAACAGGAAAACATTCCGGAAATAGCGTTCGTATAGTGGCTTGAAGGCCGCCGGATCACTTTTGGCTTGGTTAATCCAAGTGACTTCCTCGTTAATCGGGTCTTTCTCAATTAAGGCAGGGCCTTTTTTCATGAAGTACTGATCTGGTGGTATTAAAATGCCAACAACCAAAAAGGATACACTTCCATCAATGTAAATTCGGAATTTGCCCTCTCAAATCATCGTTTGTATAGAAGGGCAGAGGAGCAGTCGAATTAACTTTTGTACATTGTCCATATGCGCTTTGGCCTGCTGTTGATGTTGCTGATGCCCTGGCTAAGCCAAGGGCAATCGACGCAAGCAGTTATTCGAATCAATCTTGTCGGGTATAGTCTTCAATCACCCAAAGTAGCCGTTTGGGGCTCCTTGAAGGAACAAAAGATCTCCCAATTTCAGGTTATTGATACCAAAACTAAAAAGACGGCCTATGCTGGAATTGCCGGGCAACCATTCGGATCATATGGTCCATTCCGGCAATCATACAGATTGGATTTTTCTGCACTTCAAAAACCAGGTATTTATTATATAGAAGCGGCCGGGGTTCGCTCTCCTGAATTCTCCATTGGTGAAAAGGTTTACGATGGTATGGCGTCATTTTGCCTTCGATATATCCGGCAGCAGCGGAGTGGATTCAATCCGTTTTTAAAGGATAGTTGTCATACTGATGATGGATACGCGTTGTATGGTCATTCCGATGGAATACCTGATAGTACCCATATTGACGCTGTCGGTGGTTGGCATGATGCCAGCGACTACCTGCAATATGTCACCACCTCAGCGACTACCGCATACCACCTTTTGATGGCCTGGCGAGACTTTCCGGGGGCTTTTCAGGACAATCATCTGGCCAGTGGACTGGCCGGGAGTAATGGAACAAGTGATGTGCTTGATGAAGCGCGCTGGGGATTGAACTGGCTCCTTAAGATGCATCCAAAACCGGACGTGATGTTTAATCAGCTTGGCGATGACCGTGACCATATGGGTATGCGAATTCCCGGGATGGACAACCAGTACGGAAAAGGCTATGAACGTCCTGTTTACTTTATAGATGGACTGCCACAACAACGTGGTAAGTTCATGAACAAAACAACAGGAACTTCGTCATCGGCTGCAAAAATGGCGGCTGCTTTTGCTTTGGGCCATCAGTTGTTCAAGTTTTATGATCCAGACTTTGCCTGGAATTTGCGCGCCCACGCAGTCTCCGCAGAAGCTTTTTCTCTTCGCAAGCCAGGCGTTACCCAAACCGTCTCGGTACGATCACCCTATATCTATAATGAAGAGAATTGGGTTGATGACATGGAGCTTGCGCAGGCGGCCATGGTTGGCCTGGAGCAAGGCGCTAAGCGCTTGAACAGATTGAAACGATCCATGCATTACGCCAGAAAGGAACCGGTAAGTCCCTGGCTTACCAGTGATACGGCCGCCCACTATCAATGGTATCCCTTTGTCAACATAGGCCATTATGAACTGGCAAAGGAAATGAAAGGTTCTTCGCGAGACAGCCTGCTTGCGTTCTATCGGCAGGGAATTGAAGCGGTGATGGGTCGGGCTAAGTCCAATGCCTTCTACCGGGGTATACCCTATATATGGTGCAGCAATAATCTTACGGCTGCCTTTGCCATTCAATGCTATTGGTATCGCCAGCTAAGCAAGGATGAATCGTTCATCCAACTTGAGCAGGCCAATGTGGATTGGTTGTTGGGCTGTAATCCCTGGGGGACATCCATGGTGTTTGGCTTACCCAGTCATGGAGATACACCTACAGACCCCCACTCTGCATTTACCCATCTCAAGAACTATCCCATCGACGGAGGCCTTGTTGATGGCCCGGTTTACACCAGCATTTACAAAAGCCTTATTGGAATTACCTTGTATCAGCAAGATGAATATGCCCCTTTTCAAAGTGACCTTGCCGTTTACCACGATGACTATGGGGACTACAGCACCAATGAGCCAACCCTTGATGGCACCGCCCTGCTGATCTACCTCCTCGCTGCGCAAGAACAACAGGCTCGTTCGACGTTCAATCGGATTACCATGCGTGGATTACTAGATCCATGGGGAGCTATAGTACGTGGTGACACTACCCAGCGCAAACTCGCCATCGTTTTCACAGGAGATTCATTTGCCGATGGCAGTTCATCCATCATAAAAGCCCTCAAGGATCATAATGCAAGGGCAACATTTTTTCTCACCGGCAACTTTTACAAACGACCAGAATTCCGTCAGGTTATACATTCCTTGAAGGCGGGGAGACATCAATTGGGCCCACACTCAGACAAGCACTTGCTATACGCGGATTGGTCCCGTAGAGACAGTGTATTGGTGACCCGGGAACAATTTCAAGATGACCTTGCAGGGAATTTGACAGCAATGAAGGGCTACGGTTTGGCACCTGGTGATTTCTTCCTTCCTTCATTTGAATGGTACAATGGCTTGATATCCGCGTGGACGCATGATTCAGGGATGCAACTGATCAACTACACGGCAGGCACTTTATCGCATGCTGATTATACGGGCGAATCAGATCATAACTTCAGATCAAGTCAGGAGATTCTTAATTCAGTATATGCGTATGAATCAGGGCATGAATCTGGCCTTAACGGATTTATCCTGCTTATGCACATCGGGGCAGGGCCGGGCAGAAAAGACAAGTTGTACGATCGTCTTCCGGAATTGTTGAGCTACCTGCGTTCCAAAGGGTATGACTTAGTAACGGTTGACCAATTATTGAAGCCATAATTTCAATGTGACAGGAAGCCAAATCTGAGGTAAATCCAACGTAAATCTTGTCGTAGGAAGGTGAATAAAGGATGTAGACATGAAACATGGAATCCCCATCTATAATAACGATTAAGCGGCGGAACCAATCTCAGCTACGCGACTCGCCACGATCAAAAATAATAAACCCCCAGAACGCTGTCCTGAGGGTCTTTGTAGCGGGGACAGGACTCGAACCTGTGTCCGCCAGCTGGCGGATATGCCCTACGAGCCAAGATTTAATTTAGATATGATCTGTTCCCAAATGAACTTCCGTCCTTTAGCGGACTTCAGTTCCTTTTCACGTCTCATGGCGTCCGCCTTTGTGACGAACTCCTCACTATGGACAAGCATCCAAGGTCTGAACTTTACTGTCCAACCTTTTTTGGAGAGTTCATTATGAGATTTGATTCTAGACGCCAAATCTGAGGTAAATCCAACGTAAATCTTGTCGTAGGAAGGTGAATAAAGGATGTAGACATGAAACATGGAATCCCCATCTATAATAACGATTAAGCGGCGGAACCAATCTCAGCTACGCGACTCGCCACGATCAAAAATAATAAACCCCCAGAACGCTGTCCTGAGGGTCTTTGTAGCGGGGACAGGACTCGAACCTGTGACCTTTGGGTTATGAGCCCAACGAGCTACCAACTGCTCCACCCCGCGGTTTTTACCATTTTGGTGCACAAAAATAGCCCCATACCGCTTAATAACCAAATCACCTGCCTGCCCACTTTATGCTTGACATAATTCTGCAGGCAACCTGCGGTTGAGCACACATTCAGTTTCGCAATTTCTGCACATTTTACCCTCGACCCGGACGCTATATTTGATACGTAAACCAAACAACGCATGCAGTCCTTGACCCCTAACTTTTTTGTTCACAGCATAGGTGAAACACAACACTTTTATGAACGACTCGGTTTCCGGGAAATAGCTCGTGTGCCGGAAAGCGGCGAAGTCGTTTGGCTCATGATGCAATGCGGAGAAGTAAGCATCATGATGCAATCTTTTCAATCGCTGGGTGATAGCCTCCCCATGGTCAGCCGTGCAAACGGCGGATCACTTTTGTTGTACATTAAGACGAAGAACATCAGAAAATTCTACGATCAATTGCAGGGAGACCCCTGTGTAGTTACTGGGCTGGAGAAGACATTTTATGGGGCAACTGAATTTTCAGTCCGGGACAATAATAACTACCTCATAACTTTTGCTGAGGATGAATAGAGAACGCATAGAACTGACCAGCGATGAAAAAAGGTTGTTCCGGAAAAATGGCGTCCGGCTCAATGCGGTGCATCTCCTTGGGGTAGCCACGATCCGGGAAATGATAAACTGCACAAAGCAGAGAGCCCGTGAACTTTTTGCCTTCTCCGAGTTTCAAAGCGTTCCTTCAGTTGGTCCGCGCTTTGCAGAGGACCTGATTGGAATGGACTTTTATTCCCTGGCCGAGCTTCGAGGCAAGGATGGCGCCCGATTGACTGATGCCTATGAAAAGAAGGTTGGGGTATGGGCTGATCCGTGCGTTGAAGACATGTTCAGACTTGTTGTGCACTATGCGCAGCATCCCGATGATCCCAAGAAATGGTGGGATTTTACAGCAGAAAGAAAGCAGTACCGGCTGAAGTCAGGTTATCCGGCTGACCGTCCAACACGCCCATGGTATGAGTTGCCGCAGTATCGTCGGGAAGGCAAGCTGAAGGCAACCCGGGCTGACACCCGTGATGACCTTACGAGGCGACTGCGAAAAGCAGCAGCATGGATGAAAAAGAACTACAAAGACCCAATAACAGTTCCTGATGCGGCCAGGGTAGCTACCCTTTCTACCTATCATTTTCTGCGCCTATTCAATGATGTATATGAGGAGACGCCTCACCAATGGTTAACAAAAATTCGCCTTAAGCGCGCATCTCAGTTATTGCGAAAGTCGAAGCACCCGATTTCGCGCGTTGCACTGGATTGTGGCTTTACCCACGAAGGAACCTTTGCACGAGTATTCCGGCAACACATGGGGGAGTCACCGCTACAATTCAGAAGGCGGATAGTCAATAGTTTACTGTGACAAGAGCGGCGTGATGTAACTGACGCCAGCCAGTAAAGCCACCAGCACTCCTCCGCACGCAACGAATGTCAGGGTCAGAAACATCCGGTCAGTGTGCTCCGCACCAATATCTTTCTTGCGGAAGAATTGCCTTGAGAAAGGACATGATGAGGAGCATGTTCTGCATCCTACACATATTGAGTTCATTAAGGATTTGCGAGAGGGGTTTGGTGTGGGTCGGGATTTCATGGTTCGCTTTGTGACGGCACAAATATCCAAGCGCTGCGACTGTTATTTATAGTGATTTCCCTGATTTTGAGAAATGGGTATAAATCTGGTTTCGGGAAACTCAAAACAGGAATATTGCTTTCTTCCGGCGTTCCGAAAATTGGAGTCATCAGGGTTTACCCTAATCATTTCACCACCTGACAAGACCAGACAGGCAAGCATCCGTCAAACGGATAATGCTGTTATTGCGGATTTGATCCAAATCCATGAACTTGTTCCACTATGAAAAAACATACCTATCTGGTGCTGGCCGGCATTCTCTTCATGCTGTGGGCCTGCGCTCCCCAACCCCCTGCCGCGGATTCAGGATCCAAGGAGTTCCTTGATACCCTTTCACAAAAAACATTTGGTTATTTCTGGGATTTGGCAAATCCGGAAAATGGACTAAGTCCTGACCGATGGCCGACACCCAGCTTTTCCAGTATCGCCTCAACGGGTTTTGGGTTGACCGCTTACCTGATCGGCGTTGAAAAGGGGTATATCACACGACAACAAGCTGCAGAGCGCGTTAGGACAACCTTGCGATTTTTTAAGAACGCCCCTGCCGGCGACGCTAAGGAAGGTGTTACTGGATACCGTGGATTCTATTACCACTTTCTGGACATGAAAACCGGACTTCGGTTTCAACAGGTTGAACTTTCAACTATTGATACCGGACTACTCATGATGGGTATTCTTTCGTGCCAGTCTTATTTTACCGCAGATACTGAAATCGAAAATGAAATACGTTCGCTAGCTGATGAGCTGTTCCGTGCCGTGGAGTGGGATTGGGCCATGAACGGAAAGGAAACCATGAGTATGGGATGGCACCCGGAACGCGGCTTCCTGGATGCATCGTGGCAGGGATATAATGAGGGGATGATTTTATACATCATGGGTTTGGCGTCACCCACCCACCCGATCAAACAGGGAAGTTGGAAAGCCTGGACAGACTCTTATCAGTGGGGAAAGTACTACGGTCGTGATCAGGTCAATTTTGGTCCACTCTTTGGTCACCAATACTCGCACATGTACATAGATTTTAGGGGCATTCAGGATGAATACATGAAAGGGAAGGGATTGGACTATTTTGAAAACTCAAGAAGGGCCACACTCAGCAATCGTGATTATTGTATCGCCAATGGCGGTGGCTTTTCGGGTTACAGCGATCGGATCTGGGGGCTTACAGCCTGCGATGGTCCCGGTAATGACCAGAAAGCCAATCCAAACATATCTTTTATGGGCTACAGTGCCCGGGGTGCCGCTCAATGGTATCAACAGGACGACGGAACCATTGCTCCTACAGCGGCTGGTGGCTCCATTCCGTTTGCTCCGGAAGTGTGCATACCCGCATTATTTGCCATAAAGAAAACATTTGGTCAAAAAGTATATGACCAGTATGGTTTTAAAGATGCCTTCAATACCTCCATTGTAAACAAAGATGGGAGTGTCGGCTGGTTTGATCATGATTATTTAGGAATTGATGAAGGCCCCATTCTTATCCAGCTGGAAAACTACCGGAGTGATTTGGTATGGAAACTGATGCGGAAAAATCCATATGTCGTAGAGGGCCTCAAGCGTGCAGGATTTACAGGGGGCTGGCTCAATAAATAAGCAATAATATTCATGCAGCGTTGGTTGTGGAGTGGGTGCTTTTGTCTGGTTACCTTTTGGGTGGCGGGACAAGAACTGCGTGTTGAACCAGGCGTTGATGAACGTATCCTGTACCTGAACGAGCTGGAGTACTTTATTGATACTACCCAGTTAATCCAATTTGACCAGATAGCCTCATCGGGTTTTGGTCCTAATTTCCGTACGAACACCAACTATCAGAATAAGGACTTCAAAACAAACGTCTCTTATTGGATAAGAATTCCGATCCACCACGAAAGAGCTACCAAACACCTTTGGCTTCTTGAATTCTATGACCAGACCATTGACCATATTGGAGCCTATGTTCCAAACGAAAGTGGCGGATACGAAAAACTGGTGCTCGGCGATCATTATCCCTTTACCCAACGAACCTTTAACCACAAGAACTTTGAAGTGCCCCTGGATATGCGCCAGGACACTACCCTGATCTACTATTTCAATGTCCGCTCCCATGAATTCGCAGATATACGCATAGCGTTCCGGTCGGAAAGTCGCTTTATCCACTATGCCCTGAATGAGTATTTTCTCTACGGGACCTTTTATGGAATGATCCTGATAATAGCCCTGTACAATTTTCTGGTGTACCTGGCTATCCGGGAGATAAAAAACATTTACTACATCATGTATATCCTGAGCGTAGCTTTTTACGCCATGAGCCTGGATGGTATAGCCTTTCAATACCTGTGGCCGGATCATCCGGCGTGGAATGACTACGCTGTGGGGTTTTGGCTATACATGGTAATCCTGTGGGCCCTTGTATTTACCCGCCGGTTTCTCAGCACCCGCGCAAAGTCGCCGCGACTGGACAAGGCCCTGCGGGCCATGATCGGATTGCGCACCATCCTTTTTTTGGTGGAAGCGTTCTTCTTCCCTGAGTTTTTTACATTCCGCGTCATTGAAGTTATTCCACTATCGCTGATATTTTTTACTGGCATTAAGATCTGGATGAGGGGCTATCGGCCAGCGCGATTCTTTGTCATTGCGTACGGCTTGCTCTTGTTGGGTTTTCTCTTACGGAGTCTGGTTTATTTTGACGTATTGTCAATCACTACGTTGTCACACTATAGTTTGCATTTCAGTTTTGTGATAGAAATGTTGTTCCTCACGTTTGCCCTGGGTGACCGTATTCGCATCCTGAAGAATAACCGGGATCGGGCACTGAAGCGCATCATCCAACAGAATCAGATGAATATGCTGCTAAAGGACAAGGTTAATCTGGAACTGGAAGAAAAAGTACGTGAACGCACGATTGAGTTAGACGCAAAGAACCTGGAGCTGGCGGATAGCAACCGTCGATTGGTGGTCCAGTCCCTGGAGATCAATCAAATCAACTCCCTGCTGGATCTGGATAATTGGAAGTTGAAAAATAAGGTGAAAGAGGTATTGGAAGAGCGTCTTCACGAATCCATCATGGACTATGCGGCATTTCGCACTATTTACCCCGATACCTTATCCTGTCACCGATTCCTCGAAACATTAAAGTGGGGCACGGGCTTTACCTGCCAGCGATGTGGCAATGAAAAGTATTTTGAAGGTGCCAATAAATTTGCGCGGCGTTGTACCCGCTGTGGATACAATGAGTCCATTACCGGCTCAACCATTTTTCATGGCATCAAGTTTCCAATCGAAAAGGCCTTTTATATCGCCTACGTAGCCGTAACCGGAAAGCGGGAAAAAACCCTTGAGCAATTGGCCGCTGTGGTCGACCTGAGGACGAACACGGTATGGAGTTTCAAAAGAAAAGTGCTCGAACGTATCAAAGAACTGGAGGGACATGGAAAAAAACCCACGATTATGAGATGGGAAGACGTCGTCCTGGCATACAAAAACGAGCCTAAATCCAGTGTCCGCGGCCGAAAGCCGCACTTTCTTACCAGGGCCTTAAAGCGCTTTAGGGCGTAAGTAACTTTCCTTTGTTTTTATCGCGCAAATCCCCGCAATCGGTTTCTGCCTTTCCTTTAGAAATCGTTTGAAATCAATGTTTTTTATGCGCAAAATCGTGTCATTTCCAAGACACCGCATTCGATTGATTTTTGTCAGTTTTTGGTAAAAAAATGCGAGCAAAACTTGTGGTAGAATTAATTTCAGGAACAGCAACTCGCTAGAACCCCCCAAAACAGCACGTTGAACTATGCGTAAATTACTGTTAATCAGTTTGTTAACCATAATATCTGGTGCGGCCATAGCGCAGGAAAAGGTGGTTAGCGGAAAAATTACCGGCAAAGAAGACGGCCAGGGAATCCCTGGAGCCAATATCAGTGTGCCAGGTTCCTCCAAGGGCACGGTTTCAGCGGTAGACGGGAGCTACAGGATTAACCTTAGCGCTTCAGAAAATACATTGGTGATTTCATTTATAGGGTACATCACACAAACTATTGCGGTAGGTGAACGGTCTGTTATTGACGTTGTCCTCGAAATGGACGATAAAGTGCTCGATGAAGTCGTGGTAGTTGGATATGGAGTCCAAAAGAAAAGCGATCTCACTGGTTCTATTTCCTCTGTGAAGGAAACGGAACTCCTCAAGATACCTTCCTTCAACGCGGCGCAATCCCTGCAAGGAAAAGTGGCGGGCGTTCAAGTATATAATTCGTCTGGTGCGCCAGGAGCTTCTCCGGTAGTCCGGGTGCGGGGTGTAGGTACATTCAATAACTCTTCTCCCATTTATGTGGTTGACGGTGTTATTCTGGACGACATTTCATTCCTTAATTCAGCAGACATACAATCCATGGAGGTGCTGAAAGACGCCTCCTCCACGGCCATCTTCGGATCACGCGGTGCCAATGGTGTCATCATCATTACCACCAAGCAGGGTAAGATGGGGCAGGAGAAAGCGGTTGTCAATTTCACGAGTGAGTACAGCCTTCAACAAGTTGGCAAAACCATTGACATGGTAAACGGAAAGCAATTCGGCGCCCTGACCAACGAGATTATTCCGGGAACCTATAATAACCTGAATGCCCTTCCCAATACGGACTGGCAGAACCTGATTTTCCGTACCGCGCCCATTCAGAACTATCAGTTGTCTGTGAACGGTGCGAGTTCCAAGTCTCAATATTATTTTGGGGTTGGGTATTTTAACCAACAGGGTATTGTCCCCAAGTCAAGCTATGAGCGACTTACGTTAAAGTTCAACAACACATACATGCTCACCGACAATATCAAGGTCGGAAACAATATCACATTTGCGCCATCACAACAACAGAATGCTCCGGATGTTGTCTATGCAGCATATCGGGCTCAGCCGCTGCGCGCACCGTATTATGCAGATGGAACGTTTGGAGCAGTACCCAATGTGGGTAACCCGCTGGCAGCACTCGAATATTCGAATAGCTTTAATAAGACCATGCGCCTCGTCGGCAATATGTTTACGGACGTGAAATTTCTCAAGGACTTTAATTTTCACTCCAGCTTCGGTGTTGATCTTAATTTCGGACGAAGTAGCAATTACACCCCGGCCTATACGGTTTACAATCCAGACGGCACTCCCAATCAGCAGCAAAACCTGTTGAGCTCCTTGAGTAAAGGCACCTCCAATTCCAGCACATGGCTTTGGGAAAACACAGTCACCTACATGAAAGAAATAGGTGAGCACAAGTTTAATGTATTGGGTGGTTATACCATGCAACAGACCACCAATGAGTTCATCAATATTGCAGGTAGCAACATCATCCGTGATTTACCTGAGCTGCGCTACCTCAACAACCCCAATTATTTTTATGACCCTACCAGTACTCCCGTAGTTAATAACCTGGCGGCCATCAACAACGGAGTGGATGCGAACCTGTACTATTCATTGATCTCTTATCTGTTCAGGGTTAACTACACCTGGAAAGACAAGTATTTGCTGACAGCCTCCTTCCGCAGGGATGGATCTTCCAAGTTTTCACCGGCGAACCGCTGGGGTAACTTTCCATCCTTTGCGCTCGGGTGGAATGTCTTCAATGAAAGTTTCATGGAGAACATCAAGGCCATCACCAACCTGAAGGTGCGGGCCAGTTGGGGTACCATTGGTAATGAGAAGATTAATTACCTCAAACAGTATTCGCTGATCACCGCCAACGGAAATACCAGTCCCGTGTTTGGAACAGCCAATAACCTGGTTTCTGGTGCCACTTTTGATGTAAGTGGAAACCCGAACTTGGTGTGGGAGACTACCTCGCAAACTGATATTGGTGTTGAAATAGGCTTCTTCAATAACCGGTTGACTGGTGAGTTTGATTACTTCAATAAGCAGACCAAAGACATTCTCGTTCCTCTGCGTACCCAAGGATATTTTGGAAATGGTAATGGCGCCCTAATCACGGTGAATGCCGGTACGGTGTTGAATCGCGGAGTCGAATTTAATGTGGCATGGCAGGATGAGATCAAAGGAATAAAATACCGGGTGGGTATACTCGGCAATACCCTGCACAATGAAGTGCTCGCGGTAGGCGGCTCCAAGGGTATTGACTCCACGCTCGTTGGCGGCTTCCTGGGTAACGGTCAGGCGGCTACCCTCAGTCGGGTAGGATTACCTATTGGTGCATTTTATGGCTATAAGACTGCTGGCGTTTTCCAGAATGCTGCCCAATTGAATGCCACACCCCACGATGCAAATGCGGATGTAGGTGATTTGATTTTTGTAGACACCAACAAGGATGGCAAGATTACCGCGGCAGACCGTACCTATCTGGGTTCGCCCATACCAACGCTGATTTATGGATTCAACATGATGGTGGGCTATAAGGGATTGGAGATCATGGCTGACTTTCAGGGCCAGACGGGCAACAAGATTTTGAACGCGAAGGAAATTGTACGTCCTGATCCATACAATTTTGAGAAACATGTTATCAACCGGTGGACCGGCGAAGGCACTTCCAATACGGAGCCCCGCGCTTCTTTTGGTGGATATAACTACTCAATTTCAGACCGGTTTATTCAGGATGGCTCATACCTGCGATTGCGAAGCCTAACCATTGGCTATACGTTACCAGAGGCTTGGACCACTAAAATGCGCGTAAAACAGGTCAAATTCTACGCACGGGGAACCAACGTGTTTACCATTGCCAAGTTTACGGGATACTCACCTGATTTTGGAAGTTCAGATGTGCTATCCAATAATATTGATTACGGATCCTATCCGGTTGCTAAAGTCTATACCCTGGGTTTAAACGTAACGTTTTGAAGGAGCATATGGGAACCTCTGTTAACCATCGCGTAAGCTCATTCGCCTTTTTGGCCCTGATGCTGGTTTCATTTTCATGCCAGGATTTTCTCGATAAGAAGCCACAAGGACAATTGTTGCAGACCTCCTTTCCGGTTAGTCAGTCGGATGCGGCCCTTGCGACCAATGCAATCTATGCCAACCTGAGAAACTGGTACTATCATTCTGGTGGATATCCAATCCTGGATATTATGTCGGATGATACCCGCAAGGGAAGTAGCCCTGCTGATCAATTCAGTACGGTGGGACCTTACGACAATTTTTCCATCAACACCCAGCAAGACGGACTCGATCGTTGGTGGGCAGCCATGTATCAGGCCATCCGTGCGGCAAACATTGTAATTGCCTATGTGCCTACGATCAACATGCCGGATGCGAATAAGACGCAATACCTGGCCGAAGCGCGATTCCTTCGTGGAATATTCTATTTTGATATGGTCCGGGCGTGGGGTGGTGTTCCACTGGTAACTACGCCTGATCCTCCATTGACGCTTGCGCGTGCCACGGCTGATGAAGTCTATTCGCAGGTGATCAGCGACCTGACGTTCGCTGCACAGAATTTGCCAGAGCAAAGTTCATATACCGGTAATGACATTGGACGCGCAACTCGCGGTGCGGCAAAATCCTTTTTAGCGAAGGTGTACCTGTTTACCAAAGATTTCGTGAATGCTGAGAAATATGCACTCGAAGTCATCAATTCAGGTCAGTACAATCTGCAATCCGATTTCGCCGATGCAACAGGCATCAATGGAAACTATGGCGTGGAATCCATTTTTGAGATTGGTGCGAAGCCCAGTGATGGAACAGAGAATGGAGGAGATCAATATGCCAACACGCAGGGAATCCGTGGTGCGCCCAACAGGGGTTGGGGATTTTCGAGGCCAACACCAGAGTTTATCAATTCGTTTGAAGCCAACGACCCGCGCCGGGATGGTTCCATTATTTTTCTGGGTGAAGTATTGGGAGGAGTGAAAACAATAGGCGATCCTGCAACACCGGATACAACAAAGGTAAATGGCGCTATTGTCGAAATTGAATGTTACAATCAAAAAGTATGGACACCTGGCGACAATGTGCCTTCACAATGGGGTCATCACCGCCGGCTGATGCGTTATGCCGATGTATTACTCATGGCGTCCGAGGCCTCCAATGAGAATGGCAAATCAGCTCAGGCCCTGACTTACCTGAACCAGGTGCGTAAGCGTGCACGTATGGGCAACAATGCTATTCTCCCCGATATTGCTCAAACCAACAAAGATTTGTTGCGTGACATCATTATCAATGAGCGGCGCCATGAATTGGCCATGGAGGGACATCGCTTTTGGGACCTGGTGCGCACAAACAAAGCAGCATCTGTGCTGGGTCCCTTGGGCTACACCAACAAGTACAGCCTGTTGCCGGTACCCCAGTCACAAATTGATATTTCAAAAGGTCGTTTGACACAAAATCCAGGATGGAACAACTAGAAGTAACAACTAAATAAATTTTTCAATTAACCCTTAATTCAATTTAATCAACTATGAAAAACGCAAAGTTCATTCTCACACTGGTGCTGGCTGCCGTGATGGCAGGCCTGTTCCTGGAGAGCTGCAAGAAGGACAATGGTCCCGATCCGCTCTCACTCGTAAGCTTGAAGACCGATGGTGGTGTTGACCTGATGGGCGCAACTTCCGCAACCGGTGTTCCGCTCAATGCTCAAATCGTTGCTACATTCAGCAAGGCAGTTGACGCGACTTCCGCAACTGGATCGGTAGCTCTTCAGATTGGTACTACCGCTGTGTCTGCTACCGTTACGGTAAGTGGAACAACCGTAACCATCAAGCCAGGTGCTGATATGCCGACTGGTACTGACCACACCATCGTGTTAGGTTCTACCCTGAAGGCAACTGATGGTGGTCCTTTTACAGCCGGTGGCAACTTCACGTTCAAGAGCTTTGGCCGTGCAGTAGTAACTGCGCCGCAGACTGCATCTCAGCTTTCTTATTTCCCCTTCACGGGCAACTTGAAAGATGCCGTAGGTACACACACGCCTACCGCCAATGACAACGTGAAAGACATCACTTTCGTCGAAGACCGTTTTGGTTTCGCGGGAATGGCAGCCAGCTTTAATGGTACAACTTCTATTGCTGAAATCCCTAATGGAAGTGATTATCTCGTAGGTCCTGACTTCTCCGTAAGCTTCTGGGTAAAAGCCAACAGCACCAAAGAAGGTCACTTCGTATTTGGTCTCGCTGCATGGTATGGCTTCCAGTTTGAAATCATGGGCGGCCCTTGGACCGCTACGGATAAGGGCGTTAAACTCGCAACCCGCTATGCATTGACTGGCGGTACTGATGCTGAAGACACCTGGTGGAATGGTAATCCCAACACCTGGCAGGGTTCTACTTTCGCCAAAGACATCTCTTCTTCTGGTGGTATTGCCTCTGTATTCAAGGACAAGTGGGCTCACGTAGTAGTTACCTACAACGCATCCCTTAAAGTAGGAAGCATGTATGTAAATGGTGATAAAGTACGCTCATGGGACTTCAACCTCTGGCCTGCAGCTGATGCCAAGAAAACTGCAACTGGCGTTAAGTTCGCTGGTAACTCAACCGGTGGTGGTAACAAAATGGCCCTTGGATTTATCCAGGCCAGCGGAAACCGCATTGTCATTGACACTTGGGCAGATCCTGCAGATCCGGCAAATAACCACTTCAAAGGTTTGTTGGATGACCTGCGCTTCTGGAAAACGGCTTTGACCGCAGCTGAAGTAACTACGCTGTACACTGCCGAGAAACCATAATTAGTTTTGGGTTTTAATTAGGGTTATATTTTTTAAGGGTTTCCGGTACTTTGCCGGAAACCCTTTTATTTTCTTTGATGATCATGAAGCAGCCTTCACTATCCGGAATATTTTCATGCCTTGCGCTGCTCACATTACTTAATTGCAAATCCAATTCATCTGAACCTGCGCCGAAGACCACCATGCAGCTGGTTGCTGCTCGGGTGGGGAGTACTACACTAGATCTTGCGGCCATCACTTCGAATACACCCATCGATCAACCGATCGTGGTTGATTTTTCAGTTTCCCTCGATACAGCCTCCGTCTCCAAGGGACTTGCCCTCCTGAAAGATGGCATAGTCGTGCCCGGCAAATTATCGTGGCTGAACGATGAAAAGACATTTTCGCTGCAACCCCGGCAGCAACTGCAAACGCAGCAGAAGTACAAAATTTCATTGGGGTCTTCGATAACCGGAAAAAAGGGTGAGACCTTCAAAGGCACAAACATTGAGTTTATTACCCAGGTGGTTCCCCTGACCATCACGTCTATCAAAATTGGAACGACGGTTGTTGGTTCGCTTCCGATTGTTGATGTGCCACTGTCAAACCTGGCCATCGAAGTGAACTTTGCGACACCACTGGATCCATCCACCGTAAACGCAACCAATATTCAGGTGCTGGGCCCACCGGCTTTTCCAGCTACCCTGACTTTGCAGGACAGCAACAAAAAGCTGATTGTTTCAGTTACTCAGAATCTGCCGGGTTTTACGCGTTGCCGGCTTTTTATCTCAGATCAATTAAAAGGAATGGCGGGTGAACCCTTCACGCAGAAGGTACAGGAGTTTTTCACGGCCGTAGATCCAGCTCCCAAGTTTCCTGTTATCACCGACGATGCTTTGCTCACCCTGGTACAACAGCAAACATTTAAGTACTTCTGGGATTTTGGTCACCCCGTAAGTGGCCTGGCGCGTGAAAGAAATGCATCGCTGAACACAGTCACTATCGGTGGTTCAGGCTTTGGCATCATGACCATTCCGGTGGCCATTCAACGCAACTTTATTACCCGTACTGAAGGTGTTGCTCGCTTGAGCCAAATCATTTCGTTCCTCGAGACTGCCGATCGTTTTCATGGGGTATGGCCCCACTGGATGGACGGTGCCACAGGAAAGGTAATTCCATTTGGTGCCGATGACGATGGCGGTGATCTGGTAGAAACATCTTTTATGCTACAGGGTTTGTTAACGGTACGACAGTTCCTAAATGCGGCCGACCCAACCGAGAATACGCTCATACAAAAAATCAATACCCTCTATCAGGCAGTTGAATTTGATTGGTATACCCAGGGCGGCCAAAACGTGTTGTATTGGCATTGGTCTCCGCGTGTAGCCTGGAAGATGAATATGCCAATACGGGGATATGATGAGGCACTGATTGTTTATGTGCTGGCCGCGTCTTCCCCCACACATACTATTGCACCTGCAGTATATCACCAGGGTTGGGCTTCCAATGGAGGCATTAAGAATGGGAGGACCTTTTATGGTACGGTGCTTCCGTTGGGTTTTGACTATGGAGGACCTTTATTTTTTGCGCACTATTCATTCCTTGGACTAAATCCCACAACCTTATCTGACACCTACGCCAATTACTGGACGCAGAATGTCAGCCACAGCACCATCAATCATGCCTATTGTGTGGCCAATCCCCTTAATAAGGTAGGATACAGTGATGCTTGTTGGGGCCTCACGGCCAGTGACAACGAGTCAGGATACAGCGCCCAATCACCAACCAATGATCTGGGCGTGATTACCCCGACGGCAGCCCTTTCCTCTTTTCCATACACTCCGGATGCGTCGATGAAGGCGCTTAAATTTTTCTACTATACGGTTGGCGATAAACTCTGGGGTCCGTATGGCTTTTATGATGCATTCAATCCGGGCAAAGGATGGTATGCAAGTTCATACCTGGCCATTGATCAGGGACCTATCGTTGTGATGATTGAGAATTACCGCACACAAATGTTATGGAATCTCTTTATGTCTTCCCCCGAGATTCAAACCGGATTAACCAAACTAAGCTTTACCCATTAAAATTCACCCATTATAAAAGTATTGCTATGCAAAAGATACTTACCCTGCTGCTGCTGGTCCTGCTCTTCGGAGCGTGTTCCCGACCGCAATCCACGAACCGTGTCGATCAACGTGTCGACTCGTTGTTACGTATCATGACCCTCGAAGAGAAGATTGGTCAGTTGTCATTATATACCAGCGATTGGGACGTGACCGGACCAACCATTCGCCCGGGATATGTAGAAGATATCAAGAAGGGAAAAGTTGGCGCAATTTTCAATGCGTTTACAGCTAAATATACCCGCCGCTTGCAGGAGATCGCTGTTAACGAAACCAGGCTCCACATTCCTTTGATTTTTGGATACGATGTTGTGCATGGTCACCGCACCATATTTCCTGTACCCCTGGGTGCTGCTGCTTCATGGGACATGGCCGCTATTGAATTGTCGGATCGAGTGGCTGGTGAAGAGGCTGCCGCCGAAGGTCTCCACTGGGCATATTCGCCCATGGTAGACATTGCCCGCGATCCACGTTGGGGAAGAATGATGGAAGGTGCAGGTGAAGACACTTATTTGTCGTCTCAGATCGCCGCAGCCCGGGTACGTGGCTTGCAAGGCAAAGGCGTTGGTGATATTAATTCCGTCATGGCATGTGTAAAACATTACGCGGCATACGGGGCTGCTCAAGCGGGTCGTGATTATCATATGGTGGATATGTCGGAGCGCATGTTGCGTGAAGTATACATGCCACCCTATGTGGCGGCCATCAAAGCTGGTTCAGCCACGGTGATGTCTTCATTCAATGAGTACGATGGTGTACCTGCATCAGCCAATAGATTTCTGCTTACGGACATCCTCAGGAATGAATTGAAATTCGAAGGGTTTACGGTAAGTGACTATACCTCCATTATGGAGTTGATTCCACACGGGATCGCCGCTGACACCGCATCGGCCTCAGCCATGGCCATTAATGCCGGACTGGATATGGATATGCAAGCTGGTTTTTACGATGCCAAGCTGGCCCAGTTGGTCAAGGAAGGGAAAGTGAAAGAAGAAACCATTAATAACAGTGTGCGACTTATTCTTAAGAAAAAGTTTGAGTTGGGTCTATTTGATGATCCATACCGGTATTGCGATACGGCGCGTGAAGAGGCCACGGTCATGAAACCGGAATTTCTGGCCATTGCCCGCGATGTAGCCCGTAAGTCGATGGTATTGCTCAAAAACGATCAACATACCCTGCCCCTTCCAAAAAAGATGAAGCAGCTTGCGGTAATTGGTCCGCTGGCCAATAGCAAGCGCGAAATGATTGGTGCGTGGTCTGCAGCAGGTGATTGGGCGAAGGCAGTTACTTTGCTCGAAGGGATCAAAGCAGCTGTTGACCCGGCCACAAAAGTGATGTATGCCAAAGGCGCGAACATCAATGATGACTCTACCCAATATATAGCAGAAGCAGTACGCATCGCCCGGCAGGCAGATCGGGTTGTTTTGGCGGTTGGTGAAGGCGCCTGGATGACCGGTGAGGCAGCAAGTCGGGCGACGTTGAACTTGCCCGGCGTTCAGCAACAGTTGGTGGAAGAAGTTATAAAAACAGGAAAACCGGTGGTTGTGGTATTGATGAATGGCCGACCGTTAACCATTAATTGGATTCAGGATCATGCCCCAGCCATTCTGGAAACCTGGTTTTCGGGGACTATGGGTGGACACGCGATATCAGATGTGCTTTTTGGTGACTATAACCCATCCGGCAAATTGCCGGTAACGTTCCCTAAATCCCTGGGACAGATTCCTATTTTCCTGGCGATGAAGAGTACCGGAAGGCCGATGGACCCCAAGAACAAGTATACCTCTAAGTACCTCGATGAATCGAACGATCCTTTATATCCATTTGGCTTTGGTCTGAGCTATTCGGATTTTACGTATGGTGAGATAAAACTGAGTAATACCGTGATGTCTTCGACGGGTGAGTTGAAAGTTACTTGTACGGTTACTAACGCTGGTGACCGGGATGGTGAGGAGGTTGTTCAATTGTATATTCGAGACATGGTTGGGTCAGTAACCAGGCCGGTGAAAGAGTTGAAGCAATTTAAAAAGTTGATGATCAAGGCAGGCGAATCGCAGGAGATTGAATTTATCATCAGTGCAAAAGACCTTTCCTTCTATCGACAAGATATGACAGTTGGCACCGAGCCTGGTGATTTCACTGTTTTCATTGGAGGGAACTCTCGTGACACGAAATCCGCAAAATTCTCTCTTCAATAGTATATGGTGACTTCGTCTTCCTGGTCTGAAGTGGGTAGAAATGCAATCAGCACTTCTTCGGGTATTTACACCCGTATTTCAGGAGACCTTAAGATTCATGCCCTTCATTGCGGATCGGTGAAGGTGAGACGGACCCATGTGGAATCTGGCTTAGGTCCCTATTTTGTATGGTTGGATCCTCGCTGGACGGATTGGTTGCCCAGTTATTGCTTTGTGATAGAACATCCGGAAGGAATTATCGTGATTGACACAGGGTTGAGCTGCACCAGCCATGGTTTATTGAGTAGCCAGGCAGGCGTGAGCGGGTGGGTCACCAACCAGATGGTTCAATTTCGGATTCAACGTCATGAAGAAATTGATCAGCGACTAGCCGTGCTCGGCATTGACCCGTTGGATGTAAGGTGGGTCGTGCTTACCCATCTTCAGATGGATCATACAGGAGGCCTTCGTCATTTTCCGAAATCTGAGATTATTGTATCGCGTGAGGAATACATCAGGCCTTTTGGGGCATTAGAATTGGAATTCCCTGCTTGGTTCAGGCCTAACCTGATAGGACATTTTGATGAGTACGAAAGTGAATTTAATAGCGGGTACTATCTCACGGAAGCCAGGGATGTAGTGATAGTTCCCACGCCCGGACATACGTATGGTCACCAGTCAGTCATCCTGAAGGAATTTGACCAGGAATTGTTTTTTGCCGGAGATGCGTCTTACAAATATGAACAGGTTTGGTCTGCCGAAGTGCCGGGCATTTCAATTGACCGAAGTATAGCCCGTGACACCTTGGGAAAGATTCAACGTTTTTGTTTAGAACATTCGGCGTGTTATTTGCCCAGTCATGACCAAAATTCTATTGAGCGGTTCTTTTTTGCACACCAATCTGTGCGGGCTACTGGTTGATTCAAAACCAGCCGCCAAGTCCCTTCTTCTTCTTTTTACTCTCGAGTTCTTCGATTACAGCTTTTAGTTTGACCAGCGCTCCACTATTTTTCTCGATGTATTCTATGGAACCCAGTTTGAGGGCTTGAACGACTGGAGCGATATCATGCTGACCAGATAGATAAATTACCGGAATCTGGGGATGCTCACGCTTAACCATTCGTAACAATTCGAGACCGTCTTCCTGATCTTTGCCCAATTGATGGTCCAGGATAATCACATCCGGATTCATGTGTAGTTTCTCCATGAATTGCGTTCCATCTTCGAATGCGAGAAGTTCATATCCCAGTCCCGAAAGGAAAGTCTTCACATATTGGCGATAGCCAGGATCATCATCTACCAAAAAGGCAAGCTTCTTCATATTGGTTTCTTATGTAACTGACGAAAGTTAATTACTTCCTGGAGGATATGCCGGCTGATAGTCAGCGTTTCCTGCGCGAGGGTATACAGAACTGTATCTTCAAGTGTCGCCAGGTTCTTCTCCAGATAGTGGGCTTTTTGAAATGGAATATCACCCCCAAAAAGGCTAAGGCTGGATTTGATCTGGTGCAGATGGTGTTTCAGACCTTCGCGGTCGTTTTGCGCCAGGCTGGAGGAAATCTTTTCGAGCAAACCGGGAAAATTATCGACAAAAGCATCAATAATGGCGAGACGCATTTCCTCGTCATGACCCACCTGCTCCAGCAAATGATCAGGCAAAAAGGCCGTTTTGGGGTTAGAGACAGCGTTCATTTTGTTGTATGGTCAAATATACCACACCTGCAGCCAGAAGGCCTTTTTTTTCGGTATTACCCCTGTTTCGGATTAGTCTCTGATTATTAAGCCTTCACCCCCAAACCTTCCGGATTGATCGAAAATGGCCCGAATTGGGGTCCTGGGGCGAATACTTTTGTCAAAAAAAGGAAATGAAAAGACTCCTCGATGTACTGGTTAGCTCGGTTGCACTTTTGATGCTTACTCCCGTTATCGTGCTAATTGTCGTGGCTATCAAAATAGAGAGTAATGGCCCGGTATTGTACGGCGCGCTTCGTGCCGGAAAAGGATATCAGCGGTTTCGTTTGTTGAAGTTCAGAACCATGTTCATTGGCGCTGACCAATCGGTTACGACGCTCCAACATCTGAACCTATATAAAAATAGTGCTGAACAGGCAACTGATCAGGGTGCATCGGCAGTTTGTGATTTGCCGTGCGCTGGGTGTGTGCTTATGTACACCCGGGAAGGTGACGTTACCTGCGAACGAAAGATTCAGGAAGCTTCGGCGGAGAAATCAGCATTTTTCAAAATCAAGAACGATCCGCGAATTACCAAGGTCGGAAAATTCCTGCGCAACACGAGCCTGGATGAAATTCCTCAGTTGATCAATGTATTAAAAGGTGAAATGTCATTGGTGGGTAATCGCCCGTTGCCATTGTATGAAGCAGAAATGCTCACGACCGATGAAGCCGCTTTGCGTTTTATGGCACCGGCGGGCATTACGGGCTTGTGGCAAGTAACGAAGCGAGGAAAGAAAGGAGAAATGTCAGAGGAGGAGCGAATTGAACTCGATAAGGAATATGCCAAAGACCCCTCATTTCGCCATGACATCAAATTGATATTCAAAACCATTCCTGCCTTGCTGCAGAGTGAGAACGTATAGCCATAACTTAAACTACTTGAAGAAATGAAACTTGCATTTATAGGAACCGGATATGTTGGCCTTGTGAGTGCCACGGCATTTGCTGAAATGGGCAATGAAGTCACTTGTGTGGATGTGGATGCATCAAAGGTCGAGAGACTGAAGAGCGGTAAGCTTACCATTTATGAACCGGGCCTGGATGAATTGTTTGTGCGCAACATTAAGGAGCATCGATTGCATTTTACGACTCGTCTTAATGAAGCGGTACACGAGTCGACCATTTTGTTTTTGACGTTACCAACCCCACCACAGGAGGATGGATCAGCAGATCTCTCTTATGTGATGAAAGTAACGGAGCAGTTAGGCCGTATGATGGAATCGTATAAGGTAATTGTTACCAAAAGTACCGTGCCGGTGGGCACAGCTGATAAAATCAGAAAGGTGCTGGAAAACCAGGGATTAAAGGCGGGCCAGCATTTCGATGTCGTAAGCAACCCGGAATTTCTACGGGAAGGCTCCGCTGTTCAGGATTTTATGAAGCCTGAGCGGGTGGTCATTGGTACGCGCAACCCGGCTGCCGCGGAATTGATGCGCAGCCTCTATGAACCATTTGTCAGAAACGGCAACCCGATACTCATCATGGATGAGCGTTCATCGGAATTGGTGAAGTATGCGTCTAATGGATTCCTCGCCATGAAAATCTCGTTCATCAATGAGATTGCTAATCTCTGCGAAGTGGTGGGTGCCGATGTTGAGCGGGTACGCCAGGGCATGGGCAAGGATAGCCGCATTGGTTCACAGTTCCTGTATGCAGGGCTCGGTTATGGAGGAAGCTGCTTTCCCAAAGATGTACAGGCATTGTCACGAACCAGCAAAGACCATGCTTTTAATTTTGAAATCCTGAGTGCGGTGATGAATGTAAATACACGTCAGCGCGCCAACATGCTCAACCGCATGCTGGAGCGAATGGGCGATGTGGCCGGAAAAAAGATAGCCGTATGGGGCTTAGCCTTCAAACCCAATACCGACGATGTGCGTGAAGCACCGGCGCTTTGGTTGATTGAGCAATTGGTAACCCGCGGAGCCGAAGTGATGGCCTATGACCCGGAAGCACTGGAAAATGCCCTGCGAACTCTTTCTGTGGAAATTCAATGGGGGCAGGATCCTTATGAAATATTGAATGACGCTGATGCCTTGTTGATCAGCACAGAGTGGAATGAATTCCGCAACCCGGACTGGAACCGGATTATGGTTGCGCTTAAGTCTCCGTTGATTTTTGACGGACGCAATCTGTATGAGCCGCAGAAGATGGCCAACCAGGGCTTTGAGTATTACTGCATTGGCCGTCAGCATGTGGCGGCTGTACCGCAAGAGGCGGAAGAACCTGCATTTGTCTGATCTATAATAAGCCCTTTACTATGCGTTGCCTGATTGTAGATGATGATGAAATGTCAAGAAACGTGCTCACAGCCATGTGTGGGCGCCTTGAGGACATTACCCTGGTGAAAGCATGCGCTTCCTCTACAGAGGCCATGTCCGTACTGCAGCAGCATGCGGTAGATCTTATCCTGCTTGACGTAGAGATGCCGGGCTTGTCGGGACTTGAATTTGTACGAAGCTTATCTACACTCCCGCAGGTCATTCTGACAACGGGAAAGATGGAATATGCTGTTGAGGCGTTTGATCTGAAGGTGACTGACTATCTGCTCAAGCCATTGACATTTCCCCGATTTGTTAAAGCCATTGACCGCGCCCGACAATTGAATAAGGCACCCGTGCAAAATTCCAGTGAAGAAATCTATGTTAAGTCGGATGGCCGGCTAATTCGCC
This sequence comes from Cyclobacteriaceae bacterium, assembly GCA_035430125.1. Classification (GTDB taxonomy): domain Bacteria; phylum Bacteroidota; class Bacteroidia; order Cytophagales; family Cyclobacteriaceae; genus ELB16-189. The sequence goes on along the minus strand of DAOMGC010000002.1, from coordinate 87,785 downwards.
TGGAGTTGAATGACATTAGCTACATCGAATCACTTGGCGACTATGTAATTTTTCATCGCGGCACGCAAGAACAGTTTATTGTTCACTCGACCCTGAAGAACATCGACGAAAAAATTCGTCATCATAAGTTTATCCGCATCCACCGGTCGTATATCGTAAATCTGTCAAAGATTGTGGATATCCAAGAAACCAATCTCGTAGTCGATGGAAAGATACTTCCCATTAGCCGGGCGCACCGCAACACCCTGTTCAAAGAGATAATGACCCTCTGATTATGGTATCAATCATAACCATCAACTACAATAATGCCCGCCTGACTTGCGACATGCTGGTCAGTCTGCAACGCCTCAGGATACCTGATCTGGAAGTAATTGTAGTTGACAATGGATCACTGGAAAGTGCTCAGCCAATTGCCGACGAGCATCCCTGGGTTCGATTGGTGCGCAGCGATGTGAACCTGGGATTTGCAGGTGGCAATAACCTGGGTGTAAAACACGCGCGAGGAGACTACTACTTCTTTGTAAACAATGACACGGAATTCAGGGAAGACATAGTGACAACCTTAAGAAGCCGGTTGGAGGCAGATGCCGAATTAGGTTTGATCTGCCCGGTGCTGCATTTCTTCGATCAACCCGATAAGGTGCAGTATGCTGGCTTCACGGCCATCAGCCCGTTAACGGGACGCAACCGCTGTATTACAACGGTCTCTGCACGCCATGGTTTGGTGTCTACCCAGTATGCACATGGGGCAGCGATGATGATGCCAAAGCATGTTTTTCAGGTGGTGGGTCAAATGCCTGAAAACTATTTCATCTACTATGAAGAAATGGATTGGTCAGAAATGGTGAGGCGTTCCGGATATCGAATTGCAGTTGATCGGAGTGTAATACTTTACCACAAAGAATCACAGACGGTTGTTCGTTTTAACGAGATGAAGAGTTACCTCATGACGAGAAACCGACTTTTATTTATGCGTCGCAATGTGCGGTCATTTCAACTGTTCATTTTCTGGTTATTCTATCTGCTGGTGGCTACACCGAAGCAACTATGGTTTTACTGGAGATTACGCCAATGGAATAATATAAATGCCCATATCGCGGGCATCCTATGGAATTTACGTTCGTCAGCAAACGCTCCGACGATCGGCTATAAGTTTAACCACCTGGGCAAAATATGAATCGATTTACCACACCTACTTGGGTTCCACCTCACCTGTTTGATTACAGCAACTGGAAACTGGTCCCTGATCAATTTTTAGATGAAATGAAGCGTGGCCTCAGCCGCTTTCACACCGACAAACCGGTGGTGTCCATTGTGTTGCCGGTATGGAATGAAGAGAAAAACATACTACGCACACTATCTTCTTTTGCTTCCATGGAGATTCCGGTACCGACCGAACTCATTATTGTCAATAACAATTCAACCGATGGTACCCAGGAAATTCTGGATCGTCTCGGCATTTCATCGGTCCTCGAGCGTAAGCAAGGTATTGCCCACGCACGGCTGGCAGGTCTTCGGGCATCTCGCGGAGAATACCAGCTTTGTGGTGATGGCGATTCTTTATATCCGCCCAATTGGATTAAACGAATGATTGATGCACTTCAGCAACCCGGCGTTACCTGTGTTTATGGCAATTATAGTTTCCTGCCATATGGTGGGCTGACACGATTGGCCCTGGGCGCTTATGAATTGTTGGCAGAGGCCTTGTTTGAAATGCGTCGGTCACGGCGAGAATTCCTGAATGTGCGCGGAGCCAATTTTGGATTCCGACGTGAATTGGGCCTGGCCGTCAAGGGATTTGAAATGCCCGTCACCCGTGTTTTTGATAATGATGAAAGCAGCAAGTCCTATGTCGTATTCGGTGAAGATGGACGCATGGGTCGGAAACTCGGTGGTTTGGGCCGTCTCCAGCTGGTACGCACCGATGAGGCCAGAATATGGACCAGCTCGCGGCGCTTGTTGAAAGATGGTACCCTCGGCCGTGCCTTTTTGCAACGCATCCGTAAGGAGTCAGGCCGAATAGTTGAATATCTCGCCGGATCAAGAAAGATTAAACACACCACTGATTCCTTCACCTCATCACCCACCCACTCATGAAAAAAGCCATTGTCACCTTCGGCGTTGGATATCAATACAACGACATTAAGTACTTCCTGGAAAGCTGTCAGCAAAATTGCCCGGAAGCAGATGTGTATGTCTACGTTGGTAAGAATATTGAAACGCTCCGCAAACAGTGCTGGCACTTTCAAAAGCTGCGCCTGATTCGTTTCAAAGAAAATATGATTTTCAATGCTATAGCGAAAGTGCTGGTAAAAGTACCAACGTTGAACCGGATTTACGCCGATTGGCTCAGGGCCATCTGGAGCAAGAAAATTTTCCCGTTGCGATGGACCAACAGCATGGTTTCTCCCTTGCTTCAATTTATGGTGCGTAGATTCTTCCTGATTGAGGAGTTGATGCGTGATAAAAATTATCAGCAGATTATGCTCACGGATTTACGTGACGTGGTGTTGCAATCGGATCCGTTTGTATACGTCTCTGAAAACACCATTGTCACAGGTATCGAACCGGTACATATTGCTGACAGCGATATGAATTCACGCTGGCTTGCGAATGCGTACTCAACTGAAACCTTGGAAAACCTCAAATACAAGCACGTGGTATGTGCTGGTGTTACGGTGGGCTCAGGCAAGGCGATCCGTCAATATGTTCGTGAGATGAATGAAGAGATTTATCTCCAATTACCAAAGTTGTTGAATAAACTTGGACCCGACCAGGCCATACACATGTATCTCTTTTACGAGCGTTTGAAAGGGCTTGACAAATACCTAGAGAGCAATGGTGCGGGTACCATAGCAACCCTGCACTATTCACCACTTACCGAGTTTAACCTGAACAATGGTAAAATCGAGAATCCGGTCGGAAAGAAACTTGCGGTAGTTCATCAATATGATCGCCATCCGGAACTGGCAAACTTTCTTCGCACCAATCTGATCCGAAACGCATCGCATTCAATTGCATAAAGCATGGCTGAAATCCGGACACCCATCCTTTTCCTTTCACTGCCTCGTCACGACGAGAACTATACCTCTACGCCCTGGCAGATGGCAGAGCAGTTGGCAAAAACGAACGAGGTTTTGTTTATCGACAATCCCTTCACATTAATCGACTTGCTTTTTGAGTTTCGAAAGTCAAGCGTGCGCAAGCGTTTGTTAGGTTACGTGGGAAGGAAATGGTTCATGCGGGATGGTGTTACAGTCATCTTGTCGCCATTTGTTTTTCCATCCAATTTCCTGCCCAGGGGCTTTCTCTTCAATTTTGTAACGCATTTGAATCACCGCATTCTGGCAAGAAGGATCCGTCTGGTGTTGCAGGAGCGGCACATCACTTCCGTGATTTACGTAAACTCATTTGCATATCGCTTCCCAAGGCTTCATGATTATCTCTCTTCCGTATTGTTAAATATCTACCATTGTATTGATCCGATGGTGAAGACATTTACATTGAAGCATGGTCCTTATATGCAGGATATTGCAGCGAGAAATGCCAACTTCATCATCAGCACATCGCCTTCCCTGCAGGACCAGTTTCGAAAACCTGGATTTCCCAGAAGCTACTATGTACCCAATGCCGCCAATGTAGAACTTTTTGCACAGGCTCTGGAGGAGGGATTGCCTGTCCAGGAGCGGGTAGCTGCTATTCCAGGCAAGGTTATGGGTTACCTCGGTAACATCGAGCGAAGAACGGATACAGATTTATTGCTTCGAACCCTGGAAGCTCTTCCAGCGTGGACCCTGGTGATGGCCGGGCCCGTGGAACACGCTTTTGTTCCGATGGTTTTCCTGAATCACCCCCGAATTATTTTCACGGGTCCGGTGCACCATGATGATGCACCAGGGGTGATCAAACGTTTTGATGTTGCTATAATTCCGTTCAAATGCGATGAAGTGAGCAGTGGTATTTATCCCTTGAAATTGTATGAATACCTGGCCGCCGGAAAACCAGTTGTTACCACGTATTTCAATCGGGAGGTGCTGGACACCATCAGTGACCAGTTGTTCATCGCCAGAAGCGCTGAGCAATTCCCACAAAAGGTATTGGAAGCTTACGCTACAGACGATGAGTCGAAAATTAAGGATCGCTACGAATTGGCTAAGGCAAATTCCTGGTCAAAACGTGCCAAGCAATTTGAGAACATTGTCCTCTACCATCTTACACACCACGCATGAACTGGCGGGAAAAATTAAAGAGCAATCCGAGAATCAAGACCGCCTTGCTGAAAGTCCTTTTCCGAAGAAAACCCTACAGCGCTCGCGTTCGATGGTATGTTGCTCTTTTCACTATATGGCCATGGTATTTTCGCCGGGGTGTTAGCTGGAGTGCCCGGTTGGACCTGGTTCCGTTCAATCAATTTTCGTTCGGCCGGTTTTCCAGAATTGAAAAGAATGTGGTGATCAACAATGGCATGGGTGATGTGATCATCGGGAATGAGGTGCATACAGGAATTGGCTGTGTAATTATTGGTCCGGTAACCTTGCACAAACATGTGGGTTTATCCCAATATGTGCGAATCCTCGGCATGCACCACGGCATTGATCCGGATATGCCGCATCATTTTCAGCCGAGCACCAAAGCGCCGGTCATTCTCGAAGAGGATGCGTTTATCGGTACCGGCACTGTAATCATGGGAAAGAAAGATGGTTCTCCTTTACGGATTGGTAAATATGCGCGGGTGGGAGCTAATTCAGTGGTGATGCATGATATTCCGCCCTATTCCATCGCCGTGGGCAATCCAGCCCGTGTAGTAAAGACCTGGGACTTTGCCGGCTCCAGGTGGGTCTCTGTTAACAAGGATCTCAGCCCTAGTCTGAAAGGTTCGATGGTGCCACAGGAAGCCTGAAGTAAACCGTGGTCCCTTTGCCAGGTTCGCTTTTGATCCACAGCTTGCCCCTGTTTTTCTCAATAAAATCTTTGCAGAGCTTCAGACCAAGTCCGGTACCTTTTTCATTGTTAGTGCCTGGCCGGCTAATGTGATTCATATCGAAAAGCCTGGAAAGCAGCTCAGCATCCATTCCAACACCCGAATCCTTAACCATGACCAGCAAGCCATCCGGCTGACTTTCTGCTTCGAGGATGATGGAATCACCGGGCTCGCAGAATTTGATGGCATTGCTGATCAGGTTGCGGAGCACCAGATCGAGCATGCTTTGATCAGCATAGACCATATGCTCCGCTGTAATCCGATTGATGAGGTGTACACCTTTTAGAAAGGCAGGGCGCAAAAAAAACTCACTATTTCCCAGCGCGAGAATCTTGAAGTCAAAATATGCGCATTTGATTTGTTCACCATCCAGCTGACTCTTCGCCCAATGAAGCAGGTTATCGAGCATGGCAGAAGTGCTGCTAACATTTTGTGACAAGGCCGGCATCATGGCATGAACGTCATCAGGAGTGAGATCGCCTGATTGAGCCAGGTTGAGGAGGCTCGAGATGGAGGCCAGTGGACTTCGCAGGTCGTGTGCAATGACGGAGAACATTTTGTTTTTGAGGGCATTCAGCTCGGCCAGTTTTTCAGTTTGTTGCGCCAGTTTTTCGGTAGTTTTCTTCCTTCGCGTGATATCCCAAAACACGAGCAAGGTACCTATGAAGGCCCCTTTGTTATCCTCCAGAACAGTTGCGGATACCTCATATGCCCGATCGCCATCGGCAGCGCTTACCGTGAATTCTTCATGACCATTGGATTGGCGGGCAAGCAATTGCGCCAGTGATTCATGGTTAGAGAAGAGATCTGTAATCGAGGACCCAATGATCTTGCCCGAGTTTTGTGGAAAGAAACTGCGCATCGTGGTATTGCAGTCGACTGTGCGTCCTGCTTTGTCCAGTACCAGCATGCCTTCGTGAAGATTTTCAATAAGTTGTTCGCGTGCGAACGGAACGATATCAAATAATTCATGCCAGGTAAGCCCATAGGCAATGATGAAGGATGTAAGCAGAAATGCGTACGGTGTAAGATCGATGTGCCCTAAGGGCCTGATGCCCATGAGATATAGAAAATTAATGATCCACGGTATGTTAATGGCCATCAGGATAATTCTTGTTTGCCGGCGATAAACGGGCTCAGTTTGTGAATAATGACGGTAGAGCAAGGCCATTCCAGTGAGCAAAGTGAGGTAGAAGTATACGGTATGCACATAATACCAGGGCCCGGGCGCGAAGTCCAGCAGGGGAAATGCTCCGGAAAGATCTACCGAAGTAGTAATGTAATGCAGGTGATGCATTGAGTTTGTAATGACCATACCCAGTGTGAGAACGGGTACGATCCAGATGAGTATGAGATTTCTTGTGTCAAGCCAATCATTTTTGCCAATGAACTGCAAGACAAACATGGCCCAGGCTGCTGGTATAAATGAGATGCCGATGTACTCGAAGTGCACCCAAAGCAACATATGCTCGAGGTCTCTTGCTGACAACTCCAAGCCGTAAAAAATGGCCCACAGCCCACCGGCTATCATCATGAGTGAAAACCACCAGATGCTTGCTTGTCCACGCCGCACAATGGTGAGCGCAATGAGTAATGACGCCACCCCGGACATAAGGAGGCTGAGCGAAAATCCATTAAAGTGAATCAGGTCGTTCACAGAAACCATCTCATTGTATCATGGAAGATACAAAATGGCACTTCACGGTGGACAAGATAAATGTCAGTCTTTTGACTGATTTTACGCCGTTTTGCGCTTGTTATTGATCCAGCGGAGGAGTGACTTCTGCAGATCAGCAGGATTGAATGGCTTCATCAGCGCGCTGTTCATGCCTGCATCCATAGCTTCCTGGTGTATCTCGGGCGAAGCACAGGCAGACAACGCAATAATGGGAGTCTCGGTATCGAACTCCCGGATGCGTCGTGTAGCAGTTACCCCATCCATGATGGGCATTTGAATATCCATCAACACGATATCATAATGGTTATTTCTGCATTTCTCGACAGCAATCTTTCCATTGCTCGCTACATCCACGGTGGCTTGCCAGTTGGTAAGCATACGTTGAGCCATTTTCACATTAAATTCTATATCTTCCACCATCAGGATGTGTGCCCCCTGTAAGGATTGAATAATTTCGTCAGCCTGTTTTTCGACGACCAATATCTTTTCAAAGGTGAGCGTAAAATAGAAATCTGATCCCTTGCCAGGCTCACTGCGCAATCCGATTTTACCGCCCATTAGTTCAACCAGGCGCTGACTGATGGTCAGACCAAGACCAGATCCACCATACGTACGATCGATACTGGAATTGGCCTGCCTGAAGCGCTCAAAAATGGCATCGTGAAATTTGGAATCGATGCCAATTCCTGTGTCGCGCACCGAGAATAATATACTGGCATGCGTACTCGTCTCTGTGGTAAGAGAAGCGGAAAGCGTCACCGTTCCCTGTTGGGTAAACTTGGTGGCGTTCGAGACCAGGTTATTGAGAATCTGACTCAGCCGTACCTCGTCACCCAGCACCAGGGCCGGGAGATTACTGCACAACTCAATGTTTAATTTATTGTTTTGCTCCAGCGCCTTCGGCATATGGATATCCCTGATGCCTTGGAGCCAGGAGCCCAGTTCGATCGGGCGAAGGGTAAGGGCAATTTTACCTTCGTCAATCTTACTAAAGTCAAGCACGTCGTTGATCAGGCTTAACAAGTTATGGCTGGATGTGTATAGGGCCTGGATGAAAGGCGTTTGGGCTTCTGTGTGTTTTTCCAGTTGCAACAAATGAATATTGCCAATGATGGCGTTGAGCGGGGTTCTAATTTCATGACTCATGGTAGAAAGAAACTGCCCTTTGGCGGCGGCAAGCTTCACCGCCTCTTCTTTTGAGGCGGTTAGCTCCAGCTGCAGTCGTTGGGATTTCTCCACCTGGAGCTCCAGATAATTGACTACCGAAGTCAGGTCGTCATGTCCTTCATGGGTAAGGCCGTAGCGTTGATCAAGTGATAAAAGGACGCCTTTAATTTTTTCAATGGATCGTTGTTGTATGTCGTGTTGTGTCCGAAGATCCTGGAGTGTCTCCCGGTATTCCCGTTCACTGATTGAGAAAGCATGTTCAGATAACTGCTTGTCACGCTCAAGCAGATCATAGTATTGAGAAACGGCCTCGCATAAGGCCCCAACCTGGGCAGAGGCAATCTCCGAAGGAAGGAATTTCTTCAATTGCTTTTCGAGAATGGGATGGTAGGACATAATGGATAGGCTTACGCCTCAGATAAGGTGGTGATGGTCATGGTTTGATTATGCAATTCGCAGCGGAATGTGTCCTTCAGGGGTGACAGCTCTCCGTATGAATAGAAGCCGGTGATGGCCGCCGATACACCCAGTAATGCGCGGGCAGCTTCAATTTCTTCCGAAATGCGTTGCTGAAGAATCATCTTTCGGCCAACGCAACTAATCAAAATGGCCAATTCAGGCTGATGATTGTGTAGTGAGGACAGCGCATCTTCTGCCGCCACAGAAGCCGCATTGATCAGTTTGCTGAAGTTAGCCTTCATCAGTCGCACTTTGCTGCCTACTGGCAAATTCCCGGCAAACGTCATTGACTGTTGGGCTTCATCGATGGTGAGGATAGTGCGCACCAGTTTCTCCGTGGAGCCTTCCAACGACAACGCAAGAGGGAACAGCAAAGCCGATCCGGGCAATTCTTTTACGTAAGGCCCCAGATAGGTCTTGTACAATTCAAGTGCATTCTTGCCGTCTATTTCATATAACGTGTTGCGATCAGACCGCGTAATGGTTCGCTCCGGACCGAACTCGTCCCATCCACCCAATGAGCCAAAGCCGATGTTCAGGCTTTCGCCGTAGAATCCAACCACCACAAGTGTTCCTTCGGTTGGCACGGCATTAAGCCCAACCACGGTGTTGTCAAAGGCATCACCATCACCGGCAAGGCCTCCGATTACAGGAATCTTTTGTGAGATAAAATCATTTAACCCGGCAACCAGTTCGCTTCCATTGATGGTGGTGCCATCAGCAATTACAAGAACACTTACAAGACCAGCCTGATTAATCTGTTGAATCAGGGCCTGTCCAGCATCGCGGCTGTTGGTGTACTGCGATATGTGTGTTTCGGCGCATTTGATTGTGCTTTTTTCAAAATAGATCGCGGTAGTTACCAATGTATCATCGTATACTTCGTCCCCGGCAATTTCTCCTGCCGTTGAGGCAAGTACTATGTTTGCTGCTGGATATTTCTTTTTGATATCGACGTAATGGCTGACGTTCTTTAGCAATTGTTTAGACCCAAACACCAGTACCAGTTGGCATTTTTCTGCGTCCCACCCCTCGGAAACCCGAATGATATTCCAATGCTGATCTATAAAGTTTTGTTGTTCGATTTTCATGGCTTATGGATTTATGGTTCGCTGAAATTGCTTTTGATTGAGGCGGTTGACTTGAAGAAACCTGGGGAGGAATTTGATGAGGTCTGCCCACCAGCATACGTTGAGCAGTAAGCCCTGCATCATGAGCCAGGGCTGACGGAAATACCGAATTCGGTTGCGCAGATAATAGAATTGTGTTTTGAGTCCAACGATATAATAGATGGTCATCCAGGGTGACTGACTTCGTTTAGTACGGTACATCACAGGGTCCTTATAAAAAAGCCGAAACTCACTCTCCATGATTTTCATTCGATGGGCCACTTTCCAAAATTGATCCTGGCGGGGCGGATGGTATACACTCATTTGTGAATTGAATCCAATAACCCCCAACTTCTCAATCCGCCAGGCCAGGTCGGCATCCTCGTTATGCGGATAAGGGAATGCTTCATCAAAACCTTGCACCGCCTTTAGTGCGGCAAGCCGATAGGCAGCATTGCAGGTAGGCACGCTCGCATTTCCTCGTGTGTTATCGATCTGATGGGTAAGGGGCGTGACCAGTGGCCGATTGGTATAGGTGCTGCCCTGCACACCCATCCAATTGTTCTGATTCATGGAAGTCCAAACTTCAGATAGCCAATTTGGCTGAGGCAGGCAATCATCATCAGTAAATGCCACAATACCACCCTTGGCATGACGGATCCCGGTATTTCTGGCCGCCGCAGGTCCTTTGTTGGGTTGGTTGAAGTGCCGCAGTATATAAGGAACTTGGGCCTGCATGGATTCAAGCATGGATCGTGTACCATCTGATGAGCCATCGTTGATCACCAGCACCTCAAACTGAGATGATGGATAGTTTTGAGTCGACAGTGCCTGTAGCATGTTTTTCAATGACTCGCATCGGTTGAACGTGGCAACTATTACCGTGATATGAATGGAATCAGGATTTGACATAGGAAGATGATTTTCGATCAAAGAAGAAGCGATCCGTTGCCTTTGAATACAGACGGTGATATACAGAAGGAATTTGGATGAATACCGCAGTAAACCGAACACCCGCAAGGGAACTGGCAACAGATGAAATCCATATAAAACCAAAGACTTCTGTTGCCAACATAGCGAGCGGCGCCCCCCACAGACCAAAGAATTTCATCAGGATGTAGCCCATCAGGATGTTAATCACACTGTTTACCAACACCACTCGAAAGGCTACAGATGGTTTGTGCAAAGCAGTAACCAGACTGCCAAACGCAGCCCCAAACGGAGTAATGATTGTGGAGACCATCAGAAACACGCTAAGCAGTCCCCAACCACTGCGATAAACATCGCCACTAACCCAGGTGAGCAACCAGGGAGAGAGCACAACGCCCAGTAATGCGGGCGGTAAGGTGAGGCCAAGCAATTGTGCCAGTGAGGACTCAATTTTTTCGCGGAGCTCCTCCGGGCGATTATCATTAACGGATTTTACCAGAGATGGAAACAAAAGGGATTGAAACGCATTGTTGGGGAGTAAGGCCACCTGGGCAAATCGCTGGGACAGGCCCAATATGGCGGTCTGTTGCAATCCCAGCAGAGATCCGGAGAAGAACAGGCTGATTCGGGACGATACAGCAGAAACCGCTTCGCGCATCATTGCATAACTGCCATAAAAGAATATGACTTTTAAATGTGCCCACCCTGCATTAGCCCGCAACAACTTCCGCCACGGCATCAATGCTGAAGGGTAAAGACTAGCAGTTGCGCTTGTGCCACCCAACAGAAGGATAAGATAATACAAGGGTGACGGATGAACATGCAGCCAATACAGCCCACCGGACAGTGTTATTACTTGAATGAAATTCGTAATAAAAATAATGTGCGTCCTGAATTGAGATCTCCAATAAAAGGTCTGCCATCTAAAAAATGCATTGGGGAAAGAATAGGCAGGATACACAAGAAGGAGATCCCCCAGTTCTGTATGCATCAGCCAGCCACTCATGCACACCAACATGCCAGCAACAAGTTCAAAAAGCAATGTCACCACCAAGTTGGTCTTCAGTGCATCGTCAGCTTCTGTAGTAAAAACGCCTACTGTTGATTTGATCAGCGCAGATTGAATGAGGGCATCCCGAAGTCCGGAAATAAGAGCAAAAATGGCAATGAAAAGAAACCACCGCCCCGATTCATCGAGCGTATAGGTACGAGTGATATAAATTACTAATCCAAAGCCGATCAGCAATTCCAGCACACTGTTCATCAGGGACCATATGCGTGCACTGGTCTTCATTGTGCGGGAATTTGCTGATTGGCCGCCAGTTGTTCCTGACGATCGAAATGCACGGCACGGAACAGGACGGCCAGAAACATCCAAAACAATAGACTCAGCGGAAATACGCCGACCACTTCCTGTCCCCATTCGGCAATTAATAGTGGTGTTATGCCGGCAATCATTCCGCCAGTCATTGCCTTGTAAACGGGATTCTTCATCGCCCAAAACAGGCGTGTTCCATCAACCAGGACTTTATAATAGACATAAAGGAAAAAGCCCAGCCCAATCCAGCCCAACTCCACGGCCACTCGAACCAAACCTGAGTCAGGCGGAAAATTGGCGAGGAATGTTCCAGGGGAGAAACGTTGGCCCCACGTACCTGTTGAACCCAAACCACCACCAATGGGATGCGCCAGAATCCAGGGAAATATCATGCTGCGATTGCGGGCACGCACCTGATAGGAGGCATCTTTAGATCCGCTAAAGACAGATTGAATGCGTTGGATGTGATAATTATTGGTTGGCATGGTAGCCACAACTGCCATGAGACCTCCGGCGAGACCAATTGAATAATACAGTTTTCTGTTTCGCGAGAGGATTACCCAGGTCAGGTAGAATACCGGCACAATAATGTATGCCGTACGCGTGCCCGAGTACACCATGGCTAATAATGTGATAACCGCGACGCAAGCAAGGAAGATCTTTTTTCCGATTCCCCGGTACGCTGAAAGCAACGCCAGGCTGAGCATAGAGATGAAGGCCATGAGCATGCCATATTGGGAAGGAGACCCAATACTGCCGATGGCGCGCCATCGGCCATAGTTGAATACGAGGTGTACCAGGTCATGACTGAAAACATAATTGAATTCCCAGCTGAAGTACCCTACCGTTGCCTGACGGATGCCCCATAATCCTGAGAATGCACTCAGGAACAGGAGAACAAACAGAAACCGGGTAAGTTTCGCTGGCGTATGCAGTGCACTGTACGTTACAAAGAATAACATCATGTACTCCACTGCCGGGCGAATGACAAAAAACCAGGCAGCCCTCGATGCCGCAAATGGATTGGCTACTTCAAGTACATTCATTCCCGCCCACAGCAGAATAGCCATGGTGACGGGTGTTTTAAAGATGGACCAGTCATGCTCCCGGGCACAACGAAACAACAGGCCAGCCAGACTTCCAACAATAACGACGTCCAGGGAGATGCCCATGGGAATGCCTTCATAAAGTCGGTTCGGAATGCTGATGAAGAAAGCCAATAGCAAAACGATGTATACACCAACTTCAGCACGCCACAGCATGGAAGTGCCTATCGGAACAACGACCACAAGCGCAATCACAGCAATCGCGATAATGATACCGTAACCGGCCGTGAGTTTTGCGATCACTGCAGCCGCTGCAATACCAAGCAACCATTGTACCCAACCGGGCATACTCCCTTCACCCCTCACGATGCGCGCGAAGCGGACAGCCGTTGAAGGGTGAAAGGTTTGAATCATAGTTTATGAGTAGTATGAACGAATTTGCCGAGGTTCTCTTTTCGGATGCTCCGCACGGCATTCCAAGCATTGTTGATGGCCAACCTGGGCAGTTCAAATGAATAGGACAACGCTCTCCACAGCATCTTCTCGGTGATCAGAAATACAAGGACAGCAAGTCCTGTAAAGGCTGCTGAAATGGTTAGCAACGGAAATCCAAAATACCAGGTATGCGTAAAGAAAGAGCCAGTCAACTCTGCAAGGGCGAGCAATGGGGTGATGACGACCTGTAAGGAACGGGGTGGTCGCCACAGGGTTAACAGATAGTCCAGTGCTGCGAGTCGACGGTACCGGAAGGCGGCTATCACAAGATCACGGGCATGGTACAATGCGTTGTAGTATTGTTCACCAAACCAACGGAGACGTTGCGGATTGTGTGCCTCGAGATCTGCGGTCTTTTCTTCAAAGATCTTACTTGCCGGCCAATAGATGGATCGGATATTGCGCCGCTCCATCAGCAGATGTGCCATGAAATTTTTGTCAAACCCGGGCGCTTCCGGATTCAGCTTGGAAATAACGTTGAGAAAAATGTCCGTTTCGATTAAGGCACCACTACCACTGATCTCAACCATGAACCCCAGCTTCTTCTTGGCAGCGCGGAACATCACATCATTTAACGCCTCGCTTACGGTGTCGAAGAATCCGACGGCCGTACGCGTTGGCAACGGGCGTCTCCTTCCCTGGATAATGTCATATTGGTCATACAGCCGACTGGGAATAGACTGGAAAAAGTCCGGCTCGATCAGATTGTCCTTATCCAACAACATAACGAAGTCAGGATTCCAACGACCTTCGATGCGCCAGTCATAGATGATATGCGTGATGTATTGAAGAGCATGTTGGTAGGAATTTCCAGCCCGGTTTGAGAAGGATTTGATCTTGACATGAAACCCTTTGTTCAATGCATAAGCCGTGGGGTCATATTCGCCGATATCCTGGAGCAAAACAAAGACCTGAACGTTTCTGCCACGGATGGCTTCCTCGACGTGATCCAGTACGCGTGAGAATATTCGGCCTGGTTTATAGGCCGGAAGAATCAGCAGCAATTGAGGCTGACTGCGCGTGTTCTTATACTTCTTTCGTTTGCCAAAACGAACACCAAAGAGTGTCAGGAAAAGCCAGTAAGAACTGTAGAACAGCAAGTACAAGGCGAGAATCATCAGGACAGTTTTCATGAAAAATTCAATTATCAATTCTTAATCAGGCGATAGTTCCGGGTCAACATTTTTTTTAATTGGATGCGCAGGACATTTCTAGGACGAGGAATTTCGCCGAGGTAGTCTTCCATCCGATCCACTTTTAATTGATTGAGCACTACACCGAGTTGTGTAATGGGATAAGCATTCAATAATTCTTCAGTTCGTTGGTCGCTCTGATGGCGGGTGCGATTCGCTTTGAATACCATCAGGACCTGGCTGCATCGGGTAAGCCAGAAATCCGCTTCCCCGCTGAGGTTGAATGGGGCTGCGATTACAAATACAGTGTGGAATTCTTGCTGGAGACGTTGGAGTTTTTCTCGAAGTAATTCGTCATGCTGCAGCAAACCATTGTTGGAAACCCATTCTTTCCAATTTTCAAAGTTGTCCTTGGTGGACGGGCTCATCCAATCAGCATCTACCCAAGCGGCCGATAATCCTGATTGTTGCCAGGTCTTGCGAATTTGCTCGGCCACATAATGCTTGCCTTCGCCTTGCTCGGTTGAAGCAATAAGTACGATTTCACCTGCACATTTGCGCTGCAGGGTTTTGGTGATTTTTAAGAGCTGCTTTTGCTGAATGAGGGTTCCGGCTTGTGCGAGTGGTACATTTTTGGATTCAATTTGAGGCAATGCAGCAACTACCTGTTGAGACGACAATCGCTCAAATTGATCAACAGTCGCAATCGTTTCATCTAACAGAAACAGGATAATCAGCACGGCAATGACAAGAATTGCGGTGGCCAGCCCTCCCCCGATAACCATCAGCATGCGCTTTGATGATTCGGGCTTGGCGGGTACGTAAGGGGGATCAATTACCTCAACAACATTTTCGCCCGAGCCGAATTCCATAGATTCAGTTAAGCTGAGCTTATTTAACAACGTCAGATACACGTTCTGCGCCGTGCTGATCTCCTGCTCATAGGCGCCAATGGTTGATTCGAATGGCGCAAAGCGTCTGGAGTATTTGGTGACTCGCTCGATTTCATTGTCGATCACAGGCACCATGTGCTGGGCGGTCTCCGCATCAAGATCATAGGCCACGTATTTGGATACGAGGTCAAGTTGGATCCTGCTGGGATCATATGGTGTTTTGCGTGCCAACTCCGCCAGTTTTTGATCAATCTGTTGTTTGATGTGATCTACATTTTTTTCGATGTGCTTGAAGTTGGCGTCACTTTCCTGCTGGAAGGAGCCTGTCAGGAGCTGATGATTCATTCCCTGCAATTGCTTTTTGAGGTTGACAATTTCTTCGTGTGTCGCGAGGTCGAGGGTGATTTCATTGCCATTCCGTACAGCATCCATCACCTCACTTTTCCCCTTGTTGCCTGCTGCAATTTTTGAAAGAAGACTGGCGCGCTGTCCTTCCAATTGCACGAGGTACACCACTATGGCCTTGGTGTGTTCACCCAGGTTTATGATGTTGTTACTCACCTTGAAGTGTTCCAGTTTCTTGATTTTACCATCAAGATCTGTCTTGGCCTGCCGTACCAATCCCTCAATAATGTCTTTATGGCCCCTGATTTTGTTTTTGGAGAGCACCCGGTTCTCTTCGATTAGTGCCTCTATGTATAGGTCCAGTAAAGCCTTGCACTTTTCCGCGTCATCTTCTGTCAACTCCAGTCTCATGAAGTTGCTATCCAGAATGCGGAAGGCGAGTATGCCGTCTTTCAGTTGGTGCATCATCAATCCGTGCTTCGCCAGATAGCGATTCATAATACTGTCTATGGCACCAGCTGGCCCGGCGGCCTCGGTTGCGTTCAATTCCCAAAGGCGATGCATGATTTCATCCTGTCGCTCAATCAGCAATTCATTTCCACGGTTGAAGGGGGGAGTATTGGAAAGCGCTTTCTCAATGGCTTTTCGTTGTACCATCTCAATGGTGCGCTTGGCTTTCAATAACTCAATGGTATTTTGAAAATAGGAGTGAACCTGGTATTGCTTCAGGTCTTCATCGGTCAGGCTAATGCCCTTGTTTTCCTGCAAGTTGAGGTAGAGCCGCGCATCGCTCTTGTATTTCCGCGGCATATTACCCGTGAGATAGTAGACGAGGCTCATGGTAATAACAGGAATTACCAGGAGCTTGATTCGGTGTCGGTGCAGGATGCGTAATATGGCAATGAAATTATCCATCCTAGTGCATTGGACGTTCGGTAAAATAGGCCTCTGAGTCACTGATCAGGATGTTGATCTCTTTGCGGAGCCTGCGAACATTTAACTGGGCTTTCAACAAGGATTCCCTCGCAAGCACCAATGCATTCTGCGAGTTCAGCAAGTCCTCCATTCGCCCTTCGCCCTTTTTAAATTTTTCTTCGATAAGCAGACACTGCTCAGCCATATTCTGACTGGCTGATGTGCGCAATTCCAAAATACCAAGGGACTCGAGGTAGGTATAAAACAAACCAACTATTTCGGTACGCAACATCTTGCGTTGATTACTCACCTGGTTTTCGGCCCGCACCACATTTTGCTGCGCTTCCCGGATGTAACTGGAGCGGTTAATGAATTTCTCCGGGTCAACGGTCAGGTTGAATCCAAGATTGGGCAGTACACCCACCCGTGTGATAGACTGATCCAGGCTATTCACCGAAGTGGTCATGGAAAAAAAATTGATCCCGAGGCGAAAAGTTGAAAGCCAGCGTGTCCGTTCCTGCCTTACATTTTCATGTTGCTGCAAAAGCTCTGCTTTGTATCCGTTGATGGCATATGAGTTTGTAATAGCCAGATTAACCAGCGAATCAATGGCAGATTCGTTGGAAAGAAGAATTTCTATGCTCTGACGGTTGTCGGGTAGGGCTAAATCCTGGGCAACACCCTTTGTTGACACAATGAGAACCAGTATGATGATCTTTCGCATGGCTTTTAACACGATGCAAAAGTAGTCCTCGACCCCCCGGAAATGCGGTTTTTTAGGTGGTTAAGGCCCTTTGGTCGATAGACGCGGGGAATTGCCAGACAAAAAAAGAGGTGCTTTTGGCACCCCCTTTCTCCTGTCTGAACTATACTAAGATCCGTTACTTCGGCACGTAAATTTTGGTGTCGTCACGATTACCTGCCTTCTTGGTGTACCAGTCTTTGTTATTGATTCCGCCGGTCTTGGCCCAGGTGCTGAATTGCAAGTATGTCTCACTGACTACCCGATTTTCAAACGGATAATCAAACGGCTGAGCTATGTTAATGGCCCAGGGAAGCTCATTACCTGCCTTATAGTATCGACCTTTTTCAGGCGCACTGTTATCGGCATTGGAACCCAGCAACTTCAGGTTAGCGAGGTCGGTAGGGGCTTGGTCAGGAAGGTGAACTTCCACCTCACGTTGCCCATCAACAAAAATGAAGGCATTGAAGGGGGCATATCCCAGATCAACCATTTTCACGGGTTGATTGAATGTAACAGACATATCAATTGAAACGGGTTGCACGAACGGTTGACCGGGCATGGTATTGACCATACCATCAGTATTAAATAACGCCTGGGCATTGTCAAACACAATAATGACTGCATTTCTTTGACCCGATTCAACACCGGAGGGGTCGGTCTTAGTCAAGACGTTCCCTGGTGTTCCCTTTATGTATGCCTTTTCGACAAGATTCGAAGGCACGGGCAATTCAATACCGAATCCATTTTTGTAGTAGGCACCGACAGCACGAACCACAAAGTTTGCCGACATATCTGTGACGGCATTCGCCGCATTGGTGATCAGGTGATAGGAATAGTCGACCACCAGGTCGTTCATATCATAGTCTCCTTTGGCTGGCCAGTTGTCCTCGAAAGAAAGACTGCTATAAGTTCCCTTTCCCGGAGTATACACATCGAAGGCGCGTGCAGGGTCATTGGGGTATGCATCGTTCTTGTCCAGCACGCCGTCGCCATCCGTATCCGTACCCGGACCGGTCTTAACATTGCTGAAATTCGTATTTACAATTGCCTTATAGGGATTGGCTGTAACATAAAATACTGCGTCGTTGAAATCGTTATCACCGCCCGGCCGTGAAATATCTTCGAAAGAAAGAAGTAGTAACTCACGGGCAACATCCTTGAGAATCAAAGTTTGCTGTTGGTATTGCGGTTTGTCATAGGTATTAAGCACCTTGGTAGAATACTTGATTTCTGGTTGTGTCACTACCGATTTCCCATTCCAACCATTGGGCACTAAAAACCAACCGATGCCGGTATTGGGAGCAAAAACACCCAGGTGAACCTTGTTTCCAGACTGCAGGTTTCCCCCACTGCCGGGCAAGGAAACGTTGGGGAACACGACCGTAAAATTGCTGATATCGTCAACTGTTTTTGGAGGGTTATTCAGATCATAGGTATAATAGCCCAATGAGTTGAGATATCCGGCGCCTTCGGTCACAAAGGTCACCCAAACATCTGCGGAGTCTTTCACCTGCAAGTCAGTTTCGATGTTATCAGCGATGTATTCCGGATTGTATTGAGGCACAGGTCTTTGTTCCGGAAGGGATGTGTTAATCAGGTCAAGAAGATCCTGAGGAATATAGTCGTTTACTGGCTCGAGGTTATTGGGCACACCGGAGGCATCGTAGCTGGACAAATAAGAGAAACCCACTGTCTTGCCGCCGGTCGTTGCGCGATAAGGCGCGCCACTGGTATTTTCGGCAGAGGGAACTGTCTTGCCGCCCAGTGTAATCTGGTTTGTACCGGTAGTCAATTTCGCGGTAGTAAATGAGGGAAGGCCGGGGTAATCGGTTGCCACCGTAATTACATTAAGGTAGGATGGCAATGTGTTGGTGAAGATAGCAACACCGGCATCATTGGTTTGTGTTTTCCCCAGCTCAAGAGTGTCTTTGCCGGAGATATAACCAATGGTAAGCGGGATTCGCTTAAGGCCAACTCCCCGATTGTCGAGTGTATTGATGGTCAGGGAGAAGTTAGATGTAGTGGCGAATTCAAAGCCTGGTGCAATGCCCAGGGACGGTTCTGTGGCGGAAACCGGATTAGTTGCATATTCCCGCACACATCCGAAAATGACTATAGCCATAATGGCCAAGGGTAAAGTTTGCTTCATGTTATGATATTTTGACGCAAAACTATCCCTTACGCACGCTGTATGAGCCACTTTTCGATGACTGACAACCAGCCATCGATAAATTGATTGGGATTGAGCAGGGGTCTGTTTAAAGAAACTTGAGACGACTCATCAGATCAGCTTTGTAGGAGTCGCCAATGGGGATAAGCTTCTTGCCAATGACGATCAGTGTTTCGTCAATGGCATTAATCTTGTCCAGTCGCACAATAAATGATCGGTGCACGCGGAGAAATTGATCAGCCGGAAGTTTGGAGCCGATCCCCTTCATCGTACCATGCACAACAAAGCGATCTTTTTCAGTGAAGAGATTTACGTAGTCCCCGTAGGCTTCGACGTAATGAATATCCGTGAGGCGAATGTTCAGTACCTGGTTATTGGCTTTAACAAAGACTGAATCATGGGTAGCGTAATTCTCTTTGTCATGGGCCAACCGTGACTCCACCCGGTCAACAGCCTTCATGAACCGCTCCATAGAAACCGGTTTGAGGATGTAATCCGTCACTTCATACTCGAAGGCATTGATAGCATATTTTTCCTTTGAGGAAACGATCACTACTTCAGGCTGCGATTTGAGCAACTTCAGCAGGTCAAGCCCACTTAACTCATTCATCTCGACATCCAGAAACAGAACATCCACAGTATGCTGCTGGAGGAATTCTCTGGCTTCGAGGGCGCTGGCGCATGATCCGGCCAATTCCCAATTTTTAAGTTGAGACACCAACTGACCCAGCAGTTTGCGCGACATTTCGTCGTCGTCTACAATAAGGCATTGAATGGGAGTGCTCATACCGGTCTGCGATCCCGGAAATATAGCACTATTCAGTCACCCAATTACTGATAAATGCCCCAAAATTGCGCAAAATGAAGGGTATTGTCTTTAGGCAGGAACGACGGCTTGTCGCTCAATCCGTCGTAGGATGGCTCCAATTCGAACTTCAAGTTCCTCTGGATTGAAGGGCTTCTGCAGATAGTCGTCGGCGCCGGCCCGCAGTGAGGCGATCCTATCGGTGCTGGCATCGCGAGAGCTCAGCACAACAATTACCATATCGTCCCATTTTGATTCCTTTCTAAGGCGCGCGATTAACTCCAAGCCCGAAACATCCGGCAACCCCAAATCAATGATCGCCACCTTGGGAATGGGATTGGTATACATATAATCCATGCATCCGTGTCCGGTTTGCAATGGGGTAACATTGAATTTGTCTTTGAAGAATTCCTTTAATAAGAGTCGCAAGGCCTTCTCATCATCAATGATGATCATATCGGGTTTCTGGGAATTTTTTGTGTTTGCTGCCATGGTAATTCTTTGACGTAAGCTCATTGTATTATTTCTTGTTTAAAATTGTTATTTCATTTCGGGCATTGCGTACAATCACTTCAACCTGAAGAATAATGCCCTCAATTTTATCGTGTTTATTGGGATCAGCAGATTCATGTTCTAGTTCAGAGACGAGGGCGGTAAGTGAATTGATCCCTACGTAAGATCCCATAGGCTTGAAGGCATGTGCCTTTTCTTTGAGTCGCTGGAAGTTGCCTTCTTCAAATGCTTTCTTAATTTCATCCAGGTATTGTTTGCTTTGTTCATAAAAGAGATTGAGTATCTCCATTTGAAAGGTGTGATTGCCAGGCGAAATGGTTTCGAGAAATTGCAGGTCGATATAGCTGGTAGCCTTTTTTTCCTCTTTGTTGCCTTTGACGGCTTTGTTCGATTCTTTGAGATACTTCCGAAGTTTTTGATTCAACTCTTTGAAGTTGAAGGGCTTTGATATGTAGTCATTCATTCCGGCGTCCCGCGTACGATCAATAGCGTCAAAGAGCACTGATGCCGTCATGGCCATAATGGGTAGTGATCGAACGGGTTCTTCAAAATCCTTGCGAATGATGCGGGTGGCTTCGAACCCATCCATCTCGGGCATCTGAACATCCATGATAATCAATTGGTAACGGTCAAAAACACGCAATCGCTCGATGGCTTCAACGCCATTGCCGGCCACATCCACTTCGATGCCCCATTTTTCCAGGGTCTTTTTGGCGACGGTCTGGTTGATCAGGTTATCCTCTACCAGAAGCACACGGGAACCGTTGAAGGACGTAAGGTCCTCCCAGTTTTTTTCAGGACCTCTTGCAATCACTTGCTCGTTGTATTTAAATGGAAGGGTAACGATAAAGGCCGATCCTTTGCCTGGATCACTAATCACATCAATTTTTCCGTGGTACAATTCCACCAATTGCTTGACAATACTCAAGCCGAGCCCCGTTCCCCCGAATTTTACTGCTGTATTCCTATCAGCCTGCGTGAAGCTTTCAAAGATAACCTGAAGCTTATCGGAAGGAATCCCGATCCCGGTATCTTTGACTTTCCATTCGATAAGTACTTCATCTTTTGAATTCGAAAGCACTTTGGAAGACACGTTGACTTCACCACTTTGCGTGAATTTCAGCGCATTGGAGGTCAAATTCAGCATGATTTGCTTAAACCGAACCGGATCACCGAGCAGGCTTTCCGGCATGGCGGGGTCCAGGGTTAACGTCAGTGAGATCTTCTTTTCTGCTGCATAAGGCTGCTGGCTGCTCACCATGGCTTCCATGAGTTCGTCTGCCCGGAAGGCCACTTGTTGTAATTTCATTTTGCCAGCCTCAATCTTGGCGAGATCCAGAATGTCATTAATAATGGAGAGTAAATGTTCACCGGAGAATCGTATACCCCGGAGGTACTCCTGGTTTTCCTTGGAGAGCTCTGAGGCTGCCACCAGGTTTGTCAAACCGAGCACACCATTGATTGGTGTGCGAAGTTCGTGGCTCATTTTGGCAAGAAAGTCCTGCTTCGCTCGCATGGACTCTTCGGCCATGTATTTAGCGGTAATCAAATCTTGTTGGGTTCGCTTGGTCTCCGTGATATCCCGATATAGCCACATGTGGCCACGATACGAATCTTCCACAAAAATGGGGACATAATCACGGGCAAGCACCCGGCCGTCTTTCAGGATCAATTCCTCATTCACTTTAATAACACGGTCGGCCAAGAGTTTGTCAATCCCTTGAACAAACCCCTCAGGATCAGCGAAAAGGGATTTGCTTTGTTCTGCCGATTGCGAACAATCAGCACCCAGGAGCAGATCGGGATCAACGGGAATGCCGAAGAATTCACAAAAGGTTTTGTTGGTCAACACTATTTTTCGATCCTCGTCTTCGACCAGCACACCAGCCTGCAGGGTTCGGATCAGGTTTTCCAGCCTGATTTTTGTCGATTTTATCGTTTGCTCGGAGCGCTTACGCTGACTGATGTCTCTGATAATGGCGCTGAATATTCGTTGACCATTTGAGGTGGTTTCACCAAAACTCACTTCAATAGGCACATCATGCCCATCCTTGTGTCGGCCAACCAATTCCAACGCCGACCAGGACTTCATCTTCTTGATGCCGCTGGCCAGGTATTGTTTAAAGGATTTGTTATGTGCGCCGGTGTAGGCCTCATTCATGATCTTGGTGAGGTCCTCCCCAATTAACTCATATGGGCTATAGCCAAAGATCTTTTCAGTCACCTCGTTGCAGAAAATAATCTGTCCGTTTTCATTCACCGTAATGATGGAGTCGGAGATCGTTTCAAAAATGACCTGACGCAGGGCCTGCGTCTCTTTAATCTCACCAATGAGCTTGATGTTATTGAGAGCCAATGAGGCATAAGACGCCAGGAACTGAGCGGTTTCAAATTCGGTCTCCGTGAATTGGGCATCGCTCATGCGGTTCATCGCAAACGCTCCCCAGCACTGATCACCCAATCGCAGCGGAATGGCTATCATTTGCTCAGTAGTAATAGGTACACCTTCGGGGTATAGCGAGCGCGGATCCAGATGAGCATTATTAACCATTTCCCCGCGTGACGTTGAGATCACATTACCGACGATGCCTTGTTGGAAAGGAATCGACCACTTTTCAAAATCCTGTTTCCCCCACTGACGACCTTCAACAATAATCGGAGTTAGTCGCTGATTCACATGATCGGCTATGTAAATGGCCATGGTATCATAGCTGATCAGGGTGGTAAGGCCTTCAGCCAATAGTCGTGTCACTTCGTGCTCGTCCAGGGTGGAGCCTAGCCGCGTGGAGATTTCCAGCAGTTTTTTCCGCTCAAGTATGGAGTCCAATTCTGTCAAAAGGGTAGAAGGTTTACTACGGTGCAAAAATGAGGTCTGCTAAGCTAAGGAGAAAGGGATTAATCGATGCTTTGGCCGGATTGATCGAAAATGCCCCCGGCAGGCGATTGGCCACCGCTAAGTTTGTATCAACAAAGGGCAAAACACCATGAAAAAGAACGTTTCTCTGGTCACAGGTTCGTCTGGATTTATTGGCTCGCATGTCGCTGGAGAGTTGTTGTACCAGGGCCATGAAGTGATCGGGATTGATGACTTGAGCGGTGGCTTTAAGTCTAACCACCCTGAAGGCATGACCTTTCACCAGGGGTCAATAACCGATGTTGAGTTTATCACCTGGTTATTCAAGACCTACACATTCGACTATATCTTTCACCTGGCCGCCTACACCGCCGAGGGACTAAGTCATTTCACCCGGACAGCAAATTATACAACCAATGTGCTAGGTAGCGTGAACCTGATCAATGCGGCTGTCAATCAGGGCACCATTAAAACGTTTGTTTTTTCTTCTTCCATTGCGGTGTACGGCTCTTCTGCAAGTCCGCTGACGGAAGACATGGCACCCAAACCGGAGGATCCCTACGGCATTTCAAAATATACCACCGAGCTTGATCTGGCATCTGCCCATCGGATGTTCGGATTGAATTACATCATTTTTCGTCCGCACAATGTGTACGGGGTGAATCAAAATACGGGCGACCGGTACCGGAACGTTATTGGGATCTTTATGAATCAAATCATGGAAGGTAAGCCCATGACCATTTTCGGCTCCGGAACCCAGACCCGCGCATTTTCTTACATCGATGATGTTGCACCGATTATCGCGAGGTCCATCCGATACCGTGAGGCCTATAATCAGATTTTTAATATTGGTGCCGACCAACCCTATACCATTAATGAAGTGGCACGCAGTGTAGCTAAAGCCATGGACGTGCCGCTTCACATAAAGCATTTACAAGCCCGTCGTGAAACCGTTCATGCCTATTGTTCCCACGAAAAGGCCACACAGGTATTTGGCTCGTTGTTCTCCAAGGTTTCACTGGAGACTGGCCTAGGACGAATGGCTGAATGGGTAAAAGCCAACGGGCCCGTGCCCCATCGGGTGTATGACCAAATTGAAATTCAAAAGAACATGCCACCTGTGTGGGCAAGTCAACTCTTAAATACCGTTGCAGCATGATCGCAAAAATTTCATTCTGGCTTTTGCTGGGCATAGTGGTTTATGCTTACGCAGGATATGGAGTACTGCTTTGGTTAATGGTAAGACAAAAACGGAACCGGATCAAATGATAGACCACCGCTGGCCCCAGGTTACCCTGCTTATTGCAGCTTATAATGAAGCGGATATTCTCATGGAGAAAGTCCGGAACTGTTATGCGATGAGTTACCCGGCTGATAACCTGGATATTCTTTTTGTCACAGATGGCTCCACCGATGGTTCTGAGGAACTGTTGCGCGGCCTGCCCCTTATTCGGGTAATGCACACCCCGGAACGAAAGGGAAAACTGGTAGCTGTGAACCGTGCTATGGAAACCGTGAAGTCTGAAATTGTGATTTTGACGGATGCCAACTGCATGCTCAATGAGTTTGCTATCAAAAATATAGTTCGTCACTACAAGGACCCGCAAGTCGGTGCTGTGGCCGGCGAAAAGCATGTGGTGGCCAAAGGTAATTCTGCCGGAAAAGGAGAGGGCCTTTACTGGAAATATGAGTCTGCGCTCAAGAAACTGGATAGTGAACTGCACACGGTGGTCGGGGCTGCCGGTGAATTATTCTCGCTGCGTACGTCATTGTATCGTCCGGTAAAACCGGGGACCATCATTGAAGACTTCGTATTGTCCATGGACATTGCCACACGTGGTTATCGGGTGATTTATGAACCCCAGGCTATAGCATCCGAAGAGCCGTCGGCGAACCTGCTCGAAGAGTGGAAGCGCAAAGTTAGAATTTGTGCGGGCGGGTTTCAGGCGATTGTCCAATTCTCGTACTTGCTTCGTCCTGCTCGCTTCGACCTCGTTAGTTTTCAATTTCTCTCCCATCGGTTGTTGCGTTGGGCCGTAGTGCCGTTTATTCTTCCCGTGATCCTGATCTTATCCGCCATCCTGGCCCGTGATGGAAGTACTTTCTATCAGTACTTATTCTGGATACAAGCAACTGGATATTCGCTCGCCGCGATTGGATTGCTGTATATGAGGCGATCAAAACTTCCACCGGTCGTGGGTGTGGCCTTTCAGTTTGTGATGATGAATGCCGCGGCGTATGCCGGTTTATATCGCTACCTGAAAGGTTCGCAGAGTGCAGTATGGGAAAAGGCCCGCCGGGCAGCCTGAGGTAATTTCACCGCGGTTCGGGTTATTTCACGGGCTTACAGAAACAGCGCTCGCCTGACCCGCTGTTTTTCGTATTTTCAGCCTTTGAATCACAAAAATCATGGTAGTAGACTTTCGAAGCGATACCGTTACTCGCCCAACTCCGCCTATGCTGGAGGCGATGATGAGGGCGGAGGTTGGAGATGATGTTTTTGGCGAGGACCCGACCGTAATAAAACTGGAAGAAATGGCTGCCAAACTGCTGGGGATGGACGCAGCTGTTTATTGTCCTTCCGGAACCATGACCAACCAAATAGGTATACAGGTTCTTACCTCTCCTTATGATGAAGTTATTTGTTACAAGGGAGCGCATATCTATAAATATGAAGGAGGCGGCCTGGCTGGCAATAGTCACGTGAGTGTTCGATTGCTTCCTGGTGACCGAGGCCGACTGTCGGTGGAGGAAATATTGTCCAATATCAACTCGTCAGACATTCACTATCCAACCACTTCGGTGGTGGCCCTTGAAAATACCGTGGTGCGTGAAGCGGGCAGCTATTATACATTGAAACAAATCAAAGGGATTCACGATGCTGTTCGTCCGCGGGGATTGCGGATGCACCTTGATGGTGCCCGGCTATTCAATGCCCTGACCGAAACCAAAGATGCTTCCAGTGAGGTAGGCAAGTACTTCGATACCATTTCTGTGTGCTTATCGAAAGGCTTAGGCGCCCCGGTCGGATCGGTGCTGGCTTGCAAAAAGGAGTGGGAACCAAAAGTAAGGCGGATAAGAAAAGTTTTTGGCGGCGGCATGCGTCAGGCTGGATACCTGGCAGCTGCCGGATTATTTGCCCTCGAAAATAACATAGCTCGCCTTGGTGATGACCACCGCAGGGCAAAGCAGTTGGGAGAAGTGCTGAAAAAATGCCCTTATGTGAAATCGATGATGCCCGTGGATACCAACATCCTGATATTTGAACTCATCGGAGAGGTGACACCTGAAAAATTTCTTGCCCGGTTAGCGGACCACCAGATCAAGGCACTTCCTTTTGGGGCTACTGAAATCCGGATGGTGCTGCATCTCGATATCAATGATGCTGGCGTGCAATACGCATCCGATGTGCTGAAGTCCCTAACTTTCTGATATGGACGATCTGGAGAAAGCAGTTCCTGCAGCAGAAGGCATGGTCAACGCAGAACAATCAACACCTCCCGGGAGGCATAACTCCCATTGCCTTAACTGTGGGACAGAATTGAAGGATATATTCTGTCATCATTGCGGTCAAAAAGATATTCCGCGCCGGCAGACCTTGGGAGAGCTCTGGTCTAATTTCATTTCCTCCTTTTGGTCTTATGAAGGTAAGTTCTTTCAAACAACGCGATACCTGCTTACCAAACCAGGATTTTTGGCCATGGAGTATAATGCCGGCCGGCGCGAAAGTTACTACCATCCCGCCCGGATGTATGCATTTATAAGTTTTGTGTTCTTCCTGTTCTTCTTTTCCTTTCAGGATTCGGATAAGGAAAATGAAACCGAAGACAACAGCCCGGAGAAGGTGGTGGCAACTGATTCACTTCGTGCAAAAGGCCCGAACGTAGACTCCCTGTTTACTGAATTAGGTAAAGACTCTGTTGTTGGCAAGGTGTTCAAGCAGCCCTGGGCTGATTCCGTTAAGGCCGCTGCCAAGCGCGACAAAAAGAAGAATGGCAATGGCACTAAATTCAATCTATCCAAATCTGATTTTGCCACCGTTGAGGCATATGATTCTGCGGAACAACTCAAGCCTGAAGCTGAACGCGATGGTTGGTTTGAGCGACGCATGACCATCCGGAGCATAGAGTTGAACAAGAGATTCAAAAATAATAGTGAGAGTTTCGGAAAGGAATTCATAAAAGCATTCATGGACAATTTCTCCAAGGTGCTTTTTTTTCTCCTGCCATTTTTTGCGCTCCTGCTTAAGCTATTGTATGTGCGGCGCGATTATTTCTACAGCGAACATCTGGTGTTCTCTATCTATTATTATAATTTCTGCTACCTGGCGGGCTCCTTGCAACTGCTATTAAGTGAAATGTTCTCCAGCTCGTGGATTGGGATAGTGATGACCTTATGGATATTCGGTTACCTGCTGCTGGGTATGAAGCGCGTGTATGCCCAGGGCTGGGGAAAGACATTGGTGAAATACTTTCTGTTCGGCTTCCTGTTTTCCATGGTTGCCCTGATTGGCTTTTCGATTAATTTATTTGTCGTTCTCCTGATAATCTGATGTCATTGCTCCATTCATCCCGTTTGCCGCTGGCTGAGCGGATGAGACCTGCTAAACTCGAGGATTTGGTAGGACAGGATCACCTAGTGGGTAATCATGGCATAGTACGAAAGGCGATTCTGAGTGGAAATGTGCCGTCCATGATTTTATGGGGCCCTCCCGGAGTTGGGAAAACCACCATCGCGAATATCATTGCAAACGAAGTACGCCGGCCATTTCATACCCTCAGTGCTGTAAGCGCCGGTGTAAAGGACGTCCGGGAGATCATTGACAAAGCGAAACACACCAACCGACCAATACTGTTCATTGATGAAATCCATCGATTCAATAAATCTCAACAGGATGCCTTGTTGGGCGCCGTTGAGAAAGGCACTATTACCCTGATCGGTGCGACTACTGAAAATCCTTCATTTGAAGTAAACGCCGCCTTGCTTTCTCGATGTCAGGTGTATGTCCTGAAATCGTTGGGTGAGCATGAATTATTGTTGTTGATGCAGCAGGCCATCTCACGTGATGAAGAATTAAAGAAGCGCGATATTGAAATCCGGGAACATAAGGCGTTGCTGACCATTTCTGGTGGTGACGCCAGGAAGGTGCTCAACCTCCTTGAGCTGGTAACGGAAGCAACGCCGGACCCTGTAGTGATTACCGATGAGCAGGTCATGCAAATAGCGCAGAAGCATGTCGCCATCTACGACAAGGATGGCGAGCAGCACTACGACATCATTTCGGCTTTCATCAAGTCCATTCGCGGAAGTGACCCCAATGCGGCGGTGTATTATCTGGCACGCATGGTTGAGGGTGGTGAGGATGTCAAATTTATTGCCCGACGGATGGTCATCCTGGCATCCGAAGATATTGGCAATGCCAACCCCACGGCATTGGTGCTGGCTACAGCTGCGTTTCAGGCGGTGAATGTCATCGGATACCCGGAAGCCCGAATCATCCTCAGTCAATGCGCCACCTACCTGGCCTGCTCAGCAAAGAGTAACGCAAGCTACGTGGCGATTGACGATGCCTTGGCAAAAGTTCGCTCTACAGGTGACCTCCCCGTACCATTGGCCATACGGAATGCACCAACCAAACTCATGAAGGAATTGGGATATGGGCAGGAATACCTGTACGCGCATGGCTTTGAAGGGAATTTTGTACCCATGGAATTTTTGCCTGATGATATAAAAGGTCAAAAATTTTATGACCCCGGACAAAATCCACGCGAAGAAGAACTGCGGTTGTATCTTCGCAAACGCTGGAAGGATAAATACGGATACTAACCCTTCGGCAACCTGGCATGCAACGATTGATGTTTGATCATTCTCCATTCCTTATCCTGTTGTGTTTTTTCACAGGGGTAGGGTATGCCTGGTTGCTGTACGGACGACCAGCCAACTGGAGCAAAAACCTGAATCGACTTTTGTTTGGATTGCGTGCTGTCCTGGTGACCGCACTACTGATGTTGTTGCTGGGTCCGATTCTGAAACAAACACGCAATCAACTGGAGAAACCCATCATTGCCGTGGTCGTTGATGACTCCCGGTCGATGTCATTATCGGACACGGTTCTCATTCGCAATGCATTGAACGGCTTGCAGGAGAAATTGAAGGAGCAGGACATGGATGTGCAGGTGCGGTCCTTGTCTGGTGAAGACAGTCTTCATTTTAGCCATCGTCGCTCCGACCTGGCCACCGCACTCCGGGAAACCATTAACCGGTATGAAGGAAATAACCTCGCTGGGGTTGTTCTGATTTCGGATGGCATTTACAACCAGGGACTTTCTCCCCTCTACCTGCCGTACAAAGTGCCCGTGTATACCGTGGGTGTTGGCGATACCACCGATCATCCGGATGTGGTATTGCGGGGAATTGACTACAACCGAATTGTTTATCAGGGAAACAAATTTCCATTGAGAGCGGAAGTTGCTGTGAAGGGGATGTTGAATAAAGAAATTGTTGTAAGCGTACTGCGTCAGGGGAAAATGATGCAGCAATTGCGCAAAAATTCTGGTGACCGGGTGATGCATGTTTTCGATTTTCAAATCGACGCCACCACGCAGGGCATGCAACGGTTGGAGGTACGCGTTGAACCTGTCTCCGGTGAGTCCAATCTTCAGAATAACAGGGCTACGGCATTTGTTGAGGTGGTGGAAGGCAAGAAAAGGGTATTGCTTATTGCGAGGGCACCCCATCCGGATATCAAGGCCTTCCGAACGGTGGTAGAAAAAAATCCAAATTATGAGTTTGGTGTACACATTCCAGGTATACAGGAAGTAGATGCATCCTGGCTGGTACCGGGTGCCGTCGACCTGGTGATTGGCTACCAAAGCCCGGACGCCGAAGGCAAGACCACACCCCTATTGTCTTCTATGCTCAAGGCCAATACGGCTGCTTTTATAGTAGTAGGACAAAGAACCCAATTGAGGTTATTGTCTTCTGTTGGTATTCCCATACAGTTTGAGCCGTCGGGTCAACGCGATGAAGCCTTGGCTGTGGTGAATCCCAATTTTCATGATCTTGGATATGCGGAAGATATTAATACGAGGATCAGCCGTTATCCGCCAGTCAATGTTCCCTTTGGCCGATTTTCATTTCCCGCGAATGCACGGACCATCCTTCAACAGCGCATTGGCAATGTCATTACGGACCGGCCCCTGTTGTTTTCGCTGGAGGACAATGACCGTAAACTCGCGATTCTCGTGGGTGAAGGGGTTTGGCGGTGGAGACTCAGTGAATATCAGGAGACGGAGAAGACAGCCGCATTTGATGAGCTATTCTCTCGTTTATTCCAATACCTGAGCACCCGGGATGACCGGAGAAAATTTCGTTGTTTCCCGGTGCAACAGGAATTTACGAGTGATGGCCCCGTCGTACTCGAAAGCCAGGTTTATAATGATTTGTTTGAGCCGGTGTATGGAAACACCATTGAACTTGAACTTCAAAGTGATCAAGGCAATGTTACGCAATATCGTTACGTAACAGGTCCGGGCAACAACCGCTATCGAATTGGTGGATTGCCCGAGGGTATTTATCGTTTTAAGGCTACCACAGAATTGAAGGGCAAACGTGAAACGGTGCGGGGTGAATTTTTGCTCTCTGAACAAAATCAGGAATTGCAGAATCTTACGGCCGACCGTGGATTGATGCGCAAACTGGCTTCAACGACGGGAGGAAAATTTTATTCCCTCCAAACATTGAATGAGTTATCAACTCACCTCGCCTCCACACCGGCGCCGGCCCAACTACATACCGATGAATCATTTCAGCCACTCATAAACCTGAAATGGGTGTTTTTCGTATTGCTGCTGTTGGTGGCAACGGAATGGTTTATCCGCAAATACGCCGGGTCGTATTGACATAAAAAAAGGCGGAGGTTATCCGCCTTTTAATCTGGATTAGTACTCCGTTAATTTTCTTTCTTCGAAGCTTTTGGCTTTTTCACCTTGATGGTAAGGGTCTCGCTTTTGCCATCATGGTCAGCGAGAATCGTACCGCCTTCTTCGATTTCCCCCTTCAGGATTTCTTCTGCAACTGGATCTTCCAGGTACTTTTGAATGGCCCGGTTGAGCGGTCGCGCACCAAACTGATGGTCGTATCCTTTGTCGGACAGAAAATCTTTGGCTTTGTCGGTCAGTTCAACATGGTAACCCAACGACAAAATACGGGCGAACAATTTACCCAGCGTGATGTCAATAATCTGGTGAATATGCTCGCGCTGCAGCGAATTGAATATGATCACATCGTCAAGGCGATTGAGGAACTCCGGTGAGAAAGCCTTCTTTAACGCACTTTGTATGGTGCTCTTCATGATTTCCTCTTCGCTCGCCTGACGTGATTTCGAAGCGAAACCGATACCGGCTCCGAAGTCTTTCAGGTCGCGAACACCAATGTTTGACGTAAGAATAATAATCGTATTCCTAAAGTCTACGCGTCGACCTAACCCATCGGTTAATATACCATCGTCCAGTACCTGGAGCAGAATATTGAACACGTCCGGGTGTGCCTTTTCGATTTCATCCAGCAGCACCACGCTGTATGGTTTGCGACGAACTTTCTCGGTCAACTGACCGCCTTCTTCGTAGCCTACATATCCGGGAGGTGCACCCACGAGGCGTGACACAGAGAATTTCTCCATGTATTCGCTCATGTCAATGCGCACCAATGCATCTTCTTTATCAAAGAGATACATGGCAAGAATTTTAGCCAATTCGGTCTTGCCAACGCCTGTTGGACCCAGGAACACGAACGAGCCAATGGGCTTTTTGGGATCTTTTAATCCAACGCGTGTCCGCTGAATAGCGCGGGTAAGTTTCTTGATGGCCTCCTCTTGACCAATCACCTTAGCACCTAATTCATTGGCCATCCCGAGAAGCTTATTACTTTCCTTTTGGGCAATGCGGTTGGTGGGAATACCAGTCATCATACCGATGACATCGGCCACATTGTCTTCCGTGACAACATATTTTTCAGTCCGAGTCTTCTCTTCCCACCGTGCTTTGGCCAGGTCGAGTTGCTCGATCAGTTTCTTTTCTTTGTCACGCAGTTGTGCAGCCTCTTCATACTTCTGGCTTTTCACTACCCTGTTTTTCTCCTTCTTCACGTCTTCAATCGCCTCTTCAAACTTCACAATCTCTTCCGGAACGTGAATATTGTTCATGTGCACACGGGCACCAGCCTCATCCAGCACGTCAATGGCCTTATCGGGAAGGAAGCGATCGCTGATGTACCGATCGGACAGTTTTACACAAGCATCCAAAGCTTCTTTGGTGTAGCTCACATGGTGGTGATCTTCATACTTCTCTTTGATGTTGTCCAGAATCTGAATGGTTTCTTCCACCGAAGTAGAATCTACCATCACCATCTGAAAGCGACGGGCAAGGGCACCATCCTTTTCAATGTACTGGCGATATTCGTCAAGGGTGGTTGCGCCAATGCATTGGATTTCTCCGCGGGCAAGAGCCGGCTTGAACATATTTGAGGCATCCAGCGATCCGGAAGCACCGCCAGCACCAACAATGGTATGCAATTCGTCAATGAAAAGGATGACATCCTGTGATTTCTCCAGTTCATTCATAACGGCTTTCATCCGCTCTTCAAACTGACCGCGGTACTTTGTGCCTGCGACCAATGAAGCAAGATCAAGGGTTACTACACGCTTGCCAAACAATACCCGTGAAACTTTCTTCTGGATGATGCGGAGCGCGAGGCCTTCCGCGATGGCGGTCTTACCCACACCGGGTTCACCGATCAGAATCGGATTGTTCTTTTTACGGCGGGACAGAATCTGCGCCACACGCTCAATTTCTTTTTCCCGACCTACTATCGGATCAAGTTTGTTGTCCTCAGCCAGTTTGGTGAGGTCACGGCCAAAATTATCCAGTACAGGGGTCCTGGATTTTTCGGCTCCTTTTTTCTCTTTACCAGCTCCGCCAGAGCCAGCACCGCCAGCACCACCAAACATTTTGGAGGAATCATCATCGGGATCATCGGTATCCGATGCAGCCGTAGGTTGATCGTGTTGATATTCGAGCATTTCTTTTACGACGTCATAAGCAACGTCAAACTTGTTTAAGATTTGTGTAGCGAGATTATCTGGATCACGCAGAATAGACAACAGCAGATGCTCGGTACCGATAAGTTGAGCCTTGAATACTTTCGCCTCCAGGTAAGTGATCTTAAGCACCTTCTCGGAGGCCCGTGTTAGGGGAATGTTAGAGAGGTTCTTTACCTGGTGCGTTGCGGTTCCTTTCGATACCTTTTCAATTTCACTCCGCAGCTCGTCGATCGGCACGCCCAATTTCTTGAGTACGCCCACGGCCACGCCTTCCCCTTCCCGGATCATGCCGAGAATCAGGTGCTCTGTTCCAATATAATCGTGCCCAAGCCGGAGTGCTTCTTCACGGCTCAGCGAGATTACTTCTTTCACACGATTGGAGAATTTAGCTTCCATTTATGGGATTTATAGTTATAAATGTAACGGGGGGGTGACTTAAATGCAACTGATTGACCGCTCCAACTCCCCACCCCTTCTTGAGTAACGTACGGTCAAATTTATTTGTTCAAAATCCCTGCTACTGACCAAGGAATTCCCCGGCACGGGGGCCCTCACAAAAGATCAGATCGACAAGACTGAGGTTAGGCTCAAATACGCTGCCAAATACTTGCCGGTAGGGCAGACCAGAATAGTAATTTCTTGTCAATGATGCAGATTTCGCTGAAATAAGCCCTCGCAGGTCGGTTGTCTTAGGTTCCGAAACTTTTTCATACGACACACTTTCCGAAATGGCGATGGGTGACTTAAGCCATCCCAGACACATTGACAGCAAAGCGAGGTTCAGATCGTACAGCCTGGTGTAGTCCCGGAATAATTCACGCTCCAGGTCAGCAGCATAGTGTTCAAAGTAAGGTGCCTTGGCATAGGCTGATACCACTGAACGCCAAAGTTGGTTCCGCCATCGTGTGCGGTCATCCAAACGGATGTCGGTGATCAGCACCTTACCGTGTTTTTCGGTTACTGGTACCGTGAGGCGGTGCGGACCCTGGGTGGTCATGATCATGCATCTGTTGCGCAGGGTTTGCTTGGTGTAGTTTTCGTGTCGTTCGATCACGACATGATCCATCCCCCGGATGGCGCTGAAGTATTCCAGGTTTGGCAGGAAGTGCAGTTCAATTAATGCCCGCTTCATGATCATGCATCGAGATTACCAAGTCCCTGACGGGTAATGGTTGCGATGCCACTGGTGAAATCAACAATGGTGGAAGGGATGTTGCCACCTGTACCCGAGTCTACTATGGCATCAACGGTGTGAAGAAACGATGCGTAAATTTCATCCGGATCGGTGGTATATTCTCGAATGGAGTCATCGTCTTTAATGGAGGCGCTGATCAGCGGATGACCAAGGGCCTTGACGATCTCAATGGGCACGGGGTGTCTGGGCACGCGCACGCCAACGGTTTTCTTGTTGATCCCCAATATCCGCGGCACTTCACTGCTGGATTCAAAAATGAATGTAAACGGACCTGGCAGATTGCGCTTAAGCAACTTAAACTCCGGCGTCTCCATATGGCGGATGTAACTGCTCAGATGACTCACATCTTCACAGATAAATGACAGGTTCATCTTTTGAGGTTTAATCTTGCGCAGCTGGCATAGCCGGTCCACTGCCTTACGATTGTGAAGATCGCAACCAATACCATATACGGTATCAGTTGGGTAGATAACAATACCACCCTGTCGCAGTAACTCTGCAACCTGCCGCACCTTGCGGGGTTCGGGATTTTCAGGATGAATAATAATGCGTTGCGCCTGCATAAACGGGACTACTGCAAAACTAACGCTTTCGATCCGACTCCGTTTTCTTATTTTTGAACCTTCGTATGCAACCGCAAATTCCAAAAACCAAGCTTATCGTTTTCCTGGTGGGATCCGTATTACTGATCTCATTCAGTTTCTATCTCTACCAGATCATTTACACCCCTAATGTTCTCTTGGACCGTGATGACCGTCTTTTTGTTATAAAGCGGGGTACATCCTATCGCAGTGTGCTGGAGTCTCTGGGTAAAGAAGGATTCGTCAATGATATGGTATCGTTTAGTTTTTTGGCCCGCCTAAAGAACTTTGACCGCACCATGCAGCCTGGGCGTTATATGCTACGCCGCAATATGACCAACCTGGATGCGATCCGTGCCCTGCAGGCAGGCCGCACTGAGCGTATCAATGTCACCTTCACCAATGTGAGGCTGTTGAGTGAGTTGAATGAAAAAATTACCAAGAACATCGGAGTAACTCCTGGTGAATTTGAAGACGCACTCCTGGAATTTATCAGCAATAACAAAGAAGGATTTACAAAGGCAAACGTCCTTGCCATGTTTATTCCAAACACATACCAGATCTACTATAATGTTGTGCCCGAAGAACTGGTGGAACGGATGCATGATGAGTACGAATCATTCTGGAATGAGCAACGCAGAGCCAAGGCTACCGCGCTGGGCTTGACACCCATTGAGGTCTCAATACTGGCTTCCATTGTGCAAGCAGAAACCATTAAGAGTGATGAGGCGCCAATCATTGCCGGCTTATACCTGAATCGCCTGAAAAAGGACATTCCCCTGCAGGCAGACCCGACCCT
Source organism: Cyclobacteriaceae bacterium (assembly GCA_035430125.1). Lineage (GTDB taxonomy): Bacteria > Bacteroidota > Bacteroidia > Cytophagales > Cyclobacteriaceae > ELB16-189. Next base: position 51,555 of record DAOMGC010000002.1, on the reverse strand, counting down.
GAAATATGCAGTCGGTGATTTTACCATCAAGCGTGTGCTCAATGTTCACAAGGAGGTTGAGTCACCGTACAATACCTACAAATATGCAGGCTTACCTCCGGGCCCAATCAACATGCCCTCCATTGAGAACATAGATGCGGTGCTTAACTACACTCCATCGGATTTCATTTATATGTGTGCCAAGGAGGATTTTTCTGGTTACCACAATTTTGCGGCCACCTTGCGTGAACACAATATCAATGCCACCCGGTACCAAGCAGCCTTGACCGCCGAGATGCGAAAAGGTGCGGCTTTGCGAAAAAAGAAATAGACATGTACCAGGCTGAAACTTTTATCCGGGTTCGGTATGGTGAAACAGACCAGATGCAATATGTGTATTATGGCAACTACGCCATGTACTATGAAGTAGCCCGGGTTGAGAGCCTTCGACAATTAGGCCTCACGTACAAAGAGATTGAGGCCATGGGGGTGATGATGCCCGTGCTGGAAAACCACTCTTATTTTCTTACAGCTGCCCGATACGATGAGTTGCTCAAGGTGGTGGTAACCATCCGGGAGAAGCCTTCGGTGAGAATCCGGTTTCATTACGAGATATTCAATGAGCAGAACACCCTGATTCACCGGGGTGAAACTCTGCTCGCTTTTGTAAGCCAGGCCACCGGCAAACCCTGCCGTCCGCCGGAAGCATTTCAACGATTGTTGAATCCCTTTTTTACAGCATGAAGTTTCAACATCGCAAACGGATACTCAAGGTGCAGTCGGCGTTCAGACTCCGGCAATGGTTGAAACGGGTACGCATCAAGGGCAGTGGTAACCTTACCCTGTATCGGTTTTCCAAGATATTCATCAACAATATTGAAGAAGATGAGATCATGGATCGATCTAATGGGGTGGCCTATAATTTTATACTGGCCATTTTTCCCACGATTATCTTTCTCTTTACGTTGATTCCCTACATCTCTGAATTTTATCCTACAATCTCCCGGGACGCCATCATGGTCTTTCTCAGTGACTATATGCCACCCAGTATGTTTGATGTGGTGCAGTCCACCGTGATGGATATCCTCAGCAAGCAGCGGGGCGGCTTATTGACATTTGGATTTGTATTTGCGCTATACCTCGCGACCAACGGAATGATGGCCTTGATGCGAGCTTTTAATGCCTGCTATCGCACCGTTGAGCGAAGGAGCTTTATTAAAATGCGGTTGATTGCAACCGGGCTGACAATATTGCTGGCAGTCGTATTGCTGCTGGCGGTCGTATTGCTCATTGTAGGGCAGGTAGTATTGAACCAGGTGACCAACCAATTGTCCCACCTGAGCCATTGGCAACTGGATCAGCTTTCGTTGTACGCGCTGTTCTTCCTCCGCTTCCTGGTGATCTTTATAGTGTTCTTCTTTGCCGTATCCTTCATTTATTACTGGGGACCTGCGGTGCACTACAACTGGAAATTCTTTTCCATCGGATCATTTTTGGCCACCCTCGCGTGCCTGGCCATTTCATACGGCTTCTCTTATTATATCACCAATTTCGGCAGCTACAATAAGGTCTACGGCTCGATCGGCGCGCTGATCGCCCTGATGGTGTGGATTCAATTGCTAACGATGGTGCTGCTGTTCGGCTACGAGATCAATGCCAGCTTACACTACGGTCAAAAGCTGGAAGCGATTGATCAGCATCGAAGGGTATCAAGAAAAACGAAGAGTACCCGGTAGTTAATCCTGTCGGATTAAATTAAAAAGCCCCAACAGGAGTCGGGGCTTTTTAATTTGGTTGCAGAGGAGGAGGGTGTGATTTTCATCGGACAACAACCTCACTATTAATTTCTTAGATGCTTTACAAAATCATGGTTACCGTTTGGTTACGGCTCCCTAATCAACACGGAATTTTTCGAAATCCCCTGATAGATCAAACATACAAAAAGCGAACCGACATTCCAATCTGAAAATCTATTGGGTACTACCATCGAGATTTACATTTAAACAATTTCAGTTCAAAATTTGCGTAACTCAAAAGTTACATATAAGTTTGCGTAACTTAAAAGTTACACATTTATGAGTAGAAGCATAAAGCATCAGTTCTTTTTCCCCCATTCGCCTCAAAAGGTGTGGGATTATTTGACAAAGCCCGAGTTGATGGAAAAGTGGTTGATGAAAACCAACTTTGTCCCGTTGGTCGGGCATGAATTCCAATTCAAAACAAACGCGATACCCAGCCTCAATTTTGATGGTGTTTTCTATTGTAAAGTATTAGAGATTGTTCCGCTCGAAAAACTTTCATACACATGGCAGAGTGGTCCTGGCAATGGCGAAATAACATTAGACTCAGTTGTCACCTGGAAACTCGAATCAACCAACAACGGCACTCAGTTGTTTCTTGATCACAGTGGATTTCAGAAGGAGGAAAACCTGGCATTCTACAATGGCCTCACCGATGGATGGCTGAAGAACTTGAAAAAAATCGATAATCTTTTGAATGTACTGTTATGATACAGCCCAGGCTTGATGCTTTTCAGGTAATCGGTGATCCTAGTAGGCGCAAGATGCTCATGCTGCTATCAAAAGATACAATGACGATCAATAATCTAGCAGACAATTTCAAGATGAGTCGTCCTGCGGTATCGAAGCACATAAAAATAATGGAGCATGCAGGATTCATTTCCATACGGGATATCGGCAGAGAACGATACTGCACCCTTAAAAAGGATGGTTTTGATGAACTGCAAAATTGGATTTCCTACTTCGATAAGTTCTGGCTATCCAAACTAAAGAAGTTGGAGACTTTATTAAACGAAAAAGATCAACACACGAAAATCAAATAGCAATAATGATGAAAACAATGACGACAACAGAAGTTGCGGCTCGGTTTAATGAACTTGCCCAACAGGAAAAATGGTTTGAGATTCAAGACGAACTTTTTGCTGATGACGTAACCAGTAGTGAGCCGGACGGATCTCCCTACTTCGCGCCTATGCAAAAGGCGGAGGGCAAGGATGCTGTTCGAAAGAAAGGAGAGAATTGGGTAGCAAAAGTTGAAGAGTTTCATGGGGCCAATACGACTCAGCCGGTAATCGGTGGTAACTTTTTTGCCGTAGGGCGAGGCTTTGATATTACCGTGAGCGGATTTGGAAGAATTAAAATTGAACAATTAATGATGTATGAAGTGAGGAACGGGAAAATCGCGTCAGAGCGTTTCTTTTATCAGTAGACCTGGGCAATCAATATGAAAAACAAAGATTTTACAATGGAATTCGTGGTTGGTCAATCGCCAGCGGAGGTGTTTAGGGCTATTCAGAATGTCAAGAAATGGTGGTCGGGTTTTTACCGGGAGCAGATAGAAGGAAACACAACAAACCTCAACGGGGAATTTACCTTTCTCGCGGCCGGAGGAGCACACTATTCAAAGCAGAAGCTAGTAGAACTGATACCGGAGAAGAAACTGGTGTGGCTTGTGACTGACAGCAAGCTCACCTTTATAAAAAACGAAGGTGAGTGGATCGGAAGCAAATTCGGCTTTGAAATAGCCCGACAGGAAAACGGAACAAAGATTACGTTTACACACATGGGCCTCGTTCCGGAGGTTGAGTGTTACGAAGACTGTACGATGGGCTGGACCCAATATCTGCTGGCGCTGATTCGTGATTTGGAGAAGAACATGGTCGTAAAGAAATGAAGATCGGCATTATTGGCTCAGGCGAAATGGGAGTTTGCCTAGCAACTCAATTCAGCAACCTTGGGCACGAGGTTTCCATAACGAACTCTCGCGGACCAGCTTCTTTAACCCAACTCTCACAACAGCTTGGGATTAAAGCTGCATTCATAGAAGAAGTTTTGAATGAGAACGAAGTGATTGTTGTGTCTATCCAGCAAGTCAATGTCCCTACTCTTCCTGTTTCGCTCTTTGAAAATCTTTCGAAGGAGGTTGTGGTGATTGACACCGGAAACTACTACCCAACGCTGCGAGATGGAATTATCCCTGGGCTTGAGGAAAGTGGCATCGATAGTCTTTGGGTGCAGCAACAATTGGGAAGAGGGGTCACGAAGGTGTTCAACTCTATCCTTGCTACGAGCTTGCGTGATTTTGGAAAAGAGCAGGGAGATCGGGAGCGAATCACCCTTGCTGTTTCAGGCGATGACGCATATTCAAAAGAAATTGTATTCCGCCTTGTCGATGAATTGGGATTTGATTCATTCGATATAGGAACCATCAAGGATTCCTGGAAACAACAGCCAGGTTCTCCAATCTATTGTAGAGATATTACCTTAACCGAGTTGAAAATGAGAGTAAGCGCATTGGGATCAGATTGGAAAGTAATGCGTGAGATAACCCATGCAAATCGAAAATCCGATGAGGCACTCATGAAAGCTGATTATCAGGCATACCTCAAGACTCTAGTTTAATTTAATTGTATTCGTTCTCCGTATTGCCATTCGATCTGCAATTATTTGTTTTCACACATAGAGATTTCAGAACCCCTCTCCGGATGATATGAAGGGCTGTACTTAATATATTCTAGTTCAATCAGATCTCTAACGATTTTATGATATGTCGCTGCCGATTTGATTTTTGATGCGATCATTACCCGGCTCCGCGAAATGTTGAACGGATTTATGAAACCACTGTCGGCCCAGGCTACGGCCAACGCAGTACAGACGCCAACGTGAGTTGTCGTGAGGGCTCCATCGGACATAACGCGCGTAAGAAAGCTATTTAATCGATCAGCGCTGTTCATTGCCCTTCAGGAGTTTCGCGATTTCGTCATAGTCGTAGTAGGCAGTACCTCCAATTTTGCTATAGGATAGCGTCCCATTGATTCTTAGGTTCTGCAATGTCCCAGTAGAAATGCCTAAAAGCTTTTTAACCTCCGATGACTTAAGCCATTTCTTGGCTGGCGCAGTGGTAGCATTGGCCAACAGATTTTTTATTTCTTGAATAAGATTGTCCTTAAAAATTTCAAGATCACCCACGGTGAGTAGTTGATCGCGACTTATCCTTCCCTCTTTCCCTTCTCTCATATTACTGTACATTAAAAGTTAAAATATTCATTGCCTCGTCATCATAGCCCGGCTTGTAAATCGGTAGGCATTTAATCCAGTACTTTGTTCCGCTCAACTCATCCCCAGTAATGTTTGCGTTAATCCATGTTTGAAGGTTCGCGAGAGTGGTATGACTCGCCCAGTTTGTCGATACATCAAGACGACTCTTATAGGTCACCCCTGATAGCTGATTTGTAAAGTCGTGGGTTAGCGAATTGATCTTTCCGCGAAGCACGAACATATCTCTGTCGTTGTAGTGATTGTAGTGCTCATCATCATCCCAATCACCTGAGAAGAAAAATTGAAGCGTTCTCTTCTTTAAATTCAATCCGACTAATGCATCTGCCAAGTCCTGAACTCTGACCAAATCGCCATCCGTTACAAGCGCATTGAGTTCTGCGATTGTATCGATGTCTTCCCGTTTCAGAAATGAAAACCCTTGAATAAGATTGTACAGCTTCTCCAGGGTATTACCGTCAACAGGAACATTTCCCTTAATACCATTTATTGAGTTAGTTAAGTCCTCGGTTCTGATCAGGTCTGCGTCCTGGACAATTGCATTGAGTTCAGCTAGGTGATCAATGTCTTCGCGCCTGAGATAGGTCAAACCCTGGACAATGTTATAAAGCTTCTCCAACGAATTAGCCACCACTGGTACGTTCCCCTTTAAAGCATTAATGGCAGACATGATATCGTCTGCCTTCATAAGTACTGCGTCCTTCAGAAAGGAGTTCAGTTTAGCCAGCGTATCAATTTCATTTGGCGTTATTCCATTACCGTTTCCAGTTGACACTTTCAGATAGATATTATAAAGTAACTCCTCGCTAATAGAACTGAAAGGAGGTTTAGGTGTGTTCATAAACCTTCGGAGTAAAAATCCACCCAAGAGCCAATGCCGCAAATACAGTTGTTGCCGTGATCACACGCTTGAGTGTGATACGTCTCAACGACCTGAAGTCTACCAATGTATAGCTGAATGAATTACCGTGATGTTTCGCATGAAGCTTGCATAACTGCATGAATGCGTAAAAGTCATCGGCATCTTTGAACACCTGGCATCCTGCGGAGTACTGATCAATAAATTGCGTTGCGCCTGTGCTTTCAGCACGATGGATATTGATTCCGAAATTTCCAGTCTCTTTCGATCCATTGTCAAAATCCAGGATTGCGTCTCTATCATAGTCACGAATGACCGTTACTGGCTTCACTTGCACCAAAGCTTCATACTTCCCACGATGCAAACCGATTGAATAGGCATCACGATTCTGCCCTTGTGCAAGAATTGCCGTTCCCTGCGGATAGCTTGGATTGTTCAACCAAAACGTTCCAGGATCTGTAGTAGCCGGAAAGATGTGATAGTTCCATTTTCCATCGGGCTTTGTGTAAAACACATGTATCTCATCATCGAAGCTGTTCGAGTTTACATTCTTGCTTCGAAGCCCGACAATGTTTAGCTGATACGGTCTTGTATAGAGGGTGAAGCCGAATTCCTTCAATATTTCTTTGACGCGAGATAGCATGTGTTTACTGTTAATTGTTTGTCTAGGCTGCCTTGTAGTTGAATGAATTGACCCGATTCATCCAGCCATCATAGAATACAATCTGGTCAGGTCTGCGCTTAATGATTCCATTCAGGAATACCTTGCGTTCAATCTTCAATGCGTTGAAGAGAAGTTCCTGATCAGCGCAATTGATCGCAGTGACGGTCTGTGGACCAACAATGCCATCCACTGTTGCTTTCACAACCCGCTGCACAATCTTCGCAACTGTCTTACGACCGGAGTTATACCCCCAATCCACAATGAACTCAGCCAATGATTGATTGAGAATCAGATCAGCCAGAAAATAGTCCCAGAAGATTTTCTTCGCGATGTACTTGGCATCGCCTTCACTTAGTTTTTTGATGTCTTCTGCATCAATATCACCATCGCCATCTTTGTCGTGGCCATGTTCTTGCCACACCGTAAGAATAACTCCATACTTGGTCGGGCCACCTCTGTCCAATGGATGATTCACATACCCTCCCTCTAATCGCAGGAGCTTGCCCGCGAAACTTTCAAACTTCGCCATTGTAAATAATTGTTTAAGTGTACTTGACGTCCTGTGTAGGGACTTTGAGAATATTGTTGTCGATGGACTTGAACCAGGTCATTCCATTCGCTACCTCCAGTTCATCTCCGAGTATCGTATTCCTGCGAACGGGTATCCGGTTGTTCTGAGCGTCCGTCACAACTGTCTCGCGGATGGTGATAAGGTCTTTGTAGAGCCTGATCCCCTGCAAGCTCCACGTGCCTGTGCTACTCACCTTTAAACCTATGCGCAGAAATTCATTTCGTATTTGTGCTTTCGCAGCTTCATTGCCTTTGAAGGCATACTCCAGCAAGTCTGTTACTATCGTCTTAGCTATGAAGCTTTGCTTCTTGTAGTATTCATTGACTGAGGAGTAATCACTAACGCTCTTTAACTGTTTCAGCACTGAGAGCACCGGTTCGATGTTCTGCGACTGCGCAGCTCCATAAAGACTTTCGGCCAATGCGGAAGGATTAAACACCACTGTCAATGATCCAGAACCACCGGTGATCTTGTTGAACGTTGCTTCGTTCACAGTTTCCGGATAGCCTGCTGACTTTAAAGCACTCGCAGTTTGCGGGCCGAATTGCCCATCAACGGAAATGCCTGGCGAAGTCTTAGCCAATGCCTGTTGAAGCATTGAAACGCGAGAACCCTTGCTTCCTCTTTTCAATGGAAAGCTATCGCTACCACTGGATACAGCTCGTGATGTAAAAGAAGCATAAGATGTTGGCAGCGTGTTGTTGATGATGATTGTATCTGAAGATGCCTCCGATGGAATCTGGTTTTGCTCCATCGTCTTCTTTTTCTTCAGACGATCATACACCAGGTATCCACCGCCACCCAGAGCCGCTAAAGCAAGCGCATAGATAAATACCTTGGCTGGCTTAACTCCCTTCTTCTTTGCCGGAGTCTTTTTCGCAGGAGTGGCTGCCTTCTTTGGCTTTTTGCTCTGCGTTTTCTTTCCCTTCGTTACCTTCTTAGCCATTTACTTCTTTGCGTTTAAAAGCCTTATCAGCTCATTGTATTCATCACTGCTCAACTCTTCCTCCAGATCTGCATTTAGACTTCTTCCATAGAGATTGGCATACTCCTTCTGTACTTTCGTGTACATGCTCTTCGATGGTATCTCGTTGAACACCTGGATTACCATCGGCTCATTAGTCCCCCATCCCATGTAGTTGTCGTTGTCAAAGGCCATCTTCAATTGTTTCGCGAAGGTTGCCGGATCACCGACTTCAAGACTGTTCCTCTGCGAAATGTTCGCTCTGGTCTTCTTGTAAAGGTGACGCCCTAGAAGAAACAGACCCGTTGCTGTGCCAAGACCGAGTGTTGAGTAGATCACCACGATCTTGAGATTTTGGAGTTTCTGTTCGTCTGCCTTCATTAAATTTTATTTTATAGACCCAGTGCCTTCTTCGCGAGGGTAGTCTTCATTGGATCGTTCTTCACCACATCTGCAAGCTTGGCGATTTCCCTTGCCTTCAGCCTCTGCATCAAGGTTGATGCTGCCGACAGTTTTACTTCTGCCTCACCTTGCGTTTGCGCCTCAATGCTCACTTCAAAACTGTACTTGTTCATAGTTATGCTTGTTGTTTAATATTTACATGATTGATGATCAGGTCAATCTTACTCTTGTCATCGGCCAGGGTTTGAAGAATGTGAAGCACTCTTTCAAATTCTTCCTTGGTGAATTGTGACTTAAGCTGATTGACAAACTGGATAGCTGCCTGGTCTTCCTCGTTAATTGTACCGGTACTAGCCTTTGGTTTAAAGCTCACTTCAGACTCAGGTAATTGTTGTTCGACCTGTTCTTCATCATTACTGGATTGTAACAGACCTGCCAGTGCTTCGCCACCAGGAAAAGCAGCCATGAGTTTTGGATTGCGCTTGACAAAGCTCTCCACGAGGCTTGATCCTATATCTCCCAAAAAACTATTCAAAGGAGATTGTTTCATTTCAAGTCTGGCGTTTTGTTTCTCCAGTTCTTCAACCTCACTCTCCAGATCGGCTATGTGTTGCTGAAGTTTTTTGTTGTCGTCCTTCAGGGTCTCGTACTCCTTCTCACGAAGCTTACGCTGAACTTCCTCGTCAACGATATTTTTCACATCCAGCCCAGAGAGTCCTTCTTTGGGTTGATCACCGAAATAGAAGATCCGCTTCTCGTTGTTGTTGCTACTACCCGTGAATAGTAGTACTTCGATTGATCGCGTATCGGCAGTGACAAAGTTTTCGAACATGGTGAACATATCCGGATCGTTAGTTCTGCGAACAGCCTTGAATCCATCCACCAGGATTTCATAATCAATGGGCTGGCCTTTGTCATTGTAAAGGCGCAGGTATTGTATCAGGTTGTCGATCTTCTTCTGTTCGTATTTCTCTTTATTCGGTAGTGCCATAACTCAATTCACAATGATTGCCTGTATAAATTTTATTCTTCTCTTTTCGTACCCTGGATTCGTGATCCTGATTTCGCCCCTGTGTATGTGAACGCTCTCTGGTATTGGATTGTCGGTCGAGTCGTACATTCCGTATTCAGAGTCCACCACAACCCCCGGAGGCTCATCGATGATGAAGAACATTTCGTTGTAAGCCGGAATAGTCATCGTTGTCCCGCCCTCGATAATGAAGTCCCTGTGACGAAAGTGGTATTTTGAATAACCTTGCTGCTTTAATCGCAATGGCGCAAAATCCAAAATGAATTGTTCCGTCATAAGTGTATTTCTATTAGCTCAAGCGGATCAATCATGCCTCGCTGTTCTTCTTCTGTCCTCTCATCCACCACAACCACTTCAAGCTCCTCAACCGTCTCGCATTCGACATACACAGTGATGACAAAAGGAACATCGAACGATTCTCCTTTAAACCAGGCATTGATGATCGATGTATCTCCATCAACATTTACTGGTTTGATCTTTGGAACATTTCCTGTGACCCATGCCTTATCACTATCGAACTGAGAATCTTTTACCTTGATCAAAGCCTCATCAGGGATTTCAATTCCTTCTTCTTTGACTCTGGCCACACAAAAGACGTCCATCTTATCATTGGCCTGAAAGCTTACGGTCCCGGTTCCCATTTTCCTGAAGTTGTTACCGCTATTCCAGTCACTTTTTTCACGTTGGCCGGAAGCCGGATTTCAAACGGTTTGAATCGTTCAAACTGATTTATTTCCAACTTGGTCATAATGATTCTCCGCTTTGTCTTCGTGATTATCATTTCATCTCACATAAGAGGTTGATGATAACTTTGTAGTAAGCAAAGGGAGCGTTGGGATTGGCCGTGTCCTTGTACTGGATTTTCAGTTCACCGTTTCCCGCGATGACTCCATTGCCCAGCGATTTGTATTTATCATCGGGAGCTACGGCCATTCCACTCATAAACATTTTGCTTTCGAAGTCCTCCGGGAAAAGCTCTTCTCCGGAAAGCTCGATGCGTTGAGAGCCTCGGTAAAACAAGAGGTTCGGCTGGTCGGAACTCATCATAATGCCATGCACCACTTTCACGTTCTTGTCCAGGTCAAACTTCTTGCTCACCGGTTGCCCCTCCGCGTCCACTTGGAAGGTGTAGATCTTGTCTACCCAACGCTTCTCCATGATCTACTAAGGAATAGTTGCTGTTCCTTCAAGGCCCACATACAAGACTGAGTTTGCATCCAGTCCTTTGATGGTGCCAAGTTCAATCTCAAACTCGATATCCACATCGTCATGGATCAGGCGCGGGTTCGCCAGTTTGTAAAAGCTCTTGGGCACCATATCAAACTGTGTGGTCACAAACTTCCGGTTGGACGTATCGCTCACCAGTTGTTTTTTGTTAGCCTTGAGCTTGAACTCTCCATTTGCCAATGCGCCAACATTCTCGATGGTATCAAACTTGGTGGTTTTGATGTCATCAATGTCCAATGATGCGGCAACACCATGCAGGAGATAAATTCCCGACACAAGCAGAGCCATGTTTTTCGGAAGTTTTGCGTTGCTGATGTTCCGCAGGTTCACTTCTTTCACATCCTGGCTTTCAAACATCTTGATCGTCTTCGCGCCTTTGATCGGCTTGATCGTATAGATCAATTGATCAGCCAAACGCAGCTTACCCTGGAGCAATTGCTCTTTGATGTGCTTGGGCAGTTCTACAAAGAACTTCTCAAACTCTGCGCGAGATCCCTGTGACGGAATGTGTCGCTTCACGATCTTGCTCATCGCCTTTGCCCGTTGCACAGGGTTCAGTGCGTTCAGATACCCTAACAACTCGGTATCCATCTCTCCATTCAGACCCAACAACTCTGTCGGGTTTGTGTACTCACTCTCCATGAGTTGTCCTAATGCTCCCAGCATAATTTTACTTTGTGTTTAATTGTTACTTGTTGATTTTAAAACTTTAAAAGGCGGGAACGCAGTTGAAGAAAAATGCGGCAAAAAAAACTTCACTGCATTCCCTGACCTTTAGAACTCTCTCTCCATCTCATTGAACCCTCCGTTCATGGTAGCGATCTGCTCCTGAATGCGATCAATAGCTGACATATCAATTTCCTTCGTATCGTTGTACGGATTCACGAAGTAGGTTACTTGTTCCTCCTTCTGGTCTCCAGATAATCCCGCAGTGGCTAAAGGCTCCGCAGCTTTGCTTATGTAGAGCTTCTCCGAGAAATTCTTGAAGAACGTGCCTACGCGATCTTTTGCTTCTTCAGCAAGCTGTTTCATGTCAAGTCCATCCACGCCTTGCACCGTTGGTTTGCTCTGATTCTGAAAGCCATTACTCAGAGTTAAACCAAGTCCCGCAGCGATGATGTATGGATTGCCTTTATGAAATCCCAGTAGTGTCACTGGAATTCCTGCGAGCAAAGAATGCTTACCTAATGCTGCACCGGCACCTCCCGCTGCAATGGCAGCCAGGATCACCAGCCCTCCCTTCGTTACGGTCTGCGCCACCGGATGCTCCATCACCTGGGCAGTTCCGAAGAGCGCGTTTTGTTGTTTATTTTTCTTCTTCGTGTTTGCCATGTTACAATAGATTTTGTGCTTTCACTTTTGTTTTCGTTTTAGTCTTTCCTGTTTTGCCCTTCTTGACTTTGCTCCTTTTAGGAGGGGTTCCATTCAAACCATTTGTTGTCGATCCACCTCGCATAGCTTTCATCAAGAGAACACCTCCTGCAATCACGCCACCGGCAACGAGCAGGGACTTGCCAGGATTCTCTTTTACCCATGTCGTAGTCTTCTGAATGAAGCCAGCTTTCGCTGCATTGTCCTGAGTCTGTAAAGCACTGCCTGGTGATGCGCTTTCACTTGGTACAAGCATAGCTCCACTGGAGGCAGATTCATTTGATAGTACAGGCTGAGTATTTTCAGCAGTACTGGAATAATTTTGTGTCGTTTCATTTGTTTTCACTGTTGTCGCAGGGAGACTTGGAGACGAAACCTTCGGGGCCGTTTGAGTCGGCACCAGCGTTCTTGCAGCAGATACCAACGGCTTTGCAGCAGACACGGCACTCGTAACTTTTGTAACAAGGGATGATGAACCTGATTGTGCAGTTGGCGCTGTCTCCGAGTAGTCATCTCTCATTTCATCTTCAGCTACAGAAGAGGGTAGTTCTGAAGCTGTTCCTGCATTGTCTGTTTCACTTTGAAATGACTTCTCTTCAGCCCCACCTTTGTTGAACAGTCCCTTAACTTGCTTTAAGGCCCCAGCTATGGCAGCAACCGCTGATGTCGCAGCCGCGATGGCAGTACCACTGGCGATTTCACCTAACCCTTCGAACCCGTCACTGTGGATGATGTTATACTCATCCTCATCCGCATACACATTGTCCAATCCATCCACTCCTTCGAAACCGCTCAGTGGTACTTTTTTGTCTTTGTTACCCTTGCCGCTAAGAATTGCTTTCTTAAGATTTTCCTTCTTACCTCCGGCTTGCCAGTACACAGTTTCCGCTCTGTCCTTCACCGAGCGAACCTTCTTCAACTCGCTTAGGTTAATTCCCTTCGCTAGTGCCTGGGCATCGGTGAGATAAGCGTATCGCAATCTTCCCGCTACGTTCATCAGGTTCACCTTCATGGCAAGGAGAAATCCATTGCGTAGAAGAATGGTAGCTGGGTTTACATAGCGGTTAAGAAACCGGATACCGTCACCCACCTTGTCGCCAACTTTCTTGGCAACAGTTCCAACTTTCTTCGCAGCAGTCTTTACTGCTCCACCGATCTTCTTGAAGATGTTCCCCATTTCCTCATCATCATAGATTGATGCGAGGTCCGATAGATCGACATTGTCATAATCTGAAAACTGCAATTCTTCTTCTTGCCCGTCCTCCCCATCAAATCCGTCTAAATAATCCAGTCTCATATTGTAGTCTTTACATTCTAAAAAAGGTTGTTCATCATCAAACCTGTCCTTCACACAATCCAGCACGATGTAGTGGTCGCGGTCTTCCGAATAGTCATTCATGTGACCTGGCTTCGGCACGATGGGATACACGTGCTGCCATCGCGGGACTTCCGGATACCGCTTTGGGTATTTTGTAATCCTCGCCACACTTGGAATATTGAGAGCGCGAAGGATGGAGAGAATAAATACGGTGTAACAGTCACAGTCTACTCCCGATTCACGATCACCCCACGCACGCCTGGGACTTCGTACTTGTTCTACTCCTTCCTTGTCTCTCTTGTATTGAATGTGCTGGTACACGAAGTGCCAAATATTCGAGCACGTTTCTTCCAGTTTTTCTCCTTTCAATACTTTCGCGATCTTCTCCGTTTGCCAAACCGTCTGTGGCAATGCTTTGCGAATGAGATTCATCGTGTCTTCTACATCCGCACTTTTTCTTATCGTTGTGTCATTACCACCTGGTGGAGGAAAGAGATGATCGAACTCCCTTCCATCTTTCAACCTCCTCTTTCTGTCCGCAACCATACGCCTCCTTCTTTCTTCATCATCTCAGTGGCTATGCAGCCTTTCCTCCACCTAAAGTGATATTGTCAGTCTTTGTATAAGGCAAGCTGTCATTGATGGTTGTGATTGTGTGTACAACCAAATTCAGTTTGCCCGTTTCGCGATACTCCTTTACCAATGCCGGGACGGTTGTTGCCAGGGTCAGGAATCCAAGTTTGATTTTGATCGGATCAAGATTGACTTCGCTGAACTTCGGTATCTCGATGTTTGCATCTTTCACTTGTGATGATGCTATGGTTTTATCTCCATAGATCATCTTCACAAAAGGATGCTTCACTTGAATGCTTCCGCCACTTGGGTTCTTGAGTTTTACATTGATTGAAAGCTCGATGCCGCTCAGGTTCACATTATGAATGGAGACTTTTGTATCAGACTCCAGTTCATTCGAAAGCCTGTTGAGTTTGAGCAGGTAGCTGCCACCGAAATAGATGGCTGCCACCGCTCCGGCTCCGATCAACACGTGCCTACTCTTGATCATGGCGTTTCTTCTTTCCGATCTTAATGCCTCTGATCTTTTTCATCTTGGCAAAGTCCTTCACCTTCTCTTTGTGTCGTTCCCAAAGAGGACTCAATACATCGCCAAGAACTTTGAAGGCAAGACAGATGATACCACCCACAACAGCCTGGAGTGCGTAGTCAATTAGGAACGCGAGGTTCACGTTACCTAAAAGATTAAACACTGCCCCGAACACGAAAGCAATCCAATTGCCTCCTGATCCATGATTTTGATTTACTTCTGCTCCGTTCATGGGTCAAAGATGTAGCGACCCAAAAGCTTGAGTTAAGGATTGTTAATGACGATTAACGAGTGTGTGATTTTATGAAGGAATGTAAAAGCTTGTGAAGGATTGTAAAGGAATTTGAATGAATGTTCCGTGTGGAACCAGAATTTCGTATTTTCACGGTAGCGGATCCCTTGACCTACTCGTTTGAGTCAGTTATAGCCCACCTGGAATCCACCTTTACCAAGCTGTTATTGTGTTCTTATGAATCACTTGAATTCAATAAATCGAATTGCAACTTTGCTTAGTCGATTCGTAGTAGAAGTAAAAACCCTCAATTCCATTAATCAATATGGAATTAATTTTTTATCAGAGAATATACTAATCCCAATTTTTAAGGAAGTCTTTGGTTTTAAAAACCTTGTTAATTTAAATAATGAACAAAATAACATCGAGGGAATAGATCTGGGAGATTCAAATGCAAAGGTTTCGTTTCAAATAACATCCAGTTCGGACAATGAAAAAGTAAAGCATACACTTAGACAATTCGTGAAAGGCGAACATCATAGGACATATAATACCCTCTTCATTTATATACTTACCGAAAAGCAGAATTCTTATTCCGATAGAGAATATCCCACGATTATCAACAATGCGTTCAATTTCAACAAAGATCATCATATCCTCGACTACCGAGACTTGATGAAAAAAATCAACGCAATCACTAACTATCAAACCATTCAAAGAATCGAAGCACTGCTTGAATCACAATTCACAGAGCGAAAGTTAGAGAGTTTCAAAAATCAATTCGACACTCCGATTCAGGAAACAGTTGTTGCTAATCTTTTGGAATTGAAGATTCCCACTAAGCTATACATTGGAAAACTATTGATTGACAGAAATGATGTTCTTAAGAGAATGCGGAATAAGAAGGCGAATGATCGTGAAGTGATTTTTAGTTATAAGAAAGAGAAGGGATTGAGGTTTAGCGCGGATTGGGTCGATCACAACAAGCAAATAATCAGCTTCCATGACTTAGGAAACAAGAATCACGACCTAAGCAAGATTGTGGACCAAGGGACAATCGACTGCATAAGCCCAGAGGAGTTTTATGAAAAAGGCATTGATCATATGCGAGTATTCAAGGCTCTGCTGAAATACTGCTTCTCTAAGCAGGCTTACTTTCTCGGAATAGAATTTATCCATCAGGATAACCTTTATTTCTTTTCTCCCGAGGATGAGAATGTGATTACAAGAACTGAATCCTGGAACTCCGGAAAGAGAACAATATCACGAGACGTGATTCGGATCAAGTTGCACAAAAAAGACAACACACCCTGGTACTATTCTAATCTTGCGTTTAGTATTTCATTCAAATTTCTTGATGGAATTTTGTACCTGGAAATTTCACCCGAGTGGTATATAACAAAAGATGGCAAGCAGAAACACTATTGGATGGACGAGCAAGTGACAAGCTTTCTTAAAAAGAATGAAAAAAATCAGCACATATTAAATCACGTAAAATTTATTGGCAACTACTTAAAATATGGCAAAACACAGACTGAAATGTTTAATGACAGTGGACATCATAAGCCAACCAATTTTCTTGAGTTCATCAAATTTCTAACATTTAAAAATTCGCCCAAATTGAATGAGGAGGATTGGGTACAAAATGAAACTGAAGAGAATCTTAAGGACATGAAAGACAAAGACGGAACTATTGAATTTGATGTATGAAATTGAAGTTTATTCAAGAGCCCCAATTAGAATTTGGCCAGAGTTTACATTTCTGCCCCAAGAAGGGCATTGCAGATTTTGATGCCTATGACATTCGTTTCACCAATAGGCGAACCGATACATACATTGCCGTAGTGGGTTCAAACGAGAATATTGACAAGTTTTTGGCCTGGATAGAAAAATGTCAGTCCTACATATCCCCCAAAGCCAAAAGCAGACAGCCCAATCTCTTTACTTCGTTCTGTGGGTTTAACATGAACTCGGGATTTAAGAGTACGCTTATCGCTAACAAAGATTTATCTCGATCAATAACCAACCAGGATATTAAAAGAATTACAGACATCACTGACTGGGATAAAAGGTTGACCGAATGCGCGGAAATGTATCTGAGCCATATTCGGTACCTAGCTATTGATAAAAATGCAGATATGGTGGTGTGTGTTATCCCGGCAAAATTGCAATCGAAGATCACAAAACCATCGACTCAGGCAGTTGAAGAAACACTAGAAGGTGTCGTAAAGGAAGATCAAAAGATTGAAACTGACTTTCGGAGACTGTTGAAGGCGATGGCAATGCAAATTGGCAAGCCTATACAACTGATGCTTCAAGATTCGTTGGAGGATTATAAAGAAAAAAGTGGAAGGCAAGATGATGCAACTAAGGCCTGGAATTTTTGTACGGCCCTTTACTATAAGACCAATCATACGCCTTGGAGATTGATTAGAGATAATAGTAAAGTAACGACCTGTTTTGTTGGGATAAGTTTCTATAGAAGTAGAGACAAGAAGCAGGTTCATACTAGTCTTGCACAGCTCTTTGACGACCTCGGTAATGGCGTGATATTAAGAGGATCACCAGTAGATATTAGTAAGGATGATCGCCAGCCACATCTTAAAGCGGCACAAGCTCAGTCGTTGCTAAGGGGAGTCATCAAAGAGTATCAGGATATACACAAAACTACACCAGCACGAGTAGTTATTCACAAGACGTCAAATTTTAATGATGAGGAGATGCAGGGCTTTTACGAGGCCGCGCAAGAACTTCGAATTAGCTTAATGGACTACATCACAATTCTTGATAGCGACACGAGGCTTTTCAGAAATGGTCTTTATGCTGTCCAGCGTGGTTCTCACATTGAAATTGACAACAAGACCCATTTACTTTTCACAAAGGGGTCAATTGAATTTTACCAGACTTATCCAGGCCTCTACGTTCCGCGTCCCATCGAAATACGCATTGTGGAGAGTGATGAGTCCGCTGACACGATTTGTAATGAGATAATGAGCTTGACCAAAATGAATTGGAACAATACTCAAATTGATTGCAAGTATCCCATCACGATTGACTGTGCTCGAAGGGTGGGCTTGATAATGAAGTATATTGATCAAGACGTGAAGCCCCAGACGAAGTACAGCTTTTACATGTAAGTGTAAAGACGGGAAATTTCGATTCCTTTTCTACTCAAAAGGCCCAGAATTTCAGTGAATTCCGCTATTTTGGGCTATTTAACCTGACTCGATGCCGAAAATCTACGATAACATTGAAAACCACCTTACAAAAGGACTAAATGAGACCCTGGAACTGTCCCAACGGACGGACTTTTGCGTGGGATACTTCAATTTAAGAGGCTGGAAAGAAGTTGCGGGTTGCATCGACAAATTACCGGGCGCTACGGTTGTGGAAGGGCAAGATGACATCCACCGGTATTGTAGGCTATTGGTGGGCATGCAAAAAATGCCCGTTGACATCCTGAAAGATCATTTCCGCCACGATGACGATCATGTGATGGATCAAGCTGAGGCAATTAAACTGAAGAAGCGTTTAGCTCAAGAATTCAAAGATCAACTCACCATCGGGACACCAACAGAAGCAGACGAAAAGGCTCTTCGAAAGTTGAGTCAACAATTGAAGGATCAGAAGGTAGTTGTTAAGCTTCACCTCCGATATACGCTCCATGCAAAACTATATCTGGCGTTTAGCGATGACAAGCGAGTTCCCGTGGTTGGTTTTCTCGGGAGTAGCAACCTGACGTTGGCTGGTCTTGCAAAACAAGGTGAGCTAAATATTGATGTCATGGATCAGGACGCGGCAAATAAACTTGCAGCCTGGTTCAACGACAGATGGAAGGATCGCTGGTGTATCGACATCACCCAAGAACTCATTGAGATAATTGACAATAGCTGGGCTGCCGACAAGCTTCTGTCACCTTTTCACATTTATCTAAAAATGGCTTATCACCTTTCACAGGAAGCCAGAGCGGGATTGAATGAGTATCGTTTACCAAGGGTCTTTCAAAAAGAACTATTCGATTTTCAGCAGGCAGCAGTAAAAATTGCAGCAAAGAAACTTGATAAGAGAGAAGGTGTTTTAATCGGTGATGTTGTTGGTCTCGGAAAGACCATCACTGCTTGTGCTTTGGCCAAGATGTTTGAAGAAAGCAATTTTTACTCAACACTTATCATCTGCCCTCCCAATCTAAAACCGATGTGGAACGAGTACATTAATCGGTATGATCTGAAAGCAATTCCAGTTTCAATTGGTGAGGTACAAAAGAAACTGCCAGAGTTAAAGCGATTCCGGCTCGTTATAATTGATGAGAGCCACAACCTTAGAAACGATCAAGGAAGCCGCTATCGATCCATCAAAGCATATCTTGAGGAGAACGAAAGTAAAGTCATACTCTTATCAGCTACTCCGTACAACAAGTCATATCTTGATTTGTCCAATCAACTTAGATTGTTTTTATCCGATGATAAAGACCTTGGTATTAGCCCGGAGAGATATATTGAATCAATTGGTGGGAAAGTACAGTTTGACTCACGACACACTGAGACATTTATTCGAAGCATCAAAGCGTTTGAAAGAAGTCACTTTGCCGATGACTGGCGAGAATTGATGCGCTTGTATCTCGTTCGTAGAACACGAAGTTTCATTAAAAACAATTACGCATCAACCGATGAATCCAATGGAAGGAGATTCCTTACTTTTCAGGACGGCAGCAGGTCTTATTTTCCAGATAGGGTTCCGAGAAAAGTGGAATATGAATTTGACCTCAACGATCCTAAAGACCAATACGCAAAACTGTACTCATCGAAAATAGTTGATGCCATAAATGACTTGGAGCTGCCAAGGTACGGACTAGGTAATTTCCTTGAACAGAAGCCAAAGGTAAAAGCAACGAAAGAAGAAGAAGTAATCATGCAAAACCTTTCACGTGCTGGCAAGCGACTGATGGGATTTTGCAGAACCAACTTATTCAAGCGTCTTGAGAGTAGCGGATATTCTTTTCTATTGTCATTAAGCCGGCACATCCTACGCAACTACATTTTTGTCTATGCGATTCAAAATCACCTGCCAATCCCGATAGGAAAGAATATTTCTCAAAATCTTGATGACTTCCTGGAGGATAGCGATACGGACAATGAAGAAAACGAGCACAATCATTTAAAGCTTATCCTCGATGAGGAAGATTATCTCAAACAAGCCGAGAAAGTATATAACCTCTTTGCAAGCGAATCTCACAAGAAACACTTCGATTGGATTCGAAGTGAGTTCTTCGCGACTGAGCTTCAAAAGTTGCTAATAAGTGATGGTCGAGAAATAATCAAGATTTTGAAAATAGGGAAAGATTGGAATCCGGATCAGGACAGACAACTAAATGCCCTTTTCAAATTGCTGACGGAAACTCACAGCCAGGAGAAAGTACTTGTGTTTACTCAGTTCGCAGACACTGCTTATTATTTGACAGAGCAGCTTGTGAAAAGAGGCTTGAAGAAGATAGAGTGCGTAACGGGTGATAATGAAAATCCCTCTGCAATCGCTCACCGATTCAGTCCTGTCAGCAATGGCAAGCCTGAATTCGTTCAATTGAACCAGGATCTACGTGTACTGATAACTACCGATGTGTTGAGCGAAGGTCAGAATCTTCAGGACTCGCATGTGATTCTTAACTACGACTTGCCTTGGGCAATCATTCGGTTAATTCAGCGCGCTGGTCGTGTTGATCGTATTGGTCAAAAGTCGGAGCAGATTCTTTGTTATTCTTTCTTGCCTGAAGATGGCATTGAACAGATCATTAATTTAAGAGGTCGGCTTAGTAATAGAATTAGACAAAATGCCGAAGTGGTTGGCTCTGACGAAACGTTCTTTGATGGCGACCCAGTAAACATTGAAGACTTGTACAATGAAAGATCGGGTATGCTGGATGAAGCAGACCAAGATAGCGAAGTGGACTTAGCTTCGTATGCTTATCAGATCTGGAAGAACGCAACTGATCATGATCCTTCATTGACCAAATTGATTCCTGATTTACCAAACGTAGTATACGCTACAAAATCTAATGACGATCATCCATCAAATGAAGGAGTTGTAGTGTACACCAGAACGGTACACGAAAATGATGTTCTAGCGTGGGTTGATTCACAAGGAAAGTTGATTACGCAATCGCAGCTTACCATTCTCAAAGCAGCGCAATGCACACCGGACACAAAACCTCTGTATAAGATCGACAATCATCACGAACTGGTCGGTAAAGGCATTAACTATATCAGAGAAGAAGAAAAAACCACTGGTGGTTCATTAGGTAAGAAGACCGGTGTAAAGTATCGGGTTTACATGCGACTCGACAAATACTGCAAAGACAATGAGGGTACCTTATTCGTTTCAGATGCATTGAAAAAATCCATAGATGATATTTACAAATATCCTTTGAAGGAGTTTGGGAGAGAGACTTTAAACAGACAGTTAAAAGCGGGTATTTCAGATGATGAGTTAGCGTCACTAGTTATTTCACTTCGAGAGGAAGATAAGCTCAGCATCATCAATGAAGATGAACAACCCTTTAATGAACCACAAATCATTTGCTCGCTAGGGCTCTCAAACAGAAAGTAGTATGGCAATTTCCAAAAAGGAGTTTACTCAATACATCCGCGAGTTCAAATTCAAAGAACTGTTCAATGACATGGGTTGGGAAAAAGATAAGACCAACCAAAATGTTACCGTAGATAATACAGCGTATCCTTTGGAGGGGTTGGCAGAAAAGAGGGGTTTTAAAATCCTTCTTTGCAGAGCAGCCGATGGTTCGGTTCCTGAATATGCGATTCGAAAGAAAATCGAAAATAAGGTCACTAAATTGTTCCAAGAGCACCTCATTATTTACGTTGACGCAAAGAACCAGGAGCAAGTATGGCAGATTGTAGTGAGGCAAATTGGTAAGCCGACCAAAGTAAGCGAAACTTCTTATCATGTTAAACAAGACCCAGAGTTGCTCTTTCAAAGAGCTTCGGGGATCATTTTTGAACTTGATGAAGAAGAGAAAATAACCATCGTTGATGTCACCCAAAGAATAACCGATAATTTCCAACAGAACAATGAGCGTGTTACCAAGCAATTCTATGATAAGTTCAGCAAGGAGCATACCTCTTTTCTGAAATTTATCAAGGGCATAGAAGACAATGTAGACAAGGAATGGTATGCGTCTCTCATGCTCAACCGTTTGATGTTTTGTTACTTCATTCAGAAGAAGGGTTTTCTTGATAGCAACAAGAATTACTTGCTTGATAAGTTGAAAGCCAGCCAGGAGAAAAAAGGAAAGAATAAATTCTACTCATTTTATCGAAGCTTCTTACTCACACTTTTTCATCAAGGGCTTGGCGCACCCGATCACTCTAAGGACTTGAAGGATGAGATTGGCAAGGTGCCCTACTTGAATGGTGGATTGTTTGAAGAACACGAACTTGAGGCTAATAATCCCAAGATTGATATTGATGACAAAGCCTTTGAGAGAATCTTCGGCTTCTTCGATCAATATGAATGGCATCTTGATACCAGGCACACTGCAAGTGGAAAAGATATTAACCCTGATGTGATCGGTTATATTTTTGAGAAGTACATCAACGACAGGGCGCAAATGGGTGCCTATTACACTAAGGAAGATATTACTGATTATATCAGCAAGAATTGTGTGCTACCCTTTCTATTCGATGAAACTAAACGACATTATGCAAAGGCTTTTGATGCAAGTGGTGAGATATGGAGCTTGGTTAAAAACTCTGGAGACAAATACATCTATACTGAGCTAAAGCATGGAGTGGATAAGCAACTGCCAAAAGAAATTGCCAAAGGACTAAAGGATATTCCAGCGAGGACGGAATGGAATAAGCAAGCTCCATCCGAATTTGCACTACCGACTGAAATTTGGCGAGAGGTTATTGACCGAAGAAGGCGTTATGAATTTCAGAAATCGGAGATGGCAGATGGAAAAGTTTTGGAGTTGAAAGATTTTATAACCCACAATCTTAACATAGGCCAATTTGTTCAGGATATTATTGAGAATACAAATGACGCAGATTTTTTAAGAGAGTTTTATAAAGCCTTGACTAGTGTTACGATTATAGACCCTACCTGTGGTTCAGGGGCATTTCTATTTGCAGCAATGAATATTCTTGAACCCCTTTATGAGGCTTGCGTTGTGAGAATGCGCGCTTTTGTGGAAGATGAAGATAGGGTGAACAAAGATCAAAAATCAACATTTAGCCATAAGCACAAATTCTTTCGTGAGGTGTTGGAGAACATCCAGAGTCCTCAGCATCCCAACCTTCAGTACTTCATTTACAAAAGTATCATCCTCCGAAACCTATACGGAGTCGATATTATGAAAGAGGCTGTAGAAATAGCGAAGCTGAGATTGTTCCTGAAATTAGTTGCCACCGTAGAGGCGGATTACAGAAAACCCAATCTTGGCCTTGAGCCTTTGCCCGACATAGACTTCAACATTCGAGCTGGTAACACACTCATTGGCTTTGCAACAGAAGCAGAGTTAAACAAAGGGTTAACATATACACTTGATGGCGCTCAAGCAAAACCAGCTATTGAAGAAAAGATGGAAATTGTATCGAAAACGTATGCTCGATACAAGGATATACAACTTTCCTATGGAGACGATTATAAGCAGTTCAAGAAAGCGAAAGATGATCTAGCTAAAAGACTCAAGGAACTAAATCATGAACTCAATCAACTTCTATACAAGCAAAATCCTGCTATTAAGTACGAGAAATGGCTTGAAACACATCAGCCATTCCATTGGTTTGCCGAATTTTATGAAACCATTCATGATAATGGTGGATTTGATGTAATTATAGGTAATCCTCCGTATGTTGAATACAAGGATGTAAAGGATGTCTATACAATTAGGGACTTCCGATCACAAGAAAGCGGTGATCTATACGCGTTTGTAATGGAGCGGTCACTCAGTATTTCGAGTGAGACATCTAAATTAGGATTTATCATCCCGATGAGTTGTTTTACGGTCGATGGATTTGCAACAATTCAAAATCTTTACTACAAGAACAATGATACTTTGCATATTAGCAATTGGTCGGGTGACGCACACCCTTCTAAACTATTCGAAGGAGTTGATAAGAGGCTTCACATAGTACTTGCATCAAGAGCCAAGAATGATCAATCACGGATCTGTAAAACCTATGTTACAAGATATATAAAGTGGTATTCTGATGAACGCAGTTCGTTGTTTGATGTAAAAACGAATTACTATTTACTTGACAAAAAGGAAAGTGCTGTATTCCCAACATCTCTTCCAAAACTTTCCTCAAAAATTGAAGAATCGATTTTAAAGAAAATCAAGAAGTGTGTATCGGTCGCTCAACAGCAATCCCCTGCCGCCTCCAGTCATGTTATTTATTATACTAGAAAGGTTTCGTTCTTTCTTCAATTCTTGGACTTTATACCAACGGTAAAGGATTCAGAAGGAAAAACAAGAGAGCCTTCAGAGTTGAAGACATTATTCTTTGATGATGACCATACTAAGAATGTAATATTATCCGGATTCAACTCATCGGTGTTTTACTGGTTTTACATTACTAATTCCGATTGCCGGAATCTCAATAAGAGAGAGATCGTCAATTTTTCTGTTCCTGTAGTTGACTCAAGTCATAAAAAAATATTCAAGTCACTAGTCAAGAAACTTATGACTGACTTCGTTGATAACTCTACTTTACGCACTGTCACGTATAAGGGAAAGGGAGCGATTACTGTTCAATACTTTAATTTCAGATTGTCAAAGCGAATACTTGACGAAATAGATTCAACCCTGGCAGATCATTATGATTTTTCGAAAGAGGAATTAGATTTCTTAATTAACTATGATGTTAAGTACAGATTAGGTAAAGAGCTTGAGGAGGAAGAAGATTAAAAAACTAAACTATCCGCCTATGGCAAAGAAGGCAAAAAAGGTTGCTAAGAAAAGGGCTTCTAAAAGTAAGACGGCTAAAAATTATGTTATCATTTCGAATCGGGGATATGGGAAGAAGTTGAAAGGGGTGAAGATTTTCTTTGAAGGAAAGAAGCCATCGGGTTTTAAAAAGGATGGTAGCATTGGATTTGGAAAGAATATATTGGAATTATTGACGAGAACTTTTCCGAAATTTCAATGGATCGTTACCGAAGACAAAAATGAGATTGAAGTGACTTATGGCGTTCATAGGGTTCGCACTTCAACTTCAACTCTTCAAAAAATGTATAGCCAGTCTTTTTCTCTCACCAAGGATATTAAAGATGATATTATTCGAAAGAACTTCTCTGTTCTATATCCCGGCCATTTCAAATTCGATCATGCTGAAAAGTACAAACCAGGAACCATTGGGTCTATTCTGAAAGAAAATATTCTCAATGACCTGTCATCAGAGGACAAGGATGAGCTAAACAAATTCATCCCTAACTATGCGGCCAAGGAGTCCGTAAGTGTCGTAAGTGTTCTTAATGCCACTGCTCAAATAAAAACATTAAAGGAACTTGCTGGTGAAATGAGAACAGAGCTTCAAGGTAATCACTCTGAAAAATGGTGGCAGGACTACATCAAGAAAACAATCTTGATTATTCAACAAGGATATATCAAAGCAATTGAAAAGATGAATGTGGCATTGGGTAATACTCAATTGCCCGATTTTTGCCTGGTGACGCATGATAATTTTCTTGATATTTTGGAAATTAAAAAGCCCTCAACGGAATTGATTAAGGAGGACTCAAGGAACAACTTTCGTTGGGACGCAGAAATTTCGAGTGCAATCATACAGATAGAAAATTACATAGAGTACATCTCGAAAAACGCAGAGAGTATAAGGGGTTATATCAAGGATAAATACAAGATTGATCTTAAGGTTGTCCGGCCAAGGGGTATTGTGTTGGCAGGAGTAAGTAGCAATTTCACAACTCAAAAACAGCGTGATGACTTTCGGCTCTTAACGCTGGCGTCCAAGAATATAGTTTTTGTAACCTATGACGAATTGATAACTCGCCTAGAAAATTTTATTGAAGTTTTGGAGCAACATTCAGCGACAAAATGAATAGCACCATTGAATAGAATCTAATATGAGCTTTAATCCGCAAACTGAATATACCATTATCCCAAAAGAATTTCCCATTGAGGATTTTCATAAGTATAAAGATGAGTTTGTTACAAGACCTCCATATCAGCGCAAGGCTGTCTGGTCGAAAGCTAAAAAGCAAGCACTTATGGATAGCTTGTTTAGACGGTACTATGTCCCCAAACTTGTTATTAGGCTAGTTCGATTGGACGACAAAAGAACGGTGCGAGAGGTTATTGATGGCCAGCAACGCATTACCACAGTTCAAGACTTTTTTGCCAATGAATATCCTCTTCCCAAGTCGCTTGCGGATGTTGACCCTGGTTTACCTGGGACATACTACAAAGACCTAAGCTCAGAAATAAGACGATTCATTGATCGCGAACTAAAGTATCAGGCTGATATTATTCAAGATATAGAGCAGCCTAATAATATTCGACATCAGACTATTGCCACGGAAATTTTCTGGCGACTTCAGCAGGGCGAGTCGCTAAATTACATGGAAGTAGCGCACGCACAGCTCTCAAGTCTTACCCGCAACTTCATTGTAAAGTATTCTGATGATCAAACTTTTGATTACGCTAAGTATGAGCCAGTCGATAACAACCCAGATAAACTGAAATTCTTTTCCCTTTTGAATGTTGACAATACCCGTATGAAGCACCTCCAATACATGGCACGATTCGTCATGATTGAGTTGGGCGGTGGTTATGCAGATTTGAGTGATAGAAAAATTGAAGAATTTATAGATGGAGCTAAGAAGGAAAACGGAATTGGCGACTATTCTTACGAAACAAGTGCGGAAGCACAAGAGGTTCTTAAAAATTTGAGAACCTTTTATGAAATTTTTAAGGACGATCCAATTCTTGATGAAAAGAACGGGATCAAGGAGCTGTCAATAGAGTACTTCATTATCAGTTGTTATCTTCTTGTTAGGCATCTACGCAAGTATTACGCGATGGATGATGCCACTCGAAAACTCATCAAGGATTTCATCTACCATTACTTTGAGCGATGGAAGACATTTGATGAGTCTACCGATACAGACATGTTGTCCTTTAGCAACCATAGGCAACAGGGTGAAAATGATCTGGAAATCCGTGACCGGATTATGCGTCAAATTTTCTTTGAGTATCTAAAAGAGAATAAATTAGAGATTAAAGAGAAGGATCAAAATAGAGCATTTTCAGAACTTCAAAGAATCCTAATTTACAGACGTGACAAAGGTTTGTGCCAAAAATGTCTCCGAGAAGGGAAGCCGGAAAATGAAAGCAAAGTTAGTTGGTCTCAATATCAGGCTGATCATGTGTTGCCGCATAGTAAAGGAGGACAAACCGTGATCGAAAACGGAGAACTGTTGTGTGTGTATCATAATCTCTCTAAAGGAGCGAGAACATAATTATGGCAAAGAGAAACAAACTCAAGACCTTCGACAGCACGTTTGGATGGATTGCATTTTTGTTTTTTGCCATCATAGTTCTGTTTCTGTTTTTTCCATACTTATTTACTCAGCTAAGCTGTTTTGATTGGGGGTTTTCTGACAAACCAGGCGAAATTGGCGATGCTATTGGTGGCACGCTCGGACCTTTCGTAGCAATAGCTGCCGCTATATTGACCTTCCTTGCATTCTGGGTGCAGTATAAGGCCAATGAGCAGCAGAAGAAAGATTTGGAAATCGAACGCTTTGAAAGCAAGTTCTATAGTTTACTGGAGTTACATAGAAACAATGTGAATGAAACTACCATCGGAAAAACAACCGTTGGGCGAAAGGCATTTGTTTCGATGTTCAACGAACTGAAATTTATCTTTTACTCTGTAGAGTGGTTTTTTCGAGAAAACTATTCAAAGAAAATGCCTGATGATAATGTTCCTGAACACATCAGATACAACATTGCCTATATAATCTTCTTTTTCGGAATTGGGCCAAACTCCTCTCATATTGTTGTTGATCTAATTGGTGAGAAATACAAAGGGTTCTTTCTCTCGGCAGAAGAATACTTGAAGGGTGTGCAGAAAACCTGGCGAAGTGAACGTAAAGCCAAGAAACCAATTGCAGTGGACATAAATGGAACGAATGTATTTGAGCTTGACCTTCGCTATAAGCCATGTAATGGCCATATGTCAAAACTTAGCCACTACGTAAGGCATTTATTTCAGCTCGTGAAATATGTCCATGAGTCCGACAACGAATTGTTTAGCTATCAAGATAAATACGATTATATAGCCAATGTACGCTCTCAGCTTTCTACACATGAGCAGCTTCTGCTTTACTACAATGCTATTTCTGTACTAGGTCAGCCTTGGCTGGAAAATCCGAATTACCTAAAAGAGTATTGCGTAATCAAAAGTATTCCATTGTCATTGGCAGATTTCTACCAAAAGCCAAAGTCGCTACTTGGCGATAAAAATGAACACGGTAAAAATCTATTTGAATGGGATGAAATACAACAAAGGATAAAAGGTGATGGAAAGTAACTTTTGTCATTTAGGGAATATTGAATTGATGAAAGCAAACAAAACAGCTTTTTTATGTAGCCGAAAAATTCCTGCAAGTGCGGTTCTTAAGTGTTATGATTGGGCAATTAGTCAGCGTGACGCTGGCAATTGTGTGATCAGTGGTTTCCACAGTAAGCTTGAGAAAGATGTTTTCCATTATCTGTTAAAAGGAAAACAGCCAATAATAATGGCCCTAGCAAGAGGGTTGAAGCAAAAAATTGAACCCGAGCTGAGGAAGCAGCTTGATCAAGGTCGGTTGCTTATTATTTCCCCGTTTTCGACCGAAGTTAAGAGAGTGACGGAAGAAACGTCTGCGATTCGAAACAAAGTAATGATTGAACTGGCCGACTCCGTTGTGGTGGGATTTGCAAATGAAAATGGGTCGCTTCAAAAAGTACTACAACCTCATGCAGCCAAGATCAGCTATCTTTAGTAGTCCAATTCTGGAAGCAGGTAGTGCTCAAATTTATTGGTGACTTGCCTTCTGTTTTGTGAAGTAACGTTCGCGGTTCTATCAGCAATTTTCTGATGGAGCAAGTACCTGTCGATCTGGTCTTCAAAATCTGGGTAATATTTTTTGAGGAAAGTTGGAAGTGGCATTTCTTCAAGCTCATCACTGGCAAATTGGGTTTCATTATGGCGTGATATTTCCTTTTTGATCAACTCTTCAAACCATAAGTCAGTAGCAGAAGGAATGCACCATTGATCTTTCAAACTTTCGTAGACGCTCAAATAATATGCTTTTGTTTCAGGAGATGGTCGGGGTAAATATTTGAAGTGATTCCCGTGAATTGAAAAGAAACAGAATTCCAGTCTTGTAGCGTAGTCAGCCCACTGTTCAATTTTCTGGGTGTAGATGTGAGCAGGAAAATCAGCATTATACAATTCCTTATACAAGCCATTGTTCAATTCCATCGATCTTAGACGATTAAAAATCTCGTACATCGCATCGTAGAGGTTGGAGTAGTGCGAAATGGTTTCCCAATCCGTTAGATATTCAAACATTCTATGCCCACTATGCACACGCTGGTTCAAGCGATAGCCAAAGGCAGTAGGAATCAATCGATACTCGATAGAATGCCGATCATCTTCTAGTAAAAATGAGTTCGCAAAAATGCGTATGTAGTCTTTTTCCTCTTTCATACTAATGGAAATTGAATGCGTAATTTACGAAATTTAGACCGATAAGGCATTTTCTAGGGAAACTACAATGGATGCAAAGGACAGGGAAATCAGAAGACTAAAGAAATTGGTTGCAGAACTGTCAGAGGAAAATGAATGGCTAAAATCTCCACTGCACACATATACAATCATCGAAGGAATTCAAGGCACCTATTCACCTCTTTTAAATCCGCCTGCCCAAGAGCTGAAGACCGTTAATGAGAAATCAAAGGCATGCACTTTTCAAGTTGTGGTAAACGATATAATCTGCGTAAAGTCAGATCGTAACATTAAATGGATCTACTTTTCCAAGAAGCAATTAAGTTTTGCGGGAGAAAGACTTGTTTCCGATAAATTGCAATACACAGGGACTATCGAAAATTTTTGCAGAGAATTTGACTCGACTAGAATCCATCTTTGCATCGTGTCAAAGTCAGTAGCTGTGAATCCGTGTTACTATGAACTCAACTCCAATCAGTTGGCTTTGATTGGAGATACAAATCCACACAATGAGTGTAACAACTTAGCCATAAGTCCAAAGTATGTGCAGAAATTTATTGTGCAAAAAGATACGCTTGACAAAATGAAGAATGTCTTTGACAAAATGAGGGATGCCCTGGCTAAATGATTTCGTCCCGAATATTTGTATTTCGGCATGAATAAATCTTGCGCCCCTGGCTATAACCTACTTTTGACTCACAGTTAAATATGTTCAACAAATAAACTTTATGACCATGAGCAAAGGAAAAGGTGGTTGGCCAAGCACAACCGGAAACCCTTCTGGCGGTGGGCGCAATAACGCCACATCTAAGTAGCAGGTTATGACAACAAAGTCTGACAGTCGGACTTTGTTGTCTTATCAACTTTCTTTAACTCCCTGGAACAATTTCCAATGTTAATTCAAGGTCATTTCAACATTTTTTCAACTAGTGGCCGGAATCATTCGACTTCATTCATAATCGAATGAAATCATGAAAATTCATTTACAATAATTCACAGTTCTTTATAACCATTAATTCACTGTTTTCTCCTGCGATAAATTTAGTCTCAAAACTAGGAGCAAGATGAAACAGCAGGGATTAGAAAAGCAGGAAATATTCGTATTGAAAGCACTCACACACAAACAACTCGCACAGATGTATGGCGTGAGTTGGCTTACCTTTCAAAAATGGATTAAGAAGGTAGAACAAGAAGTTGGCAGAAAGACCGGGCACTTCTATCACATTCACCAGGTGAAGAAAATATTTCAACTCTTCGGCTTACCGAAGCAACTTGTCATTTCAACTGACGATGTTGAAACGATATTTAAGAACTAATTCTGAAAAGACTTCTTCAACTGTTCTTTAAGCAGAACCATATCACCTTCAAGCGAATTGATTCTTTCGTACAAGCCTGAAGGTTCTGGTGCCTGTCGAGTGAGTTTCACTTTGAATTTCCAGACCTCCTTGATGTTCTCTACTGGAAGCGGAAACGTAGGGTACTGGGGATCTTTGTTATCCGACTTGCAGATAATGACTCCTCCTTTATCCAGGTAATTGAGGCAACGCTTAAGAACGATATTGTCAACATCATGTGCATTGTTCACCAGAACATAAACGAACCCGTCCTTAATGTCTTCAAGCTTTTCAACAAGCTCTGCAATGACTACATCACCAGGAAAGAATCCTTGGCGATCTGCGAGCATGCTGTAACCACTCACTTCAAAGGCACGGAAAGAACCTGGCCCAAGTCCTGGAAGCCAAAATGCTGGAAGGCTTTCAATGTATTCATGATCCTGCGCACCCAACAAATATCCCGCTTGGGCTTTGATGGGCACCAGCACAATATTGTCTTTTCCGGAATTGTCAACGGTTGTCACAACGGTGCGAATTTCTCTCAATCCCTCTGTTTTAGTGGGCTTTGCATTTCCGGTAAGATTGTCCCAAGTTGTTGAGTAATACTTTACAATCTTATCAATTGTCTCTAAGGCGGGGTACGTTTGGCCACTTTCTATCTGTGATACAGCAGACCGGCTTAAATCCACGGAAGCCCCAAATTCCTCCTGGGAGAGGCTTTTTTCGAGCCTTAATGCCTTAATTTGATTGCCTACGACATCTTTTGACAGCATAAATATATTTGTTTAGTAAAACTTGACAATATTAGTAAGTGTTACTTAACATTGCAAACCAAGGCGAGAATTTAAACGAGATAATTATATGAAGCGCGAAATCACAAAAACCGAGGAAACCGGAAACAAACCAGAAATCTTTGTATTGAAACCCTACAATCACAAGCAACTGGCGGACTTCTACGGTGTATGCTGGTTGACGTTTCAGCGTTGGGTGAAAAAGCATGATGACGAAATCGGAAAGAAGACCGGACACTTCTACAGTATTAAGCAGGTGCTAGTTATCTTTAAGATATTTGGCATGCCTAAACGTTTTAAGGTGTCGTTGTCGGAGGTTGAGGAAATGTTTAAGGCAGCATGACCTGCCCTTTTTGTCAGCGTTAACCCCAACTCAAAATGAAATTAGACTTAGGAGTTGAAAGAGATCACATAGAGTCACTCACCAAGGCAAATGGAACGAGCGCTCTTGCTGAGTTGATTTGGAATTGTTTGGATGCAGATTCAACACAAATCAATATTGAGTACAAAAAAACTAATCTTGGAGGCTTCAGTGAAATTTCAATAATTGATGATGGGCACGGATTAGAATTTACAAAGGCACAAAATGTTTTCGGTCGTCTTGGCGGATCCGAAAAAAAGATTTCAAATTCAAGTCCGGGTGGACGCCAGTATCACGGTAAGGAGGGAAAGGGTCGCTATAAAGCACTTGCTCTAGGCGACCTTGTAATATTTCAAAGTAACTATCAAAGCAACGGCCAAGTCAATGAGTTCACCATCACCATTGATAGAAACAACCTTTCATATTCTGAGATAAGTGATCTCAAGACACTACCGAAATCCCAAACATCAAAGGGATTTCGTGTTCGTATTCAAAATATAAACCAAGAGAACGCATCCCTTGCTTTTGACTCGGCCTCGCGGAAGGACATTGAACAGAAATTTGCGTCGTATTGGATTAGCTATCCAAACTTTTCAATTTTCATTAACGGAGTTAAAGTTGAATTCGAATCTCTCATAAAAAATTCTGATGAGGTTACGTTGCCGGTTCTGGTTGGCGACCTGACCTACAACTTTACAGTGAAGGTCATTGAATGGAATTTTGATATTAAAAAGAAAACCTATTTGTGTAACGCAAAAGGGGTTCCATTCAAAGAACTAAATCTTGGTATCCGTTCTTCGCTGCCTATCTCGATTTTTGTGCAATCTGTTTACATTGAAAAGCTTCATCGCGATAATGTATTGGACCTTGAAAACTTCGATGAAGTGTTGCAGGGTGTGCTTAATGAATCAAAAAAATTTGCGAGGGACTACTTAAGAAAAAGGTTGCACTTATACTCCGGCGAGTTCATTAAGGAACTTAAATCAAAAGGACTATATCCGTACAAGGAGAAAGCAGACAATATTGTTGAGGAGAGTAAGCGTCAAGTGTTTGATATTGTGGCGCTTCAGGTACATGAATTCTTACCTTATTTCGATGACCAGGACGACAAGAGTAAAAAGCTAACGCTAAGCTTAATTAAGGAAGCTTTGGAAAAGGACTCCACAACTCTTCAAAGAATTCTAAGTGAGGTGATAGAACTGCCAGAAGAAAAACGAGAAGAATTGGTTGACCTCCTTGAAGACACCTCCCTTTCGACTATCATTGATACTATGACTGAAATTAGGAATCGTCTAAATCTTCTCAATGGATTGGAGCAAGTGATCTATGATCCTGATGTCAATTCGCAAGTCAAGGAACGCAAGCACCTGCACAAGATTGTAGCGAAAGAGACGTGGATATTTGGTGATCAATACACCTACGGTGTTGATGACGTTACTTTAAAAAATGTCTTGAAAGCATATCTCAAGGATTGTCTGCAAAGGGAAGATTTTCAAGAGGTCGTTGACCAAGGAGACAATTTAGCCCTCCAGACTATTCCGGATATTTGTCTATGGCATCAATTTAGCATGGGTAATGCTGGTAAAGAAAATTTGGTTATCGAACTAAAGAAACCCGTGGTCGATGCTGGTTATACGGAAAAAACTCAAATTGAATCCTATGCCACTAAAGTTGCAAATGACCCCCGGTTTCCGAAAGACAAAACACGTTGGAAGTTTTTGTTGGTAACCCGAAACATTAAGCCGGAAATTGAACCTCACCTCAATCAAAAAAATAGAAAATATGGTCACGTAGTTGAAGGTGACAATTTTGACGTTCATATTTTGCCATGGGGGCATATTCTAAGTGAGGCTAAGACACGGCACGAATTCATTAAGGAAAAGCTCAACTTAAATCTTCAAAATGAAGGAGGATTGGAGCACTTACGATCCAAGTATAAGGAATATCTCCCTGACAATTTCTGAGTTTCCCTAGAAAGGGCCACTGATTTCAGCAATTACCCACCAAAATCATTTCGTACATAATGACTATTTCAGATTTACTAACACTGATCGGAATCATCCTAGCAATTTTCGCATTTTTATCTGAAAAAAATCGAGAGTATGTATTTCTCAAGTTCTCCGTCATTGACTTGTCAATCTTTATACTCATTTTCTTTTTTCTTCATTTCTTACTTGCCTATGACTGGTTGCGTGATCGATTTGAATGGTTAACCTATTTCGAAATAGAGAATCGACCGTCACCGTCCGTATGGGCGTATATAGTTTCCCTATCCACTCTATTTTGGGCTACATGGAAAATATTCTGGGGAAAGTTTCCTCTTAGTAACTTGACACGCGTACTTAAATACTATGAAAAACTTCTTTTACGAAATGACTTTTCATCACTTGCTGACTTGGTAGAAAAATACCATTTGAATGACATAATCGAATATCTTAAAAAGAAAAGATCGATTGTTATCAAGAACGAGACTGGATTTTGGCAACTAGATCGCGAGGAATACAATAAGGCTTATAATAAGGTGATAAAGGGAGATGATCTCATTTATGCCAGCAATGTGTTTGGAAGAATTATAATAAATGATTCATTCATTGACGGGGTTGCTAATAATAATCCTTATTTATTTTCAGTGCTTATTGCTGAAATGAGTAACCGCGAAGTTAAAGACGATGAATTCGTGAACAGATTTCTGAAGCAATTGATGATAAATAAGAATGGGAACTTGTTTAGGGAAATAAAAAACAATCAAAATTTAGGTCAGTTTGATGCATATGCAATAGAAGAAAGTAGACCAATTCTCTTTGCTTTATTTAATGATGTTAAGGTTGCCTCTGTTAATCAAGCATGGAGGGGTATCGGGGAACAAGCTATACTTGAATTTGAAGAAGAAGCAAAAAAGGATTACAGTAGCTTGAGGGAGCAAGATAGCGAGCAAGAGAATGATACCACTTGGTCTTTCAGAATGACAATTGCGATTTGGTACTTCGATATCATGGTGCGACAAGCGATTAAACAGAAAGTAAATGACCATATGTGGATGTTCTACTATGTTCATTTCGTTGAGGTGATCTTGAAAAATATGAGGCCATTACCTACACCAGACTCAAATCAAAATCGGCAATCTCGAAATTTTGATTTATTACAAGATATAATTACCAAGACTATGGATTGGAAAGACGTTTCGCTAAAATGCAACAACAACTCACTCGTAGAAAGCATTTATGACTGTCTAGGACGATGCCTCTACGAAATTATCATATCAGATAAATTAACTCGGGACGACAAGCAATATTTGACAAACTGGGCATGGGAAGACCTATTGAAAACCTTTGCAGAAAATGACGAACAGCGAGAAACAGTGGAGAAAATTATAGAAAGTGGTTTTAAAATGTTCAAGAGTCCTACTACACTTTTCTCCATGGAATATAGACCCGCCGAATCACAGAAATATGTTGATGCAATCCAATTTTTATGGAGTGAGCGAGATACTCCTATCTTGACCGGTGTCGTTGGCACACGTGCGGGTCGTTTTAAAACAGAAATAGTTGATACCATTGGACAATGACTAAATTCATTCGAAATCATTCACAATCAACCAAAATTCTGAACAACCTTTCATAATTATTAACTCTCGTTTTGCCGACATTCTACATTTGGTGGAGTGAAGGACAAAGAATCTATAAAATCCCAATTTCTAAATCACGTTCGGAAAGAACTTGATGCAAAAACCCAGCACAATAAAAAATCTATTGAGCGCATTGCTGCATCCTACAAAATTGCCGACAAATCCGAAGTAAAGGAATACACCGAACTTGCCATCGTTCTGAAAGCACGGAGTATTGCGCTTTCCTCACTTCCGCTTGCAGCGAAATACCAAAACATCGTTGAGTTGTATCAAAGTCAGGTGAATATTTCGCACCGTACAAGTCAAAGCATTCTACTTCAGCAATACAGTACACCGGCTCCAATTTCGTTCCTTGCTGGAATTTTTGTTAATGCGGATAAGAACATTTCTGTTTTCGAGCCATCGGCAGGAAATGGACTTCTCACAGTTGCCGCAAACCCTTCACGGGTGGTTGTGAATGAAATTGATGATTTAAGGCGATCAAACCTTCAAGACCAGGGATACGCACAAGTCCTGTCGCAAGATGCAACTCAACCGTTCAAAGGATTTGAAAAGAAATTTGATGCCGTGCTGACGAACCCACCATTCGGTTTATTAGAGCATGATGTAAAATATGAAACGTTCTCCATTGAAGTGCTCGATCACTTGATGGCTTTACGCGCATTGGACTGTATGAAGGACAATGGCAAAGCCGCGATCATCATTGGTGGCCATACACGATACGATAAGAAAGGACGGATACAGAAAGGAAAGAACCGTTTCTTCTTCAACTATTTGTTCAGCCGATACAATGTTCTTGACATTATTCCGATTGACGGGCACAGACTCTATTCTCGTCAAGGAACGTCATTCGATACCAGGCTTATTCTCGTTGATGGCAGGAAATCGAAACCATCAGGAGCAGCACCATTGAAAGATGATGAGTGCGATAAGGTGGTCGATTCTTTTGAGGACCTGTTTGAAAGAGTAATGCGGGTAACAACTCCGCGAAAACAAAATTCTATGACGAAGATTGAACTGGAGGCTCAGGCACTAGCCCTGGAGCTTGAACTTATGAGCTTTGATGAACTCGGAATGCCATACACACCAGCATCCAGTAGTTGTGTTGTTTTGAATACGGTGGTGCCCGACTCAATGGGTTTTGAAACACATGCCGCCCTACAACGAATCAAAGAAGCAGTTGGAGGAGATATTGACGAGTATGTTCGAATCAAGCTCAACTACCGAAGCCATGTTGAGCTATGCAAGGCACTATCTGCCGAACAGATCGATGCGGTTGCCATGTCGATCTATAATATAGAGGAACGTGGTGTTGGTATGATCATCGGTGACCAGACCGGAATTGGCAAAGGAAGAATTGCAGCGTCAATAATTCGCTATGCCGTTGAGCACGGCAATCAACCGGTGTTTATAACGGAGAAGGCTAACCTGTTCTCTGACATTTATAGAGACCTGGTAGCTATTGGTTCTGCGCATCTGGTTCCATTTATTGTTAACTCCCGCGAGAGCAGGACCGACATCAAGAATGAAGATGGCGAGATTGTGTACCAGGCATTGCCCGTCACTGACCAGAACAGAATCTTCGAAAGCAAGCGAGTCCCCAAGAATTTCCATTTTACGGTAGCCACCTATTCGCAGTTCAATTCTCCGGACAAGAAACCAACCAAGCCTGCCTTCCTGAATGAAATCGCGGAAGATAACATTGTGATTATGGATGAGGCTCACAATTCATCAGGATCGGGAAACACGGGCAACTTCATGCAGTCTGCGCTGTCGAAAGCGAAAGGTGTGGTATTTCTGTCTGCTACGTTTGCCAAACGTCCGGATAACATGCCGATCTATGCGATGAAGACATCGATCAGGGATGCAAGTATGACTCGCGATGCGCTCATTGAGGCAATCACGAAAGGTGGAGTTGCGTTGCAGGAGATTCTCGCAAGTCAACTTGTGGCTGAAGGCCAAATGATTCGAAGAGAACGATCCTTTGAAGGTGTGGAGGTGAACTATGTAACGCTGGAAGACAAGGAACAGGAGCATAAAGCCATTGCCGACAATATCACTTCTATTATCCGTGACATCATTAAGTTTCAGACGACCTATGTTGACGAGCTTGTTGATGAACTTGATGACATCGCTGTTGCCGAAGGTAAACAGGTTGAAATTCGCGAAGGGACTTCGCAGGCCGGTGTAGATAACCTCCCATACTTCTCGAAGGTTTTCAATGTGATTAATCAAATGCTATTCAGCATTAAGGCAGAAGCCGTTGCTGAACGTGCGATTGCAAGACTCAAGGAAGGCAAGAAACCGGTTATCGCATTTGCCAGCACAATGGGAAGTTTCATTGAGCAAATGGAAAGTGATGCGGGCCTTGCTGTGACCGATGGCGATACCATCAATGCAGATTTTTCAGTTGTACTTCAAAAAGGGCTTGATGGAATATTTCGCTACACAGAAACCGACCCCGATGGTCAGAAGGTTTTCAAAACGTTTGACATCTCGGAGTTCCCAATGGAAGCTCAGGCCGAATACCACCGGATCAGCGACCGGATAAGCGAAGCGACAACGGGGATCACCATTTCTCCCATTGATGTGATTGTCCGTAAGATCAAGGAAGCTGGATACAAAGTCGCGGAAGTCACGGGACGCAAGTATGAGCTTCAAATAAATCCAAAGACGAACAAGGCATTGGTGATGACACGAAAACGTGTTAATACGAATGATGCGTTTCGTCAATTCAACAACAACGAGGTTGACGTTCTTTTGATAAACCAATCTGGAAGTACAGGAGCTTCGGCACATGCGATCATTACTCCGAAAGTTTCTAAGGAACAGGTAAAGCAAAGGGTGATGATCGTATTGCAAGCGGAACTTGACATTAACACAGAGGTTCAAAAGCGTGGCCGGATTAACCGCACAGGTCAGATTTTCAAACCGATCTACGATTATGTCAACTCAGCTATTCCGGCAGAAAAGCGTTTGATGATGATGCTTCAGAAGAAACTAAAGTCACTTGACGCGAATACCACATCCAATCAGAAGTCGTCCACAAAAATCCTGGACGTCCCTGATTTCCTGAATAAGTATGGTGATCGGATCGTTGCGGAATATCTGAAAGAGAACATGGAGGTAAATATGCTCCTGGATGACCCATTGGGATTGGCAACCCGCGAAGTTGATGGGGTGGATTTGGAAGATGCCGCTCATCGGGTTTCCGGTAGAGTCGCAGTTTTGTCAACAGCCATGCAGCAAGACTTTTATAACGAAATCTCAAACCGATATAATGAGTATGTCGAGTACCTCAAGCAGATTGGTGAGTATGATTTGGAAGTGGAGGCAATGGATCTTCAAACCGAAACGAAGTCGATGAGACCGGTGATTGTTGGTAAAGGTGGAACAAGTGAGTTTGGTGACGATAGTATTCTCGAAACCGTTATGGCGAATGTGTTGAAAAAACCCTTCACAACACAGGAACTTGGCAATCTCCTGGCTGAAGCTCTTCAAGGTCGCGATGGTCGCGAAATACAAAAGGAAGTCACACTTGAGTACGAGGGACACATCGAGGAACAGTTAAAAAAGGAGATTGCCGATAACGTAGCTCACTATGAAGAGCTAATGCAAAATATTCCTCAAGAGAAGAAAATCTTGAAGCTGGTTGAGAAGGGAAACTCAGTCGAAGCGCAAGAGGCAATCAAAGCGAGAACGGGCGAGCTTCATAAGGCGATGGCCGAATCAGAAGAGAAGATTAAGAAGGGGTATAACAATCGAAAACTGTATCTCGAATCGATCTTCAACTCATTCTATATTGGTCGGAATCTTAACTATCCTGTGAATAGCTACGATGGGGGCCAGGAACTTGCTCCGGTAGTTTTCCTGGGATTCATCATCGACAAGAAAAAGAAGAATCCTTATGCGCCAAGCGCAATACGCCTCCGCTTCGCCTTGGCAAGTAGTAACAAATACATCGCTATCCCTGCCAGCTATTCGCAAGATGTGAGGGCGATCATTGGTGCAAGTGTTGGCTTACCGCATCTGGAGAAGGAAGCTTTGCTTGCTAAATGGGAGGCATCTATTAAAGAGAGTACAGTTGATAGAAAGATCCGTCACATCATCACTGGAAACGTGCTTCAGGCTTTTGGTGCATATAAAGGCAAACTGGTGAGCTATACTACCATTGACGGGTCGATCAAGAAGGGAATTCTCATGCCGGAGTTTTGGGAGCCGGGAAATGATGTTCAACAGAAAACGATAGTCCCTGTTTCACGCGCAATGAAAGTGATCAGGTCACTGACAACTGGTGGTAGCATCACAACCAAGAATGGAGTTTCGCTATTCAGACAAGCCGGAAAATTCAAGATCGTGGTTTCGGCAGCGCGATCACGCGGAGGTGACACTTATCTCGATCCAGATCTGCTGAAGTTGGTTGACAGGAACAATTTCGAAAAAGTATCTGACCGAATGACCGCTACCCTTGACGAAGACTTGATCGATGATTTCGTGCGAGTGTTGCAAGAGAAATTTAACGACAGCGTTTCGTTGAACGTTACTCAATACGAGTTGATCAGACGCGAAATTCCGAAGAAAGAACCAAGACTAAAACCAACGATGGTCGTATTGCCTAAGCAATCACAATCGCAAGTCGAGCAATTGGAACTTGAAGCCCTTGCTCTTGAACTCGAATTAGAACTATTAAACTTTGCAGCGTAATGATAACGGCTAGTAATTATTTTGAAGAAGTAGAGCGTATCGGTGTAAATACTTTGCCGGAGACGCTGAAGAAAGGACACGACCTAGTTGTGAAGAGTACATCCAATGGAACGAACTGGGGGAATTATCACAACAGTGAAGGGATCAAAAAAGTCGTTGACCTGTACTTTCAGAAGCTGAATGAATTCGTGGGAACTCGCGGTCCAAAGGAAACAGTCATTGAGCAATCAAAGCCAGCCAATACAGTAACTAAGAAAGAGGCCAAGCCAAAGGAGAAAAAAGTGAAGGAACCGGAGAAACCTAAGAACGTGAAGCATGTTGAGCACATTCGCGAGGAGGTAAAGTTCATTAAACGGTACGTTGGACTTCACAATAAAATACGGGCACCAAAAACGATCCTCTCATTTATTAAAGCTCTACAAAGAGCAATCGTTCAAAAGCTAATCCGCAAAAATTCGCCTTTGGCGGACGAGATCGAAATGATTCAGAACAAGCTCGTTCAGGCATACAACAAAATGAAGGGTGAGGAATCGTTCGCCATCAATGAAAAGGCCTTGGCCCACTTGGTTGCAATCGCTGGTGGGGAAGCAGTGTATCCCTCCATTGCGGTTATAAAGCGATACATCGGTTTGCAAGGGCAGTCCGATGAGAAGAAGATTCACAGCTTTATGAAGTACTTGGAAAATCTTGTAGAGAAAAAGAAGATCACAAAAGATGATCCGTATGCCGACAAAGTGAATGCTATATATAAAAGCGTCAAGCAACGAACAAGTGCCAAAATTTCCATTTCCAAAGCCGAGCTGAATGGTTTGGAAGGAATCGTGAAAGCTTGTGGTTGCAAGCATGAGGTGGGGAAAATCTATGACACCGGTGGCAGGAAGCTACGACCATGCAAAAGCAAAAATTACTCTGACGCAAGCCGTGGCGCCTGTTCCCATAACAAAGGATTGAATGGCGTACTCACAGCCGAGGAAATGGCGACCAGGAAGCTTGATCTGTTAAATTTCTTCTCGTTCTGGCATTCGCTGTTTGGCAATCCCGCACGGAATTTCACGATGATGTTTCATGGGGAGCCGCATAATGGGAAGACCATCTTCCTGCTAAAGCTTGCACAATACCTTGCGCAAAATTTTGGAAAGGTGCTCTATGTGTCGTCAGAGGAATTTGCGTCACCTACCATGACCAAAAAGGTCAATGAATTCCTTAGTCCGTTACCATCAAGGTTGCACTTCGCTGAAAACTTGCAAGACCCAGACCTTTCAGATTATCAGTTCATTATTATGGACTCGGTAAATGACCTTGGTTTGAAGATTAATGAATACAAGGAACTTCGGAAGGAACATCCCGACAAGGCGTTCATTTTCATCCTTCAGCACACCAAAGCAGGTGACTTCAAAGGTGGAAAAGATTGGGAACACATTGCCGAGATTGCTGGGGAGGTACACAAAGGTGTTGTTAACATTACCAAGAACCGCTACGCGCCTAAGAATACGTTGGATTTCTTCCGTCAGTTCGGTATGCAATGGCAAGAACCAGCGAGTAAGCCAAAGTTGAAACAAATCCCTATCAGTGGTGATTCGATCACCAGCGATAGCCAACACTACTAACAGAAATTTACTTAACAATTTATATTACTATGGAGGCAGGTGAAGTTGTAAAAAAGCCTGGCATCGGAGGATTTTTGTCTAAAATTCTTGGTGCCGGTGTAAAGGAAACGGTTGATTCAATCGGAAACGCGATTGATAAGATCGACAAGTCGGATGAGAAACTTGAGCTTCAGTTGAAGTACAAGGAACTTCTCATGAACATTGAAGGAGCGTGTATCGACTACGAAAGCAAGCTCCTGGATACAAAATCAAAGGTCATTGAATCAGAAACCAAAGGCGAAAGCTGGTTGCAGCGGAACTGGAGACCAATACTTATGTGCATTTGCATGTTCATCGTCTTCAACAACTATGTACTGGTTCCGTACTTCCATCTTCCGGTGACTACACTCGATGATCACATCTGGACATTGATGGATTTGGGTGTCGGTGGCTATGTAGCGGGAAGATCCCTGGAGAAGATCACGGAGAACCTGGGGCCGGTACTTTACAATGTGAGAAAGAAAAAACGCTGAGGAAATCCTCAGCGTTTCGCCAGATATGAATTGGGCTCACATTTACTTCGTCATTTTTACGGCAAGCTAGTAATTTTTACAAACTGATACCATTTAAGTGTGAGCCCTTTCCGTTTTCCGAAATCTTCTTGTAATACTTATGAGCTTTCGAAATGTGCCCTTCCATTGATCTCTTGTTTGGGAACGGACCAGCCTCACATTCGGGGCACCAGTATTCAACTACTTTTTCCTTGTCAGCCTTGACACGCTTATGAAAAAGTTCACTCAATTGCCATACCGCGAGAGAGTGACAAAAACAGATCATGAAGCTTATTGTGGCCAATTTCATATTCATGATCGTTGGTTCCTGTACAGCCTGGAACCAATGATCGTAATAGAAAGCGTTGATGAAGAAACTTACTACTGCATAGAACTTACCTGTTGTACGATAACCATTTACGATGAATACAAGGATGATGAATTCAATAACGCCAGCAAGAGCAATTCCATAAATCCAATTAAGGATTGTAAATCCGTACAAGCTCATGTCAAGATGCTCCAGTTGCATAAACAGATGGCCAGCGTGAGG
This sequence comes from Cyclobacteriaceae bacterium, assembly GCA_035430125.1. Lineage (GTDB taxonomy): Bacteria > Bacteroidota > Bacteroidia > Cytophagales > Cyclobacteriaceae > ELB16-189. The sequence continues at coordinate 8,512 of DAOMGC010000002.1, read as the reverse complement.
AACATATAACAGGATCAATATAAGGGCACCGTGAAAGACAACTTCCTTGCTTTCGAGGTATGTGACGAGTTTATTCATGATTAACGTTTTTAGAGGTGATGGATTCATTTTTAGATGCAGACGCCTTTTCTTTTGCCTCAAGTATTTTTCGGAGGTTATTCATGTCCTCACTGACTTTCAGATCAAGGATGCGGGCATAGTGCTGAGTAGTTTTTAGGTTTCTATGGCCGAGCATCTTGCTCACTGTCTCGATCGGTACACCGTTTGAAAGTGTAACAGTAGTGGCGAACGTGTGACGAGCCGTGTGAAAAGTCATTTTCTTGGTAATGCTGCAAGCATCCGCGATTTCGTTTAGATAGTTGTTCATCTTCTGGTTGCTGAGAACCGGGAGTAATCTTCCCTGATTCACGCATTGCGGATCATCCTTGTATCGTTCAAGAATTTCCAATGCCCTTGCCATGAGCGGAACACGAGTTGTAGTTTCAGTCTTTTGGCGGCTTGTCCATATCCATTTCTTGCCGTCAATACCCGTGGTGATTTCTTCCCTGGTCAGCTTTTTCACATCGGCATAAGCAAGACCTGTGTAGCAGCAGAAAATGAAAATATCACGGACCTGTCTTAAGCGAGGCATTTTGAAATTCTCGTTGAAGATCCTGGTCAATTCTTCTTCCACCAGGAATGGGCGCTCCACTTCGCGTTTTGTCATCTTAAACCCAACAAAAGGATCTTTGTCAAGCCACCCGTGCTTGATGCAGATGTGAACGATCTTCTTGAAATTAGATAGGTACTTGACTGTGGTATTGTGATCACATTTGCGAACTGACTTCAGCCAGAATTCATAGTTCGAAATGAATTCGTAGTTCAGCTTTTTTATGTCAATGTCATCGATCTTGTATTTCCAGCGCATGAACTCCTGGGTGTGACGGTAGGATGTCTCATAGCGTTCAAATGTGAGGGGAGAGAATTCTTGCCCGATGAGAGCTTTCATTTGCTCGTTGTGTTCCTTGAAAACATCCATGAGCATTTGCACCTTTTCGAGAGTTAGGCCGTACCATTTAGCTTTCATGTTTTCAAGCGAGACATCTTTTCCTTCATTCATCAACTCGCGTTGATAATCAAAGGCCTTCATCTTGAAAGCCTCAAGCATCTTGTTCACTCTGCGAGCTTCTTCGGAATTCGTTTTGAGTTTTCCACCTTCGTCTGACCACTCATTTGATTTGACAAAGATTTTTGTCGCGAGTGTTAGTCGTTTGTTCATGAGTGAAATCCTCATGAAAACTGGCTTCAAACCATCATCTGTCGCTCTATCTTTTCGAGCGAAGAACGTAACTGAAATTGTTTGCGTCATATCCCTTTCTTAATTGGTTAAAGTATCCAATTCAGGGTGCCATTATCAAGATGTTCATTTAATGATCATGTTGATTTTCAGCACCTTAATTCGATTTCGTAACCAGATTTTTAAAAGAAGTTCTGGTTACGGATCGGTTACCAAGGGATTGCGAATTATTGGTTGTTTTTGGTATGCCCTAAAAGCAAAAAACCTCGAAATCGTGATGATTTCGAGGTTTCCGTTTTGATTGATTTGTACTTGGCAGAGGAGGAGGGATTCGAACCCCCGGACCCCGTGAAGGGTCTCCGGTTTTCAAGACCGGTGCAATAAACCGCTCTACCACTCCTCTAAAATCACCGAAATCGGCACCCGGGGTAGAACCGGGACTGCAAAAGTAATCGTTAACAGGTAGTCGACAAAATTCGATTTTCAACAACCCCTCACTCTTCCGTGAAGTCATTGAACGTCTTCTTAATGCCTTTCCCCGTCGGAACCCCCTGCGCCACCGCCGGCATTTCAAGACTGGTGACATCGGTATTCAATAAACGAACCAAATCATCCCGGTCGGTTTCAAAATCCAGATTACGCCGCTGTGACTTCAATGCATACTTTCGGGCAAAATAGTTCCCCTTCAGCTGTAACTGGGTACGGAGGTCACGGTTGGACTTGATTTTGTTCTGATACTCATTGGCCGAACGGCCAATCACCTGGCCTGCTTCCAGGGAGTTAATCACCAACACCGATGTGCCACCGATCATGGTAACCGTCTTTGACGGATTGGTGTCCAGAATTAATGGCGATAATCCAGAAATGCCACCAAGGGATGCAGTGACAATCGTTCTGGATTTCTTGCCCTTCCTTGCTTTCTTATAAGTCTGCTCCAGCTTCTCATTGTTTTCATCCAGCAGATCAATCAGATTCTTCGCTGCTGCCAGGGTATTAAAGTACTTTTGATAGAGTTGTTTGTCCTTTTCCTCCACGTTTTCAGTGTCGTTAATTGTTACCCTTACCCTGCGCTGTACACGGTTGTTACTCTTATCAAATGCAAAAAAAGTCAACACCACATCACGCTTCTTTTCCGCTTCATCCACGAAATCATATCCGGGCGTCCATGTAAATTCCCGCTGAACCCTGGAGTTTTCTTTCAGGGCGCTTTTAGGAAGTCGCACATCGGATGAAATAAAATCAACCTGATCAATATTATCGTCACCATTGGGGTCGGAGGCATAGACCTTGAAATAGACGACATCGGTCTCTTTTACATTCCAGACGCTATCGCTGGGCACGAGCAACAAGTCTGGAGGCAGGTCCAACTGGGTTTGGGCTACACGGATCTTCCCGATGGTTTCGGCTTTGTCGGGCTGGTCTTGTGCAATGAACTCAACATATAAAGGTGAGGTCCTTAGGGAATTGAATTGATTCTTGGAGGGAGTCCAGGTAAGGAGTCCGGTAGCGGACATGGAGGCACCCTCAGGCATTTGTGATTCGCGCGGCTTAATGACAACCAAGTCTCCATCCGGATCACGGACATACTCGGTTGGAATCTGATAGCGGGAGAGTGTCCCCTGCTTGACATAAAAGGTGGGCATGTCCTCAACGATAGGTGGGCGGTTGACATGGCGAAGGATAAAATTGACGGATTGTCTTAATTGCCTGCCATCTTTCCATTCGGCCTGGAATAGCACGCTGAATTCTTTTTGCTTTTCCAATCGACTCACCAGGTCATAGGAGGGATTCCATGAGAAATTGCCGAGGCTGTCCATCGCCATGCCCGTGGCAGCACCACCCTCCAATGCAAACCTCCGCGGTGCTGTGCTATCGGTTGTGGTTAAACGAAAGGATAGCGGCTTGCCTTCATCCATGTTGGTCCATGATGGTGCATCGGGAAAAATAAACTGTTGGGCGTATAGTGGCCCGGTCAGCAGAAAGAACAGTGCAAAGAGGCGAAAGATCATGGTCATGGGGTTCACAAAAATAATGCCCGTGCCCGGTTCCCTTCGTCTTTTTTGGATAAACCTGTATTTTCACCGGACCTCTGGTCTTTAGATATGCGATTAACCAAAAAGAACCCCGAAGAGCCTAATTTTTTTCAGGATGTATGGGATGTGGTGAAACTGATCCCGAAGGGTCGGGTAACTAACTACGGAGCCATTGCCCGATACCTGGGCACGGCGATGAGTGCGCGGATGGTGGGCTGGGCGATGAATGCTGCCCACGCACACAAACATATCCCGGCGCATCGGGTAGTGAACCGTCAGGGCCTGCTCACCGGGAAGCATCACTTTGAAACACCAAACGCAATGCAGCAACGATTAGAAAAGGACGGCGTGAAAGTAAAAAAAGATCAGGTGCAGGACTTTGCCCGCGTGTTTTGGGATCCTGCCAAAGAGCTCGGCTGAAGGGATAAAATTTTTCTACTTTTATGCCAGGTTTATGTAAACCCGTCGTTCAAAGGATGAAAGAGAAGCCAGTCCATCATGAAGAAAAGGCCGTTGAGGTACTCGAGGAAGAGGATAGCCTGAATGACCTGGTTGTATTCAATGATGACTTCAACACATTTGACCATGTCATTGAAACGCTGATCCGTGTTTGTAAGCACACCCCGGAACAAGCCGAACAATGCACCCTGTTGATTCATTTCAAGGGAAAATGTGCCGTGAAGAACGGCTCTTTTGATGAGCTGAAGCCGATGAAGGAAGCAATCTGCGAAGCGGGTATAGATGCACGAATCCTATGAACCGATACGGGTGCATAATCCTTTGCCTGATGCTGGACGCCTGTGCCAATGACCATAGTATACCTGCAACCTGTGGAGACCTGGCATGGCTTGAAAAAATAAAACAGGAAATTGTTGCCCAGGGCCGTAAAGGAGAAGTATACACGGATGGACAAGGAACAGAGCCACTGTATGTCGTCAATGGCTGTATCAATTGTGCGGATTTTCCCATTGTACTTTACGATTGCCGCGGCAAAGCACGCTGTCAAACGGGTGGCATTTCGGGTGGCAACACCAGCCAATGTGCCTGGCCTTCTGAGACTGCACTGATCTGGAAAAACTACTGACCGTTGGAATATCCATCTAAACTTATTGAAGACGCGGTCAACGAGGTAGCCAAGCTGCCGGGTATCGGGAAGAAAACTGCCTTGCGACTGGTGTTGCATCTCGTGAAAGAAAATGAACACAAGACGACAGCCCTTACCGAAGCCTTGAATCGGCTAAGGGCCAACATTCGCTTTTGCGCAACTTGCCATACCATCTCTGATGAAGAATTCTGTGTGATCTGTCGCAGCCCAAAGCGCGATCGTTCCCTGCTATGCGTGGTAGAAGACAGCAAGGATGTCATGGCCATTGAAAACACCGCGCAGTACCGGGGTGTGTATCATGTGCTTGGCGGCATAATCTCACCGATTCAGGGTATTGGCCCGGGTGAGCTGAAAATTGATTCATTGATGTCACGGGTTGCAACACCGGGCGGTGAGATCCGGGAGATCATCCTCGCCCTAAGCCCGACTATGGAAGGTGACACCACCGCATTTTATCTTCATCGTAAACTAAAGGACCTCCCCGTAAAGATTACTTCCATTGCCCGCGGCATTCCCATGGGAGGCGATCTGGAGTATGCAGATGAGATTACGCTCGGCCGGAGCATCACGGCACGTATCCTTTTCAACTAAGTGCAAACGATTTAGTTCCATTCATGGAACACGTCCTTCGTTTGGTTCCAACTCTGGGTATAAATTCCGTTCTTTGCCTTTCTTGACCGCATTGTTTTATGAGCAGACTTTCCACACGCATTGAATCAATCGAAGAATCAGCAACATTGGCTATGGCCGCAAAAGCCCGTGAATACAAAAACAAGGGCATCGATGTCATTAACCTGAGCCTGGGTGAGCCTGATTTTAAAACCCCTCAGCATATTTGTGAGGCTGCCAAGAAGGCCATCGACGAAGGAAAGTTTTTTACGTATCCTCCGGTTTCCGGTTATCAGGACCTGAGGGAAGCCATAGCGGCCAAGTACAACAAAGAAAATAATGTTCCTTATAAGGCCGAGCATATTGTGGTCTCCAATGGCGCCAAGCAGTCAATCGCCAACGTCATGTTTTCTTTGATCAATCCCGGTGATGAAGTCATAGTATTTTCACCGTATTGGGTCAGTTATGATGCCATTGTTCGACTTACCGAAGGAGTGCCTGTCATTGTGAGTGGCAGCCTCGAGAACGACTTCAAGGTAACGGCAGCTCAATTGGAACGTGCCATCACACCTAAAACCAAAGCGATTATCTTCTCATCACCGTGCAATCCCACCGGCTCGGTATTCACGAGGGCTGAATTGGAGGCTATCGCACAGGTAGTATTGAAGCACAACGATCTACTGATCATCGCCGATGAAATCTATGAGCACATCAATTTTAGCGGAGATCAACTGAGTATAGCATCACTCCCTGGCATGTTTGACCGCACCATTACCGTGAATGGATTTGCGAAAGGTTATGCCATGACAGGCTGGAGGGTAGGTTACATCGCGGCTCCAAAGTGGATTGCCGACGGTGCCAATAAGATGCAGGGACAATTAACTTCAGCAAATTCATCTATTTCACAACGCGCAGCCTTTGCTGCCATCACCGGTGACATTGCGCCGACGAAAAAAATGGTGGAGGAATATCGCCAACGGCGTGAAATTGTATATGCTTTGTTGAAGGAGATTCCAGGGGTAAAAGCCAACTATCCCCAGGGGGCGTTTTATTTCTTCCCGGATGTAAGCTGGTATTTTGGTAAGTCCGATGGTCAGCATACGATCAAAGATGGCGATGACTTATGCCTCTATTTGTTGGAGAAAGCTCATGTATCGCTGGTTCCCGGTGGTGCATTTGGAGACGCCCGGTGTATTCGCTTGTCTTATGCTGCATCTGAGAAAGACTTGCGCGAAGCCATGAAGCGTATGCGCGAAACATTGTCTACCTTGAAATAGCAATAAATATTCCTTGTCTGGCTGGTCTGACATAGCGAAAAGGTTTGAGGGCATCAACGTGCTGATCATCGGCGACGTGATGATTGATGCTTATATATGGGGTGTCGTAGACCGAATTTCGCCTGAGGCTCCCGTGCCTATTATTAATGTTCGCAGGCGTGACTACCGTCTCGGCGGTGCTGCCAATGTGGGACTCAATGTGCAGGCCCTGGGTGCACGGCCGGTGTTATGTGCCCTGGCGGGCCAGGATGAGCAGGGCAAGCGATTACTGCACCTGTTGGATGAAAAAGGAATGAGCAAGGAAGGCATCGTAATAACAAACCGGCGTCCTACCACCCTTAAAGCCCGTGTGATTGCTGCGCATCAGCAAGTCGTACGCATTGATGAAGAGTCCGAAGCACCGGCCACCAATGAAGAAGAGTCCATGTTGCTGGACCGCATTGAAAAGCTGATGCCAGATTGTAATGTGATTGTTTTTGAGGATTATGATAAGGGTACCATCACGCAGCGGATTATCGAGACAGTTGTGAGCAAAGCCCGGGCAGCACATATTCCGGTGGTGGTGGATCCGAAAAAGCGGAACTTTCTCAATTATCAGGGCGTAACCCTGTTTAAGCCTAACCTGAAGGAATTGCGTGAAGGGTTGAAAGTGGATATTGACCCAAAGGATAAGAACTCAGTGATTCGTGCCGTTGATACAGTGAAGGCCAAACTGGGTGCTGCAGGCATCATGCTAACACTGTCCGAACATGGGGTTTTTATTGACTATGGAGGTAAGCAGATCAGTATTCCAGCCCACCAGCGAGAGATTGCAGATGTTTCTGGGGCCGGAGACACGGTCATCAGCATTGCCGCTTTGTGTATAGCCCTTCAGTTGCCGGCCGAAAGGATTGTTGCTTTATCCAACCTGGGCGGCGGATTGGTTTGTCAGCATGTGGGCGTAGTGCCTGTAAGCAAAGAAGAACTTTTCCGGGAGGCTGATGAGTTGATCCCCAACTAATCCAACCACCTCAATTTTTTTCAAACTGTTTTTCCAAAGGCCCCTCCAACTCAAGATCCATGATGATCTTTTCGTCCAGTGGGCTGTCTTTAATGACGTTATAGGAATCCCAAAATTTCTTGTTATACGGCAAATCCTGGTATTGCAGTCCGTAGCTCCTCATTTTCTGGGTTACAGCAATGCGCTCTTCAGGCTGGGGATCAATCTTGTTAATGAGTAATTGCTGCTGGAGTACGGTTTCAAATTTTAGTTTTTCTGTCTGGGCATCGTACCAGTTGACTTTGTAGTCAACGGTGATGTAGTTGAGAAAATAGCGACCTTCTACAAACCGAAAGTCCACAACACGCTTCATGCTCTCAAACTTGTGGGTGAGTCCCCGCACCCGACCCAGGTCTTCCGGAGCATTGTTTTCATACTCAACATGAACGATTCCAAAAGTACTTTTATCAATAAATATTTTTAGATAAAACTCCTGGGTATGGGACACAACAAAAATCTCGCGGCCATTATACCAGGAGTCGGCATCGCGGCGCAAGTTGCTGAAGAAGATTTCCTGGGTTGGGAATAACCGATACCGTACATCGTTGTTGAGTAGGAGAACCTCCAGGAGGTTGTCCTGATCAAAGTACGTAGTGAATTTGCTGGAGTAGCCGATGCTTCTGCGTACTTCCTGCAAGGCAACACGTTCACGTAGTTTGGATTTGTTGCGAGGCTCTTTATAATTGTCATCATAAATTCGGACGGCAGCCTCTAGCAGTGAAACGTAAGTACCGGCGATCTGCTTAACATCCCGGTAGAAGCCTTCCAACAGAAACGGATCCTGTGGGTAGTTGAGGTCTATCCGCCCCAGAGCGGCCCGGAGTATATCGCCGCCCTGCATGGAATCAGATACCACCACTGTATTAAGTACTGTGGTGGATTTGTCGAGCAGGATTTCTGGCTGGGGAGTTTGAAGAATATCTGATACCGCAATTTCAAAATTCTTGTAGCCGAGCATGGAGATGACAAAAACATCCTTGCGATATTCGGCCGGAATGTGAAAATCGAATGCCCCTTCCAGGTTGGTAATGGTACCAATGGCCTTTCCTTTAATCCCGACTGAAGCAAAAGGCAATGGTTCACGAGTTTCGCGATCCAGCGCCCGTGCCGAAATGGTCAAGTTTTGACTGAAGCCGGCGGTGGAAAGGATCAGCCCGGCCAACAGAATCAAGA
>DAOMGC010000001.1:0-151393 GCA_035430125.1 Cyclobacteriaceae bacterium | reverse complement strand
TTGGTGGTCTTCGCGCCCGGCATATTGGCCCCGCCACGATGAGCGGACGCATTGCTGATATCGAAGTGGTTAATCGTAAACCCACCATTATCTATGTAGGCTCTGCCAGTGGCGGTGTGTGGAAATCAGTGAGTGCCGGCGCAAGCTTCAGGCCTATTTTTGATGACTACACCATGTCCATTGGTAAAGTAACCCTTGACCAGAATCATCCGGACACGGTATGGGTTGGCACAGGTGAGCCTTGGGTTCGCAACAGTACCAGCGTTGGCACAGGGGTTTATAAGTCTGTTAATGGTGGAACATCCTGGGAATTTGTAGGACTGAAAGATTCAGAGCGAATCAGTGACATTCTCATCAATCCGAAAGAACCGAATACGGTGTATGTTGGTGTACAAGGTCACCTCTGGAATGCCAACACCGAGCGTGGCGTTTACAAAACCACGGATGGCGGCAAGACCTGGAATCGCATATTATATATCGATGAGAACACCGGTTGCGCCGACATGGAAATGGATCCCAAGAATCCGGATATCCTCTATGCAGCCATGTGGAGCCATCGTCGTTATCCTGATTTCTTTGATTCTGGTTTCACAGGTACCAGTGGACTTTTTAAGAGCACAGACGGCGGAAAGACCTGGAACAAGATTCAAAACGGTTTGCCCACCACCACGCTGGGTCGCATCGGTATTGCAGCAGCTCCTTCAAACGGAAACATCCTGTATGCCAGTGTTGAGTCCAAAGATGTTAAGGGAATGTATCGCTCCACGGATGCTGGTGCTAACTGGAAACTGGTAAATACCGACTTCAACAACGGTGTTCGCCCGTTCTATTTTTCCCGACTTACCGTGGATCCCAAACATGACAGCATTCTCGTTAAGTGTGCCTTTACACCAATCATCAGTACCGATGGTGGTAAGAAGTTTCGCCCGATTCAAAGTGTTCACTCTGATGTGCACGCAGCCTGGATTGACCCCAACAACACCAATCACATCCTCCTCGGTACCGATGGAGGTGTGTATGAATCCCTTGATCAGGGATATACTTTCAAAATGTGGATGAACCTCCCGGTAGGTCAGTTCTACCATGTTGCTGCGGACAACGAAACACCCTACAATTTGTATGGTGGACTTCAGGACAATGGTTCCTGGTATGGTCCATCACAAAAGCCTGGCGGCGTGGGCAACAGCGATTGGCACGTAACCTATGGAGGAGATGGCTTCTGGTCATCGCCACATCCTACGGACAATGACGTGCTATATGCAGAAGCGCAAGGCGGACAAGCCGGACGCTACAACAAGAAGACGGGTATTGCGAAGGACATCAAACCTTATCAGGAAAAGAACGGACCTAAACTCCGTTTCAACTGGAACACGCCTATCGTACAAAGCCCGAACAAAGCTGACAGGATTTACATGGGCTCTCAGTTTGTTCACATGTCTGACGACCGTGGTGATACCTGGAAACGTATTTCACCTGATTTGAGTACCAACGATCCCAAGCGTCAACGCCAGGGACTTGACGGGAAACCAAGCCGCACGGGTGGTTTGTCTATCGACAACTCTTCCGCTGAAAACAACACAATTGTTTACTACATCGCTGAGTCTCCCAAGGATGAAAAGGTAATCTGGGCTGGTACAGATGATGGCAATCTTCAGGTTACCGAAAATCAAGGCGGCAACTGGTCCAATGTAACCAAGAACATGATTGGCCTTGCCCCCGGCAACTGGTGTTCGTCTATTGAAGCCGGACACTTTGATCGCGCAACGGCTTATGTGACTTTCGATAACCACCGCAATGGTGATATGAAGCCTTACATCTACAAGACGACGGATATGGGCAAGACGTTTACATCGTTGGTGACTCCGGATATCGAAGGCTATGTGTGGATTATCCGTGAAGACCGCGTAAATCCAAATCTGTTATATGCCGGAACGGAGTTCGGCTTATACATTTCCGTAGATGGCGGTAAGAAATGGTATCGTTTTGAGAATAACGTTCCCAAGGTGGCCGTTCACGACATCCTGGTTCATCCAAAAGAAGATGCTGTCATTCTTGCAACGCATGGTCGTGCCCTGATGATCATTGATGATATCTCACCGCTGCGTCAATTCACTCCGGAAGTAATGGCCAAGCCCATTCACTTCTTCACCACCCAACCTACGGTGCTTAACGACCCGGGTGCAGGTGGCAACTGGTTTGGCGGCGATGGCAACTACACGGGTGAAAATCCCAGCTCATTGGCCAAGATTGTGTATTGGATGAGCAAGCGACATACATTTGGCAAGATGACAATCGAAGTTTACGGACAAGATGGTCAGTTGATTCGCGAAGTGCCGGCCGGAAAGAGCGCTGGTATCAACGTTGTGGAAATGACGGCAACCATGGAAAAGCCCAAAGCAGCTCCCTCTGAAAATCCCCAGGCTATGTTTGGCACATTGTTCGGACCCAATCTCCCAGCGGGGACTTACAAGGTGAAGGTCATTAAAGGCAAGGAGGAATACTGGACAAGCTTTACCCTGAAATACCCCGACTCATCACCGTATACTGCGGAGGATCGCAAGGTACAGGCTGAAACTACGATGCGCCTCTATAAGCAGATTGAGCACATTGGTTATTTGTATAGCGCGCAGGACGGTATTATCAAGCAAGCCAAGGCCGTAGCACAAAAGAACCCCAAGATGGGCAAACTGGTGGATCCTTTGATCAAGGCGCTGCAGTCACGTAACGATTCATTGGTCTTCCGTGGCGGTGACTTCTACATCAATACGGAGGAAAAACTAGCTGAGGAAGTTTCCGGATTGTATGGTCAGGTGACCAGCTACCCGGGACGACCAGGCGCTACGCAGGTTGAGCGTGTAGGAAGTCTTGACGAGGAATTGAAGAAAGCTGATCAGAAGTTTGAAAAGATCAAGAAAGACAAATTGAAGAAGGTCAATGACAAATTGACTTCAGATAAATTGTTTGAACCGATCAAAGTTCAAACCGAGGAGGAATTCAAGAAAGGTGAAACTGGAGGTGGAGGCATCAAGCAGAATCCATTCAACTGGTATTACCTGTTCCGTCACTGATCATTATGGTCAGGAAACAAAAAAGCCCCGGCCATATGGTCGGGGCTTTTTATTTGTACCGATCACTTCAGATTAAATTCTCTTTTGGTTGTACCTCCCTTTTCGGAAATAATTGTCACTACGGCTCTCGGGTTGCTGCCCGTAACGCGGATAATATAATCTACTTCTGCCCGGGAAGTGGATATTTCACCATCGCGACGACCCGTAAGATGCCCAAGGTCTGTGCGTGGACTTCCGGTGACCAACTCGGCATCAAAGAGGTTGATCGAAGCTCGCACAGGTACAGCAAACTGCGCCTCCACAGCACGCTTCGTTATGTTCGTTGGCAGGTGACCCTCGTTTTCAACTGAAATGACTAGTCGGAAGAGCTTTCCCTTTTCTAGGGGTGTAAGCTGACTGTCGCGGATCACGACGCGTGGACTGGTCTCGGCCAGCCACAACATCCACGGGACATACATTTCAATTTCTCCTTTGATAAAAGCCGGTGGTGGATTTTGTCGGATGTATCTTGTGTTCCATCCGCCAATTTCTACAGCACCCAACTGCGGATGCATATAAGGTTGCCATTTGATGAAGTACTTGCTATCCAGTTTCTCATCATTCCATTGCAGCAATTCTTCATCCGTCACCTTTCCATCTTTATTTGCATCGGCCTGAAAAGCGCCCCAGAATTCTGGAACAAATCCGACCACGCCGTAATCCCAATAGGCCCAGGAAATAAGTGTACCGTGCCGATGAAGGCGCGGATTGCTGTAGCTGGGAACCACTTTCTGACCCGTAGTGGTCGCATACTTGTCGGAGAGCTCGAGAATAAGTTGCTGATCTTCCATGCCAAAATTATCCCATGAAGATGTAGAGGGCAGTCGGAACAAATACCCGGCCGCGGTATGGCCATGGAAGATGCCTGTAATGTTTCTATGGGTGTGCAGGAATTCAATCGTGGCTTTTGTTTCTGGTTCCGAAAGTGGATAAGGACCGGCGCCATTTTGCTCAAACTCCATACCCCACTCACGTGGAAAATTGCGGTTCATGTCAATGCCCCCTATGCCATCTTCATTGTACTTGCCGTCTTTATCATCATCGATGCCTTCATCGTATACATCATAAAAGGTGCCTTCCGTTTCATTGGCTTCCCGCTTGACCATTAGCCTCGTGTCCTTACTGCTGATTTTCCACTGACCGGATGGGTTCTTCACCCGCATGTCGGCGACAACTCCGTCCTTATCAAGGTCATTGCCAGGATCTTCATCCAACAGACCATCCAGGTCTTCATCGTAAGGGCGTGGCGTGCTACGCAATGGAAACGGGGTGGTTAATGCGATGTCGGCCCCGTCAGGATTAAATTTTGGACGGATATATATGGTGCGCGTATCAAGCAGCCTGTGCACACGGGGGTTCTTCTCATAATTGGTCAGCAGGTACCAGGCAAAATGCAGGGCTACCTCTGCACCCGTCAATTCACCAGCATGGATATTACCATCATAATAGTAAGCTGGTTTATCTTCCGGAGCGCCCGTTTGCTTGTTGGTTATTTCGAACATCATCAACGGACTGCCCTTCAGCGTCTGACCAACAGAATAGACCCTGGTGAGGCCGGGAAATGCCTTTGACCAGGCATTGAGGAGGTCATTGGCTTCTTTTGAAGAATGCAATTTATTCCATGATGGATTCAGTGCATCCTCCTGCGCACGGGTGGTGATTACCGAAAGAAAGAGTATGCATGTGGTAATGATGCGGAGCATAGCAAATGGGTTTGATAGTTGGTGAATCTATCAAACCCATTGGGATCATCTTAAGAATTGTGATGATGCGGAGTTGCCGTGGATGAATGGAAAAATCCAGTTTCCTCTTTCTTAAGACTTCCCAAAATGCTGATGAAACGATACAATTGTTTCTATTCCGATAAGGAAATTCTTAATACCATAGTGTTCATTGGGTGAATGCAGGGCATCCGTATCCAATCCAAATCCCATGAGTACGGTGTCCAGGCCCAGTTCCTTTTTGAACAATGCTACGATGGGGATGCTTCCTCCGTCTCTTGTTGGGATAGGCTTCTTTCCCCACACCTCCTCAAAGGCTTTGCTGGCCGCACGAAATGCTACCGAATCGGTCGGGGTCACCGCAGGCTCGCCTCCATGATGAGCTATTACTTTCACGGAAACAGTTTTGGGGGCAATCGAAGCAAAGTGCCTGGAAAACAAGTTTGAAATTTCCTGAGGGTCCTGATTCGGTACCAGCCGCATAGAAATCTTGGCGTGGGCCTTGGCCGGAAGTACTGTTTTGGCTCCTTCGCCGGTATAACCTCCCCAGATACCATTTACATCCAAGGTTGGGCGAATACCGGTTCGCTCCAGGGTTGTATATCCCTGTTCACCGGTCACTTCTTGAATGCCGAGTTCCTTTTTGTACTCGTTCAGATCAAAAGGTGCTTCATTGAGTGCTTTGCGTTCAGCTGGTGTAAGTTGGGCTACTTTATCATAAAATCCCGGGATGTTCACGCGTCCGTCCTGATCGTGTAAGCTGGCAATCATTCGGCTCAACACATTGACAGGATTGGCCACTGCGCCACCATACACACCCGAGTGCAAATCCCGATTCGGTCCGGTAACTTCTACTTCCATATAACTGAGCCCCCGAAGACCTGCCGTGATAGATGGTTGATCAAGCGAAATCAGGGATGTATCTGAAATCAGAATTACATCCGCCTTGAGTCGTAATCTATTTTCTTTGACGAACGTGCCCAGGTTTTCTGAACCTACTTCCTCTTCGCCCTCAATCATAAACTTAACATTGCAAGCCAGCTTGTTATGTTTCATCATGATTTCAAAGGCTTTCACATGCATATACACCTGACCCTTATCATCACAGGCTCCACGTGCATAAATTTTGCCATCGCGAACCGTTGGTTCGAAAGGAGGCGAGTTCCATAAATTGAGCGGATCCGGGGGTTGAACATCGTAGTGGCCGTAAACCAATACCGTTGGTTTACCTGGATCAATCATTTTCTCACCATAGACTATAGGATGCCCCTTTGTTTCCATCAACTGCACATTGTCTGCTCCGGCATCCTTCAGCTTTTGAGCTACAAATTCTGCGGCTTTGCGCACATCCTCCTTATGCCGGGAATCGGCACTTACCGAAGGGATTCGAAGCCAATCAAAAAGTTCGCTGAGAAACCGGTCGCGGTTGGATTCAATGTATTGATGGATCATGTTGCTTGTTTTGATGGACAAATTTACTGGTTGCGGGGTACACCCAACGCTAAATAACGACCGAAAATGAACAATTACGCGTTTACGACAACCCCAGGTTAATATATTACGTCCTTCCTAAGGGGTTGTGATCGATGCTAAACTTTTTTAGGCCTTTACACATCCCCACACAACCCTGAATTCTGACTCATGCTGCTCAATTATCTCCTGCTGGCCATTCGCAACATCACCAAGCAACGCGGATACGCTATGGTGAACACCCTGGGCCTGGCCATTGGTCTAGCGTCGGCATTGTTCATTCTCTTGTATGTACGGGATGAACTCACTTTTGACACGATGCATCCCAAGGCGAACCAAACCTATCGGATGGGCTATTCCCTGAAATTGCCAAATGGAGAAAAGGAAGCGGGGCCTTACGCTCCGGCAGGGTGGGACAACTACATCATGGCGAACTATGGAGGCATCGAGGGCATAACCAGTTATACCTCGTGGGGCATGCCGGCGAGCATCCGATACGAACCTAAAGATCGCATTGTACTTTCGGAAGACATTATCTGGGCGGAACCTACTATAACCGATGTGCTCTACCTGCCGATTGTGAAGGGGACTCCTGATCGACCGCTTAAGGAATTGAATACCATCATCATGACCGAGTCAGCTGCGCGTGAACTCTTTGGTGATGAAGACCCGATCAATAAGAGCGTTACTGTTTCTCATCAATGGGCTACTCAGAATAAGGTGGTTGATCTGATGGTCACGGGTATCATCAAGGACTTGCCCAGCAATTCGCATGTCAAACCAAAGTACATCGTAAATATTTTCGTGTTGAAGGCAGCCATGCCTGAAATCGAAAATCTTATCAACACCTCGATGGGAGAGGGCATGTTCACACAGTCTTATTTTATCTGCAATGATGAATCCAAGCTTGCCCAGATCCAGGATGATCTTCAGAAGAAGTCGAACGAACTGGTAGCCAAGAATCATTGGGAGTTTACCCTCACGCCCGTTATCCGAAAAATTACTGACATCCATTTTGACAACGAGATGGATTGGACCATCGATCACAAAACCGCCGACGTGAGATACATGTACGTATTCATCACCATTGCATTCTTGATTCTATTGGTCGCCTGCATTAATTATATCAATCTGGCCACAGCCCGGTCTGCCGGTCGTGCGCGCGAAATCGGCTTGCGAAAAACTTTCGGGGGCATTCGTCAGCAGCTCTTCTTTCAGTTCATGCTCGAGTCTTTTGTTTTGGTGATCTTGTCGTCGCTGATTGCGCTGTTGCTGGTGATCTTCTTCCTCCCCGCCTTCGATGACCTTACTGGCAAGGAGTTTTCCCTAAATCACCTGTTCAATGCTTCTATGCTCTCTATCCTGTTTGGGGTAGTTCTGCTCGTCACCTTGTTAGCCGGAAGCTATCCGGCACTTTTCGTATCCGGATTTGAGCCGGCCATTGTGCTCAAGGGAAAGTTTGCATTTCGCAGGGGCTCCACCATCTTCAGGCAATTCCTCACCACCCTGCAATTTGTGGTTGCCCTCGCGTTACTCATTGGCACCGTTGTGATCATGGGCCAGATGGACCTGATGCGCAATTCAAAACTGAATGAATCCGGAAAGCAAATTGTTTCGATCCGCTTTGGCGGCTTCACCGGACCCACCCCTAACGACAAGTATCTGTTATTTAAGAATAGCGTACTGGCCGATCCGGAAATTGAACACATGACTTTGGCCAACCACCTGCCCAGACTGGACTTCTTTGGGCCTATCAACATGGAGATGCGGTTTCCGGACATCAATGAAGACAAACACGAGTGGTTTCAGCTTAACGGTGATTATGACTTCCCCCGCACCTTCGGACTCAAGATCATCGCAGGTCGTGACTTTGACCCGGCCAATGTCGCTGACTCTACATCCATTCTTCTCAATATGGCTGCGGTTTCGGCCCTTCATCTCACGCCAGGGGAGGTTGTCGGAAAGACGGTAGTACGTCCTGATTATGTGATGGGATATTCCCAACCCGATTCAACCAAGGCCCCTGTCTCCGGTACCGTGATTGGTGTGGTGGAGGACTTTCCCTACCGATCGCTGCGAAAGAAGATCGACCCACTGGCGATTGCCCCTAAACCGCACACCGTAGACCGCATCATTCATGTTCGCTTGCCCGCTGGTAAGATGCAGGAGAAAATTCAAGCCATGGAGGAGTCATGGAAAAAAGTATTTCCAGGCTACGGATTTGACTATTGGTTCATTGACGATGAGTTTGGACGGATGTATGAAAATGAAATCAAAGTAGCAGCCCTCACCGAAAACTTTTCTTGGTTAGCAATTCTAATCACTTGTGTGGGATTGTATGGACTCGCTTCTTTCATGTCGCAACAGCGCACCAAAGAAATTGGTGTTCGCAAAACCATGGGTGCGAGCAATAGTCAGATTCTTATTCTGTTGCTCGGCGTATTTGGAAAGCTGCTAATATTCGCTACGCTGTTTGCCGTTCCCGTTGCGTATTACGTCGCAGACCAATGGCTCAACAGTTTTGAGTATAGAACGCCGCTGTCGCTATGGGTTTTTGGAGGTGCTTTCACCCTCATTGCTTTGATCACATTGCTCACGGTCGGGTACGAATCACTCAAGGCATCCAGATCGAACCCGGTTAAGGCGCTGCGTCACGAGTAAGATCGGTACCAACCTCATATTACAATCGTTTCCGCTACTTAGTGTTAGGTAGCAAGTCCGGTTTTTTTTGAGATTCTTCCCTTGATATTCGGGTATGGCAATCTTGGGGTGTAAATTTCTTGTTCACCTTGCCTTCATTGCCCGTGAACGAGAACAACCAGGGACTTTATCATCCTTCATTTGAGCACGATTCCTGCGGAGTTGGATTTATTGCCAATATAAAATCGCGCAAGTCCCATCAATTGGTGATGGACGCTATCACCATGTTGGAACGCATGAGCCATCGAGGAGCTTGTGGCTGCGAAGCAAACACGGGTGACGGAGCTGGCATTCTGATCCAGATACCGCACGAGTTTTTTACCAACGAATGCAACAAGCTGGGCATCAAACTTCCTGCCTATGGTCAATACGCTGTAGGGCTGGTGTTTTTCCCGCGCGACCCCAAAGCCCGCGAAGAATGTCGCACCGTACTCAATCGTCAGATCAAGAAAATGAAAATGTCGCTGTTGGGCTATCGGTTACTCCCCACGCGCAACGACGAAATCGGTGAAACAGCACTGCGTGCAGAGCCGGTCATGGAACAAATCTTTATCAAGCGGCCAGAATCCATTACCGACCCTGATGCTTTCGAGCGCAAACTCTTTGTGTTGAGAAAGTACACAACGCGCATCGTTACTGAATCCGTTCAGGGCGTCAACAACCAATTCTACTTCTCTTCGCTATCCTATAAGACTATCGCCTACAAAGGCATGTTGACTTCGCGTCAGCTGAAACACTACTTCGCTGATCTGGAACACGAAGAGGTGGTGTCATCCCTGG
This sequence comes from Cyclobacteriaceae bacterium, assembly GCA_035430125.1. GTDB lineage: Bacteria > Bacteroidota > Bacteroidia > Cytophagales > Cyclobacteriaceae > ELB16-189. The sequence goes on along the minus strand of DAOMGC010000001.1, from coordinate 141,615 downwards.
CGGTAATCCACTCCCGATTCAGCACCAACACCTTCCCATCCTGGCGATTGGCGCAACCTTTCCGGTTTATCGCTCACAATGGTGAAATCAACACGGTGCAGGGCAATATCAATTGGCTCAAATCAAAAGAAGCTTTCTTTTTGTCCTCGTACTTCACCCGTGAAGAACTTGACATGATTCTGCCGATCTGCAACCCGTCACAATCTGATTCATCCAACCTCGACAACGTCGTTGAGTTGCTGTTGCACTCAGGCCGGTCGCTGCCACATGTCATGATGATGCTGATCCCGGAAGCATGGGACGGCAACGATCAGATGAGCCAGGAAAAGAAGGACTTCTATGAGTACCATGCCAATCTTATGGAGCCCTGGGATGGTCCGGCTTCCATCACTTTCACAGACGGACGAATCGTTGGTGCGACCCTTGATCGGAATGGATTAAGGCCGTCACGGTATGTAGTCACCGATGACGATCGGGTAATCATGGCATCTGAGGTAGGTGTGCTCGACATCGATCCTGCGCGCGTGGTGATGAAAGGCCGGCTCCAACCAGGCAAAATGTTTGTGGTGGACCTGGAGCAGGGGCGAATCATCAGCGACGACGAATTGAAAAAGGAAATCTGCACCCGACAGCCTTACGGCGAATGGGTGCGCGCTAATAAAGTACGGTTGCAGGATCTGCCCGAGCCCGGAGGTAGTTTTCATAAATATGATCCCCGGACATTTATCAAACGTCAGATATCATTTGGATATACTACTGAAGATGTCCGGGTTGTGCTTGCCCAGATGTGTGAAACCGGCAAAGAAGCGCTCGGCTCTATGGGGAGCGACATTCCACTGGCCGTACTTTCCAACCAATCCCAACACCTATCCAGCTACTTTAAGCAGTTGTTTGCGCAGGTGACCAATCCACCGATTGATTCAATTCGTGAGCGGCTGGTGATGTCGCTGGCTACCCATGTGGGTGGTTCACTCAATCTGTTGGAGGAAACCCCCGAACATTGTATTACCCTCGAATTACCCGTGCCTATTCTTTCCAACAGTGACCTGGAAAAGATACGGTACATTGATCACCGGCATCTGCAAACCAAAACAATCTACACGTATTTCCGCGCCGACGGCAAGCCCGGTTCGTTGGAGCGCGGCCTGAACCGTGTCTGTGAATACGTTACTGATGCCATCGAAGACGGCTTCACAATTATCCTGCTCTCCGACCGAAGCTTCGACAGTGGTCATGCGCAGATTCCAAGTTTGCTGGCCGTAGCCGCAGTACATCACGACCTCATCAGAAAAGGATTACGCGGCAAAATCGGATTGCTGGTAGAGGCTGGCGACGTATGGGAGACACATCACTTTGCAACCCTCCTTGGTTATGGTGCATCGGGTGTTAATCCTTATCTCGTATACCAAACCATTCACGACATGAAGAAGCGCAACCTGCTTCGCGAAGACCTTTCGGAAGAACAGGCGGTATACAATTACAAGAAAGCCATGTGTGGAGAGTTGCTCAAGATCATGAGCAAAATGGGTATTAGCACACTACAGTCCTATCATGGTGCACAAATTTTCGAAGCCCTCGGGATTAGCCGTGAAGTGGTAGATACGTACTTCAATGGTACCGTGTCCCGCATTGGCGGACTTACCCTGGACGACATTGCCCGCGAGGCCCTGGTGAAACATCACCTGGCATTCCCCAAGAATAACAACGGCACCAACTTACTTGAAGTAGGCGGTGTGTACCAATGGAAACAACGTGGTGAAGCACACTTGTTTAATCCGCAAACCATTCACCTGCTCCAGCACGCTACCCGAACGAATGACTTCAGCGTGTTTCGTAAGTACTCTTCATTGATCAACGAACAGAGCAACAAAGCCATTACGTTGCGGAGTCTGTTCCGTTTTAGAAAAGGCAAGAGTATTCCACTCAGCGAAGTGGAGCCGGCAACATCCATTTTCAAACGTTTTGCTACAGGGGCGATGTCTTTTGGATCGATCTCTCATGAGGCGCACAGTACGCTGGCCATTGCGATGAATCGCATTGGCGGCAAAAGCAATTGCGGAGAAGGCGGAGAAGATGAAGTTCGATTTCACAGGAAAGAAAATGGGGATTGGGAAAACTCCGCCATCAAACAAGTGGCCTCGGGTCGATTTGGTGTCACCAGCTATTACCTCACCAATGCCCGCGAGCTGCAGATCAAAATCGCGCAAGGGGCCAAACCCGGAGAAGGTGGTCAGTTGCCGGGGCACAAAGTAGATGACTGGATTGGTCGGGTTCGTCATTCAACACCCGGCGTTGGCTTGATCTCTCCACCACCACACCATGATATCTATTCCATTGAAGACCTCGCTCAACTTATTTACGATCTCAAGAATGCCAATCGCGATGCGAGGATCAGCGTGAAACTGGTCTCTGAAGCCGGAGTTGGAACCGTGGCCTCAGGGGTGGCCAAAGCACATGCCGATGTCATTCTCATCTCTGGACATGATGGTGGCACAGGTGCTTCACCCCTCAGCTCCATTCGTCATGCAGGTTTGCCCTGGGAACTTGGTCTGGCTGAGGCGCATCAAACGCTGGTACGAAACAAGCTTCGCGGAAGGGTCGTGCTTCAAACTGATGGACAAATTCGCACAGGAAGAGACCTCGCCATCGCAGCCTTGCTGGGCGCAGAAGAATGGGGCGTTGCAACGGCAGCCCTGGTGACAGCTGGATGTATCATGATGCGCAAATGCCACTTGAATACATGCCCGGTTGGTGTAGCTACACAAAATCAGGAACTCCGCGCCCTGTTTACCGGTAAACCTGAACATGTGGTGAACCTTTTTACATTCCTGGCTGAGGAGCTACGTGAAATCATGGCCGAACTTGGATTCCGAACTGTAAATGATATGGTAGGTCAAAGCGACTACCTCGAAGTTGCAGATACCGAAAACCGTTGGAAACTCGCTAACCTGGATCTTTCTACAATATTATATAAGGAGCCCATCAGCCTGGAAACAGCGCGCTACCATCAGGAAGACCAGGATCACGACATAAATCAAGTGCTGGACCGAAAGTTGATTAAAAATGCCGCCCCTTATTTGTCGGATCGAACACCAGTTCAGGGCGTGTTCTCCATCACCAACCAAGATCGGGCTGTTGGCGCGATGCTTTCCAATGAAATCTCAAAACGTTATGCCCCTCAGGCAGGAACATCTCCCGACGGCATTCATTACAAGTTTCATGGCACGGCTGGTCAAAGCTTTGGTGCCTTTGCCACACAAGGCATCACCTTTGAACTGGAAGGTGATAGCAACGATTATTTTGGTAAAGGTTTGTCCGGTGCACGACTCATCGTCTATCCGGACAAGCGGGTCGTCTATGATCCTTCACGCAATATCATTGTCGGTAACGTTGCGCTATATGGTGGGACTTCCGGGGAAGTGTATATACACGGAAGATCTGGTGAACGATTTGCTGTGAGAAACTCCGGTGTCCATGCTGTTGTAGAAGGTGTTGGTGATCATGGTTGTGAATACATGACGGGTGGTGTTGTCGTCGTGCTTGGCGAAACCGGTCGGAACTTTGCGGCTGGAATGAGTGGAGGCGTAGCCTATGTCTATGATCCGGCCAGAACATTTATACAAAACATCAATATGGATATGGTGATGCTAGATCTGATTGATGCGGATGACCAGGCACTGATCCAAAACATGATCATTCGTCACCAGCAATTTACCCGCAGCAAAACGGCCAGCGATATTCTAAACAACTGGTCAGCCAACATAACTCATTTTGTGAAAGTCATGCCGGTTGAGTACAAAGAAGTCCTACGCAAACGCACAGCCGAAAAAACCAACCTCGTTAAAGCATAAACCATGGGAAAACCAACCGGATTTCTGGAAACACCCCGCGAACTTCCTGCTAAACGAGCGGTGAAGGAAAGGCTCAAGGACTATCAGGAAGTGGATGGTGCCATGAACGAGTCCCTCACCAAGAAACAGGCTGCGCGCTGTATGGATTGCGGAACTCCATTCTGTCATCAAGGTTGCCCCCTGGGCAATAATATTCCAGAATTTAATGATGCGGCATATCAGGGCAACTGGAAACTTGCCTATGAAATACTTTCCTCCACCAACAATTTTCCTGAGTTCACTGGCCGTATTTGCCCGGCGCCTTGCGAAGCCTCATGCGTGCTAGGCATCAACAAGCCGGCCATTACCATTGAGTATATAGAAAAGTCAATCATTGAAGTGGCCTTCAGTCAAGGTTTGGTAAAACCCAGGATTCCTTCATCACGATCCGGAAAAAAGATTGCGGTAATCGGGTCTGGTCCTGCGGGTCTCGCTGCCGCTGCACAGCTAAACTACGCAGGCCATTCCATAACGGTATATGAACGTGCCGATGCAATTGGTGGGTTGTTACGGTATGGCATCCCCGACTTCAAACTTGACAAGCAAGTGCTCGATCGCCGTGTAACCTTAATGGAACAGGAAGGTGTTGTATTCAAAACTGGTGTGGAGGTTGGTATAACCATATCCGCCAAACAATTGCAACAGGACTATGACGCGGTATTGTTATGCGGAGGATCAACCATCCCGCGAGATTTGGCCATACCTGGTCGTCAACTGCGAGGCATCCATTTTGCGATGGATTTTCTCACCCAACAGAATCGTCGTGTAGCTGGACGAACCGTTACCCATGAAGCCATTCATGCCGGCGGAAAAAATGTTGTCGTGCTCGGCGGTGGTGATACCGGATCCGATTGCGTAGGCACTTCAAACCGGCATGGAGCCCGTAGCGTTACACAAATTGAAATTCTCAACCGTCCTCCGGAACAACGTACCGAAGCAACGCCCTGGCCCAACTGGCCCCTTATTTTGCGCACTTCTACTTCACACGAAGAAGGCTGCGATCGAAAATGGAGCTTGGTAACCAAAGAATTTATTGGCGATGAACAAGGTGCACTCAAGGCATTGCGGGTAGCTGAAGTGATGTGGAAATCGGTTCCGGGTAAGGCTCCGGTGCTGGACGAAATCAAGGGCACTGAAAAAGTTATCTCTTGTGAATTGGCATTGTTGGCATTGGGGTTTGTTCATCCACAGCGCGAAGGGTTGATTGAACAATTGGGCGTTGATCTGGATGAGCGCGGCAATGTCCATTGCCAACAATTTCACACCTCCGTCGAAGGCATTTTCGCCGCCGGCGATATGCGCCGCGGACAAAGTCTTGTTGTGTGGGCGATTCACGAAGGCCGGGAAGCCGCCCGGGCCATTGATGTCTGGCTGATGGGTGAATCGGCGCTGGAGGCCAAAGAAACAGGGATCCTCAACCTTGCTTAAATTAAAAACCGACCTGACAATTGAAAGCCCCACATTGATGGGGCTTTCTTATTTTTGTTGCCTAAACACGATTGTATGAGCTACCGCATTGAAAAAGATACCATGGGCGAGGTGCAGGTTCCTGCCGATAAATACTGGGGTGCCCAAACCGAACGTTCACGCAACAACTTTAAGATCGGCCCCGAGTCAAGCATGCCGAAGGAAATCATCTATGCATTTGGCTATCTGAAAAAGGCGGCGGCCATGGCCAACCATGAGCTGGGCGTTTTGGGTGCCGATAAAAAGGACCTCATTGCCAGGGTCTGCGATGAAATTCTTGATAAGAAACTTGACGATCAGTTTCCGTTGGTCATCTGGCAGACTGGCTCAGGCACCCAAAGCAATATGAACGCCAACGAAGTGATCGCTTACCGTGCACACGTATTGCAGGGTGGCAAACTCACGGATGAGAAAAAAGTGCTTCACCCCAATGACGATGTAAACAAATCACAGTCGTCCAATGATACGTTTCCTACTGCCATGCACATTGCTGCTTACAAGCAGGTGATGGAGATTACGCTGCCGGGTATGCAAAAGCTTCGCGATACCCTGACGAAGAAAGCTGAAACATTTAAATCCATCGTGAAGACCGGACGAACCCACTTTATGGATGCCACGCCCCTTACGCTGGGCCAGGAGTTTTCGGGCTATGTTCAGCAGATCGACAACAGCATGCGTGCCATCAAAAATGCATTGCAGGCTGTAAGTGAACTCGCTTTGGGGGGCACGGCGGTAGGTACGGGCCTCAACACGCCAAAAGGTTACGACGTTTTGGTGGCAAAAAAGATCGCCGAACTCACCGGCTATCCTTTTGTGACTGCACCCAATAAGTTTGAAGCGCTTGCTGCGCATGATGCCATGGTTGAATTATCCGGCGCGCTTAAGCGTGCAGCGGTCTCCTTCATGAAAATCGGAAATGATATACGGATGTTGAGCTCGGGGCCACGGTCGGGAATTGGCGAAATCATTATCCCGGATAATGAACCGGGTTCTTCCATCATGCCTGGTAAGGTTAATCCAACACAACCCGAGGCCTTGACCATGGTATGTGCGCAAGTGATGGGCAATGATGTGGCTGTTTCGGTAGGTGGTGCAACCGGGCATTTTGAACTTAACGTCTTCAAACCGGTTATCGCGGCCAACGTATTGCAATCAGCGCGACTGATTGGCGATGCATGCGTTTCATTCAATGATAAGTGTGCGGTGGGCATTGAGCCTAACCTGCCTATTATCAAACAGCACATGGAAAATTCCCTGATGTTGGTGACATCACTGAATACCCATATTGGCTATGAAAATGCAGCCAAAATTGCCAAAAAGGCCCATAAGGAAAACAAGACCTTACGAGAAGCAGCAGTAGAATTAGGGCTCTTGACCTCTGAGCAGTTTGATCAATGGGTAAGGCCTGAAAAAATGGTCTGAGGGCCTGATTACTAGTTTTTTGCTATTTTTAACAATCACTTAACCCCCACATGATGAAAACTAGACTCCTTTTTGTCTGCCTGGCGTTGATTTTTACCGGCTCTCAGGTTTTCGCGCAGCTCTCCAAACAGGAGAAAAAAGAATGGAAGAAGAAGGCCAAAGAGTATGCCCGGAATCCAGCCAATCTGAAAGATTTCACAGAAGCAAAATCCAAGGCAGACAACAGCGTAACCTTGCTCAATGGGCAAGTGAAGCAATTGCAATCATCCCTGAGCGATAAGAATGCCCGTGTCGCAGAACTGGAAGATCAGATCGCACGCATGCGCAGCGAATTGACCGCCGCCAAGACCGAATTGGCACAACTTAAAGAAGCACCGGTGATCAATCCGATGGACTTTTCAAAAGGTGTAATTTTCAAAGTGCAGGTAGGGGCTTTCAAGAATAAAAACCTGGCCAAGTATTTTGAAAACAATCCCAATTTCGGAGGCGAAGCCGGAAAAGACCCAAATGATCCACAGCGGATAACTATCGGAATCTTCCGTGATTATTGGGAAGCAGATACCTTTAAAAAGTATATGCGTGATATGGGCGTTCGCGATGCCTGGATCTCTCCATATAAAGATGGCACCCGCGTTGAGCTAAAAGACGTAATGGATGCCGTTGAGGCGGAAAAAGCAGAAAAAGCGCAAAAGAATTAGTCACATAAACAGGAGGCTAATAAAAGGCAGTGTCCATCGACACTGCTTTTTTGTTTCACTACTTTTACCGCATGCGAACAATTCTCCTCCTGTTGGTGCTTTTGATTCCCGGTCTGATGATCGGCCAGGTTCGTCTTGCCCGACTGGAATTGAAAAAACATGAGATCTACGAAATCAAGAAAGCAGATATCCTCGTTGTCGATACGCTGATCATGAACGACTCATCCCGGTTGACATTTGATCATCTGGCTCAGGAGAATTTTCTACACGTTAAGAAATGGATCGTTCATGGCATCGCCTTTGTTGATGGACATGGTATTCATGGACTTCGCGGCCGAAATGGAAGAACAGGCTCATCTCCATCTACTCCATGTACTCCCGGAGGCGTGGGGCTCGCCGGTACCGAAGGCACTAATGGTGCAAACGGTCTGACTATTTCATTGTACTTGTCCGATATAGAAATCAAGGGCAAGTTAGTGATTGACGTGTCCGGAGGCGATGCTGGCGACGGCGGTAATGGTGGTCGCGGCGGAGGTGGCGGCCCGGGCACCCGTCTATGTGCGGGAGGTAATGGGGGCAACGGCGGACCTGGATCAAAGGGTGGTAATGGTGGTAATGCAGGTACCGTAAACTTAGTAGCCCCCCGCATTCCGGAATTGCGAAGCATGCTTGATCAAACCATTGTTGTAAGAACCTATGGAGGCAATCATGGCCTTGGTGGAAATGGCGGAGCCGGTGGCGATGCAGGATTAAGCCCGACCGGAAACACCAAGATGGACGGAAGGACAGGACGCAAGGGCCTACGGGGACCAGATGGTATTACGGGCAAACCCGGTACAATAAATTTTCCGGATAAATGAACCGTCGCTGGATATATAAACCTGTACCCGAAAGGGAACAGATTCAGGAGCTCGGCGAACAACTGAACATTAACCCATTTCTTACTGCGATTTTACTCCAACGCGGAATCAACACGTTTGAATCGGCACGCTTGTTCTTTCGTCCATCCCTGCAGGATCTTCACGACCCATTTCTGATGAAAGATATGGCTGCCGCTGTCGACCGGCTGAAGAAAGCCATTGATACCGGCGAAAAGATTCTGATCTATGGTGATTACGATGTTGATGGCACCACGGCTGTCTCGTTGGTATTCAGCTATCTGCGCGAATTCTATCCCCATTGTGATTTCTACATACCAGACCGGTATGCGGAAGGCTATGGTGTATCCGAGGCGGGTATACAATGGGCCGAAGCCAATGGATTTACGCTGATCATTGCGCTTGACCTTGGCATCAAAGCGTCAGACATGGTGGTGCTGGCCAATCACAAAGGAATTGATTTCATCATTTGCGATCATCACTTGCCGGACAAGCGAATCCCGCAGGCAGTAGCTGTGCTTGATCCCAAACAGGACGATTGCAATTATCCGTTTAATGAACTCAGCGGTTGCGGCATTGGCTTTAAGTTAATCCAGGCATTTGCACGCAAATACAGAGATGAGTCCGCTTTATATGATTACCTCGACCTTGTTGTGGTGAGCATTGCATCTGATATTGTTCCCATCAACGGAGAGAACCGGATTCTGGCTCATTATGGACTCAGGAAACTGAATGACAATCCCAGGCCGGGGCTCAAGGCCCTGAAAGATATCGCCGCAATCAAAAATGATCTTGAAATAAACGGCATCGTGTTTACCCTTGGGCCACGTATCAATGCAGCAGGACGGGTTGCCCATGCACGTGGCGCAGTTGAGTTGCTCATATCTCGCAGTGAAGAAGAGGCTAATGGATTTGCCGAGAAGATTAACATCAAGAATGACCTCCGCAGGGAGTTCGATACCAGTATTACAGAAGAGGCGCTGGCCCTCATTCGCAACGATGAAAAGCTTCAAAAAGCCAAAACAACTGTGCTATTTAAAAATTCCTGGCACAAAGGAGTAATTGGCATAGTTGCTGCTCGGTGTATTGAACATTACTACCGTCCCACCGTGATCCTCACCGAAAGCAACGAAAAAATAACAGGCAGTGCCCGCAGTGTACATGGCTTTGACCTCTATCAGGCTATTGAGCAATGTGGTGATTTGCTCGAAAAATTCGGTGGGCATAAATATGCGGCCGGGCTTACCCTTGCACCGGAAAACCTAACCGCCTTCCAACAACGTTTCGAAGATGTAGTCTCCGCAACCATTACTGAAGAGATGCTCACGCCAATGGTTGAGATCGACCTGCCCATCCACTTCGATGCCATTACGCCCAAGTTTATGTCGATTCTTAAACAAATGGCTCCATTTGGCCCCGACAACCAGCGCCCTGTATTTGCGGCCAGCGACGTATACGTCGTCAATTCATTGGCTACCTTCAAAGATCGACACCTCAGGTTTATTGCGGGTCAGGAAGGCCGAGAGTTGGTTTTTAGTTCGGTTGGGTTTGACCTGATCTCCCATTATGAAAAACTAAAGGAGGGGAGGTCGTTTCAAATGGCATTCACTATTGAAGAAAATACGTTCAATGGAAATACCTCCATTCAACTCCGTATCAAAGACATTAAATTTGCCTGATTATGATTCTCCGCGCAGAACACCTGTTAAAGAAATACAAGAAACGCACCGTTGTAAACGATGTGTCGGTACATGTTGAGCAGGGTGAAATAGTCGGGTTGCTGGGCCCCAACGGAGCCGGAAAAACCACCAGTTTTTACATGATTGTGGGATTAATTAAGCCAAATGGAGGTGAGATTTTCCTCAACGATCAAAATATCACCCAGTTGCCTATGTTCCAGCGCGCCAAGCTCGGCATAGGTTACCTCGCGCAGGAAGCCTCCGTCTTTCGCGGCCTTACAGTGGAAGAAAACATTATGGCTCCTCTTGAAATGCGCGAAATGTCCAAGCAGGCGCGCAAAGAAAAAGTAGACAGCCTGTTGGAAGAATTCAGCCTGACCCATGTGCGCAAAAATCTGGGCATGGTGCTCTCCGGAGGTGAACGCCGCCGCACAGAGATTGCTCGTGCACTGGCCGTTGATCCACATTTTGTATTGCTCGATGAACCCTTCGCAGGCGTAGACCCAATCGCCGTGGAAGAAATTCAATCGATAGTTTCCAAGCTGAAGAAGAAGAACATCGGGATATTGATCACAGATCACAACGTGGACGAAACGCTCACCATCACAGACCGTGCCTACCTGATGGTAGAAGGGAAACTATTCCGGTCAGGATCAGCAGAAGACCTCGCGAATGATCCGATGGTACGAAAAGTCTATCTGGGTCAGAACTTCCAGTTGCGCAAACGCGCTGCAACGCCGGAACCCAGTGCCCATTAGAACTTCACCTTCTCCCGATATTCCATGGGAAAGTGAACGGGGAACCCATTCACGATTACTTTCATACTGCCACTGAATTGTATGTCGTGACTGCTCTTGCCAAATAGACTGAAGAGCGTGTCAAGCAGGCCCGCTTCCTTCATATGCAGTTGTATCTCAAGTGGCACAGTAAATTCTGCGTTGGCTTTGATGAGGGTGCTCAGGTGCTGATCAACACGGGCTGTTTTCTTTCCATCCAGCAATACATCCACACTAATGCGCTTGAGCCGCATCCTCGAGGTATTGGGGTTAAAAAAAACGGCATCGGCGTGAAGCACCGGATTCCCATCCGCTCCAGTTGTAACTTCCTTTATGTTGATGGTGCGCAGAACCACCTGCTGTTTGGGTACACAGCCCGTCAACAAACTAATCAGTACCACCATCATTATCGCCGCGACCTTCATGCTTATTCGGAATATTCTATTTTTGTCCAATGCAAACTACCCTGGAATTTCAACTCGCACAAATAGCGGATGGTCTGTCCGGGCCAGGGTACGCCGTGGTGGATCACTTTCTCCATCCCAATGAAATTGATGCCATCATCCATACAGACGAATTCCGGCAACGGATGTTACAATTTCACAAGGCCGGTATAGGCAAAGACGCAACGAAACAAATAAATGAAGGTGTTCGAAGTGATCGTATTCAGTGGCTTGACCCCGCCATTGCCTCACCTCCACTCAAACTATACCTGGAGCGCATTCAGTCGCTGATCCGGTATGTGAATCAGGAGCTTTTCCTTAGCCTCAAAGATGCAGAGATCCACATGACGTCGTACCCGGTCGGATCATTCTATAAGCGACACCTGGATCAGTTTCGTGCCGACGGACATCGTAAACTGTCTGTGATCTGCTACCTCAACGAGCACTGGACTGACGCTGATGGTGGACAACTGCGGCTATATCTTCCGGACGGCGATCACGATGTGCTACCCGAAGCCGGGCGATTGGTTTGCTTCCGCAGCGATATGATCGAACATGAAGTGTTGCCCGCTCACCGCGAACGCCTGAGCCTTACAGGCTGGCTCACGGATCGCACGGCACACTAAACATCCACGCTATTTAGGAAACTGCTTCTCATCAAGACCCGGCATCAGTTTGAGGGCATTCTTATAGTAGATTTTTTTGAGCACATCATCCGGCAAGCCGATACCATACATTCGCCAAAAAGCATGGTAGCGTTTGTGGTAAGGAAAATATTCATCCTCCGTTTCCAACACGCGGAAATAGGTTTCATATTCTTCCGGCACCCAACTGTCTTTCCCAAACAAAACGCGATCCTGGTACTTAGTTAGAAATGTCTTCGCCGCACGTGGCTGCCGTCCCAACTCAGCAATAACGGCACCTATCTCCGTGTACATGTTCGGAAACTGATCCAGGAGGCCGCCCAATTTCTTTAGATCACTGCCATACCAGCCAAGGTGTGCATTGATAAATTTTGTCTTGGGATGCTTGCGGAACAGGTTGTGTTGCTGGGCTATGATGGTCTCCCACTTTACTGTATCGGTATCATGACGACGGCCAGGGTGCAACTTCAACTCAAGCCAACGCTCATTCTTTTCATCAATGGGTTGCCAGAATTGTTTTGGGTCAGCTGCATGAATCAGCACAGGAATTCCTAACTCGCCGCATTTGGCCCACACCGGATCAATGCGTGGATCGTCAATTGGTATTACCTTCCCGCTTTTATCCTTAGAGAACATCCCAAGACTCTTATATATTTTTAATCCTTTTGCGCCACGCTTGACATCATCTTCGATCTGTTTTGCCATTCTCGCTGCCCACTCGGGATTATCAATATCTGTAAAGTCAACATTGGTAAACAATACGAACCGATTGGGGTAGCGTTTGTTGATATTTTCAATTGACTTCTCGAGGTGATCTCCACTGCTGCGGAAACCGCGACCAGACAGGTTGACCATGATGGCCATATTGAGTTTGTCCATTTTGGCAATCAGATCCGAAAAATCGGACGTGTTCATGTTGCCCTGGTGATTGTGGATATCAATAAAAGGAAACTTGGACCGGGTGAGGCGATGCTCCTCCACGACGAGGGAGGAAGGTGGATCATAGGCTTCAAAATCCATCTTCATATCCAACGGTTTTTCCTGGCCCAGGAGGATACCCGCATACAGCATTATGACAATAAAAAGGCCTTTTTTCATGTTTTGGGGATTATGACCGAAAGAAACGCAATTCCGGTCGAGGATGTTTGTCTTTTTTATGTCAGCGGCCCGATAATATTTCCTGCTAAAAAATTAAACCCCGAGCGGAAAGGTGAATCTAAACTGAAGAACACATCATAAACAGCGACTATATGAAAAAGCTTATTTCGATTTCGCTCCTTGCTTTGACCATCGCCTTGATTTCATCTCCAAACACAGCTGAAGCAAAAGTCCTGATCCGTGGTGGGGCCACGGTGTTGGTATCACCAATTGGTGGCCATTGCCGGGTACGTGCCCATCGGGGATGGCGCCATCACCGGGCTGTTGTGGTCACCCGGCCCATCGTGCGTATGCACCGGTATGGTTGGTGATTGATAAAACTAAGGGTTAAGTAGAACAGGGGAGCGGGGAAACTTGCTCCTCAGTTGTTTTCGAGTAGGTGATAATTTCTTCCTAACTTGCTCTCATGCTAACCCGTATTGCCATTGTCTGTTGCCTCATCACCAATGTGGTGTTGGCTCAAACTACCGATCCAAAACAGGAAGCGCTGTTTGAAGCAGCCCGCAAGAAATTTGGAGCCAAAGACTTTGCTGGTGCCAGGACAGATGTTTCCCAGTACCTCACTTCCAACCCACGCAATAAAATTGCATATGACCTTCGAGGGCAAATTCGGATGTCGCAGGAAGATTGGTACGGAGCGATTAGCGATTTCACAGCAGCAATAGAATTAGATAGCACTTATGCTGATGCCCTCAATCATCGCGGCGCATCCAAGACGAACCTGGGCGATGATGAAAGCGCCATCGATGACTTGGATCGTGCCATACGCCACAATTCCAAAATGGCTGAAGCTTACACCAACCGTGGCTTTGCTTTCTATAACCTGGAAGATCTTCAATCCGCATATTTTGATTTCTCAAAAGCACTGGAACTTGGTCCTGCAGATGCCGACAAGTATTTCAACCGCGGTGTGGTTAAGGCCGAAATGGGTGAGTACGTGAGCGCTATCGATGACTACTCGAAAGCGATCGAAACGGAGAAAACGGATCCCAGCCTCTTTAACTACCGCGGTGTCGCCCGCTATCAAACCGGTAACTATGAAGAGGCCATTCTGGATTATGATCAAGCAATCAAACTTGATCCCAAAGATCCACTAAAGTTCGAAAACCGCGCTTTGGCGCGAACCGCGAAAGAAGACTTTAAAGGTGCACTGGAAGATTATAACAAATCCATAGAACTAAATGCTGAAGATCCTGAAACGTACAACCTCCGCGGTGTACTGAAGCATACGCTGCAGGATTATGAAGGCGCCATCGTTGATTTTGGAAAAGCCATTGAGTTGGATGAAACCAATCCAACCTATTTTGATAACCGCGCCCTGAGCCGTACTGAAAAAGAAGACTATGCGGGTGCTGTTGATGATTACTCTTCATCCCTGATGCTATTCCCAAATGACCCTGAAACCTATTACCAGCGAGGTTTGGTGAAGTTGCAGATGAATAACAACTATGACGGTTGTCTTGACTTAAAGCGAGCCGATGAGCTCGGCAGCACTGAAGCCAAAGCCGCCATCAAGAAAAACTGCAAGTGAAGGTTGCCGTCATCCTTAACGGGGTCTCACGCAAGAAAAAGAAGTTTTACAAAGAGATTCTGCCCGCTCTCCAACGTCATGTAGACGTGTTGGTTGCGGAGACCCAATGGTCTGGCCACGCTGAGGAACTGGCCTGCACTATGGGTAAAGAATATCCAATTATTATTTCAGCAGGTGGCGATGGGACCCTTCATCAAATCATCAACGGGATTATTCGATCCAACCACCATGAGGTGCAACTGGGCATTATCCCGTTGGGTACCGGTAATGACTTTGCCAGGATTTGTGGATATCGCGCTGACGGAGACCATTTGGGACTGCAAATTATCCGTAACGAAAAACGGCTTGCGGATGTAGGTGTGATTCATTGCACCGGACTCCAGGGTCAACCGGTTACTGAGTACTTTATCAATGCCAGTAGTGTTGGACTCGGTCCCCTGGTAGTTGAACAACTTCAACATAATAGCCGATGGATGGGGCCTCAACTCACTTACCTCAGCAGTATACTTATTGCCTTCTTTAAGCAACAGGCCTGTTACCTGAAGTGTGAAGCAGATAGTTGGTCATGGGAAGGGAAAGCCCGTGTGATTGCTTTTGCAAACAGTCCGGCCTTTGGACACGCCATATACATTGCGCCCCGAGCAAAAATCAATGATGGTCGCCTCAACGCATTTATTGCCACAGACATGGCTTTACCCAACTTTCTGGTTTGCCTTCAGCGCATCAAAGGAGGAAGTGAACTAAAGCACCCCAACATTCATTATCGGGAATTTACTTCTGCCACCTTGACCAGCGACGTGCCTGTATTGTTGGAAGCAGAGGGTGAGTTGGTCGGACACCTTCCCGCCACAGTTGATACCATGGCGGGAAAGATCCGGTTGATCTGATTGATTACGCTTTCTTCACTACAAGGGTACCGGCTATAATATCATGCAATGCTTGCTTTTTCTCCGTAAATGCAGCAATGATATAGCCGATCAGCATGGTAAAGTTTGATAGTATGCGGGCAAGATTCCGCACGAAAGCTTTGGCCAAAGTAAGCTTGGCGCCATTGATGTCGGTAACCATAATTCCCAGGGCCATTTTGCCAATGGTAGCCTGCATATTTGATGACTCCATAAAGGAATAGTAGAGCACCTGAATGGTAAGGGAAACAAGCCAAATTGCGCCAGCGGCCGCCATTATCGCACCAATCATGCCTATGGCAGCATCAGGATCGCCCGAAGCCTCCACGGCTGAAGCCGAACTAAACATACCTAAACCTAAAGCAGCCAAAATTGGAACAATAACAAAGGTCTGAAGGCACCCTATGATTATTACGTCTACAATAAGGGCCGCAAACCGGCGGAGAAACGAAGCGTAGTTGGTATTCATATGAAGGGGGTTAGGTTATAAAATCAATATACAAAACCTTACCCGAAACATTTCTATTTTTGACTAAAGCCCAGCCTATGCATGCTGCACTGCACAAAATTTTCACGGAAATGGAGACCCAACGATTGGCACTTTTGAGACAACTAAAAGGTCTTTCAACAGAGTCCCTCAATCATAGCCCGTCTCCGGGCGCTTGGTCACTGGCCCAGGTATTCAGTCACATCATTACCAGCGAACGATTGACGCTTAATTATGTAACGAAGAAAATTCAAGCTGCTGAAACACTCGAGGATAGTGGGGTCTGGGAAGAAATAAAATCTGTCCTGTTAACGATCACCCAACGATCTCCAGGCGTAAAGTTCAGGGCACCCAGGGCAATTGTGGAGAAGACTGTCGCATACGCTACCTATCCGGAAATTGAGCAAGCCTGGGCTGGCGTACGCACTCAATTGCAATCATTTCTGGACAATTACCCAGAGAAATATATTCGCCGCAAAGTGGCCCGTCATCCGTTTGCCGGATATCTGAATATCACACAGGGTGTAACTTTTCTTCGCGAACATATCACACACCATACACCACAAATCAAGAAGTTGCTCGCCAATCGACCAACCCTGTAATTTCAGCATCCATCGCCATAACATTTCAGTAGCTTCGCCAACATTAATTAAACCACATTTCATGCATCGCATTTTATTGCTCCTTGTATTGGCTGCCAATACGGTTGTGGCTCAGCCTACTCTTCAATCTCCGGCCGAATTCCTCGGGTATGAGTTGGGTGATCGGTTTACCCGTCACGATCGGGTGGTTGCCTACTACCGTCATGTTGATGAAGCGATGCCCAACGTGCAGGTAACTCAGTATGGGGAAACGTTTGAGCACCGGCCGCTGGTGTATGCCATTGTCGCCTCCGCCGAAAATTTTCAACGTCTCGAACAAATACGCACCGATAACCTGAAGCGCGCCGGTATGATCGAGGGTACTCCATCAGCAAACAAAGTGGCCATCGTATGGCTGAGTTACAATGTGCATGGCAATGAAGCTAATTCAATGGAGGCTTCCATGAAAACATTGTATGAATTGGTGAATCCTGCGAACGAAAAGACCAAGGCGTTTCTTAAAAACACCGTGGTGATCCTCGATCCTTGTATCAATCCTGACGGAAGGGATCGTTATGCCAACTTCTATAATCAGTTTGGGAATAACCCACCTAATCCTTCCTTCGATGCCAAAGAACACCGCGAACCGTGGCCGGGCGGACGCACCAATCACTATTACTTCGACCTTAACCGCGACTGGGCCTGGCAAACGCAAGCCGAGTCGAGGGCGCGTGTATCTGTTTATAATCAGTGGCTTCCCCATGTTCATGTGGACTTTCACGAGCAGGGATATAATAATCCCTATTACTTCGCCCCAGCCGCAGAACCTTACCATGACATCATCACACCTTGGCAGCGCGAATTCCAGACCATGATCGGAAAAAACAACGCTCGCTACTTCGATGCACAAGGGTGGCTGTACTTTACCAAAGAAGTCTTTGACCTCTACTATCCCAGCTATGGTGACACATACCCAACCTACAGCGGCGCTATTGGAATGACCTATGAACAAGGTGGTGGCGGCGCCGGTGGCCTCGCAATCACCACGCGCGAAGGTGATCCCCTGACTTTGAAAGACCGGCTTACTCATCATTTCACAGCCGGCATTTCTACTGTTGAAGTTGCCAGCCTGCAAGCCAGTCGCGTCGTTGATGAATTTGAGAAATACTATCGCGATAACATGACTAATCCTGCTGCTCCGTATAAGTCCTATGTGATAAAAGCAGAAAACAATCCGGACAAAATAAATCAACTCACCCGATGGATGGATATCCATGGTATCCGGTACGGCAAGTCCGGCGCTGCAAAATCTCCGCTGCGTGGATATGACTATCAAACCCAAACAGTCACCAACGTAAGCCTCGGCGCTGAAGACCTCATTATCCCCGTACATCAACCCAAATCAAGATTTATTACCGCCGTATTCGAACCCACATCCCATTTATCGGATTCTGCGACGTACGATATCACGGCCTGGAACCTAATGTACAGCTACAACCTGAAAGCATTTGCTACCACCGAACGCCTGGCTGTGAATAAACCGTTCGTTACTGCACAGATTGAGAATGGTTCCATTCCTGAGGCACCATATGCCTATTTGTTCCGGTACCAGGGAATTCAGGATGCCATTTTTCTGGCAGCCTTACTCAAGCAAAACATCAAAGTGCGATCGGCACAGTTGGCCTTCGTCGCCAATGGACAATCCTATGAACCCGGCACGCTGATCGTAACCCGTCGCAACAACGAAAGCGTTATAGACTTTGATCAGGCAGTGATCAAGCTGGCAAAAGCACATGGAAGAAAAATAAATACCACGAACACCGGCTTTGTTGAAAAAGGCAAGGACTTTGGATCGGGGTATGTCAATTACCTGAAGGCACCCCGGGTGGCCATGTTGTTTGGAGAGCAGACCGCGTCCAACAATGCGGGTGAAATTTGGCATTTCTTTGAACAACAGTTGCATTATCCCATTACCCAAATAGGCCCTGACTACCTGCGCAGCATTGACCTGAAGAAATACGACGTACTCATCGTTCCCGAAGGAAACTATCGGGTCTTTGACGACAGCATGCTGGACCAACTGAATACCTGGATCAATGGCGGAGGGCGCCTGGTCGTATTAGCCAACGCGCTTCCTTCATTTGCAGAAAAGAAAGGCTTTGCATTGAAAGGGTACGCTTCTGACAGCGAGAAAAGTGAAGCGGATAAAAAAATCAAAGAGGCACGCGAGCAGGACGCCCTCATGCATTATGAAGACGCCCAAAGAAAACAATTGTCCGAATCCATCTCTGGCGCAATCTACAAGGTGGTGATTGACAAGTCACACCCCCTGGCGTTTGGATTAGACGGCGCATATTTCACACTTAAGACAAACGAATTGCGTTACGGCTATCTCGAGAATGGCTGGAACGTCGGTATTTTACCCGCCGGTGTCAAACCCGTGCAGGGCTTTGCCGGTTTCAGCATTAATAAGAAAATGGGAAAGAGCCTGGCCCTGGGTGTAGAGGACAAGGGTCAGGGGAATATCGTTTACATAGTTGACAATCCCCTTTTCCGAAGCTTCTGGGAGGGCGGAAAAATGGTGTTCGCAAATGCAGTATTCATGGTTGGCCAGTAAATGGCCCGTATTATTGGTGCAAAGCCATTGCTCTCAATTCATTAACTTGAATAACCTAAACACAACGTCATGAAATCACTTTTTCTGTTGTTTGGAATCATTATTTGCCGCGTTGCCCTCGCTCAACAACCTCCTGACACAGAGATTTATGTCTTTGATCTTTCGGTAAAAAAGGACAAGGTTGTAATCAGTCGTCCGGTTAACATTACCGCACATCCGGGTTATGACAACCAGCCCTTCTTTCATCCCTCCAAGCCGCTGCTCTACTACACATCGGCACAAGAAGACGGGCGCACCGATCTCATGTGTTACAATTTTAAAGACAGACAAACTACAACAATTACCAAAACACCAGAGCGCGAATATTCCCCAACAGTAACCCTTGACGAGCAGTTTCTGTCTTGCATCATACAACGCGACAATGACGCCCAAGACCTGGGGAAGTACGACCTCGAAGGTGGTCCCGCATTCGTAATCATCGATCACCTGAAAGTTGGTTATCATGTCTGGGTAGATAACAGCCATCTGGGACTGTTTGTCCTCGGGAACAATGGCAGTCCCAGCACGCTGCATTACTTGTTGCTACCGATTAAGCGTGACACGGTTCTTGCAGAAAACATTGGCCGGTCCCTTCATCGGGTGCCTGGTGAAACAGCCTTTAGCTTCATACAAAAAGCGGCTGAGGGACCGTGGCAAATAAAAAAATATGATGCTACTGCCAAGGTTGTTAGCACCCTCGGTAATACCCTGCCATCATCAGAAGACATGTGCTGGACTTCGGATGGAAAAATTATCATGGGAGATGGTAAGTCACTCTTCTTTTTGCTGCCCGGTAAAACCGATTGGCAAAATGTACGCGTGGAGTCAGGCGGCGAAGTGTTGAAAAAAATCACACGCGTTGCTGTAAGCGCCGACGGAAAAAGGCTCGCCGTTGTGGTTACGCCCTGATTTATTTCTCGCAGAAAGATCCTTTGGCGATGTACAGGCTCTTATAAGTAGGGGTCAGTGCGTTGGACTTTACCAAAGGATCGGCCTCTACTTCACTGTCCTCCAATTTTCCCTTCACAATCATCAATGAAAGGCCGGCCGATCCCAGTTTCCCGGCTATCAGAACGTCTGATCGGAAGTTCTTCATAAACATCACGTGTGATTGCAGATCCGCCATTAAACCTACCGTCGGATCAAAGCGAACAAATGAATACATCGTCATTTCAAAGGGCTCTGCTGCCTTGCAAAGACTACCATGAACTACTTCAAACGGAAATATCTCCAGGTTCCAGCGTTTGGCTTTCACGGCAGGATCACTTTCAACCCATGATGAAACTTCGGCCACAGACCCGGAGTTAAAAACAAAAATACCACCACCTCCTTCAAACGGGCCTGCGATGAGGAGTTTCCCCTCCTGTCCCAACCGCTTGATGTTATTCATGTGTCCTTCCATCAATTTGTCTTCCTCCTCCTTGGCCAGTACAGCTTTATCTGTCTTCTTGTTTAAGAATACAAAAACATAGGGTTGCGCAACAGCTTCTGTGGTGAACAACAACAGGCATAACAATAACTTATTCATTTTATTTTCGGTTAGCATCAATTACGACTTCCACCAGGCGGCTAAGGTCCGTGGTTGTATTGTATACATGTGGCGATACCCGCATGGCATTACCCCTGAAAGAAACTGAAATTTTTTTCTTTTTGATGTTCTCCTTGAGTCGGGAAATATCTGTTGTGCCGGGGAATCTCACGCCAAATAAATGACTCCCCCTGAAGGATTCATCTTCCACCCAGCATCCTTGCGCGCGTAACTGAGTAATTGCCTTCGTCGAAATGGATGCCGTATATTCCTGAATAGATTCCGGCTTCCATCGATTCACTTGCCTGATGGCTTCCAACAACATCGGCACATGAATAAAATTACTGTGCTCGCCCACCTCATAGCGAAGTGCGCCAGGCTGATAGTCTTTTTCATATTGCACCAAACCGGTAAAGTCTTCACTGTTCTTCCGGTTTATCCAATTATCTTCGATAGGCCTTCCATCATCAAAGGCTGGTCCATAGTAGGCGAGGCCCAAAGCGTAGGGACCCATCAGCCATTTATAACCTGCACATACCAACGCATCCGGTTCAATATCTTTAAACTGAAAAGGCATTGCGCCAACCGATTGTGTTCCATCGATGATTAACCAGGCACCCACCTCGCGTGTGCGCTTACGAATGGCCTGTAGATCAAATCGGGTGCCGTCAGCCCAGTGCACATGTCCCAACGCCACCACTCGCGTTCGATTATCGATCGCTTCCAGAATACGCAGGTTCCATTTCCTGCCCCTGTGCTCCAATTGATCCGGTGCAGGCACTGCGACGAGCGTGCCATGATGATCGGCACACAGTCGTTGCCAGGAATAATAGTTACTGGGAAATTGTTCGGATGCTACAATAACCTTGTCGCCGGCAGACATTCGTACGTTGGCCATGGCATTGGCAATCCCATATGAAACGGCCGGTATCAACGCGATCCGATTCGGTTGAGATGCGCCAATCAACCGGGCAAACTCAGCCCGTAATAATTCTGTCGTAGTAAAGAAATCCGAAGGGCTCACGTGCATGGGGTTTCTTTTGACCCGCATGCCGGCGAGTCCCGCCGTCTCAACTGATTTCAGTAAAGGTGACATGTAGGCGCAATTCAGGTAGGTGGCTGACGCCGGTAAGCGAAACAGATGACGCTGAGATTTCATGGAATTGATAGTTACATAAAAAATCAGATTTGTCTTACCGCATGGCGGGTGAGAATTATGATACAATTGGGTGCAAAAACAGGTAAGGAACGATTTCCTGATGATTTTATACTTCTAAAGTAGCAGTGCCAAGCCAAATATGCTCATTGGTATGTACAGGTTACCTGTGATCAGGTCGGAGCGATTAAGATAGGATTAGGCACTGAACGTATGAATCTAGTACCTGAAATTTATCGCGGCATCGAATATATTCGGATATCCTCTCTCCCGAAGGAGCAGAAAGAAATGATTTGGTCAACCTTTCCTCACGACAAAATCATCAAAATCGTCAAAGACAAGGCACTGCTCAACGACTGCATCCTCTATCATGATTTTGTGGCCTGGGCTGCTGTACCTCAAAAATCCAAGTCTGTGGTAGCAGCGCCTTCCAATGGATCAGCGCTTGAAGGCGTGTTTGTTAAACTCGCTTTTAAATAATCCTGATTTCTATCAGGTTTCTTGCCTGCCCGGGTGAGTTACTCACAATTTCATAGTCACCTTACATGTGAGGTTGACTTGATTTTACGTCTAATTTGCAGTCCTAGCTTACTGACTATTAACCAATTAGAAAATCCTTACGCCGGGATCGTCACTGGAGATATCCACAAACTTTTGATTGACAGGGTGACTCATAAAACGCAGTAAATCAGAATGTTAAGTCTTAACCGCCGGATAATGTGGATAAATGGGCCCAATTGTGGATTTCTTTTTACCCTACTTTTAGGGGGTTTCCAAGTGCCTGAATTTGAGCACTTTTGTAAACGCAATCCAATCGCAAATGTCCGAAAGAATTGACATCACTAAGTCATCCAAATCGTTAGTGGCCGTACCCCTCTTATTCAGCCTTCTGATCGTACTATCGGTATCTTCATTGGCCCAGGAGGCCAGGCTTATTCACCTAAGCCAATTTCAAGAGGACATCAGGTCGGAAAAAGGCAAAATTCAGGTAATCAATTTCTGGGCGACCTGGTGTGCACCCTGCTTGAAGGAACTTCCTCTTTTCGAGAAGCTCAAAGCCGACCGACCGGATATCCGAATTAGGTTGGTTAGCATGGATATGGACCTGGACCCTAATCCGGATAAGGTGCGTCGTTTTGTCGCCCGCAAGAAGCTAACCTCGGAAGTCATTATTCTCGATGAACGCAATCCTAACAAATGGATTGATCAGGTAGAAAAGAAATGGAGTGGTGCGCTGCCAGCTACACTTATCATCAACAACCAGAATGGTAAGCGCGTGTTTGTGGAACGTGAATTACATGCTGGTGAACTCGAGAAATTGATATCAGAAGTAAGTCAATAAATATTTTATATGAAAAAAATATCCTTCTCCGTGTTAATGCTATTTGCCCTGGTGGCTGCAACTCCTGAACTCCCAGGCTACGAGGTCGGAGACAAAGCAATAGATTTCAAACTTAAGAATGTTGACGGCCGATTGGTTTCATTGGCTGATTGGAAAGATGCCCGCGGATATATCGTGGTTTTTGACTGCAACACCTGCCCCTATTCCAAAGCTTATAACGGCCGGATTGTTGCCTTACAAGCGAAGTATTCCTCGCTGGGCTTTCCACTGGTGGCTATTAATGCCAATGATCCAGAATCATCGAAAGGTGATAGCTACCCCAACATGATATCTTACGCTAAAAAGCATGGATATAAATTTCCCTATCTCATCGATGAAACTCAGGAGATAGCACGCACCTATGGAGCCACCAATACGCCACACGTCTTTGTACTTCAGCGCAAAGGATCCGATCTGCAAGTAGCTTACATTGGCGCCATTGATGATAGTGCAAGAGATGCGAATGCCGTGACACGAAAGTATGTAGAAGAAGCCATTGATGCATTGCTGGCTGGCAAACCGGTCATGACCACCCGAACAAAAGCTATTGGCTGTGGAATCAAATGGAAGAATTCCTGATCAAGTGAGTTGAGCGATTATGTCATCGACATAATCGCGCGAATTGCTAAGACGCGGCACCTTGTTCTGACCACCTAATTTACCACGGCGCTTCATCCAGTTATAAAATGTGCCCTCAGGTACTGATCTTATCTTGGGGGCCACCAGGGCCATGTCGCGAAATCGTTTGGCGTCGTAATCTGAGTTAATCTTTCGAAGGGTTTCATCCAGAATCTTTGTGAATTCGGCCATATCCCCGGGTGCCTGGTGAAATTCGATAAGCCATTCGTGGCCACCACGGGTCTTCTCGTCTAAGTAAATGGGCGCCGCCGTAAAGTTATTGATTACGCTTCCTGTCATCTCGCACGCTCTTGTAATGGCTGCCTCTGCATTTTCGATGATCACTTCCTCGCCGAATGCATTGATGAAATGCTTGGTTCTTCCTGAAATGCGAATGCGATAAGGTGATTTGCTCGTGAATTTGACGGTATCTCCTATGTTGTAGCGCCACAAACCAGAGTTGGTGGTAATCACCATGGCATAGTTTTTTCCAAGTTCTACTTCGCTCAGCGGTATGGCAGCAGGGCTTTCCTCCTCAGAATCTTCGATGGGAATAAACTCATAGAAAATTCCATAGTCCAGCATGAGCAACATGTCTTCCGAACCCGATTGATCTTGTATCCCAAAAAAACCTTCGCTGGCGGTGTAGGTCTCCCAGTAATTCATACCCGCATTGGGGATGAGGCTTTTAAACAAGTTGCGATAGGGTGCAAATGATACAGCACCATGAAAGAAGACCTCCAGGTTGGGCCACACTTCCTGGATTGGTTTTTTCTCCATTTCCATAATGCGCTGCAGCAGCAGCACAGTCCATGTTGGTACGCCAGCCAGATGTGTGACATCTTCTTTGGATGTATCGCGGGCAAGTTTCTCAATCTTTTCTTCCCAATTGCTCATCAAGGCTACTTCCAGGCTTGGTGTTCGCAATACCTGCGCCCAAATCGGAAGATTCTGCATAATCACCGCTGACACATCACCATAAAAGGAGGTGGCGGATGGATCCAGCTCATTCACCTGATGGCTTCCACCTATCGCGAGGCCACGCCCAGAAAAGATTTTCGTTTGGGGGTAATTATTGACATAAATGCAATAGAGATCCTTCCCCCCCTTGAAGTGACATTCTTCCAATGACTCTGTTGATACCGGAATGAACTTGCTTCGCGCATTGGTTGTGCCTGAAGATTTTGAAAACCATTTGATTTCAGAGGGCCAAAGTATATTCTGCTCCCCCTTCATCATGCGGTCAACATACGGAAACAGGCGCTCGTAGGAATGAACGGGCACCTGACGGACAAAATCATTGTAATTCAGAATCTCATCGAAACCATACTTTCGTCCAAATTCAGTCGGTCGAGCTGTCATTAAGAGCCGATGCAGCAACTCATCCTGGACATCATGCGGATACTTCATGAAAAGCTCCATCTGATGGATCCGTTTCTTCATGACCCAGGTGAGGATGGAGTTAATGAGTTGCATAGGTAGTAGGTTGCCAAAAGTAAAGGCTCTGATCAATCCCTCAAAATGGTGCAGCATTTCGACCAGATGAAACTTTGGCCCTTTCAACAATATTAGTCTATAATTTTAGTAGAGTTTTGTACCTTGCATCATGGATTTTCTGCATCATCCCTGGCCTTGGTACGTTTCCGGGCCCATAATTGGCATAAGTGTTCCCCTATTGCTTTTGCTGGGCAATAAGCGACTGGGGGTGTCCAGCACCTTGCGGCACTTCTGTGCAGCAACGATTCCAGGAAAAACTCCACTGTTCAACTACAACTGGAAAAATGAAACCTGGAGCTTCGTTTTTATTATAGGCATAGCCTTGGGGGGCTTTATGGGTGGTTACATGTTCGCCAACCCTGAACCTGTAAATATTTCTTTGGCAACCCAGCAATATTTGAAGTCGATCGGCATTGCTGATTTTCATGGTTATCTCCCTGCTCATTTGTTTAATGCAGAAGGACTCCTTACCCTGAAGGGGCTCTTGCTGATGGTAGCTGGAGGGTTTTTAGTGGGCTTTGGCACCCGATATGCGCGGGGATGCACATCGGGTCATGGAATTCTTGGATTATCTGCGCTGCAATGGCCATCACTTATTGCCACAGCCAGTTTCTTTTTGGGCGGAATTGTTTTCAGTTACTTCATTCTACCGTGGGTGCTATCGCTATGAGAAATCTTGGTTACTTGTTGTTGGGTGTGATGTTTGGTTTAGCCTTGACAAAAGGA
Source organism: Cyclobacteriaceae bacterium (assembly GCA_035430125.1). Lineage (GTDB taxonomy): Bacteria > Bacteroidota > Bacteroidia > Cytophagales > Cyclobacteriaceae > ELB16-189. Next base: position 115,494 of record DAOMGC010000001.1, on the reverse strand, counting down.
GAAGCTATTTCCTGGTTTCGGATTCAGGAAATGTTTCGTTTCGAAAGCTTTCATATGTATGGCATTTTTATGACAGCTGTGCCAACCGGTGCCTTGTCTTTGTTTCTGATACGTCGTTACCAGTTAAAATCAAGTAATGGTGAACCCATTACCACCCCAGAAAAGATTTATCACCATGGTGTAATCATCGGTGGGATGTTATTCGGCTTTGGATGGGCACTCACCGGAGCATGTCCCGGCCCCATTTATGCACAAATAGGTACTGGCAGCCTGGTCACATGCGTAACATTGCTGAGTGCGCTTGCGGGCACCTGGACCTATGGCAAGTTACAGGCCTACTTGCCTGACTGATTTTGTAAGAAGCGAAGGGTTTCTTCTATTCCCTTCCGCACAGGAGTCGGTGACATTGAGAATTCCGTTTCAAACCGGGTGCTGTCGAAGTGATAGTCTTGTTCAAATTGATACATCATTTCAACAAATTCCCTAAGTACCGGTATGAACAATCCCAGCATCCTCACACCCCATTTGGGCATTGCCTGAATACTATATTTTTGGTTCATGATCTCGCAGGCCATCCGGACGTAGTCTGCCCCGGTGACCAATTCCTGACTGGTAAGTGCGTGCCAGGTTTGGTTAAATGCTTGAGGTGTTGTTCCCAGGCGGGCGACACATTGCCCTGCATCGGGAGTATAGGTGAAGGTGTGAATCTTCTTCGGATCGCCGATCCATTGAGGACCTTTGCCGGCGATGAGTCGCTCTGAAACAGTAGCATGGGTGAGACTTAGGGTTGCACCGGGTCCATAGAAGTCAGCGCCCCGCACAATCATGGCTGAAAGATTTTTTGCCTTTACCTCCTCCAGCAAACGCGTTGCAATTTTCGCGCGCACTTCCCCCTTTTTGCTGATGGGGTTATATGGTGTCTCTTCTGTCATCTTGCCTCGCACCAAACCATAGGCATAAACATTATCAAAAAAAACCAGCTTTGCCTGGTGCTTCTTACAGGCATCGATGGTATGTTGCATTACCCGTGGCCAATCTCTCTGCCAGACTGCAGCTTCATAGGGTAAGCCAGCCAACAGGTAGACCACTTCGCTGCCAGCGACAGCCTTTTCGGTATCTGCATAATTGAGCAAGTCAGCTGACACCAGTTCGTCGGTTTCATTGACCTTCCGGGGATTACGACTCACCTGCCGGATTTTCACCTGGTAGGCGGGAAGTGCTTTAGATACTTCGCGTCCAATGACTCCATTGGCGCCGAGGATGGTGTGCATAAAGATTGGTTATATATGTTTGACGAAGGTTAACCAAATATAGTCTATACCTGACCGGATTTCGTCAGAAGTTGTTTGGCGTCAATTCTTTTTGGTTTCTTCGCACTTAATTATCCCACATGGACTTAAGGCTGGACACTGGCTATCGTCAAATACTTCGGATGGCACTGCCTATTTCGCTGGCGATGATCGTGCCTCAGATTAATTTTATTACCAACAACATCTTTCTGAGTGGATTGGGGGAGCTGGAGTTGGCATCAGCGGGGATCACGGGCGTCTATTACCTGATTTTTGCAGTCATCGGCAACGGGCTCAACAACGGACTACAGTCGCTTATTGCACGCCGGGCAGGTCAAAATCTTCCCCACCAAATTGGCACCTTGTTCTATCATGGAGTCTGGGTGGCGTTGGCCTTTGCAGCCGCGGGGATATTAATCACCTATGCGTTGGCGCCTCTCATTCTCCGCGCTACCATTCATTCACACCAGGTAGCAGACACGGTTATTGATTTTCTTCTAATCCGGATTTGGGGCTTGCCATTTTTATATCTGTATGTGATGCGCAATGCATTGTTGGTCGGTACCAATCAGACACGACTACTGGTTTGGGGCACCCTGGCTGAAGCCCTGACCAACATCATTCTGGACTATGGGCTGATCTACGGACACTTTGGACTGCCGGCGCTGGGGTTTGATGGCGCTGCGTATGCATCCATCATTGCAGAAGCCACCGGGTTGTTGGTGATCTATGCCGTCATTCACCGCAGGGGGATTCATAAGACGTTTTCCTTCTACGACGAAACAACTGTTACCTGGCCAACCTTCAGGCTCATTTTGGTTCAATCGGCACCGTTAATCGCGCAGTTTGCCATCAGTATCATTACCTGGGAATATTTTTATATCCTGGTTGAGCACCATGGTCCTCGTGCACTGGCCATTTCCAATACAATGAGAAACGTATTTGGTTTTGCCGGCATCTTTTCCTGGGCATTTGCTGCTACTACCAATACCATGGTGAGCAATATTTTGGGGCAGGGCCGTGAAGAGGAGGTGCTTCCTTTGATTCGCAGGATTGTGCATCTGAGTGTGGGTTGCTCGCTTATCATTATGCTGCTGCTCAATCTCTTTCCCACGGTTTTTCTGTCATTCTATGGCCAGGGGCCGGAGTTTATTGAGGAAGCCATTCCGGTGATGCAGGTTGTTACCTCCGCTCTACTGATGATGTCTTTTGGTGTGGTTTGGCTCAATGCCGTTACTGGCACAGGAAATACAACGGTCAATCTATTGATTGAGCTCGTTACAATTATTCTTTACATCATTTATGTTTATGTGGTATTGGAGTACTACTTCCTCCCTATCACCTGGGGCTGGGGCAGCGAATGGGTATACTGGCTCAGTATGTTCTCGATGGCATTTCTGTATATGCGGTCCGGTCGCTGGAAAGGAAAAGTGATTTAATCACTCAGGCTTCTTAAGGCCTTTGGCCAGTACACCATTCGCGAAGGCACAGATTTCTCCTTTTTCATTCATTACGCGCACCCGACCAAACACCCGATTACCAAGTACATCTGTTTCCTTTGCTTCAAGACGTACGGATGTTGCGATCAAAGGCTTTACAAAATGGATAGACAGGTGCTGAGTGGCCGTAGGACCTTCATGATAGTAATTCACTCCCAGGAGACCGATGGCGAGATCTACGAGCATGGAAATGATCCCACCATTGACAGCTGTAGTCCCTATTCCGCCCTGATGGAGCGGTTGTACTTCCGGTATAAGCACAGCGGGCGAGTTCAGATTCGTCAGATCAACTTGTGCCGCCACCGACTTCATTTGAGGAGAGTCATTAAATAGCTGCTCAAGTTCCTTGATTTTGCCTTCTTTGGGCCAGTGCAAAACCTGATGGAGATTACTTAAATCCATGGGGGGATTGGTTAATGTGGTTATGTAGCCGATTTGTGACTAAAGGTAGCCGTTGCGTCCCGTTTCTTAACGAATTCATTTTACCGTCCTGTTATCACCAATAGTTTCTGGTATGGTTCTCACCACATATTGTTAAATTTGGACGGTTCTTTTAATTTCTGCTCCTTTCCAACGGATTACCAGCCATTCCTGAAACATTATGTCAATTAAAAACCGATTTACTGTACAGGACCTTGATCGGATCAAGGCCGCCGTGAAACAAGCCGAAGAAAAGATTTCCGGCGAAATTGTTCCGGTCTTCGTTGAGCGCAGCGATGCCTATGTTATCGCCAATTACATCGGTGCGCTAATCATGGCAGCGTTGGTTTTTGTTGTGATCATCGTACTGGACCGTTACGCTCCAACGGAACTGGCAGTTTACGACCCCATATTTATTTTTGTGTTCGTCTGTGCAGGAGGTTTGTTTGGAGTAGTACTCACCAGTGTGCTTTCACCGTTCAAGAGATTACTTCTGGGGCAGTCGCATCTGGATGCCGCTACCCGACGCCGTGCGGAAAATGCATTCCTCGAAGAAGAGGTCTTTAATACACGTCATCGTACCGGAATCATGATTTTTATTTCCTTTTTTGAACGGGAAGTCATCGTCATGGCCGATCGGGGGATCAGTAAAGTGGTTGATCAAAAGGAGTGGGATACGCTTGTTCGCAACATCATTGACAACGTGCGCAAAGACAAGGTTACCGATGGGATTGTATCAGCGATTTTACGCTGTGGTGAAATCCTGCTTGAAAAAGGCTTTCTCATTACCCCAGACGACATTAATGAACTGCGCGACGATCTCCGTATGGAAGATTAACGCACATCCACCCTCATCATGATACAACGGATACTATTTTTTCTCTTGCTGCTCGCGGTATTTCCGCTGGTAGCTCATGCACAAAAGGAAGTTCCTGAACTGTGGGGACATCGGCTTCATGATGAAGCAGGAGTACTTTCACCCACCGCAGTAGACATGCTTGAGCGCAAGCTAAAGGTATTTGAAGACTCCACCTCCAATCAAATGGCCATACTTATTGTCAACACACTCGATGGAGAGAGCATTGAACAATATGGGATTCGGGTGGCCGAGAAATGGAAATTAGGGACCAAAGACCGGGACAACGGGGTTATTCTTTTGTTCGCTATAAATGATCGCAAAGCCCGCATCGAAGTTGGTCAGGGGCTAGAGGGTCCATTGCCAGATATTACCTGCAATCAGATTATTCGCAACGAAGTAGCACCGAACTTTAGACGAAACGACTATGATGCCGGTGTAACCGCAGCTGTGGATGCTATTGCAGCGGCCATCAAAGGAGAATACAAATCCGAAGTTAGGCCAGGCAGAACGCGTGGCAGTGGTAGAAGCGCTGGAATAATTGTTATCCTGATACTTATTGTTCTGTTCCGTTTGTTTGCCAACCGCGGAGGTCGCAGTGGCGGATGGTCATCTGGTGGTGGTTGGTATTACGGTGGAGGTGGAGGTAGTTGGGGCGGTGGAGGTGGCGGCGGATTCTCCGGTGGTGGCGGAAGTTTCGGTGGCGGCGGCAGCAGCGGAAGCTGGTAGTCAAATTCCTCCCATTTCTTCTATTCCTGTTAATGAAGGCTTACTTTTGCGGGTATTCATAATGAGCATATGGCCATGAAAAAAGACAAAGTTGTTTTTGATCTCATCGAGAAGGAAAAACACCGCCAACAAAGCGGCATTGAGCTGATTGCCTCGGAGAACTTCGTCTCTGAGCAGGTCATGAAAGCACAAGGCACCGTGCTCACCAACAAGTACGCCGAAGGCCTACCGGGGAAGCGTTACTATGGCGGTTGTGAGGTCGTGGATGAAATAGAACAACTGGCCATTGACCGTGTAAAAGCACTTTTCGGGGCATCATGGGCTAACGTACAGCCACATTCAGGTGCACAGGCTAATGCCTCCGTTATGTTGGCTTGCCTCAAACCCGGCGATAAGATTCTGGGCTTTGACTTATCCCATGGCGGGCATCTCACCCATGGATCGCCGGTTAATTTTAGCGGTAAACTTTACCAGCCTAGTTTCTATGGTGTCGAGCAAGAGACTGGCTTAATTGACTTTGATAAGGTTATTGATACGGCACAGCGCGAAAAGCCTAAAATGATTATCTGCGGCGCATCAGCCTATAGCCGCGATTGGGATTACAAGAAGCTCCGTCAGGCTGCTGACGCCGTAGGTGCTTTGTTGATGGCAGACATTTCTCATCCATCAGGTCTGATCGCCCGTGGATTGTTGACTGATCCTATGGAGCATTGTCACATCGTGACCACCACCACGCACAAAACATTGCGCGGACCAAGGGGTGGATTGATCATGATCGGAAAGAATTTTGATAACCCTTGGGGGCTAAAAACTCCTAAAGGTGAACTTCGAAAGATCGCATCAATATTGGATTCTGGAGTTTTTCCCGGCACACAGGGTGGTCCACTGGAGCATGTGATCGCCGCCAAGGCCGTTGCTTTTCAGGAGGCGCTCTCAGATGAGTACATGGACTACGTAGTACAGGTGGCCAAGAATGCAAAGGTCATGGCTGCTGAATTTATACGTCGCGGGTACAAGATTATTTCAGGAGGAACTGACAATCACTTGATGTTGATCGACCTGAGATCAAAAAATCTCACCGGCAAACTTGCCGAAGAGACCCTGATCAAAGCCGATATCACGATCAATAAAAACATGGTTCCTTTTGACACCCAATCTCCTATGGTGACCTCTGGCATGCGGATCGGTACCCCCGCCATCACATCAAGGGGTTTCAAAGAGAAAGACATACTAAAAGTGGTTGACTTGATTGACGAGGCATTGAAAAAGCCTTCAGATGAAAAACACCTGAAGGCGGTGAAGCGGAAAGTAAATACGTTGATGAAGCGATTCCCGCTGTACGGCCGATAATTCATTTTGATACACCGGCCATAAAGCCAAGAAGAGGAGTTAACTATGAGTGAAGAAAAAGAAATGTCGTTCCTCGATCACCTGGAGGAATTACGTTGGCATATTGTTAGGTCGGTAACGGCCATTATGGTGTTCATGATCGTTGCTTTTATTGCTGCACCCTGGATTTTTGATCACATCATTTTTGCGCCGGCTGATGTGAGTTTCCCCACTTTCAAGTGGCTCTGCAAACTTGGCGAACTTACCGGTGCCCAGGACCAGTTGTGTGCACAACCCTTTCATTTCAAGATCCAGAGTCGCTATGTCACCGGTCAGTTTACCATGCAGGTGCTTTCCGCATTTGTCATGGGATTCATTATCGCCTTCCCCTACGTCTTCTGGGAAATCTGGCGCTTTGTAAAGCCAGGTCTTCATCTGAATGAGCGCAAGAACTCCGGGGGTGCTGTATTTGCCGTATCGTCTCTCTTTTTGCTGGGCGTTTCATTCGGCTACTTTATCCTCACGCCGATGATGACTTGGTTCTTTTCAACATACTCTATCAGTGACAAAATTGTCAATGAGTTTGACATCACGAGTTATGTCTCCACTTTCATTGCATTGGTTTTTGGTAGTGGCCTTCTCTTTCAATTGCCGGTTGTTGTCTTCTTTATGACCAAGGTAGGGTTGATCACACCCAAGTTCATGCGGACCTACCGCCGCCATGCCATCATTGTGATTTTGATTGTTGCTGCTATTGTCACGCCTCCTGATCCATTAAGTCAGGTGCTGATTTCTCTGCCCTTGTTTCTGCTTTATGAAATAAGTATTTTCATCTCTGCCTATGTGGTCCGGCAAAAGCGCAAAGAAGCTGAGCGGGAGGCGCGGGCAGATGAAATGACTGCATAATGATAACACTCGCCATCGGAGCTGATCACGCCGGATATGAATTGAAAGAGTATTTGAAAAAATGGCTCTCCGGTAAAGGATATGAGTTCAAAGACTATGGCACGCATTCGAGCGAATCTGCCGACTACCCTGATTTCTCTCATCCCGTCGCTACATCGGTAGAGAATAAGATCTATTCCCTGGGCCTGCTCATCTGCGGCAGTGGAAACGGTGTGGCCATGACTGCCAACAAACATGCAGGTATTCGTGCTGCCATCTGCTGGAAAGTAGAGTTGGCTGAATTGGCCCGAAGCCATAATGATGCAAATGTTCTTTGCTTGCCCGCCCGGCATATCAGCCCCGAACTTGCAGCGGAAATACTCGAACGCTTTTTAACTTCCAGTTTTGAGGGTGGTCGCCACGCCCGGCGCGTTGATAAAATTGCCTGCTAGCGGCGCACATAGCGCCCATTCTGCCAAACATATTGATCTTTCCATTTAGGAAGACGTTCGAGCATAGGTCCCAGCTTATTCTCAGGATCGACGATGAGATCCGGTGTGTCATCTTCGAGGGCCTTGTTTATTAAAATCACATTGTCATAAACATCCGGCGACTCGATCACCGTCCTGGATAAATCCCAATCAAGGAAATAACCCGCCATGGTATTGCTAAGAAACCAGGAACGGTCCTGGCCCAGCACCATAATCTTTTTACCAATAATCGTTGTGTCTGGTGCTACCGCAGGAGCCAACATTTTGCTATAATTAATAGAAGTGATGAGTTCTTTTCTGGACATCGTACTCACCAAAATTATACCGGTGAGAAACAGCCAAAGCATCAACTCAGAGATGGCTTTGCGTCGTATCAATAGCAAATAATGACTGATGAAGTAAGCCAGTGAAGGAATGACCGTGTACAAACTGTGTGGCGAGCGGGATGGCATCAGCCATAATTGTATCAAGGCAATGGCCAGCCACAAAAAAATAGTTTGGAATAATTGTGATTGATATTTGGTAAACCGCGCCTCCCGGGTAAGCATAAATAAAGAAAACACAAAGTAACCCAGGGGTACGGCCAACAGTAGTGCCAGTCCGCTTGCATCCATCAGCGGCGCACCATCAGCACCAATGTTAGCCAAGTAAAAATGATGCCACAACTCGGCGGTATTACCATAAACATAGTACCAGGTAATCAGAATGCCGTGGACCAGCCCGTAGCCCACCAAAACCAAAAGAATCTTTCGTACGGAAGTTCGGGCAAATACCAGCAGGATAATGATGGCTCCAAAAAGAAAAATGGTGTATGACAGAACAAACAAGGAAGCCATTCCAATGAATACACCCAGGTTGAGCACGATAGAATCTCTGTCAACCCTGAACTCAATCTCTTTAAACAAATTGTTAAGTGCCAGCAGCAGCAACGTAGATGCTAGCAATTCTGGTGTAATGGAGAGCAGATCGAAAGAGAAGAAACACAGCAGACCAAAAATTAATGCAGGGACATAGCTGTTTTCGTTATACGCTCGGTTGTTGATCAGGAGTATTCCAAAGTAGGAAGCCTGAAAGAAGATGATGAACAGGGCCAGTAAATGACGACCCAGGAGAGAGCGACCAAATAGAAAATCCAATAGGCCATCCAACATCGCCATCAAGGGAGCGGTACGGTCATAAAGCTCGACGTACATGATCTTCTCGTGTACTTGTTCGCCTACTACCATTCCAGAAAGTTCCCCGATCATCAGGGGTGGGGGTTGAACCAGCGTGGGGAGACTGATCAGCACCAGCAGCACCAGCAGTGCGAGCAGCCGATAAGGGTCGTTGATACGGAAGAACCGAAGCACAGTGGGATAATTGCTCTGCAAATAACACAAAAAATGAGCACGGCACCGCCAGTGAAGCAACTACCCTGAATCAACCAGCGGTTTCTTACCTTTAGGGCATGAGTGGCACGGTACGACAACAAAAATACGGACGATTGATCCTGAAAGAACTCAGCGACATTTTCCAACGAAACCAGCGTGGATGGCTCGGACCTGAGTTTATTACCGTAGCCGATGTGCGCATGAGCCCCGATCTTAGCTTTGCCAAAGTCTACATCAGTATGATGCTGGTTAAGGACAAAGATAAACTCCTCTCCCTCCTCGACACGCACAAAAAAGAAATCCGGAAGGCCCTTGGCGAGCGCATCCGTAACCAGGCCCGCATCGTGCCAGAGATCGCTTTTTTCCGTGATGAGGTGGAGGAAAATGCACAGCGAATGGACGAGATTCTGAAAAATCTTCATATCCCTCCTACCGAAAAGGAATAGATGCATGAATGTGCCTTTCTTTATCGCCCGACGCTATTTTCTTTCAAAGCGAAAAAAGAACTTCATCAACATCATTTCCATCCTTTCGATGGCGGGGGTTGCATTCACTACCGCCGCGCTGATCATCGTGCTTTCGGTCTTTAATGGGCTTGGTGTTCTTCTTCGCGGATTGTATACCACATTTGATCCTGAGTTGAAAATTGAGTTGGTAAAGGGAAAATCATTTCCCGTCTCTGACACACTGCTGCAACGCATTCAGTCTACCCCGGGTGTAAAGCTGGTCACTGAAGTGATCGAGGACTATGCTTATGTAAGTTACGGCGGGGCAAACACCATTGTGACACTAAAGGGCATGAGTCGCAGTTTCATCGACCAACACCGCCTTGATGACCACATGATTGATGGTGAGTTGGCATTGATGAAAGACAGTATTCCCTTTGCCATCCTGGGTGATGGCCTTCGCTATACTTTGTCTGCTGATGTTAAAGATGATATGCATGCCCTGCAGGTTTACTATATACGGAATACGGCCAAACGATCTTCTGATCCGACTTCGATGTATACCCGAAAGAGCATTCGGCCTGGTGGCGTATTTTCAATTGAGAAGAATCTGAATGAAAACTACATGTTCGTTCCAATTGAGTTTGCCAATGAGCTCATGAATTACGGAAATCGAAGGACTGCATTGGAAATTCAGACAACCAGCTCATCCGTAAAGGAGGTACAATCCCTGCTCCAGCAAAGGTTAGGTGCGACATTTCAGGTGCTCACCAATGAAGAGCAGCACCGTGATTTATACCGGTTGCTGAAATTCGAAAAGCTCTTCTCCTTCATGGCTCTTTCTCTCTTATTGTTGATCGGGTCGATCAATATTTTCTTTTCGCTCATGATGCTTGCCATTGATAAGAAAAAGGATATCAGTATCCTTGCTGCATTGGGTGCCACGCCAATAGTTATCCGTAATGTCTTTTTGGCTGAAGGTGCCCTGATCACTTTCATTGGTGCCGGCATCGGACTGGTATTAGGTGCCATACTCGTCTATCTGCAGGATACTATTGGCCTGGTGGGTATGGGTATGGACCAATCCATTGTATCTAACTATCCTGTTCGCATGGAGCCATCCGACTTTGTGCTCACCGGACTGGTGATCACTTTTATTGCCATCGCCGTATCGTTCCGGCCTGCAACCCTGGCGGCCAGGTCCTATTCTATCGATCATTTATAATGTAATGTTTCCTGTAAAAAGACAGGAATTCTTTCCCCCGGATTGCTTATTTTTCCATTCGGCTTTTTCTGAAAAGGCGAAAAAACAGTCTAGGAGGGCTCCTTTAGCTTTCTAAACCGGGATTTCAGCCCAAAAAGCAAGGCCGAAAGTCAAACCGTAGAAACAGCAACCCAGGCAAGCCAATGAAAGTTTCGGCCACACAGCCGTTTCAAATGATCTACTCGTTGTACCAGCACGAGTACCTGGGCTACATTTTTGAAGCCTTTATCGTCCGACTGGATGAAAAGGGCAAACTCACTTACCAGCACCAGAACATCTCGTCCAAGAATGCACGTGAATTTGCCAAGGGCCTTGACGATCGGGATTATGAGTTGATTGAGCTTTGCGACAGCATGAATCAGGACTCCGTGCTTCGACATTTCTCCAAAAAGATCATGAAACCAGATGAGTTCTTTGTCAAAGTCTTTAAAAAGGACAAAGGGGAAGAACGGCTGTTGCAGGAGCAAATTGAAGTCTACATGGAGAAAAGACGAGCTGCGGTACTTGAGAAAATCAAGGGCAAACGTCTGTTTGAAATGGGCAATGACGGTGAGCCTACGTGGCGTAAGGTAGAAGTGATGGAACACCGCGCCAATGTTCGCTTTCATTTCAACCGCACCGCAGAAAGTACAACCTACTTTCCTACCCTTACATACGACGGAAAGAAGATTGAAATTCCCTCCACCAGCGCATACATGGTTTGCAAAATTCCCGCCTGGGTCGTGGTTAATCAAAAATTATATGGCTTCGACAAGCCCGTTGATGGAAAGAAACTTAATCCCTTCCTTACCCGGGCGAGCATTGTCATTCCCAAGAACCTCGAAGAGAATTATTATAACAACTTCATCACTGCACTGCTCGCTTCCTTCGACGATGTTGAAGTGAAGGGATTTGAAATTTCGCGTAATGCTTACCCACCACATCCGCTGCTCACCATTTCTGAATTGCCCCCGGCCAATGCCAAAGATGTTCCCGGCTTGTTCGGTGAATCGTCAGAGGAAAAGCCTAGTAATGATGAAGCTGGAAAAATCGTGTTTGATCTCTCCTTCAAATATGGCAAGTACAAATTCCGGGGAGATGCTTTTGGAGATGTTAACGTGACCCTGGAGAAAAAGGGTGATGATTACTTGTTTCATCGCATCAAGCGTGACATCGTCGCGGAGAAACAATTCGCCCAAACACTCATTAAACTTGGCTTGCCCCTGGCCGGCAATTTTCGCGTTGCTGTAGATAAAGCCCATGCCTTTTCATGGATCAATGAGAATCGGGTCAATCTCCTGAATTTTGGCTTTGAAGTGAGTCAACCCGATAACCGGGACAAAAAGTATTTTGTCGGTAAGGCGGTTATCGAACTTGAAGTCAAAGAAAGCATTGACTGGTTTGACATTCATGCCAAGATCCGGTTCGGTGAGTTTGAAATTTCATTCAAGGAGCTTCGTAAGCTAATCTTGCGCAAGAAGGTTGAATTCAAATTACCCAATGGCGAAATCGCTATTATACCCGAAGCCTGGTTAATCAAGTACGGAGATCTCTTTGCCATGAGTGAAACACATGGTACACATGAAAAACCTGTGCTGCATAAATATCACCTTAACCTCGTAAAAGAACTTCAGGAAGGCAACCTGGCGAAAGTGCACATGAGTGACCGGTTACGGAACCTTGAGAATTTCACGGGGATTCGCGATTACCCGATGCCCGGTGGATTTCAAGGCACATTGCGTCCTTACCAGAAGGCCGGTTATAACTGGCTGCGGTTCCTGAATGAATTCCGTTTGGGTGGCTGCCTTGCTGACGATATGGGTCTCGGAAAAACGGTTCAGGCCCTTACTTTGCTGCAATCGGAAAAAGAAAAAGGAAATGCCGGCACATCCTTACTCATCATGCCCACTTCCCTTCTATACAATTGGGAAATGGAAGCGTCCAAGTTTACTCCTGATCTGAAGATTCTGACCTACACCGGCACCAACCGCAATAAAGACATTGATCGCTTCAGCAAGTATGATGTGGTGTTGACCTCTTATGGAATCACCCGTCTGGACATAGAATCTCTGCAGAAATTCTATTTTAACTATATTATTCTCGACGAATCTCAGGTTATCAAGAACCCAACATCCAATATTGCAAAGGCCGTATTGCAGTTGAAGTCCCGCTATAAGTTGACCCTTACCGGTACTCCGCTGGAAAACACTACGCTTGACTTGTGGTCGCAAATGACGTTCATCAACCCGGGGCTCTTGGGTGGACAGACTTTTTTTAAGAACGAATATCAGGTGCCTATTGAAAAGCGCCAGGATGAGGCCAAGACCAAAAAGCTGAATGCCGTGATCAAGCCCTTTATCCTGCGACGCCTCAAGTCTCAGGTTGCAACTGATCTTCCGGAAAAAGTGGAGAATATCTATTACACCAATCTTTCTCCGGCCCAGGAAGAGAAATACGAAGAAGCCAAGTCTTTCTACAGACATAAAATTCTTGATCTCATCGAAAAAGAGGGGCTGAACAACTCACGACTCACCATCCTGGAGGGCCTTACCAAATTGAGACAGCTTTCGAACCATCCGCGCATGGTAGATTCTCACTACAAAGGAGACTCAGGCAAACTGGAAGATTTGTCACATATGATTGAAAACGCGCTCTTGGAAGGACATAAGCTGTTGATCTTCTCGCAGTTTGTAAAGCACCTGGAGATCGTGAAAGAGTTTCTTAATTCCCGCAAGATCGCCTATGCCTACCTCGATGGTTCCAGCATGGATCGAAAGGATCAGGTAGAAAAGTTCAACAAGGAGCCCAACCTGAAAATATTCCTGATTTCAATCAAGGCGGGTGGCCTCGGACTCAATCTCACCGAGGCTGACTATGTATTCATTCTCGATCCCTGGTGGAATCCCGCTGTCGAACAACAAGCCATTGACCGCGCCCACCGCATCGGTCAAAAGAAAAAGGTATTTACGTATAAATTCATTACGCGCAATACCGTGGAGGAAAAGATTCTGCAACTGCAGAAGCACAAACTCAGGTTATCAGAAAGCCTCATCAGCACAGAGGAAAGTATTGTAAAGTCACTTACGCGCGAAGACATTGAAATGATTTTGAATTAGCGATGAAGGATAAAGTGGTCATCATCACGGGCGGATCATCCGGTATCGGTAAGGCCCTTGCCCGATGTTTTGGTAGTCATGGTTCGCAGATTCTGATTACCGGTCGAAGTGCATCGGATCTCCAGGCTGCTGTCAGCGAATTACAATCCGAAGGAATTACCATTCATGGGTTTGTTGGTGATGTGAGCCAGGAGGCTGACAATTATCGTATGGCGGAAGAGGCAATCACCCGCTTTGGTCGTATTGACATTTTGATCAACAACGCCGGGATCACCATGCGGGCCCTCTTTCAGGAGGTTGACTTATCGGTGATACGCAAAGTGATGGATATTAATTTTTTTGGTGCGTTGTACGCTACGCGCGCGTGTCTACCTCAAATCATCGAACACCGCGGATCGGTGATTGGGATTTCCAGTATAGCCGGTTATCGCGGATTACCTGCCCGTGCAGGCTACTCTTCATCTAAGTTTGCGCTGAATGGCTTTCTGGAAGTACTTCGAACTGAATTGATGAAAACGGGTGTCCACGTGCTTACCGCTTGCCCCGGATTTACCACCTCGAATATCCGCAAGCGATCCTTAACGAAAGACGGTAGTCTTCAGGGGGATTCGCCGCGTCAGGAAGAATCGATGATGAGCGCCGAAGAATGTGCCCTCCACATCTACCGGGCCACAGTGAAGCGAAAGAAAATCCTGATTCTCACAGGTCAGGGCAAACTCGCAGTATTCCTAAACAAATGGATACCCGGTTTGATGGATGGCATCGTCTACAAAACGCTTGCGCGTGAAGCCAACAGTCCGTTAAAGTAAATCAGGTTTTGCTGAGAAAGACAATCTTGGCATTGTCTGATTTATTCACGCTTTTGAAAAATTCCTGAAACTCGTTGTAAGACTCCTTGGGAAAACGGCCCCTCCACATTTTCATGCGTCTGATATACATGAGTTCTCCTTCCTTGATTTTATAGTCAACTTCATATTCCCCAAACCGAGAAGACAGTTTTACAGGTGGTGGCAGAAATTCAGGATACAGGTTTTCGGGAAACCTATAGATAATTGTGTCAATGTCGACGTAGCTGCTGTTTCTGACAACTTCGGTCTTCCTGTCTTCGACTTTAGGTGGAATGAAAGAAGTTCTATTTAGCATGTTGGGCGTCAGGAACATTCGTTTTCCACTCATCGATGCATACCGGGAAAGGGTGAGATCGAAATTTACTGTTGCATAAGGAAGCTTCTCCTTTTTGCCAGAAATTGAATAAGAATTGACGTTGAAGGTTGGCAATGAGATGCTGCTCTGGAGCCACTTTTTCTGTTCATCAGAAGGGTTCCCAACCAATTCAATAAGATTGCCATTCTCCACCTGAAGGCCAGTATACGTTGTCTTCCCAATCACCTTTGCGGCTCCCGTTGCATCAATAGTGGCCCTTACCGTACGGGTTTGCCGGTTTTGATCCGGTAAGTACGTTGGGGTCTTAACCAGTTTACCGCCATCATCAGTAATTAACAAGGCCCTGCGATCATCGGTGAAAGAACCCAAAAAACCAAAAGGTTGAGTTTGGCTTGTACATTCCAACCAGATTGTGTCACTCTTGTTGGGAACGGCAACAATAACATGATCAAACTGGTGACTGGGGAAATCAGGGTAAAACTGTCTTTGGTCTCGACCCGACTTGACGGTGACATAGTATCCTTTTATACCGGCCTCTTTCAGGAGGGCCACCATATAATTGGAAAGTGCCTTGCAATCTCCATATCCGGTCTCATCCACCACGGATGCAGGGAAGGGCTGCAAACCGCCAATACCCAGTTGAATACTGACATATCGAGTCTTATTCTGCATGTACTCATACAGTGCGCGCGCTTTTTCTTCATCGGTTGTCTTTCCACTGATTAGCTGACGCACCTTGTCTTTTGTCGTCTGGGGCAATTCGGTACGATTTCTGTTCAGGTCCGCATTCCATTTGCCATATTCATTCCAGCTGTTCATCGTGCCTGGATGACCCTCATATTCAAACTGAGATGGAGCGGCCTCGATACTGGGAACAAGTTCAGCTTCATCAGGGCCATTGGGCTCCGCCAAGAGAGGCTTTATGTTTGCAAAACTCCAGGCTAAACTCTCTGTCGTGCTATTAACCATGGCCTGCACTGGTTTAGCATCAACATGATTGGTTCGGTACCTCGGCTTTAGGGTGTTCGGATACAGCAGTGTATATGAGGCGCTTTGTACAGACACGCGTTCACCCCCTATGGAGGTACCCGGTATGTAGTACAAGAACTTAAACTCCATCTCATACTGAATTTCAACGGTATATGGATATGAAGCCTGAGAAAGATCTATTGCCTTTATTCGGTTGTCACTGAATAATCCATCGTAAGAACTCTGATCATAAATTTCACTAGGCTTGAGATGGCGGATCAGGTTGCCTTGTTGGTCATACACATTACCGATGATGTTGGTCACTTTCATCAGTTTGTCATAACCAATAACCCGTTTTGCATAGTGATTTGCCTTTTCATTGAGAATGGTAACCACAACTCGGGAAAAAAGTGTGCCCGACCCGCGGCTCGAAATATTGAATCGCATGTGATCTTCCCTATATACCGCATCAACGTCGGTCATTAATTCCGGAGGAATGCTGCTTACCGGATAATTGCTCGGTGGTGGTGCCGCCGAAACGACACTGACAATCAGACAAAGTATAATTTCGATTCGCACGATTATTGCTTTTTCTTTAAGACAATTTGTTCAGCTTGTTTTGCAACAACCTGACCATAAAATTCACGAAGCGGCTTGTATTCATCCTGCCCAAACAGAACGCGGGAAACAATAAATGTACTCGTTACATTGATTACGTTTCCCATCTGAGTAATGTTGTAGGTATAACGGCCGGCACCACCGGGAAGGGCGAGTAGTTTATTTTGTGGCATCTCATCAATTTGATATCCATCAGGCAAGGTGATTTTACACATGTAAGTTTTTTCTACGGCCATGCCAAAATTGATTGGGTACTTTCTCATTTCTGGCTTAAAAGGATTCTCTACCATCTGTGTGGCAACAATTGGGTTAATGTAAATAATGTCGCCTGCCACGTTGGCGTGCTCAGCTATAGATACCTCATGCATCTCCCGGGCTTGCTTGTTGAGGTCTTTCATGTCAGTAAATTCGCTCTTACCCACACTCCAGCTTTTTGACGACAGGAAGTCCTTTACATACTTCTCTTCCCCTTTATCAAAATAGGTCTCCCGCGCCTTCTGGGCATCATATCCGTCCCGGTTATACTGCAGTTTCCCTTTGAGCTCACCCGATCCATCCAGTATCAGGTCTGCGCTCACTACCGTTCTTGCCTTTCCTTTTGTGGTAATATCCACCCAGGTAGAGTTGGTTGAAGATATCACCAACCCCTTTCCATTCAAACAGCGGCTTGGCAAAATATCATACGGAAGATATTTTTCTGTCGCATCCAATAACAGCGTTTTTCCTTCAAGACGTACCTGGCAGATCACATAGTTGAATTGGCGACGCATCGGATAGGCCTCCCGGATAAAACCATGATCCCGGGTACTCAAAAGCACCATGTCCACAGCAAGCCCGGCCTTTTGCAACATGGATCCAAACAAGAGATTGACATCCCCTACGGTTCCTTTCTTTTTTTCCACCACGCGCTTCAACGGGTCTGCCAGATAATCCATCTCACCGTCCCATGTCACATTTGCTTTTACCCATTCAGAAATAGCAATGATCTTTTGGGTGGGATCGGTCATGCCTGCTGTAAGCTGCTCCACCTGATCTTTCAAGAATCCCGCCCCTTTTAATACACCTCCAAAAGATTCTGAGTCTACAAGGTCATCATTCAACTTTTTCCAGGTACCCATGATTTCGATGGTGCGCTCTGGTAAATCGATTAGAGCAAGTGCAAAATTAATCTGAGATATAAAATCATCCTCAGTCGTCATATACTCCTCTTCACTGAAGGCAGGAACATTTTTTGATATCCAGTGATGCGCCACAACGTTCTCGCCGAAATACATCTGTTCATTAACCTCATACGTTGTAATCGGCACATACCCCTGCATGTATTGCTGGAACTTGAATATCTTCGGGAACATCGCCCAGTATTCACTGTATCTAGTCGGTATGTTTTTCTGAAATGCCCAGTTCGGAAAATTCACGATGAATTCAGATGACTTCTTGTATGTGTATTCTATCACAGAACCCACCTTCACATTGGGAATTGTAAATTTCTGTCTGTTCCAGGATCGATTGAATTTTTCTTTGAATATGTTCTCTTTGCCCATTTTGGTCTCTACTACCTTGCCACCTTCCCGGTTATATGCAGTAGCCTTAAGGCCTATAATTTTCTCTTCTTCTGCTCCTTCATGGTACGTCAAAATTGATCCGTTTGCCCAATCAAGTCCTTCTTTCTTTAAAATTTTAATGCGCGTATGCCGTTCGATATTAATCATTGGCGTACCTGCATTAACGGTCACATATGACTGACCATAATCAAACAGTACTACTGCAGCGGCCGTAGTGTCCTGATCATAAGTCGTCATGTTCAGGTCAGTCAGCGGTATGTCGCCAAACTTGGCAGGTGATTTTTGTGCCCGCAACCCTAGTGGAACGCTAATGATAAGAAGAGTAAAAATGTGTCTCATAATAGATGGTTAGGTTATCTAAAGTATTCAAAAATCATCATCTACGGGTATCAATAGTCAATTGAATACACACATACCCCACAAATTTTATTTGGTTCTTAACGTGACTACATCTTTTGATGTATTTTCGTGCTGATCAATGTCATGTTTTCCTTTCTCTTACTGGCTTGCCTAAAATTTGTAAGCCACGCTAACTACCTTTTGAATTCTCACTAAGCAGGCTATGGCCAAGACAAAAACCAAATTCTTCTGTCAACAATGCGGACATGAAGCCACCAAATGGCTCGGTAAGTGTCCGCAATGTGGAACATGGAACTCCTTCGTAGAAGAAATAATCACTGTAGACGTAGGCAAGAATGCATGGCGACAGGAAAGTAAGAATAGCCGCAATGCGCATCCCAAACTCATCGGTGAAATTGAGGCAGGATCAGAAGTGCGTATGGACACGCATGATCAAGAACTTAATCGTGTGCTGGGTGGAGGTATCGTAGCGGGTTCACTGGTGCTTATCGGGGGAGAACCTGGCATCGGAAAGTCCACGCTCATGCTACAGATTGGCCTTGCCCTTAAAGAAAGAACGGTATTGTACATCTCAGGAGAAGAAAGTGAACAACAAATTCGAATGCGCGCAGAGCGTATTGCCCCTACATCCATTAAAGCCGATAAATTCTTTATCCTGGCAGAAACCAACACCCAATCCATATTTCTGGCCATTGAAAATCAGGCACCAGACCTGGTAATCGTTGATTCAATTCAAACGCTCTATTCACCGCAAATCGAAAGCACCCCTGGCAGCGTGGGACAGGTAAGACAATGCGCCGCTGAACTTATGAAGTTTGCCAAGGAAACCAATACACCTGTCTTTCTGGTGGGCCACATTACCAAAGATGGTACCTTGGCCGGCCCCAAAGTGTTGGAGCATATGGTGGATACCGTACTACAGTTTGAAGGTGATCAACATCTTGCATACCGTATCCTGCGCACAACCAAAAATAGATTCGGATCTGCAGCAGAAATCGGTATCTATGAGATGCTCAGTTCTGGTTTACGCGAAGTGAGCAACCCGTCTGAAGTACTCATCTCTCAAAAGGACAGTCCTCATGCAGGTGCCACCATTGGTGCCACCCTCGAGGGTAACCGTCCATTACTTATTGAAGTGCAATCGCTTGTAAGTCCAGCGAGCTATGGCACACCCCAGCGAACCACCACCGGTTTTGATCAGAAGAGATTGAACATGTTACTCGCGGTGCTGGAGAAACGTTGTGGTTTTCGTATGGGCCAGCAAGATGTATTTTTGAATATGGCTGGTGGCATTCGTGTTGAAGATCCTGCTATTGACCTGGCCATCTGTGTTTCGGTGGTTTCTTCACTTGAGGAAATTGCAATTAGCGATAAGGCTTGCTTTGCGGCCGAAGTGGGTCTTGGCGGTGAATTGCGCGCAGTTAACCGCATCGAACAACGCATTTCAGAAGCTGAAAAGCTTGGATTTACTGAAATCTATATCAGCAAGTTCAATCAGAAGTCCACGGTCACCCGTGGAAAGATCGCGATCAAATCATTTGGAAAGCTGACCGAAGTGTTTGAAGACCTATTTGGATAAGGTCCCTTGTAGTCCGCCGGTGTGCAACATGAGAATTGTGCTGCCACGGGGATAGATTCCCTGTTCAATTTCCTGCCATAGTCCGAAACAAAGCTTACCCGTATAGACATGATCAAGAGGCAGTCTGTGTGCTGCTTGTTGTTGCTGCATGAATTGCATCAAGGCTGCAGTCTTTTTGCCATATCCACCTTGATGATACGCGGTGACAATGCGCCACTGCTGATGGATGCATTCTGAGCGGGTAAGCCATCGCGCAACTTCATCATGCAGAAATTCTCCGCCCTTGAGAACTGAATATCCAACCGCTATTTGATTATCATGAAGTCCCGAAATGATGCCTGCTAGTGTTCCACCTGTTCCTACCGGTAACGCTATAAAATCAAAGTTCACCTCCTGTTGAATCAGCCTCGAGAATTCGCCGCATCCCTTTATAGCAAGGTCGTTGGTTCCTCCTTCAGGGATAACAAAGGCACGATCAAAATTCTCCTGCAGCCACTGTTGAAATTCAATTGTGGCCTTGTCACGGTATCGCTCGCGTGATACATAATGAAGCTGCATACCACATTCCCGGACAAATGATAGGGTTGGGTTAAGCGGTAACGTCATTTCGCCTCGAACAATGGCGATACTCTTTAGTCCCAATTCACGGGCTGCTGCCGCCGTAGCATATAGGTGGTTTGAATAAGCACCTCCGAATGTCAACAAAGTATCGTGCTGTTGTTGAAGAGCCGCCACGATGTTGTACTTAAGCTTCCACCATTTGTTTCCGGAAACGTACGGGTGATTGAGATCTTCTCTTTTTACCAGCACGCGAACTCCGGCGCGCTCCAGGACAGGATCATGCACTTCCGTGACCGGGGTGCGAGTATAGGTAAGATGTGCCAAATTGATTAGTATTTACTAATTCTATTAGTAACTTGTGTCCATGGATGAATCATATATTAAAGGACGCGGTGCGCAAATTAAGACTGAAAACAAGTTTCTGGCGGCCCGGTATGTAACCGATCATACAGAAGGCCTGGACGAGGAGATGCAATTAAATCCGGAGACTCAGGTTTTTCAGGAGGAGGCGCGCACGATAATAAATAGGGTAAACAGTCCCGACCTGGGAATGAATTTCTCTGCCAACCCCTATCAGGGTTGCGAGCATGGCTGTGTGTATTGCTATGCACGCAACACCCATGAATATTATGGCTTTAGTGCGGGTCTAGATTTTGAATCTAAAATCATCGTGAAGAAAAATGCTGCCTTGGTCTTGGAGAAGCAATTGCTCGCGCGAACCTGGCAAGTGGCGCCTATCATGTTAAGCGGCAACACAGATTGTTATCAGCCGCTCGAGCGAATTCATAAGTTAACGCGAAAGATGCTGGAGGTACTTTCGCGGTATCGTCATCCGGTTAGCATTATTACCAAAAACAGCTTAATCACGCGGGATATTGACATTTTGAAGGATCTTGCTGCCGATCGCCTTGTTCAGATTATGATTTCTATTACCACCTTGGACGAAGGGTTGCGTCGCTCGCTTGAGCCACGCACATCGAGTGCGGCCAAGCGACTTAAAGCGATCGAATCATTGGCAGCCGCTCAGATCCCCGTTGGTATAATGACTGCTCCTATCATTCCAGGCCTTAATCACCATGAAATTCCCAACCTGATTAAGGCTGCGGCTGATCATGGTGCCTCGGCGGCCGGTATGACTGTTGTGCGTTTAAATGGAGCTGTTGCCCGCTTGTTTGAAGATTGGTTGCGAAAGAATTTTCCTGACCGGTTTGACAAGGTGTGGAATCAGATCCAGGATCTTCATGGTGGCAGTGTCAGTGATTCCAGATTCGGCACACGGATGCGTGGCGAAGGCAATCTGGCTGGGGTAATACATCAACTCTACCGCACAGCAAAGAACAGGCATTTAGCGGGCCGAACGGTGCCACCCCATAACCTAACCCTGTTCCGCAAAGGCGGAAATCTGAGTCTATTCTAATCTTTTGTATATTTGTTGGGTGAAAAGGAGAATTGCCGTCATATTGACCTTCGTGTATCTCTTCACGGCCACAGAGTTAAACCAACTTTGGAAGCTCCCCATTTTCATTTCTCACTTCATTGAACACCGCCAGGAATCACCGGACATTACACTTTTTGATTTTGTGGCACTTCACTATTTCAGCGGTGATGTTCGCGACGCAGACTATGCGCGTGATGAGCAATTGCCATTTCGCGACAACAGTGAAAGCATCATTGGGACCATTTCTTTACTGGTACCTACCGCAGCGGGTGTGAGTTACGAGTCTGAACTACTTTGTCAGATTTCTTTTATCCCCAAGACACAGGAAGGAAAGCCTAGCAGAAGTCTGGCCACTATCTGGCAACCACCTCGCCTCGCCTGATTTTTTTGATTGCCGTATGTTTCGTTGCAGCCATCAGGCTGTACGCGGTCGTGCGTTGATGGTTATTCTGTTCAACTAAATTTTATTTTTCATTCATGCTTAACAGCATCATTTCCTTTTCCATAAGGAACAAGTTTATCATTGGGATGTTGACGCTTGCCCTCGTGATCTGGGGTAGCTATAGCGTAACGCAACTACCTATTGATGCGGTTCCTGATATCACTAACAATCAGGTGCAGGTACTCACGGTATCCCCATCACTGGCTGCTCCTGAAATTGAGCGGCTGGTAACATTTCCAGTTGAACAAACCATGGCCACCATCCCCAACATAACGGAGATGCGGTCATTCTCCAGGTTTGGTCTTTCGGTGGTTACGATTGTCTTCTCAGAAAATACGGATGTGTATTGGGCGCGTCAGCAGGTCAATGAACGCCTCGCGACAGCCAAGGGTATGATCCCGACCGGTGTTGGTAGCCCTGAGATAGCACCCCTTTCAACAGGGTTGAGTGAAATCTATCAGTATGTCCTCCGCCCGAAGAAAGGATATGAGTCACGCTACAACCCGATGGAGTTGCGTACCATTCAGGATTGGATTGTGCGACGCCAGTTGCTGGGAACCATTGGTGTTGCTGATGTGAGCAGCTTTGGTGGATTGGTGAAACAGTATGAAATCTCTCTGGATCCTAATAAGCTCCGCAGCATGAACGTGAGCGTGAGTGAAATTTTTGCTGCACTGGAGAAAAACAACCAGAATACCGGGGGAGCCTATATCGAACGGAAGCCTTATTCCTATTTCATCCGTAGCGAAGGAATGGTGGAGTCAGTGGAAGACATTCAGCAAATCGTGGTGAAGAATACCTCAAACGGATTGCCTGTATTGGTTCGAAATGTCGCCGAAGTGAAATTGGGCAGTGCACCAAGATATGGTGCCATGACCTATAACGACCAGGGAGAAGTAGTAGGTGCCATTGTCCTTATGTTGAAGGGCGCCAATTCCTCTTCAGTAATATCAAATGTTAAAGAGCGCATTGAACAAATCAGCCGTACATTACCCGAGGGGGTAGAGATTGAGCCGTACCTTGATCGAACTAAGCTGGTAAACAATGCCATCGGAACAGTAACGCGTAACCTTGCTGAAGGAGCCCTTATCGTTGTATTCGTGTTGGTATTGATGCTTGGCAACCTGCGTGCAGGACTTGTAGTCGCTTCGCTCATCCCCCTTGCCATGCTGTTTGCCATCACCATGATGAATCTGTTTGGTGTCTCCGGGAACCTGATGAGTTTGGGTGCCATAGACTTCGGCTTGATTGTGGATGGGGCCGTGATCATCGTTGAGGCTACCATGCATCACCTGGGCATGTCCGGATTGGTGAGAAAGCTCACACAGGCCGAAATGGATGATGAAGTAGAGAAGTCTGCCAGTCAAATGATGCGCTCTGCTGCATTTGGGCAGGTCATCATATTAATTGTATACCTCCCGATTCTGTCGTTGGCTGGTATTGAAGGAAAAATGTTTGCTCCTATGGCGCAAACCGTAGCCTTTGCCATCATTGGTGCATTGCTATTATCAGTTACCTACGTGCCAATGATTTCCTCGCTCGTTTTGAGTAAGAAGCCAGGACAAACTCTTAAGCTTTCCTATCATGTGCTCGCCTTTTTTCATCGCATCTACGAACCCGTCATTCACCTTGCACTGCTCCGCAAGAAAATGGTAGTGGGCATTAGCGTGGTGTTACTTGCAGGCTCCATGGTGCTCTTTGCCCGCATGGGGGGAGAATTTATTCCGCAGCTGGATGAGGGTGATTTTGCCGTAGAGACTTTATTGATCACCGGCAGTTCACTATCACAAACCGTTGAAACCACGCAAAAGAGTTCGCGCATCCTGCTTGACAATTTTCCGGAGGTTAAAATGGTGATTGGCAAAATCGGTACCTCCGAAATTCCTACGGATCCGATGCCCATCGAAGCCGCTGATTTGATCATCGTGCTCAAAGACAAGGAAGAGTGGGTAAGTGCTTCCTCCCGTACCGAACTGGCCGATAAAATGGCAGCCAAACTTCATGAAGCCATGCCGGGGATCCTGTATGGTTTTCAACAGCCTATCCAGATGCGATTCAATGAATTGATGACTGGTGCAAAACAGGATGTGGTGATCAAGATCTACGGTGAAGACCTGAAACTGCTCGCCGAGTATGCTGACCAGGTTGGTCGTATTGCGGGCTCAGTCGATGGGGCTGAAGACATTTACGTGGAACCGGTTGGCGGGCTTCCGCAGATTAATGTTCACTATGATCGCAATCGACTCGCTGCATTTGGTCTCAGTGTTGATGACGTCAACCGGGTATTGCGCAGTGGGTTCTCTGGCGAATCCGCAGGCAAAGTTTATGAACAGGAGAAGCGCTTCGATCTCGTGGTTCGGCTGGATCGGGAAAATCGCAAGAGTATCGATGACATTCGCGGTCTGTATGTCACAGCACCCTCGGGCCTGCAGGTTCCTTTGGAACAAGTAGCCACTATAGAATATACTGAAGGACCCAATCAGATTCAACGAGATGATGCAAAACGACGTATCGCTATCGGTTTCAATGTGAGGGGCAGGGATGTTGAGAGTATTGTAAACGAAATCAACCGGAAAGTGAACGGCGCGCTTCACTTTGCACCCGGATACTATTTAAAGTATGGCGGTGCATTTAAAAATCTCGAGGAAGCCAAGAAGCGGTTAGTGATCGCTGTGCCCTTGGCGTTGGGCCTGATCTTTCTGCTGTTGTTCTTCACTTTCAATTCCATGCGTCAAGGTCTATTAATCTACACAGCCATTCCGCTCTCGGCCATCGGCGGTGTGATCGCACTGTGGTTACGCGGTATGCCATTTAGCATTTCGGCCGGTGTTGGTTTCATCGCATTGTTCGGCGTGGCTGTTCTCAATGGCATTGTGTTAATCGCGGAGTTCAACCGGCTGAAAAAGCAAGGATCCTTGTCACTCCATGACATCGTTCTCAAGGGCACAGAAGTACGTTTACGCCCTGTGCTGATGACAGCACTCGTCGCTTCACTGGGCTTCTTGCCCATGGCGCTTTCCAACGGATCCGGTGCGGAAGTGCAACGACCTTTGGCAACCGTGGTTATTGGCGGTCTCATAACGGCTACCCTGCTCACGTTGGTGGTCCTGCCTGTGCTATACACTTATTTCGAAAAGGAATCTCAAAACACTATTTCTCATGAAAGCTAAGCTTGTCATTATTTCATTATTGATCGTCGCGACGGCACCTGCATGGGGCCAGCGGCTTTCACGTGAGCAAGCCGTTCAGACTGCGTTGCAGAACAATCCGTCCATTCATGCAGCAGAATCACAAGTGGACTATTTTCGACAACTGAAAAAGACCGGCACTGACATCGGCAAGTTGTCTGCAAATTGGATGCATGGACAATACAACTCCGTTTACCAGGATAACAACCTTACCCTGACTCAGAGCATTCCATTTCCCACGACTCTTGCTGCACAAGTTAAATTGGGCAAAGAGGAGGTTATCGGTTCACAAAAAAACCTTTCAGCATCCCAAAACACCCTGGCTTTCGATGTAAAGAGCACTTTCGAACAACTGGTGTATCAGGAAGCATTGCGCAACCTGCTTAATGCCCAGGACAGTTTGTACACCGATTTCGCACGGGCCTCCTCGCTGCGCTATAAGACAGGTGAAAGTAATTTGTTGGAGAAGACTTCAGCAGAAACTCAATTACTGGAAATCAAAAATCAGATACGGATCAATGATGCTGATATTCAGATTCTGCAAAGTCGCTTGCAAGCGATGCTTAAATCAGAATCACCCATTGACGCCAATGAAATTCTTCGAAGGCTTCCACCTCCAGATGCGGCCACCTCACTTAAAGCCAACCCACAACTTGACTTTCTCAATCAGCAAATTGTAGTTAGTCATCAGCAGCGGGCCGTTGAGCGCAGCAAGATCATGCCCGATCTGATGATCGGATACTTCACACAAAGCCTCACCGGTATTCAAAACATCAACGGCACGGATACCTTCTTCGCACGGGATAAACGATTCAACGGCTTTACAATCGGGCTGGGAATTCCACTTTGGGCCGGACCACAATTAGCCCGCGCAAAGGCAGCGTCTTTTCAGGAAGAAATTTCCCGCAAAAATGCCGAGTACTTCGAGGCTACCCTGAAGGGTGCTTACGAACAAGCAGGCCGGGAGTTTGACAAAAACGAGGCCAGTCTGCAGTATTATGAAGGCAGCGCACTTCAAAATGCAGACTTGATCCTTATACAGGCGAAAAAGGCTTACCGCGGCGGGGAGATTGGGTACATCGAATACCTTCAATCGTTACGCAGTGCATTGGGTATCAAAGCCAACTATTTGATGGCGCTTCATCAATACAACCTTTCCATTATCAAACTTGAATTCATCCTCGGAAAAATCTAATTGCTACTTCATGAAAAGAATCATATATCTCATTGCCTTCTTCTGCTCCGCTTGTTCCAAACCCGCTGAGCCTTCACAGGAGACAACGCCCGCCTCAGTTGACAACCTGATTGTGCTTACTCCAGAACAATACCAATTGTTAGGCCTCGAAACCGAGTTGGCTGTGCCGCGGCAACTCAGCGGCGCCATCCGAGCCAACGGCATGCTCGATGTGCCTCCGCAAAACCTCGTCACCATTTCTGCACCGCTGGGTGGATTTGTAAAACATACGGAACTGCTTCAGGGCATGAAAGTTAAGCGCGGACAGGTTGTTGTGGTGTTGGAGCATCCGGATTATATCCAAATGCAACAGGATTACCTCGACAGTAAAAGCAAACTCGAGTTTCAGGAGCTCGAATACAAGCGTCAGCAGGAATTGGCTGCTGAAAATGTAAATGCACTAAAAGCTCTCCAGCAATCAAAAGCAATGTATATGAGTACGTTGGCACAGGTCGAAGGACTTAAGGCCAAATTGAAATTGATTAGTATCGATCCTGCCGACATTGAAAAGGGAATTATCCGGAACACCATTAGTATTACCTCGCCGATATCTGGCTATGTCACACAAATTAACATCAATATCGGAATGCATGTGAATCCTACCGAGGTAATGATGAAAATTGTAGACACCGAGCATCTGCATGCCGAAGCACAGGTTTTTGAAAAAGACCTGATGCAACTCGCCATTGGTCAGCAAGTACGGCTCAGGTTATCTAATGAAAAGAAAGAACGCCTCGCCACGGTGTATTTGATTGGTAAGGAGATTACCCCGGAACGAACCGTTCGCGTGCACTGCCACCTGTCGGATGAGGATATTTCACTTATCCCGGGAATGTATTTCAGTGCCATTATCGAAACCAGCGGCCAAAAGCTCCTTGCCGTGCCCACCGATGCGGTAGTGTCATATGCCGGAAAGTTCTTTGTCTTTGCTCAGGCCCAGGAGGACAAGAACAAATTCTTCATGGTTGAAGTAAGTAAGGGCATCAGCGAGGACGGATTCACGGCATTGACCTTGCCTGCTGACTATGAACAACGCCAACTCGTTACCAAAGGAACTTATGCGTTGCTGGGCATGTTGAAGAACAAAGAAGATTGATAAACGCTGCCTCGGCACAAGTCTTCTCTGTATAACAGAATTGACAATTTGGCCGCTACCTTTGAAACATGGTTACCCTCTTCACCGGAAGTTTAGTGCTAAGTATCCTTCATGGAATAATTCCAAACCACTGGCTTCCGGTACTGGCTATTGGTCGAAAAGAACAATGGAGTATTTCTGAGACATCCCGGGTGACGCTTATAGCGGGGCTGGCACACGCAGCAAGCACTGTGTTAATTGGGGTGATATTGGCCTTCATTGGGGCATCCCTTTCTGCAGTCGTTGAGAACTTTACCTCCTACATCGCCCCCGGTCTGCTCGTAATTCTGGGTGCATTCTACATCTACCAACATAGCCGGCACCATCACTTTCACATGCATGGTCATCCAGAGCAAGTTTCAAAAAACAAGCTGATTGTCTCGCTGGCTTCCGCCATGTTCTTCTCACCCTGCTTTGAAGTTGAAGCCTATTTCCTTGTTGCAGGCACCATGGGTTGGTGGATTGTTCTGTTGCTTGGCGCGTTATACACCATTGTGACCGTTGGCGGCATGGTAATCTGGGTGCGCTTTGCATACCGCGGTCTGCATCTTATGAATTGGCACAGCCTCGAACATAATGCGGGTATCATCACAGGTGGCATTCTGGTACTAACCGGCGTGATTACCTTTTTTGTTCGATAACTACTGATCAGATTCCCGACGAAACTGATTTTCCAGGCTGACCGCGAGCCAGATACTAATCATCATTAGCGCTGCCGCCAATAGAAATGGCAAATGAAAGTCAATTCCATAAATAAAACCACTCAATCCCATGCCAGCAGCCCGGGCCACTGAACCAAATGACTGATTGACTCCCAATACCTGACCAACCTCCTGATGATTGGCTGTCTTTGACAACAATGAGGTAATCGAAGGCGTAAGACAACCGTTCGCCAGGGCAATCAGGGCTAACGCAATCAATTCAACGGGAACAAACGTGGTTTTTGTCACCCACGGAAGAATGATCATGGCAACTATAAAGATGTAGGTACCATATTTCAGGAGCCTGAATTCCCCATAGTTGCGCACCAGCTTTCCTATTAATCCCCCCTGGACGATTACCGTTGCAAGTCCGATGAACGCAAACGTATTTCCCATCTGCACATCAGTCAATCCTATCTTTTCCTTCCAGAACAACGATGATGACATTTGCATCATCATAAAAGAGGTGATGAAAATAAAGTTGATTACCAATAACTCCCGGATAACGGGCTTTTTGAGTTCTGATACGATTCCAGAGACAACTCTAAAATTAAATCGCGTATCCGGTCGCCTTTCTTTCAGGGATTCCGGCAATACAAAGTAAGCCAGCAAAAGATTGAGTGTAGATAAGCCCGCAGCCAGATATCCAACAAAATCTACATGTCCTGGTGCCGACATCGATTTCATGTAACCCCCGACCGTTGGGCCGATGATGAACCCCAACCCGAAGGCGGCGCCAATAAAGCCCATTGTTTTAGTCCGCTCCTGTGGCGTAGTGATATCAGCAATGTAGGCCTGTGCAACTGAAAGATTGGCCGATCCAATCCCGGCCAATAATCGGGATAACAACAAAAGCCACAGGTTAACGGTTTGAGAGAACAGTAGATACGCCAGCCCGGTCAACAATACACTCACCAATATGATGGGTCGCCTTCCATGTCGGTCGCTGAGCGAACCCCAGAAGGGAGCAAACAAAAAGTTCATCAATGGAAAACTCATGGCAATGAGACCTACCTGATAGTTTTCTGCTCCCAATTCCTTGGAAAAAATGGGCAGGATGGGGATGATAATCCCAAAGCCAAGCATGTCAATAAAAATGGTAATGAATATGACAATGATTGGTCTCTTCATGTTTTGTCCGCTCCCTTATCTGCACTAAGATCGCATACGAATGCGCCGTCACCAAACCGATCTGGGAAGTTTTGGTATTTTACAAGGTGATTAATAACGTCATCAAAGATCTGCTACAGGATGAGGTGCAGGCATTTCTTCGTCTGCACGAACAAGACGACGTGCAGCAATTTATGTTGCGCGCCAAACCCGTGTGCGGTGTATCGCCTTCTATGCTTGCCCAACAGATTCATGGGCGTCAGAAAGCTATGCACAAACTCCCCACATGGGCTCAGGGGAAAACAATATTTCCCTCTACGTTGAATTTGGAGCAATGCTCATCGGAGTTGACAGCCCGTTACAAATCCGGGTTGATCCGGTCAGTGACCAGAAAAGATGCCCATGGCGTAGACCTCACTGGCGGATTTGGTGTTGACACCTGGTTTTTGTCAGAGGTGGGGGCGCTGGAATACATAGAGCCCGATGAACAGCTGTTGGCCATTGCCCGACACAACCACCATGTCCTGGGCGACCGAAAAATTACCTATCACGCTACATCAGCCGAAGCGTTTCTGAAGAACCATGCATTGCTGGATTTTATTTACCTGGATCCCTCGCGAAGGGTAGTAGGTCAAAAGAAATTTCTCCTTGAAGATTGTGTGCCCGACATCATCCGGTTACAGGAATCGCTGTTACAAATGGCGCCTATTATGTTGCTGAAAACATCTCCCCTCCTGGATCTTTCCCGTGGATGCGAACAACTTCAGCACGTTGCTGGTGCCTGGGTGGTCAGCGTCGACAATGAATGCAGGGAATTACTCTTTCTATTGAAACGGGGCTTCAAAGGTGAGCCCACTATAACATGTACAGATCTTTTTAGCAGAAGCCCATTGATCAAAGAATACCGTTTTACTTTTTCAGAAGAACGGGGAGCTGTTGCATCATTCTCCGAGCCGCTAGAATATTTGTACGAGCCCTCGGCCGCATTGCTCAAAGGTGGTGCGTTCAAACACATCGCCGAAGGTTTGGGGATTAGTAAGCTGGCCCCAAACAGTCACTTATACACGAGCCCCAGACGTATTGAATTTCCTGGGCGTGTTTTTAAAGTGCTTGAATCTGTCAAGCTTGATAAATCTTTGGTGACTAAATTCCCCAGGGGCCAGGCCAACATTATCACGCGCAATTATCCGTTACGGCCCGAGGAAATCAAAAAGAAAACCGGATTGGCCGACGGCGGAGACCTGTACCTGATCTGCACACAGGGTATTGATCAGAAATTTATTTTGATTGCAGAACGGATATGAATATACCATTGTCTCTATCAATTGTCCGAACCGATTCTTCTGATGCGACCTTCATTGCGTTGGTTAAGGTGCTGGATGCAGTACTTGCCGAGCTTGACGGGCCAGAACATGAATTCTATGCGCAATTTCACATGACCCATTCGCTTCGACACGTTGTGTTGGTCATGCATGAAAACAAGGCCATTGGATGTGGGGCCTTCAAGCCCCTTGAATCCGGTGTTGTTGAAATCAAGCGCATGTTTGTCCTGCCGGCTTATAGGGGTCGGTCGGTGGGCTCATTCGTATTAACCGCGCTGGAAGCCTGGGCAGCGGAATTGGGGATGAGGAAATGCATATTGGAAACGGGCAGGCGTCAACCCGATGCCATAAGATTATACACCAAAAATGGCTATCAAGAGATTCCAAATTATGGGCAGTATAAGGGAATGGTCAACAGTGTCTGCTTCGAAAAGTTGATTCCATAGAAAACGCGACCTGAAAGTCGCGTCCCCTTTAATCTAAGTGGTTACTATTTCGAAGCTTCCACCTTGGCTCCTTTTGCAACTGACATCAATTCACGAATAGATCGTTGCATACTGTCATTGGATCCATCCAGGAATATCGTGTTGCCCTTACCGTGCTCTGCAAAATGTTTAATGGACTCTGTCCACATGGAGAACAGGATGAATGATGCATCAAGGTTCGCGCCTTGCATTTCTTTAGCCGCTACCGACATACCCTTGGCCACCTCCTCGCGGAAGAGGGCTACGCCTTGTCCACGTAATTGAGCGGCGACCTTTTCTGCTTCGGCAGCAATCTTGATTGCATTCCCTTCTGCTTCCGCTGCTTTGGTTTTAGTAATCAACAGGGCTTGTCCCTCGTTTTCGGCTGCAGCCCTTAAGTTGTTTGATGCCACAACCTGCGCCATCGACCGCATGATCGCGTCATCGAATGCAATGTCATTGAGTTGCAGGTCGAGGAGGTGAAAGCCCCAACCCTCCAGCGTATGATCCAGCTGTCCTTTTACTTCGGAGACAATCTCAGTGCGCAAAGAAAGAATTTCTGCCTGCTTCTTGGTGGCCACAAAACTGCGGATAGACCCTTCAATGGTTCTGATGAGCGCCTGCATAAAACTCTTTTCATCCATGAATTTGAATGCAACATTCTTGATGGTTTCCTCCTCCTGATTATACACGGCGAAAAGGAGCATGGCCTTGAAGTTGACATTGGCCTGGTCAATGGTTGTAGCCTGAAATTCCAATTCTACGGAACGGTTCTGGATACTGATCCGCTTATAGATCTGCTGAATGAACGGCAGCTTAAAGTTAAGTCCCGGCTTCATGATCCGGCTGTACTTCCCAAAAACCGTAATGACGGCTATCGTTCCCTGCTTAACTGAAACGAAACAGGTGAGCAGGATTAAGAATCCTATCCCTAATAATATTGCTCCTTCCATAATATAAGTTGATTTGGTGTTTTCAGGCTTTAGTCCTTTGGTTTCCGTAGGAATTACATCACTTTCAGAATATCCTCCACGGGGGTCTCCCCATCAAAATTCTTTACCAATTTTCCCGCATCGTCATAAATAAAGATTGATGGCGTGCCTATAGAACCCATTTCCCGAACTACCTCCGGAATGCCTGCAGTGGCAAAGAAGACATTCTTTTGCTCATGCAGGTCATAGGTCATGGCAAATGTTCTTGATTGGGTATCTCCAGAGGCAGCAATAAAATAGATCGTCCAATCATTGAAGGCATTGATCTGTTTACGAATTGATTGTGCCTGCCGCTGACAATGATCGCAATCAGGGTTGTAGAAAATCAGGATATTCTTACCCTGCAGCGCTTTTGTCTGCAACAGCTCCCCCTCCAGGGTGGTCATGATAAAATCGGGTAAGCCTTTTGCGGTTTCATCTACGGCCTTTTGTTGCTCCTGTACAGGTAGCGCCGAATTGGATTCCACTTGTTCTGATTTATTATTACCAGAGCAGGCCAGCAACAAAAATGAAAGCGCCAGGTACTTCATGCTGAATGGTAGAACGTTTTAACAATATAATATACGGTGGCGCATCCGACTGACAAGGATCCATAAATCCGGATGACTTTGCTTCGGTTCTGGACATCTTCCCACCACAGCATGGCCCACGGTTTTACGAGGCCAATAAACAGGAACAACACACACGTGATGGTTAGAAACAAAAGAAGGGTTTCTACGTGTTGCATGAAGGGTAAAGGTACAATAAAGATATGTCGTCGAGGCAAATGACACGCTGATTTGGAGGGGCCGGCCTCAGTCGGTACTTTTGGGCCCTTTCCGGTGAAGGCTGTAGATTTTCTTTCCCTGTACAAGTCGGATAGCCTGGTTCAGAATCTGGCGGAGGGGATTCGTACGTCTTCTTCAAAACCCATCCGCATCAAAGGCCTTGCAGGCAGTCTCGATGCCATTTTGCTCGCTGCTGTTTACAAGAGTGTCCGGTCCAGTCACCTTGTTGTGCTTCAGGACAAAGAAGAAGCTGCCTACTTTTTTAGTGACCTGCAGAATATCCTGGGAGAAAAAGAAGTTTTCCTGTTTCCCATGTCGTACAAACGGCCCTACGAGTACGATGAGACCGAAAACGCCAACGTGCTCATGCGCGCTGAGGCACTCAACCACTTGAGCGCCCATCCCGGCTCACAAATCATCATTTCATACCCCGAGGCCATTTCCGAAAAGGTAATCACCAAAAAGACCCTCGCTAATAATACTTTCATCATCCAGCGTGGACAAAAGCTGGACCGGACATTTCTCGAGGAGTTTCTGCATGATAGCGAATTCGAAAAGACGGACTTTGTCTATGAAGCCGGAAATTTTGCAGTACGGGGAGGGATCATTGACGTGTTCTCTTTTGCGCACGAACTCCCCTACCGAATAGAGCTCACTGGCGAGGAAGTGGATAGTATCCGCAGCTTTGATCCAGGATCGCAATTGTCGGTTGAGTCCCTGGAGAAAGTCAGTCTTATGCCGAATGTGCAAACACGACTGGTACAGGAGGACCGCCAATCGTTGGCTGAGTTCATGACATCCTCCACGCGGATATGGA
The DNA here is from genome assembly GCA_035430125.1 of Cyclobacteriaceae bacterium. Lineage (GTDB taxonomy): Bacteria > Bacteroidota > Bacteroidia > Cytophagales > Cyclobacteriaceae > ELB16-189. Next base: position 81,398 of record DAOMGC010000001.1, on the reverse strand, counting down.
TCAAAGACGTTCAGTTTACCCTTGATCTGCTAGATGCCTGTTTCGAAAAAGCCAGCAAACGCTTTGATTATATTGTTAAAGAAAGTGGCGCAGCCGGACTCGCTCTTTCACCGGAACATCTTTTTGTATCTGCCGATGCCTGGTTGGTGAACTTGAAAGACGCACCGATAATTGAATTTGGTCATCGCTCCTATTTCTCCAACACCACAACATTTGAATTCCGGTCAGGCCCTCAGCCCTCATTCAACAAGAATTTTGAACTGCTGGCACGCAACCTGATGGATCATCAGCGTGATGATTACGCCAACTTCATTGCCGCCGATCAATCACGTCAGTCCGATCGTCTGCACGGTGTCTTTGAGGAGATAGAGCCTGATCTTCGCTTTCAATCCCTCGACTTTGCTCTACGTCAGGGGTTTGTGGACCATGCTTTAAAAATTGTCTGCTACACAGATCATCAAATCTTCGAACGGTTTCATCGGTATAAAGCCAAAGAGAAATTCAGCAAAGCTAAGGCGCTTACCTTCCGGGAACTGCAATCCCTTCAGCCTGGAGATTTTGTCACCCACATTGATTATGGTATTTGCAAGTTTGCCGGTCTGGAGAAAAAGGAAGTAAATGGCCGCGAGCAGGAAGCGGTACGCTTAGTGTTTCGTGACAACGATATGCTGTATGCGAGCATTCACTCCCTCCATAAAATTTCTCGCTATTCAGGTAAAGAAGGTGCGCCACCCGTGGTAAGCAAACTGGGTACGGATGAATGGGAAAACAAAAAGTCAAAAGTAAAGGGGAAAGTCAAGGACATTGCGCGTGATCTCATACAGTTGTATGCGAAACGAAAGACATCGCCTGGCTTTTCATTTTCACCCGACAGTTTTCTACAGGCGGAACTAGAGTCTTCTTTCCTGTATGAAGATACCCCCGACCAGGCAGCGGCTACGGAGGATGTAAAAAATGATATGGAAAAACCGCATCCCATGGATCGTCTGGTATGCGGTGATGTCGGGTTTGGTAAGACCGAAGTGGCGATTCGGGCCGCCTTCAAAGCCAGTGGGGATGGAAAGCAAATTGCTGTGCTGGTGCCTACCACCATCCTTGCCATGCAGCATTTTCGCACGTTTTCGGAACGGCTCGCGAATTTCCCGGTCAAAATTGACTACGTCTCCCGCTTCAAGTCCGAAAAACAGATCAAAGAAATCATCCAGGAAACCAAGGCAGGCAACATCAATATCCTGATCGGCACACACCGTATTGTCAGCAAGGACGTAGAATTCAAGAATCTAGGTCTACTCATCATTGACGAGGAACAAAAATTTGGGGTAAAGGTGAAAGATCGCCTCAAGGAACTGCGCGTAAATGTGGATGTACTTACGCTTACAGCAACCCCTATTCCCCGGACATTGCACTTTTCATTGATGGGCGCCCGCGACCTCAGCATCATTGCGACCGCACCGCCTAATCGTCAGCCCGTTACCACTGAGTTGCATGCCTTCGATGAACGCATCATCCGCGATGCGGTGAGTTATGAGCTAAAGCGCGGTGGACAGGTTTTCTTTGTCCACAACCGCGTAAGTGATATTGAGTCGATCGCCAATGTCATCTTTCGCCTTGTTCCCGATGCCCGCATCGGTATAGCACACGGACAAATGGAAGGTGACAAACTGGAGAAGGTAATGATGCGGTTTATAGAAGGCGAATATGATGTCCTCGTATCTACCAATATTATTGAGTCGGGACTGGATATCCCCAACGCCAATACCATCATTATCCACCAAGCTCATATGTTTGGTCTTAGTGATTTACATCAAATGCGCGGGCGCGTGGGCCGGTCCAACAAGAAAGCCTTTTGTTATCTACTCACGCCTCCGGCATCCCTGCTCAGCGCTGATTCGCGAAAACGCCTTGCTGCCCTGGAAGAGTTTTCTGAATTGGGCGATGGTTTTAAAGTTGCCATGCGAGACCTCGACATCCGGGGTGCGGGTAACCTGTTGGGTGCCGAACAATCCGGATTTATTACTGATCTCGGATTCGACACATATCACAAAATTCTCGATGATGCAATTCAGGAACTAAAAGAAGATGAATTCAAGGATCTGTTTGCCGAAGAACTTTCGGAAAAAGCAAAATTGTTGGTCCCTGATTGTGTTATCGAAACCGATCTTGAAATTTTAATACCTGATAATTACGTTAACAGCACGCGCGAACGACTTCAATTATATGCCACGCTCGACAACATTAAAGACGAATCCGGGCTCAATGATTTCGTGACTTCGCTTAAAGACCGGTTTGGCGCATTGCCCGCATCTGTAGAAGAACTTATTCAGACCGTCAGGCTCCGTTGGATTGGAGAGTTGTTGGGGATGGACAAGATTACCATTAAGGGTAATAAACTTCGTGCAACATTTATCCAACAAGACAGTTACTTCACGTCGGATGTCTTTGGTCGCGTGCTGGCCTTTGTACAAAAGCACCCCCGTCAATGTCGCCTCAAAGAGCATGGCAACAAGCCATCCCTTATTATTGAAAGCATCTTATCGGTGGATGATGCCTTGCTCTTACTAAAGCCCCTTACAGGTCCGGGTGGCGCCGTTAATTGAACCTTAGGTATCACAATACCGGGTCATAAGATTCGTTTTGAGGGGGTAACGAAATGGGCCGGTTTGGAAAACTTGAAATTATCTTTTTATATTAGCGGTTGCTTTAGATTATAACATGGAAAAAATGAAGCAGATAAAAAGCTATGCAGTAGTTGGCGGCACTTTTTTACTCGCGTCCTGCTCACTCCTCCCTTTTGGGAAAAAAGGCGGTGGGGAACGTACGGCCATAAATCCTGGCCAAATGAGTACAGCCACTAACCTGCCCTACAATGACACGGAAAATGGCGGTTTTGAGGTAAAACCCTTCGAAGGCCAGCCCGACGCCCCTAATACTGTGTTCATAGAAGGCGGAAGGGCCGTTATGGGTTCCTTTGAAGAAGATGTGATGTCCTATCGCGACAACGTGGAACGTACCGTATCGGTAGCTTCATTCTACATGGACGAGACCGAAATCGCCAATATTCACTGGTTGGAATACATGCACTGGTTGGGCAAGGATAGCTCACAGGAAGTGCTTCAGGCAGCTCGTCCTGATACCACCGTTTGGGTGGGTAAGCTTGCATTCAACGACCCTTATGTTGACCATTACCTGCGTTATCCTGGCTTTCGCTACTTCCCCGTGGTTGGTGTTAGCTGGACGCAGGCTAATCGTTATGCCAAATGGCGCACCGACAAGGTGAACGATCAATTAAAGAAAGAATCTGGTCTTGAGCTTCCCGAAGTTCCTGCCGGTGGTCGCATTCCTTTGGAATCTGGAGTTGTTATTCCCGCATATCGCCTGCCTACAGAGGCCGAATGGGAATACGCAGCTCAAGCCCTTATCGGAACTCAATGGTTGGAAGAAATGCAGACGCACCAACGGATTTATCCTTGGGATGGCCACGCTCTCCGTAACCCGTATGGCAAACAGATGGGTTTCTTCTTGGCAAACTTCAAACGTGGACGCGGTGACTATGCGGGTATCGCAGGTCGCCTCAATGATGGTGCCTTGATCACATCTTATGTATATGAGTTCCCTCCAAACGACTACGGTCTGTACAACATGGCCGGTAACGTGAGCGAGTGGGTAATGGATATCTATCGCCCCCTGTCTTATCAGGACTTCGATGACCTTAACCCGATGCGTCGTGATGGTTTTCTCGATGACGGAACGAAGTATGATAACCAGTGGCGTTTGAAGAATCCTAAAATGGATCCTGCTAAAGCCAAGAAACCTGTTAAAGGTGTTGAGGGTGACTGGGTTGAAAATAACCCTACTGGATTTATCTCCCTCATTAGCGATAAGACCCGCGTTTACAAGGGCGGTAGTTGGAAAGATGTTGCGTATTGGATGTCCCCAGGTACGCGCCGATTCCTGGATCAGGATTCATCTACTGCAACAATTGGTTTCCGTTGCGCGATGATCCGTGCCGGTTCGAACTAAGAAATTCAAATCAGATTAAGAGAGCCCTTCACACGAAGGGCTTTTTTATTGCATTGTGATTACTGTGCCTCCGCCAAACAAGCAATGCTCAATTCAGCGCATCCACATTGCAACAAATGTCGACCGCAAGCCTCTAGCGTTGCGCCGGTGGTAATCACATCATCAACCAGCAAAATCCTCTTTTTTTCTATCGCTGTGCCCCTTTTTATGATGAACACATCGCGAACATTTTCCCATCGATCTGCTTTTGATTTACGAGTCTGCGTAGCAGTCGCCCTGCTTCGCATGGTGATACTTTCATCCCAGGGTATTGCTAAGGCCTCACTTAACCCTTCTGCAAATTTAGCCGCCTGATTGTATCCCCGCTGACGTTGGCGGGTAGCGTGAAGCGGAACAGGGACAATCACATCAAACGGACATGGCATTCCAGTCTTAACAATCTCATGCCCATAAGCCATCCCCAGACGAATGCCAACTTCAGGACAGTTATTGTATTTAAGTTGATGCATGAGGTGTTGTACTATCCCGCTCTTGCGGAAGCGGAGATAAGCCCAACCATATCGCAACGGAAGTCTGCCGAGCAATCGGTTTTTGATCGGGTTATCCGAACGCAAATGATAACTGGTTTTGGGCAATTCCGACAGGCATCGGGTGCAAACCGTATGCTCGCCCTTCATCATGGTGCCGGCGCACGCCAGACAATAATTCGGAAAGAGCAATGAAATGAAGTCATCTAGCGCTGTTTTTGCCAAGTTCATTTGATATACCTTTGAGTTGGAAACCATGCGGCTTTAAAATTTAACCAATGGATATCGTAAAACAATTCAATGATTACCGCTCCAAAATGAATGAGAAGATTGCCGACGCCGACAATTTGATCATTAAGCGGATTTTTAACCTGGATACTAATGCTTACGCACCGGGTGTGTTGGATGTTAGGTCAAAAGAACTGATTGGCCTCACCTGTTCTCTGGTGCTCCGATGTGATGATTGTGTCAAGTACCACCTTGGCAAATGCAAGGAGATTGGTTTGACCACCGAAGAAGTAAATGAAGCCATGGGGGTTGCAACGCTTATTGGTGGAACCATTGTAATTCCCCACCTGCGAAGAGCTTTTGAATTCTGGGAGGCATTGGGTCATGTTTAGGCGTGACCTGGAGCTGGACCGGAATTGGCAGCGTCTCCTCGATGAAATAGAAGAGCGGTTGGGCCAAAAACCCAAGGACCTTAACGGAGTTTTGTTTTTAATTGGTGTGCAGGAGCTGGGGCAGGGGCCCAAAACTTTCACCAAAGAGCAAAAACAAGACCTGATGCACATCGCCATCTGCAAATGCCTGAGCTTTTCTGGCTATTATGAACTGGAGGGCCTGGATGGAGACGGATGGCCACATTGGAAACTGGTGAAAAAACTCCCGAGGTTTGATCTGTTGGAACAGGAGAAACTCCTGAAAATGCATGTGCTCGAATACTTTCAACACGAACTCGGTTGGTCCCCCTTTAGCAGCAGTATTTCCTGAGCCGCCAGTGCCGTATCCGTTGAATTAGCTTGCCGTATGCTTATCTTTATTGATTCGCTAAACTAACGGGACCGTACTTTCGTTTCCATTTGCATGGGCAACCTGGTTTCTGCCGTCGACGATAAAATTGCCTCCTTCCGAAAGAAGTATTACCTCAATCTTTTTCTTCGGGGTACACTGCTCTCATTTACGTTTGTGCTGGGATACTTTCTCCTGGCTACCATGCTGGAGTATAATCTGTGGCTGGGTAAAGAGGCTCGTTTTGTTCTATTCCTGCTTTTCTTTGGTGTCGTTGGTTATTGTCTCTACCGATTCCTCCGCCAACCACTGGCGTTCTGGCTGGCTGGCCGTGGTATTGGAAACGAACAAAGCGCAAGGATCATCGGCCGGCATTTCCCAGGTATCCAGGATCGCCTTGTCAATTTTTTGCAATTGGCACATGTACAGGACACACGCACTGAACTGCTCAATGCGAGCCTTGAACAAAAGGCCATTTTATTTTCAAATTACAGTTTTGAAAGCAGTATTGACCTGGGTGAAAATCGCCGCTACCTGCGTTACCTACTGATTCCCCTGGCAGCCGTCGTGTTGTTGTTGGGTATCAACCAGCGCATATTCACACAGAGCACGAATCATATTATTCATTTCGACGAAGAGTTCGCGCCGCAAGCACCATTCAACTTTGTTGTTGAGAATCCCACCCTTATCGCTTTTCCTAATGAAGATTTTGTCCTACGGGTTAGGCTGGAAGGAGCGGCCATACCGGAAGCGATCTACTTGAATTCCGGCGCTCAGCGGCTCAAAATGGAAGCGATTAAGCCCGGTTTCTTTACGTATACTTTTGAAAAAATTCAGCGGGATTATCCCTTCCAAATGGAAGCGGCAGGTTTTTTTTCGTCGCCGATGACCATTCGTTTGGTGGACCGTCCTGAGTTATTATCCCTGAAAATGAAACTCTCTTTTCCGGGTTACATCCACAGGCCCGCTGAAATAATTAACAATGCGGGGCATCTCGAAATTCCGGAAGGCACAGTGGTTGGCTGGACGCTGCAGGCCGCACACGCTCAATCTGCCGTAATCAAATTCACATCCAGCCCAACGCCAGGAAATATGCAATCGTCTGATAATCAGACATTTACATTCTCAAAAGGTTTCTTCAACCCTGACGATTATTCGATTTTATTGGAAAATGAAGACAGCAAGAACAAAGATCGTATTACGTATCGCGTTGACGTTATCAAGGACCAGTTTCCCGCGTTGACTGTGGAGCACATGAAAGACTCCGTGCTGTTTCGTTCGATTATCCTCGGCGGATCGTTATCCGATGATTATGGCCTTTCGCGGCTTGAGCTACATTATCTGCTTACCGGTAAGGATCGGGCTGAGGAAAGAAAATCAATTAGCCTGCCGGTTAATCCTCAAGAGTCACAGCAAAACTTTTTTTATGCATGGAAGCTCGATTCATTAAAACTCGCTGCCGGCGATAAACTTCAGTATTATCTGGAAGTATGGGACAACGATGGGGTGCATGGGCACAAATCCACCAAGTCTGCCTCTTATCAATTCGAGCTGCCCGATGCGGAAGCATTCAAGGCAGAGATCACACGATCCCAATCATCCGCAGAAAATGAAATTCAGAAAAGCCTGAACAAGGCGCGTTCCCTGAAAGATGCCATTGATGAGGCCGAGCAAAAACTGAAAGGAAAACAGTCACTGGACTGGCAGGATAAAAAGATGCTGGAAGATCTAATTGAACAGCGTAAAAATCTGGACCAGGCGGTGAAGGATCTTCAGGAAAAGAACCGGATGTTGGAAGAAAAGAAAGATGCCTTCTCCGAGCAGAACGAACGCATCCGAGAGAAATCAGAGCAGATACAGAAGTTGATGAATGAACTACTGGATCCTGAAACGAAAAAGCTCTTTGAAGAACTCGAGAAGATGTTGAAAGAAAACCAGGATGCATCGCAGATCGAAAAAATGCTGGAGAAGATGGATCGGCAGGAGATCAATATTGAAAAAGAGTTAGAGCGCACCCTGGAGCTATTCAAGCAGTTGCAATACGATTACAAACTCGATCAGGCCTTGTCTGAAGTAAAGAAGCAGCGCGAAAAGCAGGAAGCCCTGATGGAGAAGACCCAGGAGATGGCGGGAGAAAAAAAGCCCGATGGCAAGGATGAAAATCAGCAAACGGGTTCAGAAACAACGGAAAAACGTGAAACATCTCCCGAAGAACTGGCTCAGGAGCAGGATGCTTTAAAGCAAAAAACCGATGAATTGAAGCAAACGCTGGATGATCTTCAGAAAATGGGAGAGAAGCTGGACAAGCCTGACGATACTCCTGGCGCAGACGATGCGGAACAGGTAAAACAAATGGAAGAGCAAAGTCGCCAATCCCTGCAGGAAGGAAAGCCAAAGAAATCCATTCCACAACAGAAACAGGCCGTGGACAAATTAAAACAGATGGAAAAATCCCTGGAGGGCATGCAGAATTCCATGGAGATGGAAATAGATATGGCCAACCTTGAGTCGTTGCGGCAAATTATTCATGGACTAATTAAGCTCTCGTTCGATCAAGAATCATTGATGAAAGATTTCACGACCGTGCAATTGAGTGATCCCCGTTACGTGCTGCTTTCTCAAAATCAACTAAAGATAAAAGACGACTCTAAAGTGTTGGAAGACAGCCTGTTATCTCTTGCGAAAAAGGATGCTTTTCTGGGTTCCATTGTTACTCGGGAGGTAGGTGAGCTAAATGGTCATGTGGATAAGGTGCTGGAAAAAATTAAAGACCGCAAGAAGAATGAAGCGAGCATTGATATGCAGTTCTCAATGACAAGTATGAACAATCTCGCATTGATGTTGAATGATCACTTTGATCAAATGATGCAGATGATGCAACAAGCGAAGCCGGGCATGGGCAAGAAGAATGGGAAGAAAAAGAGCGGACAGAGTCTTGGACAATTGCAGCAACAGTTGAATCAGCAAATCGAGGAGATGAAAAATGGCAGTGGTAAGAGTGGGCGCCAGATGTCTGAAGATTTGGCCAAGATGGCGGCTGAACAAGAGCGGATTAGAAGAGCGCTTCAGGACATGCAAGAGAAACTTAAGCAGGAGGGGGGCAAGTCGCTTGGTGATGATATTCCTGGCAAGATGGAGCAAACCGAAATGGATTTGGTGAACAAGCAGATTACAGAGCAAACGATCCGTCGGCAGAAGGAAATCTTAACGCGTTTGCTGGAGTCAGAGAAGTCTATGCGAGAGCAGGACATGGATGAAGAGCGGAAGGGAGAGGCCGCCAAAGACTATCAAAAAGAAATCCCGCGTGCTTTTGAGGAGTATTTACGTTTAAAGGAAAAAGAGGTAGAATTGCTCAAGACCATGCCCCCCAAGCTATATCCGTACTACAAAAAGGAAGTAAATGAGTATTTCAAGCGCCTTGGCAATCATCAGTAGACTATGAAGAACATCCGTATAGAGGTACCCGCTCTAGCAGAGAATATCAGGATGATTGAGAGCTTTATCGACAATGTGAAAGAGGAGTTTCATCTCGATGATGATATCTATGGCAATATCATGATTGCTGTTACTGAAGCGGTGAACAATGCCATTAAGCACGGAAGTAGGAACGATTCCAAGAGGAATGTCTCCCTTTCGCTCGCCCTCGAAGATTCAACCATTCGATTCAAGGTAGAGGACCAAGGTGACGGTTTTGATTTTGAGCACCTCCCTGATCCTACAGCACCAGAAAACATTGAAAAGCCCGGTGGTCGGGGCATTTTCCTGATGAAGAACCTTGCTGATGAGGTTGATTTTCGGGATGGCGGACGCACCGTTGAGCTCAGTTTCTATATGAATGCCTGATGGCGGCCATTCAGTACTTCACTGAAAAGATCTCCTTTCGACTCTTCCAGCCTCGCAAAACTTCCAGCTGGCTGCAAAGCGTTGCTGTGCATAATGGCTTTACCATTGACTCCCTAACCTATGTCTTTTGTTCTGATGCCTTCCTTGGCAAAATGAACGAAGAATTTCTTGGGCATCGCACGCTTACCGATATCATCTCATTCGACTTATCTGAATCCGGAAGTCGGGTGATTGGCGAGATTTACATTTCTGTTCCCAGGGTAAGAGAAAACGCTCGAAAATTTAACCAACCCTTTGAAATCGAACTTAGGCGGGTCTTGGTTCACGGTTTACTTCACTTTATGGGGTTTAAGGACAAGTCCCCAGCTGAAAAAGCTCAAATGCGAAGTAAAGAGGAAGCTTCTCTATCTTTGTGGAAATAATGTTTCACGTGAAACGAACCGGCCGATTGGGTTTGGCTGTTTCACGTGGAACACCTTAAAACGAGCATGTTTCCAGTATATGACGTCATTGTAGTAGGGGCAGGGCATGCCGGCTGCGAGGCCGCTGCCGCAGCCGCCAATATGGGGTCGAAAGTCCTCCTAGTCACCATGAATATGACCACCATTGGACAGATGTCCTGCAATCCAGCAATGGGGGGTGTCGCCAAAGGTCAAATTGTACGAGAGATTGATGCGCTCGGGGGATACTCCGGGATTGTATCCGATCGGTCAATGATTCAGTTTCGGATGCTCAACCGATCCAAAGGACCAGCCATGTGGAGTCCCAGAACTCAAAACGACAGGCTTCGCTTCTCTGAGGAGTGGCGAATCATGCTCGAGAAAACCCCAAACGTGGACTTCTGGCAAGAAATGGTTACTGGAATCATCGTTCATGAAGGGAGGGTGAATGGTGTCACAACTTCTTTAGGAATCACCATCAAGTCCAAGAGTGTAGTTCTTACCAATGGCACTTTCCTCAACGGCAAAATCCATATCGGAGAAAAGAATTTTGGTGGCGGACGCACAGCTGAAAAAGCTGCAGTGGGCTTAACCGAATCCTTAAGAGCCCTCGGCTTTGAATCAGGCAGGATGAAAACGGGCACCCCACCAAGGATAGATGGGAGGTCACTCGATTATAACAAGATGGAAGAGCAACCTGGTGACACCGAACCAGGAAAGTTTTCATTTGACCCAAGCACGAAACCCCTAACCAAACAACTCAGTTGTTGGATAACCTATACCAATGACCTGGTTCATCAGGAATTAGAAAAGGGCTTTGACAAATCGCCAATGTTCCAAGGGCGAATTCAAGGACTTGGACCCAGGTATTGCCCATCTATTGAAGACAAAATCAACCGCTTCGCTGATAAGGATCGCCACCAAATATTTGTAGAGCCCGAAGGTTGGAATACGATTGAGATCTATGTCAATGGATTCTCAACCTCATTGCCAGAAGACATCCAATACAAAGCCCTAACCAAAATACCAGGATTCGAAAATGCGAGGATGTTCCGTCCAGGCTACGCCATTGAATACGATTACTTCCCACCAACACAATTAAAACTTACTCTTGAAACGCAACTGGTTGATAATCTGTATTTTGCGGGTCAAATTAATGGGACAACTGGCTATGAAGAAGCAGCTGGTCAAGGGCTTATGGCCGGAATTAACGCCCACCTTAAAATCAACAATAGAAGTCCATTCATCCTCAAAAGATCAGAAGCATACATAGGAGTGCTCATCGATGACCTGGTTAATAAGGGTACCATTGAGCCCTACCGCATGTTCACTTCCAGGGCAGAATACCGGATACTCCTTCGACAGGATAACGCTGATGAGCGGCTTACCCAACGTTCATATGAAATTGGTCTCGCGTCTCAGGAAAAATTAAACAACCTGATCAGCAAACAAGAAAAACTAAAAGCAGCGCTGGAGGCCATTAACACAAAACTAACACCAGAAGAAACCAACGAGGGGCTATCCAGAATCAACTCTTCACCGATACCGGAAAAAACATCCCTGTCAATGCTCCTCAAGCGACCAGAGATCGGGATAAATGAACTGAGACAACTATCTGAAAAGTCATCTCAAATCATTAATCAATTTCCTCTTGAGGTGATGGAGCAAGCGGAAATTCTCGTGAAATACCAACCATATATCGAAAGAGAACGAAACATGGCCGAGAAAATCGAGAGTCTCGATGAATACAAGATTCTCCCGGACTTTGACTACGACAGGGTTCAGGCACTCTCACATGAAGCCCGCGAAAAACTGAAAAAACATCGTCCTGCCACAATCGGTCAAATGTCACGCATCAGCGGCGTATCTCCCGCAGATGTTTCTATCCTCACGGTTTATCTTGGCAAGTAATGATCTTGGAAGAAGTCAATTCATGCCCCATTTGCCAGGGCAATCAATTTACAACCCTGCATACCTCTAAAGACTACACCAGTAGTGCAGAATTGTTTACGGTCAAACAATGCACGGGTTGTTCCCTTGTTCTTACCTCACCAAGGCCAGTAGAATCTCAAGCAAGCCTATACTATCAATCAAGTAATTATATCTCCCATCAGGCCAAGGCTGCAAGTTTTTTAGACCGCATCTATCATGCCGCCCGCTACTTCACCCTCAAATGGAAATACAACCTGATTCGGCCTTACGCGCAGGGCTCCCTTCTTGACGTAGGGTGCGGAACTGGTGCATTCCTTACATACTGCCAAAACAAGGGTATCCACGTCACTGGGATAGAACCCTCCGACGCAAGACTCTCAATAACCGGAATCACCACCTACAAGACCCTTAACGAGATCCCGGCTCAACCTTTTACAGTAATCACCCTGTGGCATGTTTTGGAGCATATGTATCCATTGCGCGAGAGCATTCAACAACTTAGTAACAACCTCGCTCACAATGGCACTATTTTTATTGCAGTACCCAATAGGTTATCCCTCGATGCGAAAACTTATGATAACAACTGGGCTGCCTGGGACGTGCCAAGGCACATCTGGCACTTTTCTGAGGACAACATGAAAGACCTTATGCAGCGCTGCGGGCTACAAGTCAAAGAAATTACTCCCATGAAATTGGATGCATTCTATGTTGCCTTGTTGAGCGAGCGCTATCTCGGCACTAGCAAAATACCCGCATTCCAGATTATCCGGGCTTTATATCAAGGATTGCGCTCCAACCTATCAGCACGAAGAACCGGTCAATACTCCAGCTTGATTTACAGAATCACAAGATGAGCAAGCACGCATACTATCTCTTCGCCCTTATCTTCTTTGCAGGCTGTGCAAGCTTGACGTCACCCAATGGCGGACCTAAGGACAAAGAACCGCCATTACTCCTTAGCTCTACACCCAAGAACAAACAAACACACGTCACCGCAACCACCATTACCCTCACATTTGATGAGCCCATTAAACTGAATAATCCACGCGAAGAAATACTCATCAGTCCATCTCCGGGTAAAGGGATAGAATACAAGGCAAAAGGAAACTCAGTGGTAATCACGTTCAAAAAACCCTTGAAAGATTCCACCACGTATAACATACAATTCCGGGACGGCATACAGGACCTTACAGAAAGCAATGTTCCCCCTGACCTCAACCTATCGTTCAGCACCGGAGACTATCTAGACTCAATGTATGTCACCGGAAATGTATTTGATATACTCAAGGCCAAGCGACTCGAAAAAGTCTCAGTCGCATTATACGACAAGCCCGCTCTCAACAACGACCATCCCAATGGCTTCAATATTTTCAATGATACAGCCGTATATACCACAAAGACCAACAAAAAGGGGGCGTTTAGGTTTAACAACATCCGGAGGGGCACATACAGCATTTACGCGTTCGATGACAAAAACAAAAACCTCAAAGTAGAAAGCAATACCGAACGCTATGGATTCCGCGCAACACCCATCCAGTTAACCAAGCCCGCAGACAGCATTTCCATTGGAGTCTTCATCGTAGATACACGAAAACTTAAAATCACCTCGGTTCGAAACATAGGTCACCTCACCCGGGTACGCTTCAGCAAGCTACTCGATGAATACGAGATAAAACCCGACAGCAATGTTATCCACTCATTCGGGGATCAACACAATGAAATCAATATTTGGAACCCTGAAGAAACGGGGGACACCATACGTTTTATTCTCTCCGCGAAAGACAGTGTATCAGCTAAAATAGATACCGCCATATACATTACACGAACCAATGTAAAAGCACCCAAAGACGGTTTTACATGGGATCTAGGCAAACCAATTATAGAAGCAGAAACTGGAAATTTCTCAACCACCATCAACTTCAACAAACCTATATTGAATATAAACCCAGACAGCCTGTATCTTAAGATCGACACCATTGCCATTATTCCATTCACATCCAAAAACTTCACACCACAACCTAAAAGCAATAAACTTGTCGCGACTACAAACCTGGACATAAAGTACTTCCAGGCTAAAAAGGAGCCAACCCTTAGTCTGATTGCTGGGAAACAATTCGCGGTATCGGTAGATAACGATACAACTAAACGCATAACCACTTCGATACCCATTATATGGAGCGAAGACACAGGCATTATACACGTACAGGTTGAAACCAGGGAAAGTAATTACATCATCCAACTATTGGACAGGCAAGGGAAAATAATAGCCAGTACCATGAATACAACTCGCTTCACGTTCAGAAATGTGACACCACAAGACTACCAGATACGTATGATCGTTGACCTCAACAAAAATGGACGATGGGATAACGGGATCATCTCAACTAACACTGAACCGGAACCTATTTATTACTACCGCACACCCAAAAACAGTACCTATTTCACCATGCGGGCCAATTGGGAAAACGGGCCACTAATCCTAAAATTCTGACAACTTGTGGAAAACTTTCCACGATAATCCAAAAATCCCCGTTAAGTCAATAAGAACCACCTATATTCAATACAACACACAAATTGTTCTCCCGCTAAGAACAATCCACTAATGTTGAAAACAATTCTCCACAACCAGTCCTTTCGTTGATAAATCAAAAAATATAGCCCACACCATCTCAAATCTTCATACAACTATCTACCGGCCATCCACAATTTGAACACACCATCAACCAAATCGACTAATCAACAAATCCACAAGGGTAACTATTACTATTACTTAATATTAAAATATAATAGTACAATACTAACCTGTGTATTGTGCCTTCTTTTCTACTCAACCTTCGCGCAGGACAGTGAGGTGCGGATTGCCAATGAATATTTCCTGAAAGGTGAAAAGGAGAAGGCCTTGGCGATGTATGTAACGCTGGCAAAGAATGTGGATAATATTCCAGCGATTCATAACAACTATTTGTCGTTATTGCTGGAAATGGCCAAGTATAAAGACGCAGAAGATTATGTTGAACGCGTGATCAGAAAAGTAGATGATCGCGTGTCGTACCGGGTAGACCTGGGTGTAGTCTATCTGCGTTCCGGCGATGTGCCGAAAGCAGATAAATACTTCCGCAGCCTCATCAAAAATTCGGTTCAGGATGTTTACCGCACCAAGAGCATTTCGGATTTCCTGGCAGCTCATGACCTCCCGGAGTATGCGGTGATCGCACTGCAGGAGCTACGCCGGGCAATGAACAACCAATCTGTTTTTACGCTTGAGATGGCAAACCTTTACCGCATGCAGGGCAAGCGCGATGAAATGGTGCAGGAGTATCTAAACTACATTACCCAAACGCCTTCAAACATCAATTACGTTAAGAATTTGCTTCAGCTTTTCTTGAGCAAGCCAGACGAATTAGAGACCCTTGAGCGAATGCTATACGAGAAAGTTCAGGAATCACCGGATTCGGAAGTTTTTGCGGATCTTTTGGTGTGGGTGAATCTACAACAAAAGAATTTCTATGGTGCGTTTATTCAGGCGCGCGCATTTGACAAGCGATTTAAAAAGGAAAACGCGAAGACACTGGAGATCGCCCAGATAGCCTTGAACAATAAAGACTATGACACAGCGGACAAGAGCTTTGCTTTCGTGATCAAGGAGTTTCCGAATACTGATAATTATCTGCCAGCACGGCTCGGCCTTATCCGCGCGCGGGAGGCTAAAGTGAAAAGAAAATTCCCGATAAATAGAGATTCGGTGCGTTACCTGACGCACGAGTACCAGTCTTTTATCGCGAGGTATACGGATAACAGCAACAGCTATGAGGCCATCCTGAATGAAGCGCTGCTTCATGCTTACTATCTCGACGAGAAGGATTCAGCGGTCACAAAATTGAACGGACTGGCCGCTCACCCACGGGTGCCAGCCTACCTGCGTGCGCGGGCCAAACTTGAACTGGGTGATATTTATTTGCTTAAAGAAGAGCCGTGGGAGGCTACCTTACTGTATTCCCAGGTTGAAAAGAATCAGCGTGATGCTCCGCTGGGCTATGAAGCCAAACTTAGAAATGCCAAGCTTTCCTATTACAAGGGAGATTTCCGGCTTGCTCAGGAGCACCTGGATATTCTTAAGCAAGCCACCACCCGTGAGATCGCCAATGATGCCATGGAACTGAGTATGCGCATCAAGGAAAACATTGTCAGCGACAGCAATGGTACGGCGCTTCGGCAATACGCTTCCATTGAATTGTTGCTGCTCCAGAACAAAACGGATCTGGCCTTGTCAAGATTGAAGCGCTTTGGAGAAGGAAAGGTTAAGATGAGTAAGCACGATGCCTTCGTACAAAAGTTGTGGCCTACTCCGGCCGATAAAAAAGAAGCTGTTGAAGACTTCCTGAGACAAGACCGAAGCGCATTGTTAAAGGGAGAAACCCTTCCAGACTCCGTTATCATTACGATCAGCCCGGAAGTATACAAGCCCATTCAGGATGATGTGTACTGGCTTGAAGCCAACCTGAGGATGAAACGCGGGGAATTTGAACAATCACTCATTCTCCTGCAGAAAATTCTAAGTGATTATCCTGAGGATATACTAGCGGATGATGCGTCATTCATGGAGGGTGACCTCTATGAAAACTACCTCAAAGACAAGACCAAAGCCATGGAGGTATATCGGAATTTTCTGGATAAGTACCCAGGAAGCGTTTATGCGGCCGAGGCAAGAAAACGCTTCCGGACATTGCGTGGCGACTTCTCTGCAACGCCGCCCAATAACTAACGCAGGGCTAACTAATCCTTTCTTGGAAAGGGCTTGCATATTTAGTAAGTTCGGTTGCTCAACGGTGAGCCCTTATGTACTCCATGAAATACTTCAGGCGTCTTCATGCTCTTCTTCGTGCCCCCAAAAAGACACTGGTTCTTGTATTGTTTCTGATTGCTTGTAAAGAAGACAGCTCACTCACTTCGGTCTGTACAGACCCCATCGGTACCCAAGATGTAACGATGAAAAATAACACCCAGTTTTGCTTCAAGGAGGGACTCAATGGCTGTTTTATAACAACGCTTAATGCGACCACGCTTACTTTTTCCGTATATCCAATTAGCGGAAAGCAGCCAGCAAACATAGTTGATATCGGCCCGGTAAAGTGTCTGGGTCAGGTTAACAAGAAACCGACTACCGGCTACTCCAGTTCGGTCAATGTTGTTGCGGGTCATGGTTACGTTGTTCTGTTGCCTGACAATACCTATGGCCGGTGTTACGTCGCATCCGTCTCCAGCTCGGGTGGCGCCCCCCTTCTGTATGTGAGTTGGCAATACGCATTCTAGTATGGCAAAGAATCTGATGGCGATCCTATTGATAATTGCAAGCCTGAGTGCCACAGGACAATCGCGGATATTTATCTCTGTGGGCGCTGCGGCGTCTTTTGGCGGCAATACGGACACTTTCTTTGCGAGTCACCAAACCACATCTGCGGTAGATGCGGAGTATGAAAAAAAAATAATCGGGACGATGAGTGTATTAACCGGGGTATCCTGGTATAACCTGGGGTATCAGTATGACGGTAATGGCTTTGCCAGCAATAGTAGCACCTTCAAGGCAAATTACCTTGCTGTACCTGTGATGGCACGCTGGAACATGTTTAACAAGAATATGTTCTACCTCGATTTCGGCATGATCACCTCCTGGATGGCGCAGGCTCATCTCACGGAGGGCTACACCCGTTTTGGATTTCCACAAAAGGCAGATGGTGACATTGCAGCTTACTCCAACCGACTCTTACTGGGCGCTAAGTTTCAGGAGACAGTTTTGCTCAATCGATTTACCCTGAGCGTTTATTTCATGGTCACATTTAAGGGACAAAATACGGTGAGGAACCTTCCGGAACATTGGCCGCTGAACCAGCAGCAATCGCCATATCTCCAATCCAATGGGTATTCGGATTACACTTTGCTTGGTTTTAGAGTAGGTGTCAGAATAAAATGAAATCGGGAGCTTACCATATTGCCCTTTGGCTCTTGTTACTGCTACCGGATATTGCCGTATCACAGGCGCCCGCTGCCCAACCGGGCAAACCTCATTCCATCAACAGTAAGTGGGGTGTCAACTATAGAGCTTTGAGGAAACTAGTTAACAGCCGTGATCCTGAAAAACTAAAACAGAGCATTGCTGAATTGGCTCAATATGCCGCTGACAAGTCGGATACCCGGCAATATATTTTGTTCCAGCTCATGTTGGGGGAACAACATGAGCGATCAGGGGATTATGCGCTCGCAGAAAAGTGTTTTCAGGATGCGTACCACGAGGCAAAGCAGCACTTGCCAAAAAAGGGCCGTCAGTTCAGGCTCAAATTCTTTTCACAGTTCAGTAAGACCATTTTTGATCCAATCGACAGATTGGGATACTTCTATCTTACCATTGGAGATTTACGTGTGGCGGAACAATACTTCAATGAATCAAAAGCACTGCGGGAAGCATTCTTTCCACCCAGGAGCATTCATCGGATACACCCAATTGTTGGGCTTGGCTCGTGGCACTATCGCAAAGGTAATTATGAGACTACGTATAAACTTTTTAATCAGGCCAGCGAGATGATCGATCGATCGATGACCTCGGCCTACGATTATGACATTCTGCGCAGGTTGTTCCTTAATGACCTTACAGAAATCTGCTTTGCGCTCGGACGGACTGACGAAGCCGCACGTTACATCAACCAGCTTGCTATCGCTTCTTCGGGGGCGGGAAAATTTTCTTCGCGGGTAAACTCCAGACTGGAAGTGGCAAGAATATTTGAACTCAAGGCCCGCTATCATATGCTGCGCCAGGAATATGACCGGGCTACAGAATTCATTGATCGTGCGGAATCATATCAGGCGAAGTCCCTTACATTTTCTGATGTAAGATTCAGAATCATAAAGACAAGGGCATTGCTTTCCTGGAACCAGGGAAAGATGGAGGAGGCGACGCGTTCTTTTCTACTTCTCGTGAAGGAGTACAGGAAGTATATCGCCAACAACTTTACGGCAATGAGCGAATACGAACAAGAGCAATTCTACTTGTTATTGAAAAGTGATTTTGAATTGTTTAATGCCTTTGTGCTAGAGCAATCCGGACCCGGAGCGACCACGTTGTATGAAGAAATGTTCAATAATGTTCTGAATACGAAGGCTCTGTTGCTGAACACATCAAATGGCAAGAAAAACCGCATTCTCGCAAGCAAAGACGAAGCGTTAATTGCCAAACTACATGCCTGGGAGGCAGGCAAGGCTAAGCTCTCGGCCTCTTTTTATGAGAAGACCAACCTGAACACGGATTCACTGGAACGAAATCTCGAATCACTGGAAAAGGAAATCAATCAGCGCACAGGTTTATTTGATCAAAAGGAAATGGCGTTAACCTGGAATCAGGTGCAATCAGCATTAGGACCCAATGAGGCTGCTGCAGAACTTATCAGGATCAGTCCAGTAACCGGAGTGGGTAAGGCAAAATCTGATTCAGTCGTATATGCTATGCTGCTGATCAGAAAAGAATCTGAGCACCCGGAAATAACAGTGCTTCGCCAGGGTGTGTCATTGGAGAAGCGCTTCCTGCTTAACTACCGAAACTCTATTATGTTCAGGCTTGAGGACAAGACTTCATATAATGAATTCTGGAGTACCATTGCCACCCAATTAAAGGGGATCGAGCGGTTTTATTTGTCCCGTGACGGCGTGTATAATCAGATCAACCTGAACACACTTCAAAATCCCGCCACCAACAAATATGTAATCGACGAACTACAACTGCTGTACCTCACAAATACGGCAGACCTTCTTAAGGAGACCCCCGCACAAGTTGTTCCCTCGGCGGTGTTGGTCGGAAGACCATCTTATCAGACAGGAGACAATCAACAGGCAACAACAGATGATGACGTCTACGGCACGCGTAATGTTTTGGCGGATGAGCTGGACACATTTCGCGATCAGGATTTTGCAGACTTACCCGGAACCGAAACAGAAGTTGAAGCCATCAGTAAGCTACTTACCGCTGATCAGCTTAAAGTAAGTGTTTTGTTGGGCAGCTCGGCCACGGAAGAGCGAATAAAGGGACTTGAGCACCCAGGAATTCTTCACGTGGCCACACATGGGTTTTTCGTAGATGATCAGGCCAGCGCGGTTAGTCCGATGATAAGATCTGGTATTGTATTGGCTGGGGTAAAGCGAACAAAAGATGTTCAAGGAGAAGATGGCATTCTTACGGCTTATGAAGCCACCAATCTGGATCTTCAGGGCACAAGCCTGGTCGCTCTTTCAGCATGCCAAACGGGTCTTGGCGAAGTTCGAAATGGAGAAGGCGTATATGGACTTCAACGTGCCTTTGTTGTGGCGGGCGCAAGGAACCTGATTATGTCCCTTTGGAAAGTCGATGATCAGGCAACAGCAACCCTGATGTCATTATTTTACAAAGCGTGGTCAGGCAATTCCAACGCAATGGAGTTCAGGAAGGCACAAATTGAAATGAGAAAACTATATCCGCAACCCTACCACTGGGGTGCATTCATTATGTTGGGTAAATAATATGAGACGCATTGTCTGCATTGGTCTGTTCATATTGGGTTGTGCATCAGCCCACGCCCAGCTGCACGTCAATGCTTTTGTAGGCGTTAACTCAACCCGGCTGTCCAAAGGACTTTTTGGCTTTGAAAAGGGAGGAAACTACTTGTTTGGTGGCTTTGAATTGGAGGGCATGCTGAAGCCAAAGACAGCACACTCAGTACTACGCGTTTCAATCCTGGCGGGTGCGACTTACCTGAGCAACGGCTATTTTGAAAATTCCTTGTTCTCCTTTTCCAGCATCTTCTACTCCGCCTCGATGACAGATCTGTCCACAACGTATGTGCAGGTACCACTGGTGGCACGGCTTAACTGGCAGCCATTTCCGTTGCTGGATGACTTTCACTTTTTTGTCGGCGCCGGAGTGAGCGACAATATTTTGCTGAAGGCAAGTCTTAAGGAGTCAGTGACAAAAGTGTTTGTCGCAACCGATGTCTACGCGCCACCACAGACCACTCACTATGAAGACAATCAGGTAATCACATCGCTTGGCGCGCAAAACTCCCTGTTTTACCGGATTGATGTTGGCATGCGTTATCGTCGCCTCCAAATTTCATATCGGCTTAGCCAGTCCCTGGGAGACATGTATTTCAAGGGCCTCGAAAATGTCTGGGCTATTCCAGCCAAGGAGTCGGGTTATATATCTGGTCATCAAAGCGCGGGCACCTCAAAATTGAAATACTCGGAGTTGGCTATAGGTTTCCGCCTCTTCTAATCGACTTCGACCCACCGGGTGAATTTTACTGTTATTATCCCGACAGAATTTCTATTTTGAGGATTCAACTATACCTATGAAAAGAACACTGGTCATTTTACTGATGCTTGTTACCGGATTAGCACAAGCACAGCTTAAAGCACTTGTTGGCGGCACACTAATCGATGGATTCGGCGGAAAGCCGTTGTTGAATAGTGTAATAATTATTGACGGCGAACGCATCAAAGCGATAGGGCAGGTGGGCACCCTTGAAGTACCCGCCGGGGCTGAAGTAATTTCAACGGAAGGCATGAGTGTGTTGCCAGGTCTATGGGATATGCACGTGCACCTGTATATCAATGGTCACAGCGACTATACCCATTGGGACAAGAAGTATCTGGGGGCTGCCAAAAATATTATCATGCCGGCGTCGGCGCATCAATTGTTAATGGCAGGTGTGACAAGCGCGCGAGATCTTGGCGGCCCTCTCGAGGCCAGCATTTCAGTTCGCGACAGAATAAACAAAGGAGAATTGCCGGGACCAACGATGTATATGTCTGGCCCCTTTATTCAACATGCACCCTATCCCGGCACAGAAGCTTTTCGTTGGGGAGTAACCGGCGAAGTTGATGCGCGTGCCAAAGTAAAGCAACTGGCAAAGGCGGGCGTTAACGTAATCAAGTTGATCGATCAGGACCAAATGACGCTGGCGGAAGTAACTGCGGTGGTGGATGAGGCCCACAAAAATAAACTCAAGGTCGTTGGCCACTCACACCGGCCGGAAGAAATCAGGATTGGATTAAAAGCCGGAGTTGATTGTTTTGAACACACCGGTCTCGCCTCTGCACCGGAGTATCCTGAGGATATTATCGCCATGATAAAAGAACGCACGGCACAAATGAGCCTTGGCCCGTTGTTTTGGACGCCAACGATTGAAGGATTATATAATTTTGAAGCCGTTCGCGACAACCCCGAACACCTGGACAACAACAGCTGGCAATTGGATATGCCAGACTCCATTGTGAAGGACATTAAAGCCTCTATCCGGAAGCCGGGCCAGCTTTCCTACTACCAACTCAATCCGATACGTAAACCAACACTTGAGAAGAAGATCAAGCAGTTAAAGGAGGCAGGTGTCGTGTTATTGGTAGGAACCGATAGTGGCATCCCTATGAAATTCCACAGCCAAAGTACCTGGAATGAACTGGATGTTTGGGTGAATCGTCTTGGCTTTGATCCGATGTACACCATCCGGGCAGCGACATACTGGCCCGCATTTGCAATGGGCGTGGACAAGGATTTTGGAACCGTCACGGAAGGAAAATATGCGGACATCATTGCCGTAAAAGGAGATATCCTCCGCAACATTGACCTGCTACAGCGCGTCGATATCGTCGTGAAGAAGGGCAAAAGATATAAATAAGCTAATATGGTGAAGAAGGTTCTGCTGGGTCTGCTGGTCGTGCTATTGTTGCTCACCGCTGTATTGGTATTCAACACGATCCAATTCAAATCAAAACAAGTGGCGATTGAAGCAGAGCCGGCTCCTGAAATATCAGGTGTGGCCGTCCGCCATTTTCAAAATGCCATTCATTACCGCACTATTTCATTTGGCGATACTGCCCGACTGGATACCGCCCAGTTTTTTGGATTTCATCGGTTCTTGAAAACCACCTACCCGCGGGTTCATGCCAATCTGAAATTTGAGCGTGTGGGTCGGTACAGTTTGCTTTATACCTGGGAGGGAAAGAGCGCAACGCTGGCACCTATTGTGATGATGGCGCATCAGGACGTAGTTCCTATCGAGGAAGAAACCCGAAAGATGTGGACCGTAGATCCTTTTGAAGGGGTGGTGAAGGATAACTATATCTGGGGACGGGGAACTACGGATGATAAGATCAACCTGATCAGCATCATGGAATCGGCAGAGAAATTATTGGAAGAAAAATTCCAACCAAGCCGAACCATCTATTTCGCCTTTGGACATGATGAGGAAATGGGAGGCAAGGGAGCTCAGGCCATGGCAGCACTTTTGCAGGCTCGCGGTGTAAAAGCCGATCTTGTTTTAGACGAAGGAGGTATTGTCACGAAGGACAAAGTTCCGGGCATGACTCAACAGATAGCGTTGATTGGAACGTCAGAGAAAGGCTACCTCTCACTGGAATTGACCGTGGAGAAACCCGGTGGACATTCATCCATGCCTGACAAAGAGACATCGATTGATATTCTTGCCAACGCATTGGTCAGGCTACAGCAGGCGCCCTTCGAAAGCAGACTCGCCGAATCCACAATCGGGTTTATGGAGCATCTTGGACCAGAGATGCCATTCGCCAACAAATTGGTATTTGCTAATCCGTGGTTGTTTAAAAGTGTGATCACGGGGATTTATGAGAAGAGCCCTTCAGGAAATGCCTTTGTTCGCACAACCTTTGTTCCCACTATTTTCAAAGCTGGTGTCAAGGACAACGTCATTCCTACCGTGGCCAAAGTTACCGTCAACTTCCGGTTGCTACCCGGCGACGGCGGTCAGTTTGTGATAGACCGGGTTAAGAAAACGATCAATGACGACCGTATCAAAATAGAAGTGGCCAGCGGATTTATCTCGGAAGCGTCAGAGGCAACACCGGTGAACAGCTTTGCCTATGCTACGGTTAACGAAACCATACGACGCACTTTTCCAGGAACCATTACATCTCCCTTCCTGCTTGTCGGCGGCACAGACTCTCGCTACTTTGGTGGAGTTTCCAAAGGCATCATCAAATTCAGCCCCATGATGGACCCAATTGGATTTCATGGTATAGATGAACGCGTAAGCCTGGAAAGTTACCGCAGCGCGATCTGGTTCTATGAAAAACTTCTCCGGAACATTAAGTAACTATTCGCTTCGCAGTGATTTTACCGGATTGTTAGAAGCTGCACGGATGGACTGATAACCCATGGTGATTAACGCGACAGCAAAGGCAGTGAGCCCGGCGATGAGATAAACCCCCACTCCAATTTCGGTTTTATACGTATACCGGTTCAGCCACCAGTCAACGCCATACCACGCGAGGGGCGCGGCAAGGAGAAAGGCGATAAGAATCAGCTTGCCAAACTCACGCGAAAGCAATAGTACTATGCTGGGGACGGAAGCACCAAGAACTTTACGAATACCAATTTCCTTGGTGCGTTGTTCGGCAGTGAATGAGGTTAGGGCAAACAGTCCAAGACAAGCAATTAGAATAGCAAGGCCCGCGAAGAGGCCAAAGATTTTACCAAGACGTTGCTCATTGGCATACATTTTTCCGAAGTCGTCGTCCAGGAATCCATATTGAAATGGTTTTCCTGGTGCCAGTCGCTTCCACGCAGACTCAACCTCATTGATGATTGACTGAGTATCCTTTCCTTGAAATCGAATGCTGACAAAACCGTCGCTTCTGCGAAGGAACAAGCCTAATGCGGTTATGCCTTCACGCATCGTGGAAAAGTGAAAGTTCTCCACCACACCAATGACGGTCCATGTGGATAGCCTGGTTGGATCGGGCGAACCGTCTGGGCGTTGAGCTTTGAATGTGGCGATGCGTTGGCCAATTGGATTTTCACCCAAGCCAAACTGGGCCACGGCAGCCTCATTGAGCACCACGGCATCGGAATCTGATGGAAACTCAGGTGAGAATGATCGCCCAACTTTCATTTTCATGCCCAGCGTTTGCACGTACTCATCGTCAACCCGCCAGTCCTGAATGCTTACCAAATTTTCGGTCGAGGGTGTCTTGCCCTCTTTCCAAAAACTGTTGTCGTTGCGGGAAACATCAGAATTCTCAACAGGAAGAAAGCCTGAGACTGTGCAGTTTTCTACACCGGCGATTGATTTAACCGCCTGTTTAAAG
The DNA here is from genome assembly GCA_035430125.1 of Cyclobacteriaceae bacterium. GTDB lineage: Bacteria > Bacteroidota > Bacteroidia > Cytophagales > Cyclobacteriaceae > ELB16-189. The sequence goes on along the minus strand of DAOMGC010000001.1, from coordinate 56,491 downwards.
ACCTCCACGTTAGGCCGAAGCGCATAGGCATCGTGCACCACCAATACCTGATTCTTTTCGAATCCAAGCTTCTTGTTCTGAATGTATGTTAGCTGGCGCTGAATGGTAATAGCACCGATGATGAGAAATATAGAGATGATAAACTGAAAGATGACGAGCGAACTTCTGACCATACCGCTCCTGGACCCTTTCGCCAGCGTGCCTTTGAGCACCTGGGCCGGGTTGAATGCCGACAGAATAAAGGACGGATACAGACCCGCCATAAGCCCTACCAGAAAGACACCCAGGAGAAGCGCGATATAGAAGAGCGGACTTTGAAAGGGAATTTCGAGTTGCTTAAGCGCAAGGTCATTAAAGAATGGAAGGATAAGGTAGGCGAGCCCAACAGCAACCACGAAGGCAAACAAGGTGATTAGTGTTGATTCCGTAAGGAACTGACGCACGAGATGAGAACGCATGGAACCCATGACCTTGCGAACACCAACTTCTTTGGCACGGTTGCTTGAACGTGCGGTGGACAGGTTCATAAAATTGATGCAGGCAATAGTCAAAATGAAGAGGGCCACAGCAGTAAGCAGATAAACATAGGTAACACTTCCGTTGGCTTCCAGTTCCCCTTTGAGATCGGAATACAAGTGAATATCCAGCAGAGGCATAAGCGTCATTTGATACTTGTTACCCGATTCTTCGAATTGCTTCATGGTAAAGCCCTTTCCGAATATCTGAGCAATCTGGGGACCTACATACTTGTCCAGAAATCCAGGAAATTTTTCCTCCAGGGCCCTGCTGCTTGCTCCTTCCTTCAGGAGCACATAGGTTTGAAAGTTGTTGCTCAGAAATACGGTTGATTGCGCTTCTTGCGCCACTGGCCAGTCACCCACCATGGCTATGAGCATGTCAAAATGAAAGTGCGAAGCCCGGGGCATGTCTTCGAAGACGGCGGTGATTTTGGCATTATACTTTTCGTCCAGCAACAAGGACTGACCGAGTGCGGATTCATTGGGAAAATACTTCTGGGCCAGGCTATTGCTGATGGCGATACTTGCCGGCTGGGCCAGCGCGGTTCTGGCATCTCCCTGGATGACATTCACCGAAAATATGCGGAAGAATGTACTATCGGTCCAGATTACGCGATTTTCCTTAATGCTCTCGGTTGCTATTTCCGGCCGAACCAGGTAGGATCCGTAACTCCGAAAGCGCACCGTGGCTTCAATCTCTGGATAGTCTTGTTGCAGTGCGTGAGCCGTGGGAGCCGAACTTGATGTGATGTGATAATAGTTCTCGGCGAATTTAATTTCGTTATTCACCCGATAGATCCGATCCGCCTTGGTGTTGTACTTATCATAGCTCAGCTCATCGATAATGAAAAGCGTGATAACCAGACAAGCCGCTAGGCCAACGGCCAGACCGGTGATATTGATGAATGAGTAAAAACCCTGTTTGCGAACATTGCGCAATCCGATGGTGATAAAATTCTTGATCATTCTTCCTGGTTTATTTTGATGTTCGGCCTCCAATACTTTCTGCTGTGTGTCTAATAATCCCCGCGTTTGACCAAATGCACAGACAACACGATCATATGCATCCTGAAACCTTTCACCCTGATTCATCCGGTCCTCAACGGCGGAGCAAACATGATCCAATATTTCTGCTTCAATCTCCTCAATGATGATGCCCCGGTGGTTGAGGTCTTTGATAATGAAATCAATATGTTCAGAAGACAATGCCATTACCCCAATTCCACTTGCAGTACATTAGACATGGTTCTGATGAAGTCAACAAATTCTGAAACCCGTTCGCGTGTGGAGGCGCGCCCCTCTGCAGTGAGCGAATAATACTTGCGAACGCGCTTTCCGATCATGACGGTTTCAGTTTTGAGAAAACCCTCGGCCTCCAGTTTGTGCAGGGTCGGATACAAGGCTCCTTCGGTGAGTTGAAGTCTACTGTCGGACAATTCTCGGACGCAATTGGTTATTTCATAACCGTACATGCGGCCTCGGTCTTTTAATACCTTGAGAACAATGGTCTGCAAGGTGCCTTTGAGGAGTTCAGGAGAATGCATGGCTTATACCTAAGTGAATTATGCATAAGACGCAGCAGGTTGGGCAAGGGTTGCATCTCTGGACGTACTTTTTTGGGTAGCAACCGGGAAACCTTACCTTCACATGGCCATTGCCGGAAGTTATGAAAGCCGTTTACGCACTCATTACGGGTTTTCTTCTCCTTTGCGTTTTCTTTTCGCAGTGGTACCTGTGCCAGGTGCGGCACTTATGTGCTGTTGCTGCCAACCTGGAAGTGCTGGGCATGATTCTTCTTGCTTTCTTGATAGGTATCGTAGGCTCCTGGCTGATCAACGAAAAGACTTTCCTGTTTCTTCGGGAGCAAATGAACGGACTGCGCCGGGAACGTCACGGCCTGGAAAGCCAGGTACGCCTGCTGGAAAAAGAAAATCAGGATGCCCGTCGACATGTGGCTGAATGGCAGCGCGAAGTATCGCTGTTGGCACAGGTAAAAAAAGTCACGGAGCCGCTCCTAAGCGAAGCAAAGCGGCAGGTGTCTACCCTCGAACAGGAGTTGCAACAAGTTCAGCGCAGGTATGAAAACCTCAAAAGCGAATCAGATGCCATCCGCACCACAGCGGAAAAACTCAAAGAGGAATTGGCAAGACAGAAGGCGCAGCCGATCATAAGTCCGTTGGCGGTTACGCCTTCCTTACCGGAAAAAGACAGATCTCGATTCACACCCAGCACCACACAAACACGGAATGATCTTACCAAGATCAGCGGTATCGGCCCCGCCATTCAGAAGAAACTCAATGCGCTGGGCATATATACCTTTCAACAGATCAGTGAACTTACTCCTGAAATGATTGACAAGATCGCGGCCAGCCTCAAATCATTTCCTGACCGTATCGGGCGCGACAACTGGATCGGGCAGGCAGCGGCACTCGCCCGGACCAAGAAATAACCGTACGACCATTCAATATGATCAATCGATATCCCAACGACCGGGTCAATAATTTCAGTGATGCCATATTTGCGATTGCAATTACATTGCTGGTGTTAGAAGTCAAAGTTCCGACATCATCGGATCTTGCTGAATTTGGCACTGCAGGTGTATTGAGTAAACTCACCACAAGCTTCATCAGCTTGTTTATTAGTTTTGTAGTGACGGCACTATATTGGCGTTCCCACCTGGCCATGGCGCAATTTGTCCGCAATTATGACAATCGCTTGTTGTGGCTAAACTTGTGGCTATTGCTCTTTGTTGTGCTGCTTCCGTTTTCAACGGGCTTCTATGCAAAAAATTTCGCCCAAGACGGCCCATTTATTTTTTACTGTTTCAATCTGGTTGCCATTGGGGTCTTTAACTATGCAATGATTCGGTACATCATCAAGACCCATGGCATTGATGATCAATTAACATCGGCCATCTCACAGTGGTTCATCCTTCGGGGTTGGGTGGCGCCTGCGGTTTGGTTATTCTCTGCGGCCATTACCCCCCTTGCACCCACATTCGCCCGATTTGCATTCATTGGAATCTTTGTCATTTACGCCATCGGTGAGCGCCGGCTAAATAAGCGTCACACACAGAAAAAAAAATAGCGCCGTGATCAGCCAAAGCTTCACACGGCGCGCCGGGGTACTTAGGGTTTTGGGTTATTTCAAAATGCCTTCGGTTTGGTAACTCGCAGCGAGTTCAACAATCTGTCTTTTCAATTGCGGAAACACGCCACTTACTTCCGGTGAAAGCTCGGTGGACAGGGGTTGAATTTTTTCAATCGAGACAATAAACAGGTCAATGTTGGGAAGTTTCCCCAAAAGGTACAGGCCCTCTACGAGATCTTTCAATCCAATCTCGTGTGTACTCATGGCACTGGGGAAATCTTTGGAAAATCGTGGCTTGATGCGCTGGATGGTGCCCGCAGGCTTGCCATCCAGGGTAGCATCAATTAAAATGATATTGGGATACGACTCCAGGTATTCCATCAACTGGAACCCCGCAGTTCCACCATCCAGCACATCAGCCAAACCCGGATCAACCTCAGCCTTGAGTTGATTGGCCAGATGAACGCCAAGTCCTTCGTCGCCCATCAGGTAATTGCCAATGCCGAGAATCAATACCGGGTTCTTTTCCATCAGGCTTTCTTATTTTTTTCGAATGTATCTTCTTCAATAAACTTCCAACCGCCGCCCATTGAGGATATTTCACCACGGCCCTCAACATAGTCGTGATAGAATACGAGATAGACGTGGACTACGGAAAAGAGTATAAAGAACCACATGGACCAGTGATGAATCGTGCGCATCATAAAGTCACCGCCGAATGCAGCGGGTACCCAGGAGAACAAATTGGGCAACCACCAGTCACTCATGGCAGAATAAAGACCGAATCCGGTAAGGCACTGCACACCGAATGCAATGAACGTCAGGAAATAAATGAATCCCGCGAGGCGATTATGGCCAATGGTATGTATGCTATATCCACGGGTCATAAAAATATCTGACTTGAGGATTAACCACATGTCTTTGAAATACTTCGCATTCGTGGGAATAAAATTCTTCCAGCTGGCATAGCGATTGCCGACAAAGCCCCAATAGATTCTGAATAGAAAATTAAACAGAAATATATAGGAGGCCACGAAGTGGATAAACCGGGTGGTGCCGAACCAAAAGTTGGAATAAGCTTCCTGACCGGTCATGATGGCCGGCGGATTTCCGATGATTAGACCGGTAGCGATCAACACGAGAATACATGCGGCATTGATCCAGTGATAGTACCGAACCGGAAGTTGCCAGACGAATACCCGGCGCAACCGAATCGGTTTAGAAATAGTAGCTGAATTCATGGTTGTCGCTGATTAGAGTACTTTAACCTTACTTACATGTTTGCCATCTTCATCGTAGAGGTGAACTGCGCAAGCGAGACAAGGGTCGAAGCTGTGAATAGTACGCAGGATTTCAACGGGCTTGCTTTCATCTGCAATCGGAGTATCCTTAAGTGCAGCTTCATATGCAGAGGATTTGCCTTCCAGATCACGTGGTGATGCATTCCAGGTAGAAGGCACAACCAATTGATAGTTCTTGATCTTGCGATCTTCGATATCAATCCAGTGTGCCAGCGCGCCGCGGGGTGCTTCGGTATGACCAACGCCCTTAGCCGTGGCAGGCCAGCTTTCTGGCTTGAATTTTTCCATATTCGCCATCCGCGTGTCACCATTCTTGATGTTGGTGATCAGTTGATCGTAGAATTCAAGCGCCCATTGTGCAACGAGGATTGACTCCAGACCACGGGCAGCTGTTCTTCCCAATGTGGAGAAGAGCGCAGTGGCTGGAACATTCAACTTGGCCAGTGTGCTGTCAACCACTTCTTTGAAGTCAGGTCTTCCGCTTGCATAGCCCACCAACACACGCGCCAGCGGACCTACTTCCATGGCATTACCTTTCCATCGCGGTGTTTTGAGGTAACTATACTTCTGGTTGATGTCCAGGTGATCAAAAGGTGGTTTAGGACCAGTGTAATTCAACTTGGTTTCACCTTTCCAGGGGTGCAAACCAACACCATCCCCGCCAGCATATGAATACCAGCTGTGTGGAATAAATTCCTGAATCTCTGCATCATTGCGAAGATCTACTTCGTGAATGTGGCTCAAGTCTTTGTTGAGAATGGCACCAGCAGGGAACTTGTAGTTAGCAACGTCGCGATAGCTTGATGTAGAGAGATCGCCATACACGAGATAGTTTCCAAGACCACCACCAATGGCACCCCAATCGAGGTAGTATGGCGCGACGGCCAGCAAATCGGGAATATATACTTGCTCAACAAATTCTTTTGCCTGCTTCAGCAACTGCTGTACGTAGGCGAGTCGCTCAGCGTTGATGCCGCTTGCGTCGTCGAGGCTGATGGAGCAAGCCATGCCACCCACGAGGAAATTGGGGTGCGGGTTCTTGCCACCAAAAATAGTATGCACCTTAACAATTTCTTTTTGCCACTCAAGGGCTTCGAGGTAGTGTGCAACGCCAATCAGATTTATTTCAGGGGGCAGCTTATAAGCAGGATGCCCCCAATATCCATTTGCAAAAATTCCAAGTTGACCACTTTCAACGAACTTGGTCAGCCGCTTTTGCAGGTCTGAGAAATAGCCGGGTGAACTCTTGGGCCAATGTGAAATGCTTTGCGCAATTTCAGATGTTTTCTTGGGGTCGGCCTTCAGCGCGCTAACCACGTCTACCCAGTCAAGGGCGTGGAGGTGATAGAAATGGACTACGTGGTCATGAATATTTTGTGCACAGAACATCAGGTTGCGAACCAGCTCAGCATTCGGGGGCACGGTGATGTTCAATGCGTCTTCAACCGCGCGGATAGAAGCCATGGAATGCACCGTTGTACAAACTCCGCAAACGCGGCCAACAAATGCCCATGCATCACGGGGGTCGCGTCCACGAAGAATCTCTTCGATGAGGCGTACCATGGTACCTGAACTATATGCTTCGGAAATCTTTCCGTCTTTTATTTCGGCTTCGATCCGCAGGTGCCCTTCGATGCGGGTAATGGGATCAACTACAATGCGTGTCATAGTGTGTTAGTCTTTGTTGAGTTCTTTTTCTGACTGTTTTCCTTCTGTGATCAGGTCTTCGACCATCTTATGCTTTCTTAGGTTGGTGGCGACAGCATGCGCAGCAATACCTGCTGCGGTTATGCCCAGCGCCGTTAAACCTACCTTGTCTGCATTTTCTTCGATACCGAAGCCTCCGGCATTGACCATGCGTTCATAAATAGGACCATTGTCCCAGAAGCTTTCTTCACTGCAACCAAAGCAACCATGACCTGATTGGATGGGATAACTAGTGCCATTGTTCCAGCGCATCACACCGCAGGCATTGTACGTGCTTGGGCCCTTACATCCCACTTTGTAGAGGCAATAGCCCCGTTTGGCGTTTTCATCGTCAAATGTTTCAACAAACATTCCGGCATCGTAGTACGGACGGCGATAGCAACTGTCGTGAACGCGTTTTGAGTAGAACGCTTTAGGTCGTCCTACACCATCCAGGGCAGGCACAGTGCCGAAAGTGATCAGGTGAACTAATACCCCGGCCATCACCTCACCAATCGGCGGGCAACCCGGTACTTTGATGATTTGCTTGTTCTTGATGATTTTGTGTATGGGAGTTGCCTGAGTAGGATTAGGTTTGGCAGATTGTACGCAGCCATTGCTGGCGCAGCTTCCCCAGCAAACTACCGCCATGGCATTTTCGGCGGCTTCGTGAAGGATATCCATAGAGGATTTTCCACCAATCATGCAATACACGCCATCCGCACCTGCAGGCACTGATCCCTCCACACAAAGGACGTATTTGCCTTTGTACTCTTCCATCGTCTTGTGCATGGCCTCCTCGGCCTGGTGACCAGCGGCCGCCATCAGGGTTTCTGTGTAGTCCAGTGAAATTTTGTCGAGGATAATGTCGGCAACGATCGGGTGTGACGATCGGATGAAAGATTCGCTGCAACAGGTGCACTCCTGAAAATGGAGCCAGATCACCGGTACACGCGGCGTGGCCTTCAATGCATCGGCTACCTGGGCTACTGCAGTAGACTGCAGCCCCATGTAGGCCGTCATGAGCGTGCAGAACTTCATGAAGTCTCTGCGCGAATAACCTTTTTCGATCAGCTCTTCGTAATACGTTTTTCGCTTGGTCGAGGGCTCTGAGGTGGATAATTCAGTTAGCATATCTTCTTGGTTGAGGTTTATTTAGATAAGTTCTAAACTGCTTGGGTCGGGATTCCCGAAGAAAATCCTGTTAACAAATCTTACTGACAACCACCCCACATTCACATGAGATTATTCAGCAATGGCTATGATTTATGTCATACAAACAGGCTTCATGAAAAAATAGCTTAGTGTACGTTTTTAAATCCCAAACCCTATGAAACGACTACTTGCAACCATCGCGATCGTAGCAGGCCCAGCAACAACCTTTGCTCACCCTGGACATGGACATGAAAATCCACTGAGCCCTGGTCACTACCTCGGAAATCCGGAGCACGCCTTACCGGTGTTGCTTACCACCGCTGTTGCGGCCCTTTTCATTGTGTGGAAAGTAAAACGCGCCCGCCGAAACGCAGGCAAGTAATAGAATGCACGAATTGTCGATTGTCATGAGCATTGTGGATACCGCCACTGAAAAGGTGCAGGAGCACCATGCAACATCGGTAGAGAGCATTGATCTGGTGATTGGTGCGCTGGCCGGTGTGGACGATCACGCATTGGAATTTTCCTGGGAGGCTGGCGTGAGGGACACCGTCCTTCAACATGCCCGCCGGAACATTATCCGAATGCCGGGCAAAGCCAAATGCAGCAATTGCGATGCAGAATTTGAAATCAAAGAAATATTTGACCCGTGCCCGGCCTGTGGAGATCATCTCATACAGGTGATACAGGGAAAGGAACTGCAGATCAAGTCAATTACGCTGAACTAACACTATTGTTATGTGTGCCACCTGTGGATGTGATCACGAATCGTCTGTTCTCATTAGAAAAGTAGAATCGATCAAACCGGTTGATTTACAAGGACTTCAGTTGACAAAACTTCCTACTGCTGCAGAGCCGCCCAGGCGAATTCAACTAGATCTGGAGCAGGATATTCTCTTAAAGAACAACCTTAAGGCCGAGCGGAACAGGGGATATTTTATGGCCAAGGATATCCTGGCCCTTAACCTGGTGAGCAGTCCCGGTTCAGGTAAAACTTCGTTATTGGAACGCACCCTATCGGATCTCAAGGGTGAATTGACTTTTTCAGTTGTAGAAGGGGATCAGCAAACAACCAACGATGCAGATCGTATTGCCGCCACGGGCGCACCCGTAGTACAAATCAATACCGGCAAAGGCTGTCACCTGGATGCGGACATGATTGAAGATGCAGTACAAAAAATAAGACCAGAGAACAATTCTGTTGTCATCATTGAGAACATCGGCAACCTCGTTTGTCCGGCTATGTTTGACCTGGGTGAGCAATCACGGGTTGTTATCATTTCTGTTACCGAAGGTGATGACAAGCCGCTGAAATACCCGGACATGTTTCAATCCAGTGACCTGTGCATCATCAACAAGATTGACCTCCTTCCTTATGTAAATTTTGATTGTGAGAAGGCCAAGACGTACGCCCGCCAGGTAAATCCGAAGCTGGAATTCATCGAGTTGTCCGCTACACGGGGTCAGGGACTTGAACAATGGTATCATTGGCTAAAAAGCCGGGTGCACGAGCCGGCTCTCTTGAAATGACGTCATGGCCTCTTTCCATCTTCATATCGAAGGCCAGGTACAGGGAGTGGGCTTCAGACCATTCGCATACCGTCTGGCCAAAAAATTAAATGTCAGGGGTTGGGTGAGTAATGGTACCGATGGTGTTCATATTGACTTGACGGGTCCTGAAGGAAACATCCGCAAGTTTTATCACGAAGCGACCGTTCACCCTCCTGCAAATGCCCGAATCATGAGGCATTCATTCGAGGAAGTGCAGGATGCAGACTACCCGGACTTTCAAATAATTGAAAGCACATCGGACACCAGCCCAAACCTATTATTGACCCCTGACCTGGGATTATGTGATGTCTGCAGACAGGAAATTCTTGATCCCCTTAACAGAAGACACAACTATGCATTTACGACCTGCACAGATTGCGGCCCGCGTTACTCGATCATCCAGCAGCTTCCCTATGACAGAGAATTCACCACCATGCGGCCATTTGAACAATGCGCCCCTTGCCTGGATGAGTATAATAACCCTGAAAACCGCCGTTACTTTTCGCAGACCAACTCATGTCCGTCTTGCGGAATTGAACTCGCCCTCCTGAACAATGAGGGTAAATTAATCTCAAAAAGCCAGGACGTTGTTATTTCGTTAACCTGTACCGGACTGGAACATGGAAAGATAGTCTGCCTCAAGGGCATAGGCGGATACTTGTTGCTTGCCGACGCGGGCAATGAAGATGCCATTAAGCTCCTCCGTGAGAGAAAACACCGGCCGGCTAAACCATTTGCTGTACTGTATCCATCCATTGAACGTATTCGCGAGGATGCCCATGTTTCACACGAAGAGGAGGAGGCCCTGTGTTCAATTGAAGCGCCTATCGTTCTATTGAAATGGAAGGAACATCATCGGGCAGCGGTTTGTCGCCGGCAAATATCGCCGGGACTTAATAAGATCGGCGTTATGCTACCATACACCCCGTTGCTGGCGCTTTTGATGGATAAATGGAAGAGGCCGATCCTGGCCACCAGTGGTAACCTTAGTGGATCACCGATTTATTTTCAGGATCAGGACGCCTTGACTAACCTGGCTCCGGTTGCAGACTTCTTTGTGACCAACAACCGAAACATTGTCCTACCCCAGGATGACAGTGTAATTCAGTACTCACCGATAGCGCATCAACGTATTGTCATCCGGCGCTCACGTGGGTATGCACCAAACCTCCTGCCCCATCCCATGAATGGTCGCACCGATACGGTACTGGCCATGGGAGGCGAAATGAAAAGTTCTTTTTCTCTGCTTCGCCAAGGCAATGTATATGTCAGCCAATACCTTGGGGATCTGGAGAATTACCATACTCAGGCCAGCTACCACACTACACTCGATCATTTACTTCACCTTTTTAATGCATCACCGGAAAAGGTAATAGTCGATCTTCATCCTGCCTATTTTGCATCGGCAGCAGGCCGTAAACTGGCAAAGAATTTTGGAGCCAGCCTCGTCACAGTTCAACATCACCTAGCGCACTTTTGTGCCGTGATGGGAGAAAACAAACTCATCAATTGTCCGGACCCCGTATTAGGCATCGTTTGGGATGGCACTGGTTGGGGTGATGATGGCGGTGTATGGGGTGGTGAGTTCTTCACGTATTCCCATCATGCATTCCAGCGCGTCGAACACCTGCCTTACTATGACCATTTGCTGGGGGACAAATTTTCCCGGGAACCCAGGCTTTGTGCATTGTCCCTCTGTAAAGACATTCCTCAGGCACTCACTTTGCTGAAAGGCAAATTCACAGAGAAAGAGTGGAGTTTATATACCCGCATGATTGATAAGCCGGGCCCGATGAACACATCCAGCATGGGGCGTCTCTTTGATGCTGCAGCGTCGCTCCTTGGGTTGTGTGATAAAACCAGCTATGAAGGAGAAGCCGCCATGTATCTGGAGACACTGGCGAGCAAAGGAGCTCATGGTGATGTTCCGCCATCAGATGAACCCTTTTCTGTTATTTCCTTGTTCAGCGATCTCGTGGATGGCATCTTACAAGGCGTGAACACGGAACGGCTCGCATATCGGTTGCACGTTCGTCTGGCAGACTGGATCGATGAAGTAGCTAGTCGCGAACAAATAAATAACCTGGCATTTAGTGGAGGTGTATTTCAAAATGCCGTTTTGGTCGACATCATTAAAGGCCGGCTGGGAAACAAATACACTTTGTATTTCCACCAACAACTCTCGCCGAATGACGAGTGCATCAGCTTCGGGCAATTGGCATTTGATACTATTCAGATGGGAATACCCGAAAGACTGATGACCCGAAGAGAATTAGTAACTATTTAACAACAAAGATCATGTGCTTAGCCATCCCCGGAAAACTTATCGCCATCACCGGCCAACTTGATGAAACATTCCGCTTTGGCAAAGTCTCATTTGGGGGCATCATGAAAGAAGTGAATCTCTCCATGTTGCCAGATGCAAAGGTGGGTGATTACGTATTGGTACATGTGGGTGTTGCTATCAGCCTCGTTGATGAAGAAGAAGCGCACAAGACTTTTGAATACATAAAGCAGATCGGGGAATTGAGCGAACTGGATAACGAATAAACATGAAGTATATATCAGAATTCCGCGATGGAGCGGCAGTTAAGGAGTTGGTAGCCGCCATTCGGGCTGTCGTAACACAACCCTGGACAATCATGGAAATCTGTGGTGGACAAACCCACAGCCTGGTGAAGAATGGTATTCTTGATATGTTGCCCGGGCAAATTACCATGGTTCATGGTCCAGGTTGTCCGGTATGTGTTACACCGCTGGGCATAATTGACGAAGCCATTTACCTCGCCACCCAAAAGCAAGTGATTCTGTGTTCTTTTGGTGACATGTTACGAGTGCCAGGCTCATCCCGCAGTTTACTCGAAGTAAAAGCCAGCGGAGGTGATGTACGTATTGTGTATTCTCCATTGGAGGCCGTAAAGTTGGCCAAAGAAAACCCGAATCGGGAAGTAGTATTTTTTGCAGTAGGATTTGAGACCACTGCACCGGCTAATGCCTTGTCGGTAGTTCAGGCAAATAAACTAGGGGTGACCAATTATAGCATTCTGGCGTCCCATGTTCTGGTGCCACCCGCGATGGAGGCTATCCTTAGTGATCCGGAAACACGAATCGATGCCTTTCTGGCAGCGGGCCATGTGTGCACGATCATGGGGATGAATGAATATGATCCCATCGTAGAGAAATATCAACTGCCCATTGTTGTTACTGGGTTTGAACCGGTAGACTTGCTACAGGGAATACTGATGGCTGTTCAGCAATTGGAGAAGGGCGAAGCAAGGCTCGAAAACCAATACGCAAGGGTGGTTCAGCGCGAAGGAAACAAACTGGCTCAGGAAACTATTGGCGAGGTGTTTGAAACCTCCAACCGTACCTGGAGAGGCATTGGAGAAATTCCCATGAGTGGCTATGAGGTCAAAGGCAATTATGCATCCTACAACGCCAGACTGAAATTCAAACTCAATCTTCCATCTGTGCCTGAAAATGCTTCCTGTATTTCCGGTGCCATTATGAAGGGCTTGAAGAAGCCTGTTCAGTGCCCTAACTTCGGGACAACGTGCAATCCCGAGCATCCGCTTGGCGCACCCATGGTAAGCAGCGAAGGAGCCTGTGCCGCTTACTATCACTACGCAAACAACAATACGGTGCACGCATGACACAACGACTCTCAGTAAAACTTAATTGCCCGTTGCCCAAACTAGACTTTGATGTAATTACCATGGGGCATGGCAGTGGCGGACTATTGACACACCGGCTGCTGGAGTCCGGTGTATTTGATTTGCTAAAAAACGAATACCTCGATCAACAGCATGATGGCGCCATATTTTCACTGACAGGGAAACTCGCCTTCAGCACCGATAGCTATGTGATTTCACCCGTATTTTTTCCCGGAGGAAACATTGGTGATCTGGCTGTGAACGGTTCGGTAAATGACCTCGCTATGTGTGGTGCCATCCCGAAGTTCCTTTCGCTCGCATTTATTATTGAAGAAGGACTCCGCATGGATGAATTGTGGGAGATATTGCTTTCTATCAAAGTAGCCAGTGAAAAGGCTGGCGTGAAGATTGTCACCGGCGACACCAAGGTGGTGGAAAGAGGCAAAGGAGACAAAATTTTCATTAATACTTCGGGCATTGGCGTTGTTCACCCTCAGGCCAATATTCACCATAGCCGAATTAAATCAGGAGATCATATCATCCTGAGCGGCCCCATGGCCACACATGGAATAGCCATTATGTCGCAGCGAAAGGGACTTGAGTTTGAAACAACCATAGAGAGTGATACCCGAAACCTGAACCACCTTATAAAGAACATTCTTGATAAGGCAGGCGATCAGGCACGGTTTTTCAGGGATCCTACCCGTGGAGGTGTCGCTACCGTGATGAATGAATTAGCGGGTCAAACCAAAATGGGCATCGACCTGATTCAAAAAAACATTCCGGTGGATGAACAGGTAGAAGGCGCTTGTGAAATGCTTGGACTTGATCCGCTCTACGTAGCGAATGAAGGACTATTCATTGCTATTGTTGATCCTGCCGTTTCGGGGCAGGTCATATCACTGATCCAACAGGAGGAATTCGGTAAAGAAGCGGCCATGATCGGAACAGTTACATCCGAGCATCCGGGTCAGGTAGTGTTATCAAGCAAAGTGGGAGGAAAGCGGGTTGTTAATTACCTCACCGGCGAACAGCTACCGCGTATCTGCTGATCATCAGTAATTCGTATCCAACTTCAGGATGAGGTTGAACTTCACGTGGAGGTCCGGCTGAACTTTTACCAGCCCCATCATGTGCTTGGGAGGCTCCAGATTAAAATCCGCAAAGGTGAATTCCCTTCCACCGCTCAGGTGAATAAGACCTGAGGGCTTGGATTCAATGGTGCAAAGCATCTCAAACAGCTTTGTTGTACCACCCAGGGAGATATTGATAATGCCTTTGAATTTTTCTTCTCCGTATGCGTAACTCGGGGTTCGCTCAAAAGAGATGAAGTCAATAATAATGGCAGGATGCTCTTTTGAGTTAATTGTTTTTCTGAAGTCCGCGGTCATCGGCGCTATTCCGCAATCAAAGCTTGAGGCATCCAAGGATACAGAACCCTTCACGAATACAGGTCGCGTACCCTTACCCCCCTCATGAAGGACCAGCGTATCCCGGCCCACATAATGGGGAATGGCACACGTGAACTTGTTTACATTGGTCTTGCCTTCTATGGTGAGTCGGCTGTCGGGCTGTACAATCAGTCGGTGTACCAGCACACTGTCGTCCATTCGGAATTCAGCGAAGAGAATTACGCACAGGATACAAAGCAGGATACGCATACGCGAGCAAGATAATGATAAGGCACAAAAAAACCGGCCCAGCTCAAAGGAGCCGGGCCGGAATCATTTGTAATCTAACCTAGAAACCAATTATACCTTGAACTACAAGTCCATTGAACTTACCACCACTGAGGATGTTTTCCGTCGGGTAGTCATTGTACTTCTGATTCACATATTCTGCTTTGAATAGCACGTTGCGGGTGATGAACCAGCCAGCGCCGAAGGAGGTACGCTCCACAGATACATCTTGACGAGTACCTTGGTTGATGTTCGTAGCCGTTGTGCTTTGTCCAAATACTGCGGTACCAGATACTTTGTTATACTTGGCGCCAATGTAGTAGCGCTCATTCTTACCGAAGCGATACACTACGTCAGCTTCGATTTGTTGCCAGCTACGGTTAGGAAGAGCAGAGAACGTAGGCTTGGTCGGGTCGCTGTATTTTACTTCGCCATTTTCTACCTGGGAGTTTCCTGAAGAGGTTTCATACGTACCGAACAATTCGATGCCTTTGAACTTCACGAAGGGGTTAACCATGATTGAGGTAACATTGTCTTTGAAGCCAGGGTTGATGCGGCCAGAGAAGGCGTTGGCAGTAAGGGTTGCGTTCCAGGGCTCCATAACATACTGGTAGTTTGAACCGGTACGGTCACCACCATACAAAGTGTTGCTGATAGAAGACTTGGTGGTATAGAAGGAACCAGTCAAACGAGCGCGGATGTCACCAAATTTCTTATCGAAACCGAATTTACCGTAGATGGAAGGTTTGCGGTCATCGGGTTTGGAAACACTTCCCTGGATCTCACCGTCGGTCATAGCCAACATGGCAATGATTCCGTTTTTCTGCCAGTATAATTCTGCACCAATTTCAGTCGTGAAGGCGTCCATCAGGTTATTTTCGATGAAGGGGTTCCACATGGTGTTACCACCATCGCTGCGACGGAAGTGAGCATCGCCGTAGTTAATTTCCATGTGACCAACTTTCAACGTGAGGTTTTTCCAAAGTTTATTCAGGAACTCGCTGCCCATGAAACCTACTTTGTCAATCTGGAAGTATCCACCTTTTACCCAGAATTCATTGTGGTGGTGAGCAGACATATAAGATACTAAGCTAACACGCACACCATCTGCCAGTTGGATATCCATATTGAAGTTGGCCATAGCCAGGGGGAAACCACCGGCTTGTTGATAAACGGCGTTACTGTTAGAATACAACTGACCCGTGGGGCTGATATAGCCACCGTACACGTTAGGATCCTGAGTTAAGTTAGTAACGGGAGCACCGGTACCTGCGAGGTTAGTGTAGAACGTGTTTGAACCAGGAGCAGATTCATACAGGTTACCTGCGCCAGAAAGAATAGCACGTGCATTGTTGCTATGCGTGATGTTTTGCCAGCCTTGGGTAAAGTTGGCTCCCAGGCGAAGCTTCAGTCCATCAAATACAACCGAGTCGGTTTTAGGTGTTTCATACACATTAACACCGCGTTGGTCATAGGGGCGGAAATATTGGATAGCCGGTTGTTGTGCAAACGCTCCCAGCGTTGCTGTCAACAACAAGAGGGTTAACCAATAGCTTGATTGATTTATTCTTGTTTTCATATAAAACTGGTTAAAAGGTTAAGAGAGATATAATTAGTCTTTAGGCTTTGACCAGACTGAGGTCAACATTGAAAGTCACGGTGATTTCGTCTCCTGTCTTTACCGTGCCAAACATGAATGTCGGGGGCTCTACCTGGTATTCGCTCATTTTAAAAGTCTTGCTGCCGGTGCAATGAAGTATGCCGCCATCTTTGGTGGCAACGGTTGCCGTAAGCGTTACGGGTTTGGTTGTGCCTGCGATGGTCAGATTGCCAGTGCACTCAATGGAGCCCTTGGTAACCTTGGCAGAGGTCAGTACAAAAGTGATGTTCTTGAACTTATCAGCCTTTAGGGAGCTGTATGCATTCTTGTCCATGGCCGAATGCTGGCTTTTAAGCGATTGAGCAGGAACTGTAAGGGTCAGTGTTTTTACCTGGGCTGGTAAACCATCACTGCCCATCTCAAAGGCAACCTGAAGAACAGGCTCTTTGGATGTCATGGTCCAGTCGTGAAGGGTGGACTTACCTGCTACATTAAGATAACTGTCACCGGTTTGTTTGTAGGTCTGGGCGTTTGCTGCAAAAGCAAGCACCAAAACCAGTAAGAAGGTGTTTCTAACGTTTGAAATCATGTTGGTCTTCATATGGCTTCTGGTTGATGGTTCAAATTTGGACCCACCAAGGTCGTTGTGGAATGATAATCTACAGGGAAACAACTGATTGTAGTCATCCGCTAAGGTGACTAATGAAGTAATACCCGTATCGGAATAAAAAGTGCCCGTGCAGGCTCAGCGGCAAATTAATTTTGGTACAGTGACCAAAAAACATCATAAAGATGTAGTCCATAAAAAAACCACGAAATGCTCGGCATGCATAACAATTTTTTGCCTATATTCGCTATCGATTGAAACGCGAGGAAACCATTGACTATCACATCAAGGCCGCATGGCATGCGATCGCCAGGATGTATAATCAACAAGCCCTGAAGTATGGCTCGACGATGTCTGTTGGCTATGCTTTACTCAATATTCAAGGAGAAGAGGGCACTCCGGCTACCAAAATTGGCCCCAAAATGGGCCTGGAGACCCGAAGCCTTACCCGGCTTCTCAAGTCCATGGAGGAAAAGGGACTTATCTATAGAAAGGTAGATGAGCGCGACAAGCGCTGCGTTCGAATACACCTGACGCAGGCTGGCCGAAAAAGCAAGGAAATGGCCCGGGAAACTGTATTGCGCTTTAATACTGCTGTAAGACAAAGTATACCGGAAGAAAAAATTGAAGTGTTTTTTGAAGTTGTTGAAGACATCAACAAAATCATTGAACGAAATGAAGCCTATGCGCCTTCAGAAAATGTAGCCAACCCCACATAACACTTATATATAGTATGAATCGCACCATCCACAAAGTAGCCGTATTGGGTTCAGGTATTATGGGCTCGCGCATTGCCTGCCATTTTGCCAACATCGGCTGTGATGTCCTTCTTCTGGACATTGCACCCCGTGACCTGACGGACGAGGAAAAGAAAAAGGGACTTGCACTGGATCACCCGGTGGTGAAGAACCGCATTGTCCAAAGCTCCTTTGATGCAGCACTCAAATCAAACCCGGCGCCGCTCTATAACCGGAAATTTGCCAGCCGTGTCAAACTGGGGAACTTTACGGATGATATGTCCAAAATCAAGGAGTGCGATTGGACCATCGAAGTTGTTGTTGAAAACCTGGATATCAAAAAGCAGGTGTATGCAGATGTTGAAAAACACCGCACTCCAGGTACATTGATAACTTCCAATACATCTGGGATTCCGATCCACCTCATGGCTGAAGGACGGAGTGAAGATTTTCAAAAACACTTTTGCGGCACGCACTTCTTTAACCCGCCCCGCTACCTGAAGCTCCTTGAAATCATTCCAACGACGAAGACGGATCCTTCGGTAACAAAATTCCTCATGCACTATGGGGATCTCTTTCTGGGAAAAACAACCGTTCTCTGCAAAGACACACCTGCCTTTATCGGCAATCGCGTTGGTATCTATGGCTTGCTAAAGGTCATAGACTCAATGAAAAAATTTGATCTATCGGTGGATGAAGTGGATAAACTGACCGGCCCGGTGATCGGCAGGCCAAAGTCAGCCACATTCAGAACCTCTGATGTGGTTGGCCTGGATACCTTGGTGAAGGTTGCCAATAACCTATACGCCGGACTTGTGAACGATGAAGGTCGTGAGATGTTTAAGTTGCCCGATGTGGTTAATCAACTAGAAAAGAATAAATGGTTAGGTGATAAAACCGGACAAGGTTTCTATAAGAAGACAAAGGGTGCCAAGGGAGAAACAGAAATTCTTACGCTTGACCTTAAAACACTCGAGTACAGGCCAAAGACAAAAGTAAAATTTGCTACCCTTGAGACGACCAAGACCATTGACAACCTGAAGGATCGATTCAAGGTGTTGCTCGCTGGTAAGGACAAGGCCGGTGACTTTTATCGCGATGCCTTCTTCGGACTATTCCAGTATGTTACAAACCGTATTCCTGAAATCACAGACGAACTTTTCCGTATCGATGATGCCGTATGTGGGGGATTTGGCTGGGACCTGGGTCCGTTTGAGACCTGGGATGCCGTTGGCCTGGCCAAAACGCTGCCCTTGATGGAAGCTACGAACTACAAGCCCGCAGCCTGGGTCTATGAAATGGTGGCGGCAGGTAACACGTCCTTTTATAAAGTAGAAAAGGGACAGCGGATGTATTATGATATACCTTCCAAATCATACAAATCAATTTCAGGGCGAGAGAACTTTATTATCCTGGAGAACAAGAGCGAGGGTGTGGTATGGAAAAATCCGGGAGCAAAAATCATCGACCTCGGTGATGGAGTACTTAATTTCTCATGGCACACCAAGAGCTATACCCTTGGGAGTGAAGTGGTCGAAGGACTCAACAAGGCGGTTGATCTGGCGGAGAAGGACTACCGTGGTTTGGTCGTTGGTCATCAGGGAGCTGACTTTTCTTTGGGAGCTAACCTTGGCCTCGTATTCATGTATGCCATCGAGCAGGAGTATGATGAGATTGACTTCATGATCAAGCATTTCCAGAATTCAGTGATGCGACTGCGCTATTCATCAGTACCCGTGGTGGTTTGTCCGCAAGGACGCACCCTCGGCGGTGGTTGCGAGATGACGCTGCATGCGGATGTTGCCCAGGCGGCTGCGGAGACTTATATCGGATTGGTGGAGGTAGGTGTGGGCCTTATTCCAGGCGGCGGCGGAACCAAAGAATTGACCAAGCGGGTGAGCGATGCCATGGAGGAAGGTGACGTGGAACTGAACGCACTGCAAAACGCATTCATGACGATAGCAACTGCCAAGGTTGCTACCTCTGCAGAGGAAGCGCGGGAATTAGGTCTACTGAAAAAAGTGGATCGTATTTCTATGAATAAGGATCGTCAGATCGCCGATGCGAAACAGACTGTGCTTGAATTGGCCATGGCTGGATACACCATGCCACAACAAGCTAAAAATATTAAGGTCCAGGGTCGCACTGGACAGGCATTGTTTCTCGCCGGGCTGCAAGGCATGTTGATGGGCCGTTATATTTCTGAACATGATGCGAAGGTGGCTAAATGGATTGCCAACATCATGTGCGGAGGTGATCTTACCTCACCACAGGAAGTATCAGAGCAATACCTGCTTGACCTCGAGCGCGAAGCGTTCCTGTCACTGACCGGTGAAAAGAAAACACTGGAGCGTATTCAGGCCATTTTAACTGGCGGTAAGCCGCTCAGAAACTAATCCCCAACCAAGAACAACAACACTATGGATGCATATATCGTAGCCGGTTTTAGAACGGCAGTTGGAAAAGCAAAGAAAGGCGGATTCAGATTTGTTCGCCCGGATGATCTCGCATCGGATGTTATTAAACACCTGGTGAAATCCATTCCGGGCCTTGACAACAAAATGGTCGATGACCTTATCGTTGGTAACGCTGTGCCTGAGGCTGAACAAGGCATGCAGATGGGCCGCATGATTTCATTGCTTGCATTGGGCATAGATGCCCCCGGTATGGTAATCAACCGCTATTGTGGTTCGGGAGTGGAGGCCATTGCCATTGCAAGTGCGCGAATACATGCCGGTCAGGCTGATGTAATTATTGCCGGAGGAACAGAATCGATGTCCCTGGTACCAGTCATGGGGTTCAAGACGGCATTGAACTATACCATTGCCAAAGAGAATCCCACCTATTATACCAGCATGGGCCTCACGGCGGAGGAAGTATCAAAGCAATACAAAATTTCGCGGGAAGAGCAGGATCAGTTTTCTTATGAATCACATAAAAAAGCAGCCGCAGCCTGGCAGGAAGGAAAATTTAAAGGAGAAATCGTTCCTATCACAGTCAAAGAGGTGTACGTGGATGAAAACATGAAGAAGAAGACCCGGGAATATGTGGTGGAGAAAGATGAAGGTATTCGTGCTGACACTACAGTAGAAGGCCTTGCTAAACTAAAGCCGGTGTTTGCGCTTGGCGGTACAGTAACAGCAGGCAATGCTTCACAAACTTCCGATGGCGCAGCGTTTGTTGCTGTGATGAGTGAGCGGATGGTGAAGCAGCTAAACCTGAAGCCCATTGCGCGCATGGTAAGCTACAGCGTAGCGGGTGTAGATCCACGGATCATGGGCATCGGTCCGGTAGCAGCCATACCCAAAGCACTCAAGGTGGCGGGGATGAAACTGGAAGACATTGACTTGATAGAATTGAATGAAGCTTTTGCTGCCCAGTCATTGGCCGTAGTGAAGGAATTGAACATTGATCGTAGTAAACTCAATGTTAATGGCGGCGCCATCGCCGTGGGCCATCCCCTGGGCTCAAGTGGTGCCCGGTTGTCGGTGCAATTGTTCAATGAGCTTCGCCGGCAGAAGAAGAAATATGGTATGGTCACAGCCTGTGTAGGCGGCGGACAAGGCGTGGCCGGTATTTATGAATTACTCTAAGTCAATAAACAGCATTTAATAAACATCATTATTATGGTAACGACGGCATCTACCAAAAAGGCAATCAAGGGAGGGGAATTCCTGATTCGTGAAACAACAGCTCAGGAAGTATTTATTCCGGAGGAGTTTAATGAAGAACAACGCATGATTGTGCAGACCTGCCGCGATTTTCTGAAGCAGGAGGTGTACCCATTATTGAATGAGATCGATTCTCAGAAAGACCCTAAGCTGATGCCGGCATTGCTCGACAAAGCCGGGGAGCTGGGCCTGCTCGGTACGTCCGTTCCCCAGGAACTTGGCGGTTTTGGAATGGACTTCAATACCACCATGCTCGTGGCGGAAACCCTTGGAGCGGGTTATTCATTTGCCGTTGCCATTTCGGCGCACACGGGTATTGGCACGTTGCCCATTCTGTATTATGGTAATGAGGCACAAAAGAAGAAGTACATACCCAACCTGGCATCTGGGAAATGGAAAGCCTCTTATTGTTTAACAGAACCTGATTCAGGATCAGATGCCAACAGCGGAAAGACCAAGGCAACCTTAACGCCGGATGGAAAACATTACGTGATCAACGGCCAGAAAATGTGGATCACCAATGGCGGATTTGCAGACATCTTTGTTGTCTTTGCAAAAATTGACAATGACAAAAACCTTAGCGCATTCATTGTAGAGAAATCCTTTGGCGGAATAACCATGAATGAGGAGGAGAAAAAGATGGGCATCAAGGGATCTTCGACACGTCAGATTTTTTTCAATGATTGCAAGGTGCCGGTGGAAAACCTCCTGAGTGAACGTGAAAATGGCTTTAAGATAGCTGTCAATATCCTGAACATTGGCCGGATCAAACTTGGGGTGGCCGCTGTCGGTGGAAGCAAAATGTCGGTATCGGCTGCAACCCGCTATGCTAAAGAACGCAAGCAATTTGGAACGCCGATTGCCAACTTTGGCGCGATCAAGCATAAGATCGCTGAAGTTTCTACAAGGATTTTTGCAAGCGAATCTGCTCACTATCGGGCATCGCAGAATATTGAAGATGCGTATCATGCTTTTGTGGCCGCGGGCATGGACTCGGCGCAGGCACGACTGAAGTCCCTGGAAGAATTTGCGATCGAGTGTGCCATTCTGAAAGTCCACGGATCTGAAGTCCTTGACTTTGCGGTTGATGAAGGCGTCCAGATTTATGGGGGAATGGGATTCTCTGCCGAAGGCCCCATGGACCGTGCTTACCGCGATGCACGCATCAACCGGATTTTTGAAGGCACCAATGAGATCAACCGACTCCTCACCATTGATATGTTGTTGAAGCGGGCCATGAAGGGTACCCTTGATCTGATGACTCCAGCCATGGCAGTTCAGAAAGAATTAATGGCCATACCTGATTTTGGTGCGAGCGATGATGCGGCTGTGTTTGCCAAAGAAAAGAAAGCGTTAGCTAACCTGAAGAAGGCCGGGCTGATGGTGTCGGGTGCTGCCGTGCAGAAGTTCATGATGAAGTTAAGCGATGAACAAGAAGTGCTGATGAACCTGGCCGACATGCTTATAGAAGGCTATGTGGCGGAGTCGTGTCTGCTTCGTGTGGAAAAGATGATCTCCATCCGCGGCGAAAAAGCATGTGCGATGGAAAAAGAGATGGCCATGATCTATCTGCACAGTGCGATGGAAAAGGCCTCGTGGGCTGGAAAGCAGGCGATTTACGCTTTTGCAGAAGGTGATGAATTGCGGTTGATGCTACTCGGTCTAAAACGATTTACCAAGATTGAGCCGTTTAATTTGAAGGAAGCCCGCCGCCGCGTAGCCAATTACGTTATCGAAAAGGGTGAATATCCATTCTAACGGATGCTGTCGATATAGCATGAGCCGGGGCATACACCCCGGCTTTTTTAATGTCTTTTACCAAGACCATTTGCAAAAAACCAACAGGTCTAATACTTTAGCGCCATAGTTTAACAAAATAGTTAAATAAAGTGGCTAATAAAAAGACCGACGAAACCACTGAAATGGCCATTTTGACGGCTGCCCGTAAGGTTTTTACACATCGGGGTTTCGCGGCAACGCGCATGGAAGACATTGCTACCGAGGCCGGCATCAACCGCGCCCTATTGCATTATTACTTCCGGAGCAAGGAAAAAATGTTTGACATCATATTTGAGCAACGGATTTCAGAGTTCTTCACCGGCCTTGTTTCCATTCTTTCATCGGACCTGGCACTACCCGATAAGATCCGGGCCATTGTAGAGCATGATATTGAGACCATCTCACAGCAGCAAGACCTTCCGATGTTCATCCTCCAGGAATTGTCACAGAATCCGCAACGGCTCATTGATTACGCAGAAAAAGTAGGAGCGCACCCCGCGCAAATGCTGAAAATATTTGCTGCGCAGGTGAAGAAAGAAGTGGCTGCAGGTCGTATTCATCCAATTGATCCGGGTCAATTGCTGATTAACATTATGTCATTGTCGATATATCCCTTTATCGCCAAACCTATGGTGAAGGCAGTTCAAGGCCTGGATGACGCTGGATTTGATCGGATGATGAAAAAGCGTAAAAAAGAAGTTGCTGATTTTGTTTTATCAGCTATAACCATATCACCACGATGAGAAAGTTTTTTATGTATTGCGGCCTGATGTTGATGGTTATTCAACTTCCCGCACAAACGACGCCAGGCTTAACCCTGGAACAATGCTATGATTTGGCCAGGAAAAATTATCCGCTAATCCGGCAAAAAGAATTACTGGTGCGCAGCATGGAGTACACCATTGCGAATGCCAATACCGCCTACCTGCCACAGGTGACCATCTATGGTCAGGCCACGTACCAGTCGGATGTAACACGCATACCGGGCCCTTCTCCGTTTGAGCCGCTCTCCAAGGATCAGTATAAAGTTTACGCCGAGCTCACGCAAACAATCTACGATGGAGGCACAACCAAAGGTCAGACTTCGGTTCAACAGGCGAATACCCTGGTAGAGCAGCAGAAGACTGAAGTTGAACTTTATAAAGTGAAGGACCGAATCAACCAGCTGTTTTTTGGCATACTACTTACGGAAGCACAGCTGAACCAAATAGGGTTGTTGCACGATGACCTGACAAACTCGCTCATCAAGATGGAGTCAGCCATAAAGAACGGCACGGCATTCAGAACCAATGCAGACATACTGCAAGCTGAAATTTTCAAAGCCGATCAACGCACGATCGAAATGAAAGCCGCGCGAAAAGGGTACCTGGAGATGCTGTCGCAGTTTATTAACGTGCCGTTGGCCGAGGACACGAAGCTTGAAAAGCCCGCTTTGCTATCAGCCGAAACCAGCGAAGTGAAGCGACCAGAGCTACAACTGTTTAAGTTTCAGCAGGAACTCCTGCAAGCTCAATACCAGGCCAATCAAACCCGGAACATGCCGCGGTTGGGGTTTTTTGTGCAGGGTGGCTACGGACGACCAGGCCTTAACGTATTGAAGAACCAATTCGACACCTATTACCTGGGCGGATTACGACTCAGCTGGGCCCTTTCGGGATTTTACAATTCCCGTCGTGATCGTGAATTGCTCGATGTCAACAATCAACTGGTAGGCACACAAACCGACTTGTTTTTGTTCAATACAAACCTGTCGCTGCGCCAACAAAATCAGGAAGTCACCAAACTCAGGGACCTGATCGTGGTAGATTCAAAAATTATTGACCTGAGGGCGCGAATCAAAACAACCGCCAAAGCGCAACATGAAAATGGTGTCATCTCAACCAATGACTTGTTGCGGGAAATAAATGCGGAGGATACCGCACGGCAGAATTTGTTGCTTCATGAAATTCAATTGATGCTCGCCCAGTATAACTATCAATCAACAACCGGCAATTAAAACCAATTCCTATGCATTTCAGAATTCTCTCATTCCTCGTCGTGGTATCCGTAGCGGTTTCCTGCGGTCCGTCTGCCAATGAGGCTGATGCCACGGGTAACTTTGAGGCAGAAGAAGTAGTGGTTTCCGCAGAGGCCAACGGCAAACTGCTGAAGCTTACACTGGATGAAGGCACCGAGCTTAAGGCCGGTCAGATGGTTGGGTACGTTGATACCACCCAATTGCATCTCCGGAAAAAGCAATTGTTGTATTCAGTTCAGGCCGTCATGGCCAAACAACCGGATGCCTCTACACAGTTGGCCACGATCGAAAAGCAATTGGAGACTGCCAAATTCGAAAAAAAGCGGGTGGAGAGCCTGTTGAAAGATGATGCGGCCACACGCAAACAACTTGATGATCTGGATGCTCAGGTTGAACTTCTGCAGAAGCAATACGTTTCCATGAAAACTTCGCTGCAGATTACCAGCCGATCCCTGATGAGTGAAACCTTGCCACTTAAGGCGCAACTCGAACAGACAGAGGATCAAATCAAAAAGTCTGTGATAACAAGTCCGATGGACGGTTTGGTGCTCGCGAAGTATGCGGAAGAAAGTGAAATGACAGCAACAGGCAAGCCCATCTTTAAAATGGCTAACCTGCAGTCGCTGATTCTCAGGGCTTACGTAGCTGGAAACCAACTAACCTCTTTTAAGCTGGGACAGACTTTGCAGGTGCGGGTAGATGATAACCAGGGTGGATACAAGACATATGAAGGCGTCGTAGGATGGGTTTCTGATCGGGCCGAATTCACGCCGAAAACCATCCAGACTAAAGACGAGCGAGCGAACCTGGTCTATGCCATCAAGGTGAATGTGAAGAATGATGGATTTCTGAAGATTGGAATGTATGGGGAAGTGGTTTTAAAATAACAACATGCCTTCTGCGGTCGTCATATCGGATGTGCATAAGACCTTTACGTCTGGTAAAACGGAAGTAAAGGCCCTACAGGCTATTTCATTGGAGGTGAAACCCGGTGAACTCTTTGGATTGATTGGCCCGGATGGCGCCGGAAAGACAACCCTGTTCCGTATCCTCACCACATTAATGATACCGACACGCGGCTCCGCCACAGTGGACGGTTTTGATGTAGTGAAAGATTTCAAAAGCATACGGCAGCGGGTTGGTTATATGCCTGGCAAATTTTCTTTATACCAGGATCTTTCTGTGGAGGAGAACCTGGCATTTTTTGCCACCTTGTTTAATACCTCACTGGAAGAGAACTACGACCTCGTCAAGAGCATCTATCAACAGATTGAGCCTTTCAGGAAAAGAAGGGCAGGGGCACTTTCCGGAGGGATGAAACAAAAGCTGGCGTTAAGCTGTGCCCTGATACATCGGCCCTCGGTATTGTTTCTCGATGAACCCACAACAGGCGTCGATGCTGTATCGCGCAAGGAATTCTGGGACTTGCTTCACCAACTGCAGCAACACGGCATTACCATTGTGGTCTCCACACCGTACATGGACGAGGCCGGATTGTGTGAGCGCGTCGCGTTGATTCAGGAAGGCAGGATTCTCCAAATCGATACACCAAAAGCAATTACATCGGGCTTTCGGAAACCGCTCTGGTCAGTGCGTGCCGAAGGCATGTATCAATTGATGATGGACCTCCGAAAAATGCCCGAAGTCGAAAGTTGTTATCCCTTTGGGCAAGAGCACCATGTAGTATTTCGCCAATCAGTAAATGAAGATGAGGCAAAGAAATTGATCCAACCTATTGCAGCAACCAATCTGCAAGTAAAACGCATTGATGCCACTATTGAAGATTGTTTTATGGATCTGATGCACATATGAGTGAGGACGCAGCGATATCGGTTCGGGATCTGACCAAGAGGTTTGGTTCATTCACGGCGGTGAATGCCATTTCGTTTGAAGTAAAGCGTGGGGAAATTTTTGGATTTCTGGGAGCCAATGGGGCCGGCAAAACTACAGCCATGCGGATGCTATGCGGTCTGTCATTTCCAACCAGTGGCAAGGCTACTGTGGCGGGATATGACCTGTTTCGCGAGCCCGAGCAAATCAAAAAGAGTATCGGATACATGAGCCAGAAGTTTTCACTCTATGAAGACCTGACTGTCCGCGAGAATATCCGCTTTTATGGCGGGATTTATGGACTGAATGACAAGAGCATCAAAAGTAAGACCGATGAAATGGTACAGGCCCTCCATTTGGAAAGTCAGGTAGATAAATTGGTAAAGGCACTGCCACTTGGCTGGAAGCAAAAGTTATCTTTTTCAGTGGCGATGCTACACGAACCCAGGATTGTATTTCTGGATGAACCAACCGGCGGTGTAGATCCTGTAACCCGAAGAGAGTTCTGGACAATGATCTACGAGGCAGCGCACCGCGGTACCACTGTGTTTGTTACAACACACTACATGGATGAGGCCGAATACTGTGACCGCGTTTCTATTATGGTGGATGGAAGAATTGATGCATTGGGCACCCCATCCGAATTGAAAACGCAGTTTGTCGCGCCGAGTATGGAGCAGGTATTTATTCAGTTGGCACGCAAAGCAAAACGGTCGGACAATTAAGACATGAAGCAATTCTTCTTTTTCATCCGGAAGGAATTTTATCATCTGTTGCGCGATCCCCGAACCATGATCATTCTGTTCGGCATGCCCCTGATGCAAATTCTCATCTTTGGTTTTGCCTTGACGAATGAAGTTAAGAATTCAAGAATTGCGATTCTTGACAATGCAAAAGATGCCGCCACACAATCTATCATTCAGCAACTTGAGGCCAGTCGTTACTTTGACATAATCCAGGTCCTTTCAGGAAATTCAGAATTAGAACCAGCATTTCAAGAAGGGAAGATCAAACTAGCCGTTGTATTTCCGGCTGGATTTCAACAATCGCTCGGCCATGAGAATGCGGCTCCCATCCAGATTATCGCCGATGCCACGGATCCGAATGTGGCCAATACCCTCACGAACTATGCCTCAAGTATCATCTATGATTACCAGGCCAGCATCATGGATCATGCAGCCCTCCCAATGACCATCAAGACAGAAATGCGGATGCTCTACAATCCGCAGCTCAAGGGCTCGTACAATTTTGTGCCCGGTGTAATGGCCATGGTGCTGATGCTGGTCTGTGCCATGATGACTTCAATTTCGATTGTGCGTGAAAAAGAATTGGGCACGATGGAAATCATCCTGGTTTCGCCGATAGTTCCGATCCGCGTCATTATCGCGAAAATGGTGCCTTATTTTCTCTTGTCGGCCGTAAACATTGGCAGTATCCTGATGTTGAGCGTCTTTGTGCTGGATGTTCCCATTCAGGGCAACCTGGTATTGCTCGTAGGAGAATGTTTACTTTTTACAGTAACGGTGCTCGCGCTTGGGCTGTTGATTTCATCTCTGGCTGACTCCCAGCAAGTGGCGATGTTGATATCTCTCATGGGGCTTTTTCTCCCGACCATTATGTTGAGTGGATTTATGTTCCCTGTGGAGAATATGCCGATACCGCTGCAGGTTATTTCCAACATCGTGCCGGCCAAGTGGTTTTATTATATCGTAAAAAATGTGATGATCAAAGGACTGACTTTCTCTTACATCTGGAAGGAAACGCTCATCCTGGTTGGAATGACCATATTCTTTATGGTGGTAAGCATCAGGAAATTTAAGATTCGATTGGAATGAGGGCGCTGCGCATCTTATTGGAAAAGGAATTCCGTCAGATTTTCAGAAATCCTGCCATTCTCCGTATGATCTTTATGATGCCTGCGGTTCAATTGCTTGTTATGCCATTGGCGGCAGACTACGAGGTAAAGAACATCAAACTCTGTGTCGTGGATTATGATCATTCCACCTATTCACAAAGGCTGGTGAATAAGATAACGGCGACGAACTATTTCTCCCTCGTGGACTATTCAGATTCCTATCCGGAGGCCCTTCGCTATGTTGAGCGTGACGAAGCCGACCTCGTGCTGCAGATTCCGGTAGGATTTGAAAAACAACTTGTCAAGGAAGACAAGTGCACAATGTTTATGGCACTCAATGCCATCAACGGAGTGAAAGCAAATCTCGGAGGAGCCTATTTGCAGCGTATCATTGGAGAGTTTAATCAGGATGTAAGAACGGAATGGATTCAAGTCCCGCGCTTTACGCCGCAACCCACCGTGCAGATCAGTTCCCGCAACTGGTTTAATCCCCTGCTCAACTACCAGATTTTTATGGTGCCGGGTATTTTGGTAATACTCGTTACCATGGTGGGTGCATTTCTATCTGCATTGAACATCGTAAAGGAGAAAGAAATTGGAACCATTGAGCAAATCAATGTTACACCCATTCGCAAATATCAATTCGTGCTGGGCAAGTTGATTCCGTTTTGGGTGCTGGGCCTGATGACGCTCACCATCGGCATGATGATTTCCTGGATTGCGTACGGAATCGTGCCAGCGGGCAGTTTTGTTTCGATCTATGTATTCGCCATGGTTTATCTGCTCGCGGTGCTTGGCCTTGGCTTGCTGGTTTCAACATTGGCAAACACCCAACAGCAAGCGATGTTGTTGTCCTTTTTCATGATGATGATCTTCATTCTGTTGGGCGGTCTCTACACGTCCATCGATAGTATGCCGGTTTGGGCCCAGTGGTTTACTAAAATCAATCCCGTGTCCTACTTTATCGAAGTAATGCGAATGGTAGTGCTCAAGGGCAGTAGCCTTTATGACATCCGGTATCACCTGCTTACGGTGTTTTGCTTTGGTGTTGTACTCAATGGATTTGCAGTCTGGAATTACAAAAAGCGAAGCTAAGGTCACTGTACGCTTTTATATAGAAGTGTTCATTTTTCAACACTATTTTGATCAGTCCCGAACTGAAAAAGTGCTTCAGTAAGCTGAAATTGAGGTTCTTAATGGCTTCATGAAATCTGAATGATTATTGCGGCTATGTGGCAAAAACACATGTTATGCCCGCAAGAACCAGCACTTCCTCCTCGCAAGTATTGTTGATCATTATTCTCGTGATCACATTTCCTTTGTGGTTTTCAGTTGGCGCCATGGTATTTGGCATTCTGGCCGGAGTTGCCGGCGCCTTAATTGGTGTAATCGGCGGCCTATTTGGCATGACGGTGGGCTTGATCGCCCTTCCATTTAAACTCCTTTTTGGTTGGGGCCACTCCGGTTGGGGATTTTTTTGGTCACCGGCTTTCTTCATCAGCCTGGTAATTCTATTAGTCTGGATGGCAGGCAGAAACCGAAAGTGATCAATACATTTTTGCGTCAGTTTTAAAGCCCAGCACATGATTGCGAAGGGCATCTAGCCATTCTTCGTCGGCGTCCCATTTGTTGCCGAGAAATACATTGCCATTGTCGATATGCCTGAAATAGAATTTATATACTTCAGTTTGCGCTGGAAGTGTTTTCAGTTGTAGTTGTCCCCCGGGGAATGTGATCGAAGCATAAGCTGTCTCCCGTTGATTCATATCATATCCCAGCACCTGCCGTGCGGCAACACCGCGGGTCCGGACAAAGCAAAGGATGTATGCACAGCCGCTGCGGCGCAGCTCCTTTTCATCTGTGCCGGGATCGGTGAGTTTGTATTTAAGTGGGTAATTGTCCTGAAAGAACTGCGCCAGTTGCTTATCCATTTCTTCATTGCCGAACCTAGGCACAGCCAACTGATCCACTTTTAGATCATAGGCATACAATTCTTTGCGATTACCCAGTATCGGATTCACTACGATATCTGTCTCCGGTGAGTCGCCGACCAGGAAATTTTTCTTTTTCTGACTTCGCCAGGTATCCTGAAAAACATTGCGTAACAATTCCGTCAGTTTGGGTTGTTCCACACGCCATACTGTACCCGCATCTACTAAGCTTGTTTTTTGATTGAACAATGCTGCACGAAGGGCATACGAGTCAATCTCCTTGTCGAGGAATATAATATTCCGGATCTGCCGGCTGATAAAATACTCGGTATAGGCCTTCACAACATCTTTGCCCGCTGTTACTACATCCTGCTCAAAGTAGGCGACAGCATCGATGCCAATCTGTTGGAAGGCTTGTTGTGTTTGGTTGAGTTCTTCTGATGTGAAAGAGGGACTATACAACAAAACTGATCGGGTGGCGAGCAGATCTGCGGGAACCACTTCGGTGAAAGACTGATTTTGGGCCAGCGATGAGCGGAACAGGGTAAGAAAAAATATGAAAGAGACGAGGCGGGGTGTCATTGGCACTTCAACGAAAGATACGGCAGGCTATTTTATGGCACATCAATTAAAACTCAGCAACCTATAAAAACTCCATGTGGTTCTTCGCGCACCGGGTATGTCACCAGGTCATCAGCGCGCTGAGCACATTCCCGCCCGGTGGTAACCTGAAACTGATACCCATGCCAGGGGCAAACCACTTCATTCAGGTGATTGAGCCGTCCCTTGCTTAGCGATTCGCCATTGTGCGAACATCGGTCATCGATGGCGAACCAACCCGTGTTTAATCGCAACAGGCATATTCGTCGTTGCCCAAGCAACACGAGTTGAGGTGTTCGCAACGCTACACGTTGGCGGGCCTCTTCCGGACTGTCAAATAGTTTGATCCACTCCATGCAATAGTTTCGAAGTTACAGAATTTGATTTTCCACCAAAGGCTGCCCACATTTCATTTTGAGCGTGTATCTTCCTAACAAATTCAATGCCCATGAAACGCACCCTTATCCTGGCGGGCCTGTTGTTTACTATGGTTGCCCACGCGCAGGTCGATCCAACCGTAATGGCCCGGATCAACAAACAGGCCCAGGAAATTGAGCCGAGAATGATTGAATGGCGCCGGTTCCTTCATCAGAACCCTGAGTTGTCCAATCGCGAGTTCAAAACCGGAAAATACCTAGCTGATTTTCTTAAGAGCCTCGGCATGGAAGTGCAATATCCGGTGGCAAAGACCGGTGCCGTAGGTATTCTGCGCGGCGGAAAGCCGGGGCCAGTTATCGCATTGCGCGCAGATATTGATGGCCTGCCGGTTGCAGAAAGGAATGCATTACCATTTGCTTCGCGGGAAAAAGGTGTTCAGGGTGGAATTGAAACCGGCGTGATGCACGCCTGTGGTCACGACAGTCATATGGCCATGCTGATGGCAGTGGCGGAAATCCTTTCCAAAAACAAAGCGGACGTGAAGGGTACCATTAAATTTTTGTTTCAACCTGCGGAAGAAGGCGCACCAGCTGGTGAAGAAGCCGGGGCATACCTGATGATCAAAGAAGGAGTTCTTGAAAACCCCAAGGTGGATGTAGTGTTTGGTCTTCATATCCAATCACTTTTGCCCCTGGGCCAACTGGCCTACCGCGCAGAAGGTTTGATGGCTGCAGTGGATGGATTCAACATCAAAGTTACCGGCGTGGGGGCACACGGGGCAACTCCCTGGGATAGCGTTGATCCGATTGTCGTGTCCAGTCAAATTGTCAATGGATTGCAGACTATCGTGAGCCGCCAAACTGAACTGACCAAGGCTCCGGCTGTAATTACGGTGGGCAGCTTGCATGGCGGTGTGAGAAGAAATATTATCCCCGAAGAGGTGAATATGGAGGGTACTATCCGCACGTTTGACCCGGCCATGCAAAAATTAGTGCACGAGAAAATTAAGCACACCGCATCCGCTATCGCAGAAGCTTCGGGGGCAAAAGCGGAGACTGATATTTTGGTTATGTATCCGGTAACTTACAATGATCCGGCGCTGACTTCACTCATGGCGCCCAGCCTGGCCAAAGTTTCCCGCACGGTGGTCACGCAACCGGTAACCATGGCTGAAGACTTTTCCTTCTTTCAGCAAAAAGTGCCCGGGTTCTTTTTTTTCCTGGGGGCCTATCCGGAAGACATGAAGCTTGCCCGACGCCCGGTGCACCACACGGCGGATTTCATGATTGACGAGAGGGCCTTTGTTACCGGCGTCAAGGTGCTGCTTACCCTTACCATGGATTACGCCAACCAACCCAAAACCGGCAAAAAATAATACTATGAAAAAACTGATCTCGATTCTTTTTCTGATACCGGTTGTCTTACAGGCACAAGTCAATCCCAAACTCCAGGCTAAACTCGAACAAGAGGCAGTTGCCATTGAATCAAAGGTGATTGAGTGGCGCCGGCATTTTCATGAATTTCCTGAGCTGTCCAACCGGGAAACCAACACCGGCAAATACATCGCCGATCATTTGCGCTCACTGGGATTGGAAGTTATCTATCCGGTAGCAAAAACAGGTGTTGTAGGAATTCTTAAAGGGCCAAAACCCGGACCAGTGATCGCGCTACGGGCCGACATCGATGCACTCCCGGTGACCGAAAGGAACAACCTTCCTTTCATGTCCAAGGTAAAGACAACATTCAATGGACAAGAGACCGGCGTGATGCATGCTTGCGGGCATGATTCACACATTGCTATACTGATGGCAACGGCGGAGATCCTCGCAAAAAATAAGAACGAGCTGCGGGGTACCATCAAATTTCTCTTTCAACCCGCTGAAGAAGGTGCACCGGTAGGCGAGGAAGGTGGCGCTAAGTTGATGGTGAAGGAAGGGGTTCTGCAAAATCCCAAAGTAGATGCTGTATTTGGATTACATATTCAATCGATGCGGCCCCTGGGTACCATCGGATATAAGCCCGGCGGAATAATGGCCGCCGCCGACAACTTTTCTATCACCGTAAAAGGAAAGCAATCGCATGGATCTGCGCCGTGGATGGGCATAGACCCGATTGTAATCTCCGCCCAAATCATCAATGGCTTGCAAACGATCATCAGCCGTCAAAGTGAATTGACTAAAGAAGCGGCCGTAATCTCGGTAGGAAGAATTCAGTCAGGAATCCGAGAGAATATTATTCCTGAGGAGGCTTTCTTCGCAGGCACCATTCGCACCCTCGATGAAGGTATGCAGGACAAAATCCATGAGAAGATTAAACTTACGGCAACCAAGATTGCCGAGAGTGGCGGAGCTACCGCCGAAGTAACAATCCGCCGCGGAACGCCAGTAACCTATAACGATCCAATTCTGACACCTAAAATGGTAGCCAGCCTGAACAAAGCAGCCGGAGCAAATAATGTGTTCCTGATAGATGCCACCACAGGAGCCGAAGACTTTGCATACTATCAGAAGGAGGTCCCCGGATTCTTCTTCTTTGTAGGTGCAATGCCTCCTGATGCGGATCCGGCCAAAGTTGCCTCTCACCATACGCCCGACTTTTATATCGACGAGCGCGGATTTATCACGGGGCTGAAAGCAATGTTGAATGTAGCCGTTGACTATCTCTATATGCCGCAGAAATAAATCGGAATGACCGAGGAGATACCCAAATTGCTTCGTCAGCGGGGACTAATCGATGAGGATCAATTTACCCGAATGGATGCTGTTGCCTCCGGGAAAATCATTTCGGTATTCTATGAACTGCGTTCGCTCTTATATCTGGGTGTTCTGCTTTTTACCGGTGGAGCTGGTATTCTTGTCTATCAACATATCGGCGACCTGGGACATTTGCTCAGCATTATTGGGTTGTCCCTGCTGGCCCTGGGTTGTTTTATCTATGCTTTGAGGAAGGCGCAACCCTATGCGAATATTGCGATAAAGCCACCTACTCCATATTATGACTATGTAGTTCTGCTGGGTTGCCTGGTATTTATATCCATTCAGGGCTATCTCCAGTTTCGTTATGGCTGGCTGGATGACAACCTGGGCATGAGCACCATGCTTACGGCCGTTCTTTTTTTCATGGCCGCTTACCGCTTTGACCATGTAGGCGTCCTTTCTTTAGCCATCACTGCGCTGGCTTCGTTTTGGAGTATTCAGGTATCACCGCAGAAATGGACCAGCGCTGATTTTCTGTCGCACGCTAATCTGCACATTACGGCCATTGTATTTTCCATAAGCCTCGCGGCGGTGGCAGGCATTCTTGATGTGCGGAACATCAAAAAGCATTTTACGTTCACGTACTTCAACTTTTCCTTCCTGATCTTCTTTGGTGGAGCACTTGCGGCGCTATTTCGGGAATCCAACTATATCATTTATGTGCTCATGACGTACGCGGGCAGCGCGGCCGGTTATTGGATAGCGCGCAAAAGCAAATCCTTCCTCTTCCTCTTTTATGCGTTTCTGGCGACCTATATCGCAACAACATACTGGTTGGCTAGGACGATTCTTGAATACGAAGAGAGCCTTTGGTTTTATTACTCCATCATTTCCTGTGGAGGATTTGTATACTTCATTCTGCGATTTCGCAAGTTATTTTCAACCAAAGAATGAAGAGTGCTTACGATACACATCAGGTACACAATCTTACCGTATTGCGGGAGTCGCGAAATTGGTTGGAGCACCACTTTATACGCAAAGAGCAATTTGAACAGATACAGCAAACGTTCAAGTGCCGATTGTACCATCCTAATTTCTTAATCCGGATAATACTCTTCGTAGCCACCGCATTGGGTTTGGTTGGCGTTGCCGGCCTTGCCATACTCATGGTGAAGGACGTGGGGAGCGACGCACTTCGCGTATTGGCTGTGATTTACGGAATCGTTTCATTTATTGCCCTTGATATTTGGCTGATTAAAAAGGACCATTACAAATCAGGAGTAACGGAAGCAGTAATGTTTCAGGCATGCATTTGTATACTGGGGGCCGTAATTGATGAATCTGAATTGACATTTAGGGTACTCGCTTTTCTGGTCTTTGCATACACTGCATTCCGCTATCTCGACTGGATCAGTACGCTGTTGTCAGTTGGATTTCTCGGTGCCGTCTTATTTTCACTATTGATGAAATGGGAGAATACCGGACAGGCAATCATGCCCTTCTTCTTTATGATGGCCTTTAGTACGTGCTATTTGTCCTTGCCGAAAATCAAAGCACGTCCCTCATCATCACCATGGCATAACAACCTGTGGCTACTTGAAGTGTCATCGCTTATTATTGTATACTTGTCGGGCAACTATTATATGGTCCGGGAATTGAGTATTGAGATAAGCGGATTGCCTTTGTCACCCGAAGAGCATATCCCTTTTGCTTATTTCTTTTATGCATTTACTGCAGTCGTTCCCATCATTTATGTCGTGACCGGTCTCAGGAAGCATAACAGCACTTTAATTCGCGTTGGTGCTTTGTGCGCCATACTTTCAATATTGACTTTCAAATACTACTTCAGCATTGCACCTCCGGAGATTACGCTCACTGTAGCTGGCGCGTTGGTTATTCTCTTGGCAGCCTCGTTGCTGAATTACCTTCGCTTGATGGGCCATGGCATTACGAGAGAAAATATCCTCAGTGAAAAATGGGCTAGTGCATCGGCAGAGGGATTTCTTGTCTCTCAAACCATGGGCGGCAATGAAGCGAAGCCAAATAATCAATTTGAAGGAGGAGGGGGCACATTTGGAGGAGGCGGAGCAACCGGAGATGTATAACTGACCACACTATTCATATGAGATCCATACCCCTTATCCTGATTTGCTGCCTTATGCTTCCGGCATGGGCACAAAAAGTCAAGACCAATACCAACAAAGACCTTGTGATTGCCTCGGTGGACAAGCACCAAAAAGAACTCACTACAATAAGCGATAAAATATGGGCGTATGCGGAGACAGCCCTAAAGGAATTCAAGTCTTCGAAGGAATTGGCAGACTATGCCGAAGCCCAGGGGTTTCGAGTTAAGCGCGGTGTTTCGGGAATGCCAACAGCATTCACAGCCGAGTATGGCTCCGGCAAACCGGTGATTGGTATTATGGGTGAATATGATGCCCTTCCGGGGATTTCACAGAAGGCCTCTCCTGTGCGTGAGGCCCTCGTGGAAGGAGCAGCAGGTCAGGGTTGCGGCCATAATCTTTTTGGAGCAGGTAGTCTGGGAGCAGCGGTGGCCATTAAGGAACTTATGCAACAAGGTAAACTGAAAGGCACGATTCGATTCTATGGTACGCCGGCAGAAGAAGCGGTCGGCGGAAAAATTTATATGGCACGTGATGGACTTTTTAATGACGTGGATGTTTGCCTGGATTGGCACCCGGATACCAAGAATGCTGCAAATACCCAAAGCTCACAGGCGATGGTGGATTTCCTCGTAGAGTTTAAAGGGAAAGCTGCCCATGCAGCTGCTGATCCCTGGAATGGTCGGAGCGCCGTGGATGGATTGGAAGCATTTACGGACGGTGTGAATATGTTACGCGAACATGTTCGCCCCAGCGTACGTATGCATTATGCCATTGTCTCCGGTGGAGATGTTCCCAATGTGGTGCCCGAATACGCCAGGATCTGGATGTGGGTGCGCGATTCGAAACGAAGTGGAGTAGAAGAAGTCTTTGCGCGTGTGAAAGAAATCGCGCGCGGTGCCGGCATGGTGGCTGGCGTTGAAACAAAAGTTACCGTGCAAACCGGTGACTACGAATTGTTGGTGAACCGAACCGGCGCAGCCGCACTACAGAAGAACCTGGAAGTGCTGGGACCAATCATCTACACACCTGAAGAAATTGCCTTCGCTAAGAAGATTCAGGAAGTTCAGGGAGGAGCGCAAACGGGATTGGACGGTGGAATCTATCCGTTGCGAGAGACATTGGAGCATCCGGTAGGCGGATCAACAGATGTTGGTGATATCAGTTGGATCGTCCCTGAGATTACTCTCCAGGCAACAACGGCACCTGCTAACACAGCGTGGCATGGCTGGTCGGTAGTTGCTTGTGGAGGAATGTCCATCGGTCACAAAGGCCTGATCCTGGCATCAAAGTCATTGGCCATGACGATGGTCGATCTGTTTGAGAACGAACAACTCCGCATGGACATTCGCGCTGAGTTTGATCAACGCCGTGCTGGCCATGTCTATAAATCCTATATCCCTGATGGCCCGCCGCCCATTCCAAGTCAAAACTAATCACCCCTAACCATATGAAAGCAACCTGTTACCTGTTGCCGTTACTCCTCCTGGGAGCAGTGACTGCATCGGCTCAAAAGAAAGAGAAGGCTAATCCAAACAAAGACGCCGTTATAAAATCGGTAGAAGCGAGGAAGCCAGACCTCACCGGAATGAGTGACAAGATCTGGGCCTATGCGGAAACTGCATTAAAAGAAAAACAATCTTCAAAACTCCTGGCTGATTACGCCGAAGCGCAGGGATTCAAAGTTGATCGCGGCGTTGCTGGTCTGCCGACGGCATTTATTGCCAGTTACGGTACCGGTAAACCTGTGATTGGTATCCTTGGTGAGTATGATGCCCTGCCCGGCATTTCACAAAAGGCTATGCCGACCAAGGAGCCACTGGCTGTTGGTGGCGGCGGTCATGGTTGTGGCCACAATTTGTTTGGCGTTGCCAGCCTGGCAGCAGCCATTAGCATTAAAGAATTGATTCAGCAGGGAAAACTGAAGGGAACAATTCGATTTTATGGCACACCAGCAGAAGAGGCGGTAGGTGGCAAAATCTATATGGCACGTGCGGGCCTATTTAATGACCTGGATGTTTGTCTCGACTGGCATCCCGGAACAGAGATTCAATCGGGCACACAAAGTTCCAAGGCGATGGTGGATTTCATTGTAGAGTTCAAAGGCAAAGCAGCCCACGCCGCCGGCGATCCGTGGAATGGACGCAGCGCCGTAGATGGTCTCGAAGCATTTACGGATGGGGTGAATATGCTGCGCGAACACGTGCGCCCCACAGTTCGCATGCACTACGCTATTCTTGCGGGCGGCGATGTGCCTAATGTGGTACCTGAATATGCGAAGATCTGGATGTGGGTACGTGACTCAAAGCGCGACGGCGTGCAAACCGTTTTTGAAAGGGTTCAGGAAATTGCCAAAGGCGCTGCGATCATCGCCGGCGTGGAGAGCAAGTTGAGTGTAATCAGTGGTAACTATGAAATCATGGTTAACCACGTTGGAGCTGAAGCAGTTCAAAAGAATATTGAACAGCTCGGACCCATCACCTACACAGAAGAAGAGCAATCTTTTGCCAAAAAGATCCAGGAAACAAGTGGTGCACCGGTAATCGGATTGGATGGCAAAATCTATCCCATGATACCTACTGATGAAGACCCGTCTGGCGGATCAACCGACACCGGAGATATCAGCTGGGTGGTTCCTACCGTTCGGTTGCGCGTAACCACCGGAGCCAAAGGCGCACCCTGGCATTCGTGGGCTGAAGTGGCCTGTGCTGGTATGTCGATCGGACATAAAGGAATGGTGTATGCGGCGAAAGCGCTGGCCATGACCATGGTTGATCTGTATGAACAGGAACCTTTGCGCAAAGCCGTACGCGATGAATTTGAGAAGACCAGAAATGGTCATGTGTTTAAGCCGTACATCCCGGAGGGCCCACCACCGCTGCCGGAAGGAAACTAGGCATGGCTTAAGTTCTGGAGAGACAATATCAAAACACGAATCGTATGAAAAAAATCCTGCTCGTTATAATCATGCTGCCATCGATGGCATTTGCTCAAACCGTTCCAACTTTTGAGCAGGTCTTGTCTCTGCGGGGCGCTGGATCACCGGTGGTTTCTCCCGATGGCAAGCTGGTTTTGTATAATGTCACCACCACCGATTGGAACGATAACCGCTATGATACCGAACTGTGGATATCCCG
Organism: Cyclobacteriaceae bacterium; assembly: GCA_035430125.1. Taxonomy (GTDB): domain Bacteria; phylum Bacteroidota; class Bacteroidia; order Cytophagales; family Cyclobacteriaceae; genus ELB16-189. Next base: position 16,897 of record DAOMGC010000001.1, on the reverse strand, counting down.
GGATGGCGGGAAACCAAGTCAATTGACCAACACAGCCAAAGGCAATAGTTCGAATGCTGCATTTTCTCCGGATGGACAATGGATTGCATTTCTCGCCGATCGCGGGAGCAAAACCCAAATTCATGTCATGCGCACCGAGGGAGGTGAAGCGAGGGCAGTAACGAAAGAAGAAGAACCTATTAGCGCATTTGAGTGGCATCCGTCAGGTAACAGTTTCATATTTCTGAAACCTGAGAAAGAAGATAAGGTTCGCAAGGAAGTGGAGAAGCGATATGGCGCATTTGAAACGGATGATAAGGAATTCACGCAATCACACCTTTGGCAGATTGATTTTGTTGGGGACCAACTCGATCCCTCAGAACTTCCCTGCTATGAGTCGGTGGACTCGCTGCGGATCAAAACTGGATGCATCATGTGGCCCAAAGCAAAAAAGCTCACCAATGGAAAATTTACGGTTACCGGATTTATTACCTCCCCGGATGGCACCAAAGTAGCGTACAGCCATCAGCCAGACCCACTCATCAATAGTTCAGTGCACGCTGACATTTCCATAGTGGAGCTCACTACAGCCAAATCAACAGTCCTGGTAGACCAGCCTGGTCCCGATGGATTAGAAGATTGGTCCCCGGATTCAAAAGAACTTTTGTACACCTCTTCTGCCGGCGACACCAGCTCATACTATTATCTCAATAACAAATTGTTCTCCCTGCGTATTGCAGATAAGTCTTCGCGGAGATTGGCGGCAGATTTTGATGAGAATATCGGTGGATTGAAATGGACCCTATCCGGAATTTATTTTGCGGCATGGAACAAAACCCGCAGACCCTTGATGAAGTTGGATGCAGCAACGGGAAAGACGAGCGTATTTCTTCAGACACCAGAGCAGATCTTCGGATTTTCAGTTTCGAAATCGGGAGATCAGATGGCTTTTGCAGGAAGAAACGGTGATCAATTGAATGAGATCTTTGTAACGACCACCACGAACCCCAAGCCCCAACCCATTACGCGGATGACAGAGCAAACGACCAATTGGAAGGTTGCGCAGAGTGAAGTTATTAGTTGGAAGAGCAAAGACGGAGCGGTGATCGAGGGCGTATTGCACAAGCCCGCCAACTATGATCCAAAGAAGAAATATCCACTGTTGGTTGTCATTCATGGTGGCCCGACTGGTATAGATACACCCACCCCGGTTCCGGTGTATGTATATCCCATCGTGCAATGGTTGAATAAGGGCTGTCTTGTGTTGCGGCCAAACTACCGCGGATCGGCCGGGTATGGTGAAAAATTCCGTTCGTTGAATGTGAAGAACCTTGGTGTTGGAGACGCTTGGGATGTATTGTCAGGCGTGGATTATCTCGACAAACAAGGATTGATCGATAAGTCGAAGATGGGATGCATGGGCTGGAGCCAGGGTGGATATATTTCCGCTTTCCTCACTACCACCAGCGATGCATTCAAGGCTATTTCGGTTGGTGCCGGCATTTCGGATTGGATGACCTACTATGTTAGTACGGACATTCACCCCTTCACCCGCCAATACCTGAAGTCAACTCCCTGGAGCGACGAAGGGATGTACAAGAAGTCTTCTCCGATGACCTACATCAATCAAGCTAAAACGCCCACACTGATACAGCATGGGGAATTCGACCGGCGGGTGCCTATTTCAAATGCTTATCAGTTGTTACAAGGGTTGCGCGACAAGGGTGTAAAGGCAGAGTTGGTAGTGTACAAAGGCTTTGGCCACGGGATCACCAAACCGAAAGAACGATTAGCAGCAACCTGGCACAACTGGCAATGGTTTAATAAATATGTTTGGGGAGAGCAGGTTGAACTGCCGGTGGGGACGAAATAACCGCCAGTTACGACTACCCTGACTTATATTCCGTGAGCGGTCTTTTACAAGTTGATAATTACTTCAAACTTGAATACTCCAAATTGTCTAAGTCATGAAAAAAATTCTATTCATTTTATTGTTGCTGCCGGGCTTGCTTGGCGCACAAACAAAACGACCCATTGTTGCCTCCGACTTGATGAAAATCATCACGACGGCAGGCACTCAAATCTCACCCGATGGCAGCAAGGCGGTGACGGTGGTCGTCCGCAAAGCTGTGAAGAACGATAACGAGTACTACTATACACGCCACCTGTACCTCCTTGATCTGATGGGAACAGCAGCCCCTGTTCAATTGACCTTTGGTGATAAGAATGATGGTCAGCCTGCTTGGTCTCCTGATGGCAAGCACATCGCCTTCGTACGGGCTGATGGCGAAAAGTCACAGATATGGTTGTTGCCCATGAATGGTGGAGAAGCCCACGCGATTACCAAAGAAGAATATGGTGCGCGGGGCCCTGTCTGGTCCCCGGATGGAAAGAGAATCCTCTTTTCGGCAAGCATCCCGTTTTATGCCATTTCCGGCAAAACACCCTGGACCTATGAGCGCCCTGGCCGGACGCAGGGTGACGAGCCCAACTTTAAAAACATGAAGGCCGATGAGAAGAAGAAAATGACGACTTCACCCGATGGCTCACTTGAGGAAGTACGTGCCTGGCTGGCAAAGAATATGAGCGAGAGCAACCCCCGTGTGCTGCTGCGTCAAAACCTGCAGGGTGAACTAAACCTGCAACCCGATGAAGAGTTTAGTCATCTTTTCATTAAGACGGTTGGATCGGATGAGAAGGCCGTTCAGATTACCAGCGGCTTCCAGAACTTCAATGGCGCTGAATGGTCGGCTGATGGCAAGACAATCCTTTGCCAATCACGCGCTTACAAACTTCATCCCGATCGCGAACGCGACAATGACCTATGGACCATCGATGTAGATTCAAAAACCGCAAAGGAATTTTTGACTATGCCTGGTTACAGCGTAAACAACCCAGGCTATTCTCCGGACGGGACACAGATACTCTTTTATGCTGTTCCCAATCAAAATCGCCATGCAACACAGGTCCAGCTGGCGGTGGTGTCTGCTACTGGGGGCAAACCCACCGTACTTACTGCTACTTTTGATCGAGATGTGTCAAATGCTATTTGGTCAGCCGACAGCAAATCGATCTATTTTGCTGCGCAGACAGATGGCGATATTCCCCTGTACAGCATTCCCGCTAAAGGAGGTACTATCTCCAAACTTATTGGCAATGACAGTGGGGTAAATGATTTTGACATGAGGGGGGATAAAATTGTTTATTCACTCACCGAGACAAAGAACCCATGGGAACTTTATCTCTTTAATATAAAAGACAAGAGCAATCGCGCCCTCACTCAGTTTAATGAAAGCTGGATGAAGGACCGTCAGGTGAGCGCACCCAAAGAGTATTGGATAACCCGTCCGGATGGATCAAAGGTTCAATACTGGGTGCAGGAACCAGTTGGGAAAAAAGATGGCATGAAATACCCTACCATACTCAATATACATGGCGGACCTGCAGCCATGTGGGGCCCGGGGATATTCTCTATGTGGCATGAATACCAGTTGGAAAACAGCTGGGGATATGGTTTGGTGTATTGCAATCCACGCGGTAGCGGTGGCTATGGTGACAAATTCAAGAAAGGCAACTTCAAAGACTGGGGCAATGGACCCGCCTCAGATATTCTCAGCGCCCTCGATGACGCCGTTTCTAAAAATAGTTGGATCGACAAAGACCAACTGGTCGTGGAGGGGGGAAGTTATGCCGGTTACATGGTGGCCTGGTTGGTCGGGCACGACAATCGCTTCAAAGCCGCCAACGCACAACGCGGTGTATATGATCTTACCACATTCCTGGGTGAAGGAAATGCATGGAATCTGGTGCACAATGACTTTGGCGGTTTCCCATGGGACAAAGAAATCCGTCCCCTGCTCGACAGTGAATCACCATACACCTATGTGGACAAAATCAATACACCCTTGTTGATTATCCATGGTGATCAGGATTTGCGAACCGGTGTCATTCAATCGGAGATGCTCTACAAAAGCTTAAAGATCATGAACAAGCCTGTGGAATACATACGCTACCCGAAAGAAGGGCATGAGTTAACCCGTAGTGGAAACCCGGGACGGATGATGGATCATATGTTGCGCGTTATTGAATTCTTTGAACGCTACGTTAAACACCCGGAACCACCTCCGGCCACATTGAAATAGCAAAAAAAACAGCGCGCCTTCGAAAGAGGCGCGCTGTCATTTTATTCGTATCCCTGATCAGGCAATCAGGCTCCTTTCAAGCATATACTCTGCAATTTGTACCGCATTGGTAGCAGCACCCTTGCGGAGGTTGTCGGCGACAATCCAAAGGTTAAGCGTTTTAGGTTGAGATTCATCACGGCGCAACCGACCAACAAACACCTCATCTTTACCATGCGAGTGAATCGGCATCGGATATACGTTCTTCTTCACGTCATCAGTCACGATTACGCCGGGGGTATTCTCAAGAATAGCCCGTACTTCAGCCAGATCAAATTCTTTTTCAAACGCCGCGTTTACCGCTTCGGCATGTCCGCCAATAGTAGGGACACGCACGGTAGTGGCCGTTACTCCAATACTGTCATCACCAAGAATCTTTCGGGTTTCATTCACCATTTTCATTTCCTCCTTGGTGTATCCATTATCGAGGAATACATCAATGTGGGGAAGCGTATTCATGTCGATGCGATGCGGATAAACCTTGTTGCCCTCAATCCCTTTGCGTTCGTCCATCATCTGCTGAACAGCATCTTTGCCGGTTCCCGTCACTGATTGATAGGTTGAGACCACAATGCGCTTAAGTTTATAGCGAACATGAAGCGGGGCCAGGGCCATGACCATTTGAATGGTCGAACAATTCGGATTCGCAATGATGCGATCATCAATCTTGAGAACATGGCCATTTATTTCAGGAACAACCAGTTTCTTGGTCGGATCCATACGCCATGCGGAGGAATTGTCTATGACAATTGTACCCTTTGCCGCAAACTTTGGCGCCCAATCCAGGGAGGTGCCGCCGCCGGCAGAAAATATAGCCACATCGGCCCCCAGATCGCAGGCTTCCTGCATTCCTATAATTGTGTACGGTTTTCCTTTAAAGTGAATCACCTTGCCAACGTTCCGTTCGGAAGCAACCAGATACAGCGCATCAAACTCTGTGTTGCGCTCTTCCATCACCTTTAGAATCTCCTGGCCAACCAATCCGGTAGCACCAACCACTACTATTTTCATGACAATCGATAGTTAATACGATGACAAAAGTAACAAGAATGATATTTTGATGTTACCATGAATCTGAAATTCCGTACATGCTTGCTGCTGATCTTCATTGCAAGCGATTGCTGTGCACAATTTGCTGATGATTTTAGCGATGGAAACTTTAGCCAAGACCCGGTTTGGTCCGGAAACACATCCAAGTTCAACATCAAAAGCAATATGCTGCACCTGCAGGCTGTAGCACTAAATGAATCAGCTTACCTCTCAACATCAAGTGAAGTTGCGGACCATGCCATCTGGGAATTGTTGATTCAATTGGACTTCATCCCAAGCAGCAGTAACTATACAAAGGTGTATTTAATGGCTGATCAGCCTGACCTGACGGCACCCCTGAACGGGTATTTTGTTAAGATAGGGAATAGCACACGCGATATCAGTCTGTACCGACAAAGTGGGGATACCGAAACAAAAATCATAGACGGCATTGACAATCGGGTAAATGCGCCTATTGTGAAACTTAAGATAAGAGTGACCCGCGAAAGGGGCCTTTGGACGTTATTCTATGATTTGGGCCCGACAGGAGTGTACCAATCAGAGGGTGCAGCCACCGATGTCGTTCATCCAACATCAACTTACTTTGGCGTGGTGTGTGTTTACACAGCTACGCGATCTGATAAGTTCTGGTTTGACGACGTCGTTGTAAGTGGGACTCCAGGCACGGTCAAGGCACCTGCGACGTATCTCTGGAAAGATATTATTATTAATGAGTTCCTGGCTGACCCGAACCCCCATATCGGATTGCCCGATGCTGAATTCATTGAACTCTTTAATCGAAGTACCGATACGATTTCATTAGAGAATTGGATAATTACGGACGGTTCGTCGCACGTGGCACTACCCGCGTCGGCATTGCCGCCGGGTGGCTATACAATCCTTACCTCAATAGAGGGGCTATCTGGTTATTTGGCCTTGGGACAAACACTAGGAGTAAATAATTTTCCTACTATTAATAATGGAGGAGAAAGTCTTTGGTTGATGGATCCCGCAGGTCATACCATTGATTCGATCAAGTTTGATCTAAGTTGGTATCGCGATGCGGATAAGGCCGAGGGGGGGTGGTCGTTGGAATTGATTGACCCAACAAACCCGTGCGGGGAAGAAGACAATTGGATTGCGGCTGAAACTCCGGCCGGAGGCACTCCCGGTCACCGCAACTCCGTCTTTGCCAATAAACCGGATCTCATCGGCCCGGAATGGCTGGAGATTTTTCCGGTGAGCGCAAATAAGATTCAATTGACTTTTTCTGAGAAACTCGACAAGAATATTTCAACAAGATACTTTTCTATGACACCTGTGTTGGAGATCAAACAGGTGACTTTTACAGATCAGACGCTTCGAACACTCTTAGTTAGTCTTCAGGATTCAATGAGGCGAAACACCACCTATTCTTTACGCATCGAAAAAATACGTGATTGTAATCAAAATGAGATTGCTCCCATGAGCAGGAATATTGGCATTATAGAACCTGCGGACAGCCTTGATGTAGTCATCAATGAGATTTTATTTAACCCACGACCGGGCGGCGTTGATTTTGTTGAAGTGGTCAATGCATCAAAACACTTCATCGATACCCGCAACTGGACGTTAGCAACCGCATCACAAGGTCCTGCTGTATTGGCTGCCAACCATCGTTTGCTGGCCCCTGGAGAATTTGCTGTGTTTACCTCAGATCCTTCTGTGATCCAGGGACAATACCCATCTGCGAAGACAAATGTATTGTACCATATTACTTTGCCTGCGTTGGCGGATGATGAATCTCTTGTATGGCTGCGCGATAATTTGGGGAGAACTATCGATCGGGTTGAATACGATAAGAAGTGGCATAATCCGTTTCTGAAATCTCAGGATGGAGTTTCCCTAGAGCGTATCAGCGTGACTTCACCAACACAATCTCCAGCAAACTGGGCATCGGCATCTTCCCTTTTTGGATTTGCCACGCCAGGTTATCCAAATTCCCAACGATCACTGGATTCCCTGCCTTCTGAGGCGACAGTTTGGGTGGATCCTGAATTGTTTGCGCCTGGTGATTCGCGATGGGAGCAGGCGAAGATTCATTACCAATTTGGTGAAGCAGGCTGGTTGGTAAACGTGTTGGTGATAGATCAGCAACAGCGGTTGATAAAAGTAATTGCCGATGCCGAAACCATTCCCGAACAGGGTTTTTTTGTTTGGCAGGGCGATAGGGACAATGGTACCAAAGCTAATCTGGGTTATTACACCCTATGGTTTCAGGCTGTACATCCTAATGGTGCGGTACGAACTTTTTGGTGCAGAATCGTTGTTGCTTCGCGTGAATGATGCTCCAAGGGCCTTCTGGGAAGTTAATTTCCTCCAATTTTTTGTTTTAGACCCATCCGAGTATTTTTGCCCATCTTTTTAAAACCCTGTCCTGGAGGACTCTTTCATTATGGCTAAATCAGTTAAGAAATCTGCTTCGAAAGCCGCTAAGAAGCCGGCAGCCAAAGCAAAAGCTCCCGCTAAGGCTAAGAAGATTGTCAAAGCAAAAGCACCGGTAAAGAAGACGGCTAAACCAGTAAAACCGGCCAAGAAAGAAGTTGTCAAGAAAGAGGTAGCGAAGCCGGTGATGAAAAAGGCCGCCGAGAAAAAGGCAGCCACTGCGAAAGCAGAGACCAAGGTCGTTACACCTGCACCTAAACCACAACACCAGCTTACCATATTCCCTGTATTGACCCAGCGCCCGATTGCCCACAAGCCGGCAAAGTCAACCATGGCAGATGACAAAACGCGCTATAGCGATGAAGAGCTAAAGGAATTTGAAACCCTGATCAAAGGCAAGCTCGAAACCTCTCGCGAGGAATTCCGCATCCTTAAAGAGACTCTTAATCGTAACAATGACGCTGGTACGGACAGCACGTCAGGTGGAAATACCAAGGTGCTTGAGGATGGTGCTGAGACGGCAGAAAAAGAAAACCTCAGCCAGTTGGCGGCGCGACAATTAAAGTATATCACAAACCTGGAGAATGCACTCGTTCGCATCAAGAACCGGACGTATGGCATTTGTACGGTCACCGGGAAACTGATTCCTAAAGAACGTCTGATCGCCGTGCCCCATACGACCCAATCGATTGAGGCTAAAATGATGCAACAAGATTAACGACTAATTATACTTCATTGGACTTCTTACAAAATCATATCGAGGCGCTGATCTTTTGTTCTCCGTCACCGATTAAATTGACGGAAATTAAATCGTGCCTGTCCGAGATGTTCAATGCCGATGTTCCTGAAGAGGATATCGTTGGGGCCATCCAGCGGGTACAAGACAAATACCACCACGAAGATTTTTCCTTTGAGCTAAACAAAGCCGGCGGGGGCTATCAGTTTCTCACAAAGCCGGCCTATCAGGCAAGTATCGGCATCATGCTGAAGCAACAATCGAAAAAGCGATTGTCGACATCAGCCATGGAGACGCTGTCCATCATCGCGTATAAGCAACCGGTATCCAAGACCGAAGTAGAGAACATCCGCGGTGTCAATTGCGACTATGCTGTGCAGAAATTGCTTGAAAAAGGACTGATTGAAATCCAGGGTAAAGGCGATGGCGTTGGCCGTCCGCTTATCTATGGTACAAGCCCAAAATTTATGGAGTACTTTGGCATCAGTGACCTCAGTGAACTCCCTACACCGAAAGATTTTTCACAGGAAGTGAACAGCATCGGCGAAAGCACCGATAACCAGTAATCATTTCCTTTCAAGGCCGTTTGTGCCTAACTTGTACCAATGGCTCGCAACAGTAAGTTCCGGAGTACATCCGGCCCCACCCGCAATCGCCCCCAACCACCTCCACGGCGCGAAGACCGCCCTGATGACTATCGGGGGAAATCTGATAAAGACCGCAAACCAAGGTTCGTTGGCGGTGCTAAGGGATACCGTAAAGAGACGGGGCCAGAAGACAAACGCCCTGGACCGTCCAGATCATCGGAACGATCCGCAAAGGATTTTGGAAGCAAGGGTGGCTTTGAAAAACGAGATGAAGCGAAGGACTTCAGAAGAAAGGATGAGCGCGCTGGTAAGTTTGAGCCACGAAAAGAACGCTCAGAAGGCAAATATGTCAGGTCGGACGCCCCAGGAAAGGGCTTTCGGAAGAAAGACGAAGCAAAGGGAGACTTTAAAGGGCCCCGGAAAAGTGGATCTTTACCCTATAAAAGGAAACCATACGGCAAACCGCCCAGGCCGGATGGAGCACCTGGCGCTGAACGCAAATCCTTTGTTGATTCACGACTAAGCAAACAATACAAGTCGGTTCCTGCCACTCCCAGTGGAGGCCCCAAGGATGACCTCATCCGACTGAATAAGTTCATTTCAAATAGCGGTGTCTGTTCTCGTCGTGAAGCCGATGACCTGATCAAAATGGGGGTCATCACGGTGAATGGCAATAGCGTGACGGAATTGGGATATAAGGTGAAGCCTACCGATGATGTTCGCTATGATGGCAAACGACTAAAGGCTGAGAAGCCAGTGTACATCCTCCTGAATAAACCCAAGGGATTCATCACCACAACAGACGATCCCCAGGAACGTAATACCGTGATGCACCTGATCGCAGGTGCATGCAAAGAGCGGGTTTATCCCGTTGGCCGGCTCGACCGAAATACATCCGGATTGTTATTGCTCACCAACGATGGCGACCTCACTGAAAAGCTATCTCACCCTTCGCACAATGTGAAGAAGATTTATAAGGCAGAACTGGACAAACCCATCACCAAAGAAGACTTTCAAAAAGTGCTGAGTGGTGTTCGGTTGGAGGAAGGCAAAGCAATCGTTGATGATCTGGCAGTTGTATCAGATGACGGAAAGACGGTAGGACTGGAGATTCATATCGGATGGAATCGGATCGTCCGCCGCATTTTTGAGGCGTTAGGATATGAAGTGGTGAAGCTTGATCGGTCTGTGTATGCAACCCTTGATAAAAAGGATTTACCTCGCGGAAATTGGCGCTTTTTGCGTCAGGACGAGGTTATCAGGCTCAAGCATTTTCAGTAACCGAACACGTTTGACATAAATTTTGTAACATCATCCAACGATAACGGGTTGTTGCATGCGCATCGGTATTCACGGTAGGGACTTTCAGGAGAAAAAATCGTCGCGCTTCCTGGAGCGGTTGCTCGATCGACTGGATCATTATGGCGCTGAATTACATGTCTCTTCGAAATTCTTAAAGCATTTCAAATCTGATAAGTTCAAGTCCCGCGTCTTTGACCACGGACACAATCTCAAGAACCTGGACTTATTTATTTCATTAGGCGGGGATGGCACCTTGCTGGAATCAGTTACCTACGTAGGTAAAAATGAAACACCCATTCTTGGTGTAAACACAGGCCGTCTTGGATTTCTGGCTACCACAGGTCGCGAAGAAACGGAGGAGGCACTTGATTATCTCCTCGCAGGCAACTACACGATTGAAGAACGCAGTATGTTGAAGCTGGTGTCTGATCCGAAACTTTTTGGTGGATTGAACTTCGGACTCAATGACTTCACCATCATGAAGAAGGACACGTCGTCCATGATTACCGTACACGTATATGTTGATGGCGAACTGCTGAATTCCTATTGGGCGGACGGTGTTATTGTGTCTACGCCTACCGGATCGACGGGATACTCACTCAGTTGCGGAGGCCCATTACTTTTTCCGGAGTCAGAGAGTTTCATCGTGACACCCGTTAGCCCCCATAACCTCACAGTGCGACCAATCGTCCTTTCGGATAAATCAGAATTAACCTTTCGAATCGAAGGCAGGAGCAAAAAATTCCTGGTGTCTTTGGATTCCCGCTTTGAGACCGTTGACGAGACTGTCAAGCTAAAGATCAAAAAAGAGCGATTTAAGGCCCATTTGGTGCAATTGCCGGGTCAGCACTACTTCAAAACCCTGAGGCAGAAGCTGAACTGGGGGCTCGACTTGCGAAACTAGACGTTTACCTCGCAGCCTTCCAGAGGATCAAAACGCTGGAAAAAGAGGAATTTTTATACATTTGTAGTTCGTCTAAGCCTTTTCTGAATGAAAATGCCATTTTTTGCGCTTATCGGAATTCTCGTGCTGCTCAGCGCCGGCGAGAGCTATGCCCAGTTCAATGCTAAAGGGGTAAAGAAAAGCAATAAGCGCATCGGCGCCTATCGCGGTGGTAAATCTACGTGGAAGCAAAATGCTTATAACACAGTGGGATTCTCACTCAATGCTTTGAACTATTACGGAGACCTTTCACCAACTCCCAAGAAGATTAGCACTGACATTTCGTTTACTAAACCCGGATTTGGGTTATCATTCTCGCGACGTATGGGTCCGCGTTATACCCTGCAGGCTCAATTTATGTATGGTACCCTGAAAGGTGCTGATGCAGAGTCAGCTAATAAAGATGATTTGAGTAGTGGCGTCTTCAGGCATAAAAGAAACCTTTCCTTCCGCAATCAGATCAAGGAACTTACCGTTGTAGGTATATTCGATTTGTTTGAAAACGAAGCTACCTATATGAGCCGTGTTCAATGGACACCCTATGTTTTCGCCGGCGTGAGTGCATTCTTGCACAATCCGCAAGCCCAGGCTCCTGCAACAGACCTGCAAGGAAACCCACTGGCGCAAGCCGGACAATGGGTTGATCTGCGACCTCTTGGCACAGAGGGACAATACTCAACACTGGCCCCTACCGATGTTAACTATGGGATCAAGCCGTATTCATTGCTTCAGATTGCTATCCCTTTTGGATTTGGCGCACGCTTTCGCCTCAATGAGGTCATGGATATTTCCGCAGATCTTGGATTCAGGTATTGCTTTACCGACTACCTGGATGATGTAAGTCAAAACTATGTCAACCTGACCACGCTCAAGAGCCCGCTTGCGCAGGCCATGTCATATCGCACTAACGAACTCTACAACAACAACCCGCCCAATCCGTCCCCATCAGGTATCCCGGGTGTCTCCGTGGAAAATGGCTACGGGAGTGAGCAAAAGTATAATAACCGCGGCACCAAGAAGTACAATGACTTCTATATGGTCACCAGTGTAAGATTGACGTACATCATCAGCCCGTCGTATCACAAAGCGAAATTCAGATGATCGTACTGGAAAAACTTTCCAGTTTACTTGTTGGCTTTTTTTTGTTGACCACCGCTCCGCTGGTTGCTCAGCTTCAGCAACGTTCTGAGGTGGGAGGAGGTTTGGGTACATTTAATTACACGGGCGACCTGGTACGCAACTATAACTTTGCCTTCTCAAAGCCTGCAGCTACCGTTTTCTACCGGGCCAATATCAGCAATGTCGTGAGTTTTCGTGCCTCGCTCACCGGAGGTCAGTTGGCTGCATCCGATACCCGCGCCCAGATTGACGCCTTCTCGCTGCAACGAAAGGCATCGTTCGATATATTCCTGCTGGAACTGTCGGGCGTTTACGAATACCATTTCCTCGATTGGCGCGACAGCCATCGACGCCTGCGCTTTACTCCGTACCTGATGGCCGGACTTGCGCTGTTCAATATCTCAGGGGTTCCAAATAAGACAGTCCAATACAGCAATGTACAACTGGCTATTCCGTTTGGTGGAGGGATTAAGTATGTGCTCAACCCAAAATACTATGTGTCGTTGGAGTTTGGAGTCAGGAAAACGTTTTTTGACTACCTCGATAATATTTCTTACGGAGACCCATCCTTCAAGAACTATCAGTACGGAAACAAGTTTGACACTGACACCTATTATTTTTTGGGGATCACGCTAACACGGACTTTTTACGATATCCCCTGCCCCAGAAATCCCTATAAGTAGGGGATAGACTCCTTGCAACTTTTTAACTCCGGTGTTCATCCTGTGACCGGACAGAGCGCAACCGCTGATAGTGCTAAAATGAAGGAAATAGGCTACTTTTGCGGTCTTGTGGCTTCTTTCAAAGACCAAATTGACATGAATAACATGCCCCGGCATATTGCCATCATTATGGATGGAAATGGACGGTGGGCAAAGAAAAAGGGCGCAGCCAGGATATTTGGTCATCGAAATGCCATTCAGGCGGTCACAGAGGCAACTGAAGGTTGTGGTGAGCTCGGCGTAAAATACCTGACGCTTTATGCGTTTAGTACAGAGAACTGGGGAAGGCCTAAGGAAGAGGTGGATGGGTTAATGGAGCTCCTTGTGAACACCATCAAAAAGGAAATCAGTAATCTGATGGACAATCAGGTGCGACTGGTAACGATTGGTGACATCTCGCACTTGCCCTTGAACTGTCAACGCAACCTGGAGGAAGCGAAACAGACCACCCGTAATAACACAGGTCTCACCGTACAGTTAGCTTTAAATTATAGTGGCCGGTGGGAAATTGTGCAGGCAGCCCGCAAACTCGCATTGGATGCCCAACGGGGAAAGCTTCATCCGGAAGATATCACTGAAGCGATGTTTGCCGGTGTACTGGAAACGGGAAACGTTCCTGATCCAGAGTTGTTAATTCGCACGAGTGGAGAATTGCGGGTAAGTAACTTTTTGCTGTGGCAGATTGCCTATACCGAATTGTTCATCACCCAGACCCTTTGGCCAGACTTTAGAAAAGAGGATTTATATGAAGCAATTTGCGCTTACCAACACCGGGAGCGCCGATTTGGCAAAGTACTAGAACCGAACAGTTGACGATGAGACGATTAGTGATTTTGTGCGCCCTGGTCCTGTTTGGCTTTTCGTCATTGGCTCAGTTTCGCAAGAGCCGAACAACAGCCCCCGAAGAAAAACCCCTCACCGAGGCGACACTCAACTACGCCACCCCCAATGAATTCTTTATTGCCGGCATAGACATTGCCGGCCTTAATGTGTTGGATAAGAATGCAGTGATTTCCCTTACGGGCCTCAAGATTGGTGATAAAATCAAAATCCCAGGTGATGCGATCGCCATGGCCATACGCAAACTGTGGCGTCATGGGTTGGTAGGAGACGTATCCATTGGCGTTGATCGTATCGAAGGACAAAATGTTTACCTCGTCATTACCCTGGCTGAACGCCCACGCCTGACTGATTTCTATTTTGTGGGGATTAACAAGTCAAAGCAATCATCGCTCAAAGACGATATCAAACTGATCAAGGGCAAAATTGTCAATGACGCCATTATGCGGAATACTGAGCTGGGCGTTAAGAAGTATTTTGCTAAAAAAGGTTTCCTCAATACGGAGGTGAAAGTAGTGCAGGAGCCGGATACGCTTAACCGTGGAGGAGTCAGATTGCGAATCAATGTGGACCTCAAACAGAAGGTGCGCATCAATGAAATTTCCTTTGAAGGCAATAAAGACGTCAGCAGTACCCAGCTTAAAAAGAAAATGAAAAAGACGCATGAACATGCGCGCATCTCTTTACACCGCACCCTGCTTAGTACCCTGCTCAGTACGCCACCGAGAGACTATAAGCCGGCTTTGGACTCAAGCCGGAAATTGAGTTGGGCACAGATAAAAAAATTCATCAACAATAATATCAAGTTGAATTTCTTGTCAGGATCCAAATTCCTGCGCAATGAATTTGAAGAGGACAAGAAGAAGATAATAGCGTTCTACAATACGCAAGGTTATCGCGACGCGGAGATCATTTCAGACACGATTACCCGCCATGGAGCCAATGGCATAGATATCAAATTCAAGGTGTATGAAGGTCGGAAATATTATTTCCGCAATATTTCCTGGACAGGCAATTATCTCCATACGTCGGCCACGTTGAACAAGATCCTTGATATCCAGAAAGGCGATGTGTACAACCGGGAGTTGTTGGAAAGCAAGACGACGTTCAATCCAAAGGGTGCGGATATCAGCGGACTCTACATGGACGACGGTTACTTGTTCTTTAAAGTGCAGCCGGTGGAAGTGGCTATCGCCGGTGACTCCATCGATATTGAAATGCGGATCTACGAAGGAGATCAGGCCACCATCGACAAGGTTATCATCAGTGGCAACGAACGCACGAGCGATCATGTGATACGTCGCGAGTTGTCCACAATTCCTGGCAATAAATTCCGCCGTTCAGATATCATCCGCACCCAACAGATGTTGTCTTCGATGGGGTACTTCAACCCCCAGAAAATCGAACAGGATATTCGTCCCAACCCGGCTAACGGAACGGTTGACATTGAATGGAAACTCGTTGAGCAATCCAATGACCAAGTGCAATTATCCGGTGGTTGGGGTGGATATTATGGCTTTGTGGGAACAGTCGGCCTCACGTTCAACAATTTCTCCGCACGCAATGTGACGCACTTTGACAAGTGGAGACCTCTGCCGGTAGGTGATGGACAACGATTCTCCTTATCGGCACAAGCCAACGGAAAGGCATTCCAGAGTTACAATGTTTCATTTACCGAGCCCTGGCTTGGTGGACGCCGCCCGAACTCATTTACGGTAAGTCTTTCGCACTCAGTTTCACGCCGCCCGAACAGCAATTATCAGTTCACAGAGGACTTTTCTCTGAAACAAAGCGGCATCACGCTGTCATTGGGTCGTCGTCTGGAATGGCCGGATAACTACTTCACGCTTACCAATTCGTTGTCGTTCCTGGTATATAACTACAGCAACTATCTGATTGGCTCAACGGCATTGCCACCTGTAGGGTCAACCAACAGCTTCATATTTAATACAACGCTGGCCAGAAACAGCATTGATAGCCCAATGTTCCCGACTGGAGGATCTTCAGTATCCCTTAGCTTGTCCCTGACTCCTCCTTATTCGTTATTCCGTGATGCAAGTTTTGTAAATGACATCAACCAACGATATAAATGGTTGGAGTTATATAAGGTCATGTTTGACTCCAAATTCTACCTGAAGTTGCTCGGTAGTAGTAAGCCCACAGGAAGAAGTCTGGTGTTAGAAGCAAGGGCACACCTTGGATTTATTGGAGCGTATAATAAGAATCTTCCTACCGGACCATTCGAGCGGTTCTTTATGGGTGGAGCGGGATTGGCGGGTGGCTTTAACTCATATGTATTGGGACAGGAGATTGTTGGATTGCGCGGTTATCCAGACAATCAGGTGACGCCACCGCTTTATTCCCTACGCAACACCCAGAACGCAACATCTATTGAGGGTGGAATTGTCTATGACAAATTTGTGATGGAGTTGCGTTACCCGATCACCACCAGCCAAACAGCTACCATATATGCCCTCAGTTTTGCGGAGGCAGGTAACAACTGGAATAATTTTTATGAGTTTAATCCGTTTAAGTCATACCGGTCGGCCGGTTTTGGCGCCCGGATATTTATGCCAGCGTTCGGTTTGATCGGCCTCAACTGGGCTTACGGATTTGACACCTTGCCCGGAGCCACCCAGAAGAGCGGCGCCCAATTCCACTTTACCATTGGCCAACAAATCCGGTAAAAATGCGGTTTTTGCTTACGTTAGCCCTGTTTTTAGTATTCGGCCTGAATTTTGCCGTAGCACAGAAGTTCGGGTACATTGATACGAATTTCATTTTGAGCAAGATGCCCGAATATGCCAAGGCCCAAAGTGAAATTGATCAGCTGTCAGCCGGATGGCAGAAGGAAGTGGAGGACATGTCGCGCAATGTGGAAACCCTCTATGCTTCGTTGAAAGCGGAAGAAGTGCTCCTCACCGACGAAATGAAGGCGGAGCGGCTGGAGACCATCCACAAGAAGGAGTCGGAATGGAAAGAGTACCAGCGGAAAGTTTTCGGCTTTGGTGGATTATTTTTTTTGAAAAAACAGG